>JAUVVY010000009.1 GCA_030604405.1 bacterium | reverse complement strand
GGCATCCTTGGCGAGCTCGGCATTGAATGTTGCTGCATTTAAGCCTGTGTTCGCCATATGCCCCCTCTTATCTTGCTTCTACCAACAATTTTTTGCATAACTACAGTTCCAGCCCGACTCCGTTGCCTTGCTCCCCTCTCCCTGTGGGAGAGGGGAATCAAAGGGGTGAGGGCTCTCGTTAGGTCGGGCCAGCGTACCTGAGGATCCCCCGCCTCAATACACCCCTTCGTTGTAGGCTGTCTCGTACATGGCGAGGATGTTTTCTACAGGGGTCACCGCCTGGATGTTATGGCAGGGAGCCAGGATATACCCGCCGCCCTTACCAAGTGTCCCCAGGCACTTGCGCGTCTCGGCCACCACATCCTCGACGCTGCCGAACGGTAGTACCTCCTGATTGTCCACACCGCCGTGGAAACACAGCCGGTCTCCGTATGTCTCCTTCAGCCAGCCCGGGTCAATCGGCCCACACTTGTATTGTACCGGGTTCAGCACCGCAACCCCGAGGTCTATCATTCTGGGGATAAGGTCCCACATTGCCCCGTCGTCGTGGTGGAAGATACGGATGCCGTAGTGACGGAATAGCTTGGCGAAGCGCTTATAGTGGGCTAGAAAATACTCGTCGAACATCTCCACAGAGATCATCAGGCCGATCTGCGTGCCGAAGTCGTCGGTCAACTGCGACACGTCTAGCAGGCCGCCGGCTGCCTCGAAGAGCCGCTCGGCGAATCCGTAAAAGAACTCGCAAATGCGACCTATGACGGCGTGAGAGAGCTCCGGCTCTGCGGCCAGGTCCACCAGCGACTGTTCCAGCCCTCGCAGCAGGTTGTGGTGGTAGAACGGAGCGGTGTCGCCGGCCATGATGGCCCTGTCGCGGTTCTCCTCACACTGCTGGCGGATGGTTGAGAAATCGAACCAGTCGGGGCTGGGCCACCGGCACTCGTCCAGCTCGGCGACCGTCTTGACGTGGGCCAGCGGGTAGTAGTACTGCTCCATGTAGATTCCGGTGTCGTATTGCATCGGCTTCTTGCGCATGCCCCAGAAATTCTCTACGGTCCCGTCCGAGTATTGCGGGATCGCCGGGCCGATGTACTCCGGAGCGCAGCTAGCAAATCCATCAATGTGCAGGCGCTCGCGGACGACCTGGTTGTCATCGGTGCCGAAGTGGCGCTGCAACTTCTCCCACACCTCCGCCGTGGCCGATACATCCAGTGGTACGCGGTCGGGTGTGCCCAGATCAATGGCGGTAAGTACGCGTTCCCGTGAAGTCATTCCGTTCGTGTCTCCCTCATTCTTCCTATTGCGCACGCCCAGGTTCGCTCGCCGGTGCGCTGTGCCCTGATTCGCCACACATTGGCGAATTCCCTGCAAGGTAGCAGGCCCGTCGTTGGCGAATACTGCTCAACTACTTACTCTGTCCCTGACGAGGCCGTGGCGGAGACGCAATGAGCGAGACGATCCTCAAGTATCATCCTGACATGGACAAGCGCCTGGCGGAGCTGCTCAATGTCGGCTGGGCGCGGTTGCGCGAGCTTCCTTTGTTGCATGCGGCCCGCGCCAACTGGCCAATCGTGACCGATGAGCTGCTGGCGCAGTGGCATGAATCGGACCGCCTCAGCGAGGCCGGAACCTTTGTGGCTGAAGATGATGAGGGCAGCCTGGTCGCCGTTTTTGCTGCCAGTGCCGGCGCAGGCGACCAGGGCACGCTGCATTTCTTCTGTGTCATTCCCGATTACGTCGAGAGCGGCTATGGGCCGCGGACTCTGGCTGCTGCCGAGGCTTACCTGCGCGACTGCGGCATGAAGGCCGTGCTCACCGAGCAGATCGACTCGCGCAGCCACGAGCGCAACGATTTCCTCCGCGAGCATGGCTACTACGATCCTGACCCCGAGAATCGGAGCATGACGATGCTGCTGCGCCCCGAGGGCCACCGGCTGCGCGAGGTTGTGCTGCCTGACAGCGGCTATCGCCTCGTCAACTGGCGCGATGAGTATCTGCGCGATTGGCTGCGCATCAGGAATGCGGTTTTCGACGGTGGAATCACCGAGCAGGGCTTTCTGGACGGGTTCCGCAGCCGCGAGTGCTTCGATCCCGACGCCTGGTTCTTCATGCGCCACAACGACGAATTCGTCGGCATCACCAATGCCGTAGTCAGACGCGAAGAGGACGACACGGTCCGCGGCGGCTATTTCACCGGCGTCGGCGTGCTTCCCGAGTACCGTGGCCGCAAACTCGGCGAGGCGCTGGTAGTTGCGGCCTTGAATTACCTAGTCGAACGGGGCATCCGCCCCATCGCCCTCAACACCGAGCCTTTCCGCAAGGCGGCTATCGGCCTTTACGAGAAGTTGGACTTCGAGTTCGCCTCTTTCAACTACCGCTACCGCAAGGACCTCTGACGCCGTCCATCTCCCTGAGGCCCTTTGGGCCACTGCCACGGTTTACTGCTACCGCGATTTGTGCTATTGTTGAGGCCGAAGCCGGGCTCCGTCGGCCCGGCTGAGTTATGTCTTGCCGAGACCGCCTCATGCGCATTTTGCGAATCGCTTTTATCGCTTTCATAACCGGCTTTTCGGGCGCGATGATGCCCGGCCCGATGCTGGCTCTGACCATCGGCCAGGTCTCTGTACTCGGCTTCTGGGCGGCCCCGGTCATCGTCGCCGGCCACGCAGCCCTGGAGCTACTGGTCGTAATCGGCCTGGTGTTGGGTCTGCGCGTGGTGCTGGCGAAGGCCAGGGTGCGCGGCGCGATCGGCATAATCGGCGGCGCGGCGCTCTTGTACATGGGCTATGACATGATCCGCAAGGCAGCCGACCTGCAATTGCAGGCGGACAGTCTGGCAGCCTTGCCCTGGGCCAAGCTCATGCTCGCCGGTGCGGCGGTGTGTATTGCCAATCCGTATTTCACCGCCTGGTGGGCCACCATCGGCGCCGGCCAGGTCGCCCACACCAGTCCGCAGACCGTCGGCGAATATGCGGCCTTTTACTTGGGCCATGAGTTGTCCGACCTGGCCTGGTACTGTTTTGTGGCAGTTGTGGTTGTTCTTGGAAAACAGCGTTTGCAGCTCGGCTGGCTGGTAGCCGCTTGCGGCGTGATTGTAATTCTGCTGGGCATCTGGTTTATCTATTCCGGAGTCAAGTTTGCCACCGGACGGTACGCGAAGCCGCAGGAGGCCGCTACCGATCCACTTTAGGATATGACACATACAGGCCGGGAGTGAACAACGATGGAGCAAAGTAAATTGCGAATCGGACTGCCCAAGGGCAGCCTGCAGAACGCCACAATTGAGATGTTCAGGAAGGCCGGCTGGAGCATCAATCTTGACGAGCGCCAGTACACACCCGACATGAACGACGAGGAGTTGTGGAGCGTGCTTTTGCGCGCCCAGGAGATGCCCAGCTATGTCGCCGACGGTGTCCTCGACTGCGGCCTGACCGGCCTTGACTGGATCAAGGAGTGCGGGGTCGAGGACCGCGTCATTGAGGTCGCCGATCTCATCTATGCCAAGCATGGCATGCGGCCTTACCGCTGGGTCCTGGCGGCAGATGAAAGCTCTGACATCAACCGTCCCGAGGACCTCCAGGGCAAGCGCATCGCCACCGAGCTGGTATCTGTGACCACGAAGTACCTGGCCGAGCATGGCGTCGAGGCTACCGTCGAGTATTCCTGGGGCGCTACCGAGGCCAAGTGCCCCAGCCTGGTGGATGCCATTGTCGAGGGCACCGAGACCGGCAGCACTTTGCGCGCCAACAACCTGCGCATCGTGGCCGTTCTATTCGAGTCGACCACCAAGCTGATCGCCAACCAGGACGCCTGGGCCGATCCGTGGAAGCGCAACAAGATTCAAAACATCGCCTTGATGCTGGGCGGCGCTTTGGCGGCTGAGGA
Source organism: bacterium (assembly GCA_030604405.1). Classification (GTDB taxonomy): domain Bacteria; phylum Armatimonadota; class Zipacnadia; order Zipacnadales; family UBA11051; genus UBA11051. The sequence continues at coordinate 102,721 of JAUVVY010000009.1, read as the reverse complement.
GTATGTGGGCCTGAAGATGAACTGCAGCACGGAGAATCTGGAGGCTGTGCTGGCCACGCTGCCTGCCTTGAAGAACCCGACGATTTCGGAGCTGGCGGATGGCGGCTGGCATGCCATCGAGGTCATCGTGCTGAGGAAGACGGTGCGCGTGTTGATTCCGGAGCTCAAGGCCGCTGGTGCCCAGGGCATCATTGAGTACCCGCTCAACAAGCTCATCATGTAGCGGCGTGATTTCCACGCCCGCTACTTGACACTCAGCCACCTCTCGGCTACAATACCGCACAGACTGTACAGGTTTTGCTCAAAACATTCTGCAAACCTATATAAGAACTATGTACAGGTTTCCTGTATATTCTTGCATGCCTCTTCGGCACAGCCATTTGCTCATATCAGGAGCCGACTAATGAAAGTATGCAGCGAATGTGGAGCCCGCAACGCCGACCACAGCCATCTGTGCGGTCAGTGTGGCGCACAGCTCGGCGCAGCCGTTGACGACGCCGACAAAGGCTACACTGGCGACACCGATCAGATCCCTCCCCAGCAGGCCGTTTCTGCGCAGGACCTGGTGGCTCAGGCCTCCGAGGTACTGGCCGAAGGCCACACCTCCGAGGCCGCCGAGCTTTGCGAGCGCGCCCTCGCACTGGAGCCCAACTATCTCCCCGCCTTCGCACTGCTCGGCATGGCGCATGAAGAGGCCGGCGATCTGCAGGCGGCACTTGACGCCTACCTGAGCGTGCTGCGCATTGACCCCTCACGGGCTGCGGAGCGGCAGAAAGTAAATCTGCTCAAGCTGCAGATCCTGCGCGGACATCAGCCTTCGCCCGAGGAGGACGAGCAGGTCGAAAGCTGGCTCCGTTACGCGCCGTTGCTCTTGTCTGTCGCCGCAGCGTTGCTGGTTTTTGTCGTCGGCGCGCTGCTTATCGTGAGCGCCCGCAATGCCCACAGACTCGACGATGTCGGGCAGGCTTACGAGTTCACCATGTCAGCGGGCAATGCGGCGATGGCCGATGGCCGCTATGCTAAGGCGGCGTCTCATTTCCAGGCCGCATTACAGGCCAGCCCGGATGATAAGGCCGCTGCGATACGCCTGCAGCGGGCACGAAAGCAGCTTGCACAGGACGCCTCACGCACCGCACAATTGCCCAAGTATATCCCATCGAAGGGCCCGAACCCCTTCGCACCGGTGGTGATACCGGCCACTGCAGACGAAGAGCCTGTTACAACTGCCCAGCCGCCGCCGCTCCCGCCTCCGACTCCGATTTCTCAGGCCTTGCGCCCCCCGTATCGGGAGGTTCGTGGCGGCAGCAGGCGCCCGTCAGCTACCTCCCCCAGCACAGACGGAAAGCCGGCCTCCAAAGCCAGCGGTAGAAACGATATCATAAGCCCGCGCAATGACGCCAGGACGATCAAAGCGATCGGGAGCGCACCTCCTGCAGCCGCAACGCCCTCGGACGACAAGCCCGGCCAAATCAGCATCTGGACCAGTGACAAGCCGCCCGCAGCCGCTTCCGCCGCAACGCCCAAGCAGCCTGCGGTGAACCCTGACCAACTGCGCGCCCAGGCTGACAAGCTCAAGCGTCAGGGCCGTTACTCCGAAGCTGCCGCCTCTTATGGGCAGGCCCGTGAAGCCTACCGCCAGCGCATGCAGAACAACCCGCAGCTCAGCGCCGCGACCAAGGCATCCATAGATGCCTGCAAGGCCCAGCAGGACTTGTGCGAGGCTCAACAGTAGGAGGTAAGCCGATTGCGCAGACCGATCTGGCACACGGCACTGCTCATCCTGCTCCTGGGCCCTGCCACACTTGCGGCCCAGCACAACGCCGGCCTGATTCTCGAGCCACCGGCTGGCTCCTACACCCGCCAGTTGAGCTCCCTCAGTGACGCCATTGTCAACACCATCTGCGGCCTGGACGACTGGCAGGCGGTGCTACTGCACCCGACCTCTCCGCTGCTTCAAGCCGCCGAGGCGCAGCAGGACTTCGCCCGCCTTGTCGCTCACACGCCCGGCTTCGACCCCGCCAAACTGGCTCACGAGCTTGACCTCAGCGACATATTTGTAGTGCGCATTCTTATGGCCGAAGATGCCGACATCACTGAGAAGGTCCGTCTCGACACACGCTGGTGCCAGGCGGGCCAGAAGGTCATCCGAGGCTTCGAGATTCTCATGTCGGACCTTGGCCCCGGCGACATAGAGGCTGCGGCCGACCGTTTCGCCGCCAATCTTGTTCAGGGCTTCGAGGCTGCCCAGCCCATCGAACTTCCCGCCGACGCCACACTGACGCCGACGACGGACACCACTACAACTCCCGCGCCTGTGGCCGACGCCCCTGCCGCGCCGACTGACAGGCCCGCGACTACCACGGATGCGCCGGTGCTGCCAGACAAGCCGCCTCCGCTGCCTGATAAACCTCCAGCGCCCGCTGACATACCGGCACCGGCCGCCAGAGAGCCGTCCCCGCCGACCACCGAGGAGACAGCAGAGCACGTCGCCGCCGCCCGCGCCGCTCTGGCGCTTGGCGACCTCGACCTCGCCCGCCGCGAGACCGACCTTGCCTTCAAGTATGGTGAGCCGCTGCTGTCGGTATATCTGTTGCGGGCCGAGTTCGCGGCGGCCGAAAACGATACCGAAGACCGGCGCAAATGGCTGCAACGCGCCGCCAAGGTTGACCCCGGCGCAGTCGAGCCGCTGCTGTGCCTGGCCGCTCTTTTCCACGCCGACGGCCTCTGGCAAAAGGCGATTGAAACTTACGATCGGGCCATTGCAATCGACCCCGACTGCGTGGCCGCTTATGTCGGCGCGGCCACCGTTCTCTGCAGCCACAACCGCCCCAAGCAGGCAGCAACCTATCTCGACGAAGCTGTAGGGCGCAATCCACAGGACAATTCCCTGCTGATGAAGCTGGGCGATGCTTACCGCCAGGCCAAGATGCTTCCTGAGGCCGAGGAGGTCTATGACCTCGCCGCCCGCACTGCCGGGCCGCATCTGCGCAGCCAGATATTTGACAAACTCGGTGACCTGTACGTCTCGGCCGGCCAATTTGAAGAGGGCTTCTACTGCTACGCCGAAGCTGCGCGCCTGCGCGGTGGCCGCGACCATCCCCTGGCCCGCAAGCGTTACAACCAGATCATGACAACCGCTGACGAGGCGGTCATGGCCAGTCTGCAAAGCGCGATCCAGGTCTTCGACAAATACTCCCGGGACCGCACCGTACCCCGGGAAAAGGCATACCTGGCCTCAGAGCAAGCCAGCGAGCAGATAACGGAGGTAACCGGATTCGCCAGGACGGTGGTCCCGCCCGCAGCGGCCAGGCACTTGCACCTGCAGCGGCAGCTTTTCTACAACCTGGCGCTGGAGGCCTCGGTCAATCTGATGACTTATCTCGATACCAATATGGAGCTCCCGCTCAAGCAGTATGAGAACGCCGCAACCGAGGCGCGGGCCGAATTTCAGCAGTTGCGCAAACTCGGGGAGTTGTGATGAACTCGGGGGCGGCAGCTCTGACCAGCATCGGCAAGCTCCTCATCGCTGGCGGTCTCATATTGGCACTGACGGGACTAGCCGTATATACGATGGGGCGGTATGGTAGCCACTGGCGTGGCGTGCCGGGCGACTTTGTACTACGCGTCGGCGGTGTTACCATCTATCTGCCGCTGGCGACATGTATTCTGCTGAGTATCTTACTAAGCGTATTGCTGACGGTCGGCTGGTACATAGCCGGCGCGCTGAGACGATAAAACATCCAGCCTGGCGGTTGGTGCCATAAGTCCGGGTAGTATTGCAAGAGCGCCGTTGCCGTTGCCTTCCGGAGAGGCCGAATGGGTGGCCTGAGCGAAGCGAAGGACGGGCCCCATCCGGCCCAGCCGTTGCCTTATTCTCTCGCGTCGGGTGCCCACTCCTGCGAAGTGGGTCAAGTGGGTCAGGCTGGATTTTGCGAAGCGAAACGCAGACCATCCGGCCCAGCCGTTGCCGTTTCCCCCTCTCCCTGCGGGAGAGGGGAATCAAAGGGGTGAGGGCTGTCTGCTACCAGGGCTGGCCTGACAGATACGCTCACGGCGGCCAACTCAAGCTCCCACAGTCCAAGACGAAACGACCCGCCGGAGGTGGCTGACGCCAACGGAAAGAGGAGGTCGAAGGAATGAAGTGTAGTATTGCAGGTTGTCCCGGCGAGTACGAGGAGCGGAAGATTATCCATACCGTGCGCTATCAGGGACAAATCATCGTTGTTGACGGAGTTCCCGCTGAGGTCTGCTCACTGTGTGGGGATGTCCTGCTCAGGCCGGAGACGGTGCGGCGAATTGAGAATCTACTGGAGACCAGAACAGTCCCAACAAGCACCGCTCCTCTCTATCGGTATGTGTAGATCTCAAGAGTCGAACCTCTTTCCTTCGGGAAACAATCTCTGGTAACAGCCTTAGCTTATGAATCACCTATACCAAATCTTAGCCGAAGAAACCAAGCAGTGGCGCGATGAGGGCTATCCTTGCGATGACTTCCCGACCATCAGCGAAAGGTGCTACTATCGCCTACGATCAGCTAGCTGCCCTGTGCGAGTGCCTCTTCAATTGGGCCGCCGGAGGTGACTGAGCATGGCAACTGACATTTCGACCTTGCCACCCGAGCTTCAGCCCAAGCTAAACGAAGTGGTGCGGCGTATCGTGGAGGCTGCAAACCCTCAGCTCATCATCCTGTTCGGCTCCTATGCCGAAGGGCGGCAGCAAGATGGCAGTGACCTCGACCTCCTGGTAGTGGCAGAGACAGACTCCCCTATCCGATTGGCAGTGGCCTTGCGCGTAATCATGGAACCGGTGCTGGCCCCGCTGGATTTTGATCTGCTTGTGCGGACGCCCCAGGCCTGGGAGCGCGGCCGCCATCTTCGTGGTTTCGTCACACGTGAGGCTGACCGCAAGGGGGTGCGCCTTTATGGACCCGCTTGAAGAAGGCCGTGCCTCCTACGAAGCGTGGATGGCCTATGCGGATGAAGACCTCCAGGTCGCCAGCGTTCTGCTTCCGCAAGGCTTCTCCGGCGCTGTCTGCTTCCATGCCCAACAAGCTGCCGAGAAAGCCCTCAAGGCCTATCTTGCCTGGCTCGGCGAGGAAGACATCCCAAGAACGCACGTCCTTCTCTCCCTCACCACCCTTATTCAGCAATGCGGTGGAGAACAACCGCCTCAAGACGGTCTCAGGACGCTGAACCAACATGCCGTGGCCTCGCGTTATCCCGAAGAGGTGCCGCCAACAGACGAGGAAGCTGGCGAGGCTCTCACGCTTGCTCAAGAACTACTCGACTTTGTCCGCCAGGCCGTCAAGTAAACCCAAAAGGACCAGGGATGTCAGACGCAAGATCCGTCAAGATAACCCCTGCTAAGGGCCGCCCCATGCTCACCTGGGTGGGCAAGCGCCCGCTGTCGCAGGTGACGGCCTTCCCACAGCCCAGCACATTGAGACCTTCGCGCCTTCCGGTACGACAGGCGTCTCGCCTGTCGAATCCAGCGTCTTGCCTGTCGCAGCGGGCGCACGGCGTGCATCCTGCTCTGAGCTACTATCGCGTAGGTCGGGCTTCCCAGCCCGACAGCCGTTGCCGTTGTCGTACGGAGGGCCCGCTCGTACTGGACAAATGACGCGAATTCAAGTCACCAGGCAATAGTCCGAAACAGAATGGAGGTTGCAAGCACAAAATGCCACAGGACAAATCGAAGGGAAAATCCACCCGCCAGGCCCGAGAGACACTCGCTCGGGCCCGCAGAGCCGCAAAGCGCGGCCAGCCCGATGACGAATCTACTGACGGCACGGAAATTGCTGAACAATCAGCAGGGCCAGACGCGCCTGCAAGCGCCGAGCCAACGGATAGGCGCAGCGGTCGTTCAAGACAGACCGACGCAGGCCGGGCGGAGATCACCTCACGGGTCCTCGACCGCCTGACCGATGACCGCGACACCGTCGAAAGACTCAGGGCCTTGCAGGCCAGGCAGCGCCGTCTGCCACTTGACATAGATACAACACAGGAGGACAGCGGGCCCCGCACCCGCGCTAAGCAGACGCGTGACGAACTCGTCGAGCGGCTGCTGGACCCGGTACTTACCCTCCAGGAGACGGCTACTCTGCTTGATGTCTGCCCGACTACGGTGCGCAGATATACTAACAGAGGTGTGCTAAACTGTTTCCGGACGCCGGGCAACCAGCGCCGTTTTCGGCTCTCAGATGTCATCAGCTTCATGGAGCAACGCGACACCCAATAGATGGCGCGGCACCGGACTGCGGGGGTGATCAGCCGTGGCCTGGACGCTCCTGATGATCGGCTGCCGACCCGAAATGACTGAGCAGCTTCGTAGTGTCACCTCCTCCGACCTGCTACAATTCAGCCTCCTCGAAAACGCGCACAAGCACGGATTCGACCGACATGTCGAAGAAGCGGACCTGGTAGTCCTCCACGAGGCCGGCGCTGACGGGTCGCTGCCCCGTGTATGCGAGCGCGTCAGGCACATCACCGATGTCCCGATCATCACCTTGGTGGAAGCGTACGACGAAGAGACGATGGCGCAGACCTTCGAGGCCGGCGCTAATGATTACATCTACCCCAACTATTCGTCCCGCGAATTATTGGCCCGCATCAGGGCACAACTGCGTCGCGCCCACGAATACGTCACCCCCGCCGCCAATAGCGAGCGCTACGAACTCAACAACCTCACGATAGATGTCGCTCGCCATGAAGTTACAGTTCGCGGCCAGCTTGTCAAGCTCACCCCGAAGGAATTTGATCTGCTCAGGCTCCTGGCCGCCCACTGTGAGAAGGCGCTTTCCCGACAGGAGCTGCTCAAGGAAGTCTGGGGTCTGAGCAACGGCAGCAATACCCGCACCCTCGATGTGCATATCGGGCGGCTGCGCCACAAGATCGAAGACAATCCCGCCACTCCCCATATTATCATCACCGTCCCCAGCTACGGCTACAAACTGAAGGCTTGAGGCCGAAGAGCAGCGGGTACTCCCGAGTGCCGCTGGGCGATACGTGTTGCTCCCTCTCTGCAACCGCTTGCTGAGGGGGGTCAGATTCGGCCGTTGCGCCGTTTTGCTCTAGGGGAGTAAATCGCCGCCGACGCCACGAGCCCCTGATACTACGGGCTTTGTTGCTAGGGGGGAGCAAATGCTATTTTGCAGGCAAAGTAGAAAACTATCAAAATAGCAGCGATTTTTTGGAAAAATTCTGGGCGAGACAAACTGCTACCCCCCCTACGGGGGGGTAGCAGTTTGGTTTTCCGGGTGCGAGGGCCGACGATTAGATGAGAGAGAAAAGTCGCAGGAGGGCCGACCGCCACTTCCTCGGGCGCTGTCCCCAGACAAGTCCCCGAAGAAGGGCGCACTCGGACATCAGACGAATAGTGTGTCTGGTACAGCAAATCCGCAGTGCCAGAGACACCATGAAGCATGGTGTCTCCCGATAGGAGACAGGCATGCCAGCACAGGAGCGCTTTCCGGTTGCGATCACCTTCGACGTCGAGATGGCCGCCAAGAACTGGCCGTACTGGGACTCGGACTGGACCGGCCGCAAGCATCTTATCGCCGACGAGGTCAAACTGTACGTGGATAAGATCAACGACCTGGCTGACGAATATGACGCGCACGTGCACTATTTCGTAATGGGCGCGGCGCTGCAGCAGCCAGATATCCGATACCTGCGCGATGCCGCTGCGGCCGGCCACGCCATCGGCAACCACACCTACAGCCACGTCAGTGTCATCGCCAAGACGCCCGAGAACCTGTCGCCATCCTACACCCGGGGCGACCTGCAGGTTGGCAATCGCAGCCCGCGACAGGTTGTGGAAGACGAAATCAGCCTCACCCATCGCCTGATCCAGGAGGAACTCGACGTCGAGCCGGTCGGCTTTCGCACCCCGGGCGGATTCCGCAGCGGCACCATCGCAAATGAGCTGGAATTGCTCGATTTTCTCAAGTCCCTCGGCTACCGCTTCTGCTCGGCGGCCTATGACGGCGTGCTGCCCGAGGGCGCTGATGCCACCACGGCTGCGCCCGAAGTCTTCGCCCGCTGTATCCGCGACCTGCAGCCCTTCCGCTATCCCAACGGCCTGTGGGAAATCCCGCTGATGGGCCTGACCGACTGCATCGCCTTCCGTGTCTTCAAATTGATGCTGAACGAATGGCTCGACGCGGTCGCGATCGGCCTGCGGACTGCCATCGAAGATGATCTGGTCTTCTCGATCTGCTGCCATCCGGCCATCTTGGCCGTAGTTGACCCTCATCTGCACACCATGCGGTTGATCTTCCAGACCGCGGCGGCGACCGGGCGGGCATGGTTCTGCCACTACGGCGAGCTGTGCGAGTGGCTGGATGAGAGGGCCTAGCCTCGGGGAAAGAAAACCGCAGCGGGGCGGTGTGCGAAACGGTCGCAACGGCGCAAGCCTTCGCTCGGCGCGACCTAGGGCGAGCGCGGAGAGCAGGGCAGTGTCAATACAACAAGGTCACCCACCCTCCAGAGGGCCAAGTGACTGTGTGTGACGAGGCTAGGCTAGCGTTGGTCGGGTTGGCACTCCGTGCACGCCCGGTAGCCGTTGGCGGCGGCCTCGTTGTAAGTTTCAAAACGCTCCAGCGGGGGTCTGATGCCGCGAGCATACCGACAGGAAATCCGATGGACCTTGCGGGTTCGCGGGTTGCCCAAGAACTGACGGCGGGGCTGAGCATCCCGGTCGGATTGCAGGAGATGATGTTTGAGGAAGATGCAGACCTCCGTGCCGAACTGCTCCACATCTGCCTGCAGTTGGCCAATGCGCTCTTGATCACTTTGCGTTAGCTGCCTCCGCATCACTGCAAAGACGATCTCTGAGGGCCGTAAGACTGAGGCGAATCTTCGCAGGTTCCTCATGTCGGTTTGACTGAACCCGCCCTCTTGCGCAGCTTCGCCAATGATGAGGCCGCCGTCACGAACGCAGAAGATGTCTATGTCGGTATTCGACCAGTCCGGGTCTACGGGCTCGGCCATGAGTGTTTCTGGTTGCCAGAAGAAGTCGTTCTTAGCCTCTCGCGCCAAGAGAGCAGTTGCCGCGAGAGGAAGAAGCTGATGCTTGCTGATTGCACGCTCCACTAAGGGAGCAAGTTGGTAGCTGTATTCTGGGTGTGGCCCCGTGCGGTTCATCTGGAGACACCTACTGCATTGGTAGTCCTGACCAACATCATCGAGCGGATACCATGCACAGCTATTGCAGTGTTGGCATCTAAGGTAGTATCCCTGCAAGAGCATTCTTCGTTCAACAAGGAATGGTATCATCCAGTCATCAGTCATGCGGAGAACCCTCTTGAATTCAGCATCATCCGGTTCGGCATCGTCCGGCGCGAACTTCCCCGCGAACTGCTTTGTACTGCGAGAATTGCCCACAAGGTATTGCAGCCTTTCCTGCCAAGCAAGGAGCTGCTTCATATCCTCCCAGCTCTGTAGCAGAGAGGCCACATGGGCGGCCGCAACACCCTTCTCAGAACGAGTAACCTTACGGTAAGCACGGGCGTAAGCTTCCATGCGTACTGTTGTCCTATCAGGGTCATAGTTCATATTGCGAGGGGCTGCATCGAATCGTGGAACTGTGAGAGTATGGACGGCGACCGCTGCGGCTTCCAGGGCATTCACAGCGATCACGGAGTTGTAACCTGTTACGCCAACTGAAAGAGTTCCATCCCGCAACACCCTGGCTTCAGTTTCCGGTGCATAACGATATTGCTCCCAGCATTCGCCACGGATCATCTGGTCAGCCAGGCCCACGCTGCGCGGATAGTGAAGTCCAGGCTTTGCAGGATCATTATGTTCGACCTCAATATCTACAGCCCATCTGCCAAGATTACCACGAGGGTGTGGAAATCGCAGGCCAGGCTGTGGGGTCAGCACACGTGTGCTGCCTGAGACAAGCCCCTGTTTTTGGATTTGCGACGGAGTGCTCAAATCCGCCGCATCAGGCGTATGACACAGGATGTCATCTACGCTGCTGACACTCGCAGCCATGGTGTCATTAGAGAGCACGGCGGCAGTTCTTTCAAGTTCATCTTGTGCCACAGTCATGCTGGTGATAAGAAAGTGGGGCTTTCCCGCTGCGAATTGCATGCAATTTGCGGCGAGCCAATGCTGTACATCGCGAGTGTTGTTCCGGACAATTGCTAGAGGAACCCAATGCACAGATGCCCAACCAAGGTAAATGGCGCGCGCAGACCAGAAGCAGCAAAAATCAGGCACATTGGCCTGCTCGGAAACGACGAGAAGAGGACGAGGAGGAAAACCGGAACGGGTTCTTCCGACTGCGCCCCGGAGGTGCCATCGAGTGTGGTGGAGTTGCGAGGAAAGCATCTGTTCCTTCGCGAGCGGCCAAGGCATTTCAGTCTGGTTAACTTCAATGTGCGTGAGCTCCAGGTGCGCAAAATCATCCATAGGCATTACGCTTGGAGGCATCCCCACGCTCGCCTCGAGGAAATCCCTATAGGGCGCAGCCTCTGTGTGTATCACGCGCCAATCTGCCAAGGGGGCCGCGGAAGTGATCGTTTCAGTCTCATAGACCGCCAGTTGGCTGAGGGGACTGCGTGCACTGTACATCAAAGGATTGCTCTCCACATCCCAGTGCATGGAAGCTGTAGACAACACGTGGAAAGGCAAGACACCTTGATCCGTCGGTTCTGACAAGTCTGGATAATCGGGTGCCTGTATGTGCATAATATCTGGGTCGTACCAGCGGAGCAGATCCCACCAACCTGGGGCAATACTCCCTCCCGAAACAGGCACGGCTATACTGAACAGTCCGCCCCAACGAGCGGTGCCGAGACTAATCACAGCTCTAGCCTGCTCATAGTCGCCATCTGTGTCGAGAAGGTGCGCTACACGATACGCACGCACATTGCATGAAATGCAGTACTCCTTATCTCGCGCTGGCATCTCTGTGCGTCTCCTTCTAGCCAGTTGGTTTATTGGAAACATTCCACAATTCGGCTGTTTCGGGGTGAGGTGTGTGTGTGTCTACGCGCTTCCTAGCCGGCGGCGTGGCGGCCGATCCAAGACATCCGCCACGTGCTCCCGGCCAGAGGTCAGAAAAACCACTTGGGCCGCCGTGCGGCCCACCCCGCGCCTCGCGAGTCAGCCCGTTGTGCACAGTCTCAATTATGTTCGCAGCGGCGTGGCCCATTACCTGCCACAGCCTTCGCGGCGCGCTGCGACACCCGAGGTGCGTGTGCGGAGGCGGAGAGCACCGAGCAGGGCCAAACCCACAACCCGCACCACCACTCACCCACCTCGCCCCGCTCACCACCCTCACCCGCTTGACCCACTCCTCCGGAGTGGACGCCCGAGCGGGTATCCGCCACCTCGCCCCAAACGGCAGCAGCCAGCCGCGCGAAGATCAGATCACACACTCTCTATGGAGTCGAGCAGGGTGCCGCGCCCAAGCTGAAAGGACAACGGCTGGACCGGATGGCCGTGGGTTTGCAGGCAAACTCCCCTCTGACCCACGCCTCCGGCGCGGGTACCCCGCCCCTCCAGAAGGCAAACAATAACGGCAATCGAGTCGGGCAGGATGCCCGACCCACGGGACATTATTTGGGATGGCTGGCCCACGGGCAAGGTGAAAGGCATTGTCGGGCTGCCCTTCGACAAGCTCCCTTCGGCAAGCTCAGGGCGGACACGGCAGGGCCTGCTGGATGCCCGTTCCACGGCATAACATGAAGGAAACCCGTGCCAGGGGAAGGGTAGAAGGCATTGCCAGGCTGGAAAGCCTGGCCCACGCGGTAATACTTGGGAAGCGCAAGGCAAGTAACACGGCTCGGCATTGTCGAGGTGGCTGCCCACAAATCTCTCCGAGCCGGAGGTATCCGCGCATCGCCGGCGAAATCTGCCTCCGCTCGTCCGCCAACTGAACTCAGCCAGTAACAAAACACCGGGGCAAGCCAAACGACAAGCCGCATCTCGATAAGGCATAGGCTCTGGCTAGCCCTCACCCCTGGCCTCACCCACTCCTTTGGCGCGGGTACCCGCCACAGGGAGAGGGGAATCAAAGGCATGAGGGCTAAGTGAGCAGTTAGAAGTACTGTCACACGTGTCGCCAGGACCAAATTCCAATAATCAGGAGGCACCAGCAATGCCAAAACCCATCGTTGCCGCACAAATGTACACCGTCCGCGACTTCTGCCAGACAGCCGCAGATGTCATCGAAAGCGTCAAAAAGATCGCCAGAATCGGCTACACCGCACTGCAGTCGTCAGCCATGCAAGGCGTGCCCGAAATGGGCTACCAGGAGTTCCGCAAGGTCTGCGACGGCGAAGGCGTCAGCATCTGCGCCAGCCATATCTCCTTCGACGAGATGCGCGACAGCCCGGAGAAAGTAGTCGAGGAGCACCAGATCATGGGCTGCAAATACCCGGGCATCGGCGGCGCGCCGGCAGGGACCTACGACAGCGAGGCCAACTGCATCCGCTTCGCCAGGGAGGCCTCGGAAGTGGCCGCGAAACTCGCCGAGAGCGGTCTGAGCTTCATCTATCACAACCACAGCACCGAATTCGCCCGCCCCGCAGGCAGCAAACGCACCATGCTGGAGATCTTCTTCGATGAAAGCGACCCGGAGCTTTTCAACTTCGAGCTTGACACCTACTGGGTAGCTCACGGCGGCGGCAGCCCGGTGGCGTGGATAGAAAAATGCGCCGGCCGCTGCCCGGTGCTGCACTACAAAGACTTCGCCATCACGCTGCAGCGGGAGCAGTTCTACACCGAGATCGGCGAGGGAAACCTGGACTGGCCGGGCATCAACGAAGCCGCCGAGAAAGCCGGCTGCGTCTATGCTGCCATTGAACAAGACACCTGCCCCGGCGACCCCTTCGACAGCCTGGCGATCTCCTACAAGAACCTGGTGGAGATGGGGCTGAGCTGACGTCAAGGTCTGGTCAATTCGAGATCCGTCACAACTGCTTCTTCCACAACAAGCCGGGGAGCAGGGACATACGGCCATGGCCGACAAGCGGCGAAATGCACGTTGTCTCGCATGACAACGCGTATGGGCAAGAGCAAGCTGCAGTCCATGAAGTGAACAACTGAGCGGCAGCCCGACGCCGTCTCAACCTCCAAGAAGGGAGACATTGGCGATGAAGGAAGCGATGTGTATGCTGGCAGTGGCGCTGCTGCTGAGCTCTCTGGCGGTGGCGCAGGATGGCGGAGAAGGCGAAAAGCCTGGAGAGGCGCAGCCCAGTAGCTGGGTATGCGTGACAAAGGAGGCGGCCTTCAGCCCGCGCGACACGGCGGAGGACTGCGTGTTCGATGGGAAGATGTGGATCAGCAACGGGTACTACCACGGGAACGTGCTCACCAGAGACCTGTGGTGGTCAACAGATGGCGCGACATGGACTCGGGTCAGTGAGGCGACCCCCTACGACGGCTACGCCGAGATGGTGGCCTACGATGGGAAGATGTGGGCCATCAAGGGTAGCGTCTGGAATTCGACCGATGGCCTCAACTGGACGCAGGTCCTGGAGAAGACCCCGTTCGGCACCAGAGGCTACGGTGAGCTGGTTGTGTTTGATGGCAAGATATGGCAACTGGGAAGCGGTAAGGACGTCTGGCATACGACCGATGGCGTCAACTGGACGTGTGCCACCGACGATGCGTCGTCCGGAAAGCGGTCCGCCTCGGCAGTCGCGGTATTCAAGGATAAGCTCTGGGTCATGGGCGGCGCCACCAGTGGGCCCAGTGATCCTCCCGAGAAGGGCTATGAGAAGACTACGACTCTCAATGATGTCTGGTGCTCAGCGGATGGGGTGACGTGGGAACGCGTCCTGGAGCATGCACCATGGGCGCCGCGGATGTGGTTCATCTCCAAAGTCTATGCCGGCAAGATGTGGATCATCGGCGGGTATGACAACGTCAACGCCAAGAACTTCGGGGATGTCTGGTACACAGAGGATGGGACGACGTGGCATGAGTTCGAGTCGGAGGCGACGGGCTTCTCAACGCGCCACGAATCCACGTGTTATGTCTATGACAACAGCCTGTGGGTAGTGGCCGGCAACCATTGGCCGGTACAGAATGACGCGTGGCGATTGACGCTGCCCGAGGCCGCCGAAGAATAGCCCCAGCCAGCGACCGCAAGGCCATCAGTCGAGCAGGAGATCTGTTCGGGCGATCCCTGCGACAGCCTGGAGATCTCGTATAGGAACGTCGTGGCGATGGGCCTGAGCTGAGCGCCAACAAGGATGTGAGAAGCGTGGGATCGGAATGTGAAGCCAGAGAACTGCTCGTCTGCTTCGTTGATATCAAGAAGTGGCTGCGCGGGACGAGCACAAAGAGCGCGCAGGAAACCTTCCGCTGCCTCACCGAGATCTATGAAAAAGTGCTGCCAATCGCCGAGGAGCACGGCGGGCAACTCCTGAAGGTGATAGGCGACGCAGCCCTGATCGTCTGGGAGCCTGGCGACACTAAACGCGCAATCGAGGCCGCTCGGATCATGCGGGCGGAATTCGCCAAGCTGCAGGAAAAGTTTCAACCGGCCGAGCCGATGCAGATGAGTGTGGCGATGGCGCTGGGGCCGGTGATAGCCGGAGAAATGGGGCCGCCCTCGATCCGGCGCTTCGATGTCATCGGGGAGCCGGTTAACACCGCCGCCGTGATGCTGCGCGGCCACGACTTCGCCATCACACAGCAAGTAGCCGCGGCAGCCGAGGGCGCTGAGCTGACGGGTATAGAGATCGTTATGGAGTCGGGCAGGATGCCCGACCCACGGGGTTGAATTTTGGATGCCCGAGCCACGCGATGCGTGAAGCCGTGGGCCAGTCTCAGGTATGTTGGGCTGCGCCCAAACATACCTTCGGCCCTTCGACAGGCTCAGGGCAGGCAGGCCCCTCCGAAAGCCTACGGCAACGGCGATGATGCGCACGAAACGGCAAACTGACAAGGCGCAGCGCGGAACGATCAGGCATGGGTGTGGCGGCGGGCCACGTAGCCGGCGGCGTGGAGGCGACTCAAGACATCCTCGACGTGCTCCCGGCCGCGAGTCAGCAGAACCAACTCCACCTCCGCCCTACCGACCTCCACCTCGCCAGTCAGGCGATTGTGCAGAATCTCAATGATATTGGCGTTAGCATCGCCGATTATCCTGGATAGCTTCGCCAGCGCGCCGGGGACATCGGGCAGTATCACCAGCAAGCGCACCGAGCGCTCAGCCACCGCCAAGCCCCGATCAATCACCGCCCCCATCGTCGTCACATCCACGTTGCCGCCAGATACGATCAGTACCGTCGGGCCCTGGAGCCTAGCGGCAAGCTGAGGGAGGGCGGCCAGGGCTACTGCGCCCGCGCCCTCGACTACCAGGTTGTCGTCCTCAATCAAATCGAGCATCGCCGAGGCAATCATGCCCTCGTCCACGGTCACGATGTCATCCAGTAGCGCGCTGAGCAGGCCGTGGGTCATCTCGTTAGCACTGCCGACGGCAATGCCCTCGGCAATCGTCGGCTGCACCGGCACCGTCTGCGGCTCGCCGAGCTTAAATGATTCGGCCATTGAGGGGGCATTGGCAGCCTGTACGCCGACTATCGTCATGTGAGGGCTCTTCGCGCGCAGCGCCGAGGCGATGCCGGCAGCCAGCCCGCCGCCGCCAACAGGTATCACCACCGCCTCGATCTCGGGCAACTGCTCCAGAAGCTCCAGGCCAATAGTGCCCTGGCCGGCAATCACCCGCTCGTCGGCGAAGGGATGCACGAATGCGAGGCCCTGCTCCTGCTGCACGCGGACGGCCTCGGCATAGGCCTCCTCAAAGCTGTCACCATGCAGGTGCACATCGCCGCCATAATAGCGGGTGCGCTCGACCTTGAGGAAGGGCGTATTTGCGGGCATGTATATGCGGGCGTTTATGCCCAGCGCACGTGCCGCCGCGGCAACGCCCTGGGAATGATTGCCCGCCGAGGCCGCGACCACACCGTTGTGCCGCGCGCTGTCGGGCATCTGCACGATGCAGTTGGCGGCCCCGCGGATCTTGAAAGCGCCAGTGTATTGCAGATTCTCTAGCTTCAGATGGACCGGCACGCCGCAGATGTCAGAAGCGCGCTCGCAAGGCACCAGCGGCGTCACCCGGGCGATGCTGGCAATGCTGTCTCTCGCGGCTTGGATTTGATCTAGAGGTATCATCAGGTTGTCCTTTCAGGCCGAGACGGGCTGCGTTTCGAACGACGTCCCTCACCCCTTTCATTCCCCTCTCCCACAGGGAGAGGGGAGCAAGACAACGGCGGCAGGCAGGATGCCTGCCCCACTGGATGATGATTGTGATGCCCGACCCGCGCGGTTGAATCTTGGAGGCCCGAGCTAGGCGCGGTGCGTTTTGCGGGCGAAAACGAACTCGCAGAACTCGTCGCCCCCGCAGCGGCGACAGGGCAAGGAGAACCCGTACCGCCCGCCAAACTCCTCGGCCCACACGCGGCCCTCAGTGGTGCACACGTGCTCGCCTATTTGCGTGGTTAAATGCTCGCGGCCCGAATGCCTCATACTCTCCAGCCACAAGCAATGACGCACCCGCGCTCGCACACCAGCGTCGTCCACAATGACCTCATACTCGTGCCCGTCGGCTTCGAGCTTGAGGCCGAAACAAGCGGCCAGGTCGGCAGGATCGTCGCCGTCAACGTCGAGCAGAACACGGGCCTTGCGGGCCTGGATCTTGGGCATAACCTCCCAGACCTGCCGGTCCAACTCCAGCGCTGTGGCGAAGTCCTCCGCCGCCTCCACCTTCACAAACCACAGCCCATCCACCGCCGTGTAGGAGCGGCGCAGATAGTCTGCAATGATACGGTCGGAGTATTGGGGCCGAGATTGTTCGGTCATCCGGTAACTAGTCACCTACCCCGGGCGCGCGAATATGGCCGAAATGCAAACGGCAACGGCCTCGGGCTGGAAACTGTAGTTATGCAGATTCTTCTAACGGCTGGGCCGGATTCTCGGCGGAAGCTGCGCTTCCGCCTCGTATGCGGCCCCTCCAAAAGGCAACGTCTCAGCCTTTCGCAGTCTTTGTGTCGTGCGGAGGGGCCGCATGGACGGGAGTTTGCCTGCAAACTCACGGCCATCCGGCCCACGCAGGACGCTATCCTGGCGAGATCTCCACACCCAAACGGCCAACGACAACGGCTGCGCCAGCCTTGGCTGTTTCGCTTCGCAAAACAGCCTGCGACAGGCCCTTCCATTACGACTAACGACACCACACCATCGGCCGACAACTTACATTGTCCAAGAATCTACATAACTACTGTAGAAAGCCCGAGCTGGGCGCACGGCGTGCGCCCCTACAACAGCATCAGGGTGCATTGACCGTGAACTCGGCGGTGCCCGAGATGCCCGTGGCTATGTCGGTTGCTTCGATCCGCCAGGTGCCCGGGGAATCATTGAGTGCCAAGTCGAACTCCGCTTCGCCTGAGCCGTCATCTGCCGCAATCTGGGTGCCATAATAGTCCCTGACGCCGCCGGGATCACTGACCTGCACGCGGAATACGTGCATGCCGGGCTGCGGGCCGTCAGTCTCTACCCGCACGCGATATGATACACGATCTCCGGGCTGCTTGATCTTCGCGCGAGGGATTACCGAGACCGCAGTCACCTGATACGGCAGAAGCGAATATATCTGGCAGTAGCCCTGCGACATCAGCTTCTCGGCGCGGTCGATCTTGCCCAGGTACTGGCCGGCGCGCAAGTCATAGACATGGGCCTGGTGCGGGAAGCGGACCTGAATGTGAGAGCGGCGGTGCGGTGCCTCACCGGTTGCGGCACTGCCCGGCCCGCCGCCGGTCAAAATCACCCCCGTCTCGCGTAGGATGCCGACGTAATGAGCATCGCCGCGGTAATAACGTGCAACATAGTAGCGGTCGGCATCAGCAGCAGTAATCTGAGTGAAAGGCTTCACTCCCGCCAAGTCAAGCACCTCGCCGAGCAGCTTTCGCAGCGGCTGATGCACTCCCAGATTGCGCCGGCGAGCATAACTGTCCATGAAGAGATTGAGCAGCACCGCCCTGCCCTTGCCGACATTGCAGACGATCAGCACCGGCGCGTCGGCGATGCGGCCCAGGGCAGTGCCGGCAGTGATCTTGATCGTGGTATCGCCAGAGAGGTCCTGGAAGGTTATGGCCGTGGGATCACACTCGCCCAGGGCGGTGGTGAATACAGCCTCGCCGTCTATGCGGCGGGCCTTCGGGTTGACCTCGGTGCGCTCGATGCCGAAAAGCTCATCAAGTGCGCCGGCGGTCTGTGGCGCACAGTGCTGGTCCATCAGGCCGGTGCGGGCGTCGGCGATAAGAGTGCCACCGGCCTCGACATATGCCTGCATCTGCTGCGCCTCTCTGTCGGATATCGCCACGGAGTACGGCAGGACAAAGGCCGCCGGCATCAGCTTGGTGAGTTCGCCCTGTTCGATCTGAGTGTAAGAGAGGAACTTCACCTGCAGGGCGCTGTCTTCGATAGCCTTGAGCCAACCGGCGCGGTTGTTCTTGAAGATCGGCTCGCCGCCGGTGATAAAAGCGGCGTGGATGCTGGGGTGGGAGTAATGCATGTACACGTCGGCAGCGCGCCCGTCACACTCGTGCAGCAAGCGGGCCAGGCCGTTGCGCATTTCTCTGATGTGCTCTCTGCCCTCGGCAGCGGTCTGAGTGTAAGTGTAGTCTGGAGCTATCAGAGACGCGCAGGAGAAATACATCGCGCCGGCATTGTCATTGAGCAGCCTGCGCCAGAGCTGGTGCTCAAGCTGCGGGTCCTTGCTGCCATAGCCCCACCAGGGCGCGGCAAGCATGTCATGGAAGGAGCGGTGCATCTCGCCGGTGTTCTGGTGATCGTAGGCCTGGATGAAGTCGAAGGCGTCGGTGAGGCGCCACCAGTCGTAGCCACCATAAGCCGAGGCCGCCTGGCTTCCTGAGGTGCCGAGCCGGGCGCCGGGATCGTGGCTCTCCAGCGTCTCGTCCATCCAGCGTAAGAACTGCGCAAAAGTGATCTCCATGAAGGTGCGATGGTCAGCCCAGGGAGCGTAGTTGGCGCGGTCGCCCACTTCATCAGCGGTCATCGGCACGACTTCGTCCCAGGCGGCGAAATCGGTGTTCCACTCGGCATTGAGAGCCGCGAGTGTGGGGTACTGCTGCTGGAGCCACTGTCGGAACTGCGCCAGGCAGCCGGGGGTGAAGTCGTAGTCGAAGGGCGTGGTGTAATAGGTAACGGAAAGCTCATCGCCGCAGACATAGGCTAGCGGCCGATATTTGGCGACAGCGGCAGCAGTCCTTTCGAGCTTGGCAGCGACATGCTCGCGGGTGTCATCTGCGTTCAGGCACCAGGCGCGGTGCAAATACGTCTTGTCGTGAGTGCGCACATACTCGTCCTTTTGCTGGGCGAAGGTCAGGTGATCGTTGGAACGTGCGCGCCCGGTACTCAGCACCCCGGCGGCAACACCCATGAGCATTGACTGCAAGCCGGTCTCGAAGGCAGTGCGCTGCTCGCCGTCAAGCAGCCAATCGCTGGAGGTCGTAATCGCATCCATGCCGACGTTCTTTACCAGGTCGGCTTTCACTTGCTGCAAGTACTCCCGCGAATATGCGCCGACCGGGCTACCCCACAGCCCGCTGCGAAACGCACTCCACTCGCGAGTGTCCCAGGCCGGTGGCATGGTCAATACCTTCTGCTCGGCCGCATCCAGGAGGCCCGCATCATCGTGCAACTCGACGCGCAACACAGCCGTCGTTGCCAGAGGCTCCGGGAGCCTGAAGGCGACCTCGCAATGACCCTCTGGGGCAACCGGCTGCTCATGCCGCCAGACAAGCCGATCGTACGCGTCAGTCAAAGAGGCAACCAGTCGCACTTGGGCCGGGGCCATGTCCGTCGCCGCCAGGGTCATCTGGGCCGCTACTGTGTCGCCTCGGCAATATATTTCATCTGCTACAGTCAGCTCGGCGATCTCGACCGGGGCCTGCACATGCACGGGCACAGTCGCCCAGTTGACCCTCGCGCCGTCCTCATTCGACACGATGATGTCAACCAGATGAAGTCCGCCATAAAGCTCCGGCAGCAGGATGTCAAGCTCGCTGTCGCCCTGCGGGGCCATGAAAGCCTTGTCAAACCAGCGGACAGTATGGCCGTACTCATCATTGATGGTGACGCGGGCGACGAGTTCGGCGGCCTGCGCAGAGTTGATCATTGCCAGCTTGAGGGTGGGCTGGTCGCCGGCCCGCAGCAGGTATGTTTCCTGGTCCGTCGCAGTGGATGTGAATTGGACAGGTGGCTCCTTGTGGGCGGCCCAGGCCATGCACTTTGCCAGCAGGCTGAAATAGTGCTCCCAGTAGGCGAATTTGGTGGGCGCAAACTGTATCCAGGGCGTCAGGCCATTGGCATAGAAGCCAGGGCGCTGCCAGGAGCTGGCATAGGCGAGGCAGATGATTCGGCCCTCGCCCAGCTCTCGCGTGACCAGCAGTGGCAGGCTGCCGGCCTTGACAAGGACCTCCCCCGCCGCTCCGTACTGGCAGGTCTCGGTGGGCGGCATCTCGTCCCACGGGATGCCGACAGTCAGGTAATGGTCTGCGACGGCTTGCCACTTATTCTTGGGACGCGAGCCGACCGGGTCGGCGGGAAGAGGCAAAACCGCCCAGAGCGCGTCGGAGCAGTTGTTGGGGTTGACCATGATTAAGCCGGTGCCGGCGCGGACCTTGTCAAGTATTGTCTCGATAATATCGTCCGGGAAGATCGCCGCCCTGATGCCGCCAATCAAGATGACATCGAAGTCGGCCTTCAAGTGCTCCCGCAAAATGTCCATCGTCTGGGCCCGGGCCGTGTCGCCCATCGAGTAAGGACTACTTATCCTGGGGGCGATGTAGTCCATGTCCAGGCGCTGGGCCAGCTCGATGGTCTCGCGACCGGTCAGGAGGTCGTTGAGGATCAGAGCCTTGAGAGGCCCGCCGACATAGGGCTTGGCCCACTTGACATGCGGAGTGATAATCTCTTCAGACGGTGGAACATACTTCGGCTCGGTCCCACGAGCGACGATCTTGTCCTCGAAGCGCTCATCTACACGGCCGAGACGCTCCTGCAAAGGCGCGATGGCCATCTCGCCGCTGGCCTCGCCGACGGTCAACTCAGCGAAGAAATCGGCGGCGAGTCGGTCGCCATCAAGCGCCTCGGCGCGGAGCACATAAGTGCCCTTCTCGGGAAGCTGGAGATTGAACTGCTTTTGCGCCACGTTCTGAGGGCCGAGTTCGGCCTCCCAGGCGGGCAATTCGTTGAGCTTCCCGTCGGGGAGGCGCTGCCAGGTCATCGTCATCGCGGCGGTCCAGCTCTGGGGAGCGGCCAGTTTGACGGTGACGGGCACACCGGCCTGGGCTTGCTCTACAGTGAGCTCGTCAGGGGCGTCAATCTCGCCAACCACCTGCGCACCAGCGCCGGCTACCGAATTGAGCCCGGAGAATGGCACCAGCCAGATGGTGGTAGTTGCCGAGCCGCCGTTTGGAATCTCTTCGGAGCGGAAGGCCCACTCCATCAGCGCCACATCGCCGGACATGTAGTGGTAAAAGCACATCAGCTTGCGGCAGTCCATGATGGCAGCGACGCCGGTGCCGCTTTCGCCAAGCGCCGCGCCCCAGCCGCGCGCGACATCGTACCACCAGTACTGGCCGGATGCGCCGGCACCGTAGGCAAGCGACTTCACGCCCTGCACAGTCGGCACATAGTAGGTGGTGGTCTCCTGGGGCACTCCGAGCCCGTTGTGCCACCAGATGCCGGCTCGCTGCGGCTTCATGGCTTCGTGGCCGATAGCGAGGGAGTAGTCGGCCCTTACAGCAGCGCTGCCGGAGGTGAGGCTGATTGTCTTTTCAAAGGTCATCCGGCTGCCGATGCCCACCGAGCCTCGGCAGTTGAGCGTCACCGCTGCGCGTTCCTCGCCCGGCTGCAGCTTGTACTCATACACGGCATTGGTCCACTGGCGGTAAATGTCGCGGTTTGCGTAGTTCCATATCCGGTCCACGAAGACGCGCCCGTCTGTGGGCGCCGTGAGTCGGGTGTCGGTGGGCTTATAGACGAACTGGTCAATGCGCCCGCCGAGGGTCGGCCGGAGCCGCAACTGGACAAAATCGTTTTCCAGCACTAGCGCCGGCTCGCCCTGTACCTCGGTCTCCGTGAGCTTGCACTCAGCCCATCCCGGCTGTGCGGCAAAGCCGACAATCAACGACATGATGAGCAAAGAAGAGAATCTGCAAGTATTCACTATTCAACGCCTCCCTGTTCCGAACCTGATAATGGAACTCTGATGACAAACTGCACGATACTTGTCACTCTCGGATACATCGTCCCGCTGGCTTTGGGGACGTAAAGGCCGATGGAACTGTACTGCTCTCCCCAGCGCGTGCTGGTTACTGAACTGCCTGCGTCTATCCAAAGGTCGAACGGGCCATCAGGACAATCCACCCGCAAGGTCCGCAACGGCCCCTTCAGTTCGGTGAAAGGCGCATAGTCCTTGCCTTCGCTGAATGCACCGTGCTGACAGTGGCTTGTGTAGTCAGCCCAGAAGGTGAGGTCGCGGAAGGTTGCGGTGGCGAGGGCCACGTAAATGGTGGGTCTGCCGATGCGGCAGAAACGCAGCCAGTTGAATTCGTAACGGGCCCTGAGTACGCCGTTGGGAGCGATCTCAACAGTCTGATGCAGCTCGTAAAGCGGCTGTCCGCCGCAGATCTCTTCACGGGCGGCGGTGCGGTTGATGGCGATGAAATAGCGGTCGCCACGCTTCTCGGCGGTTATCGAATCAGGCAGAGGCCCGATGCCGCGGTCCTCGCCGGTCTCGCCCTGCACAGCGCGGACGCCCTTGCCGGTCTCAAAATCGCTCGGGGAGGTGTAAAGGGCGACAAAGGAAACATACTTGATGCCACCGGCCTGCAGGGCGTCTATGCGGCCACTGCTCTGGACCGTGACTGAGAAAGCGTCGGTGCCGATGGTCACGGCGCGGTCAGTGCTTTGGAGTATGCGCAGGGGCTGCTCGGCGGCCCGGACGGTGCAGGCGATGCTGAGCAGCGCTACGAGGGCCGGCAAGATGCGTGTCATAGGCAACCTCCCACGGCGTTGAGATGACTGCCGAAGCTCAGTCGTAGGCCAGGATCTGGTTGTCTGCGTCCATCAGCCTGACGGCAGAATAGTGGCCCACCAGTGCACTACTGCCAGGGTCATCCGGGTTCGCGGGGATAGCCTGCTGGATGACGAACTCGGCCCACCCGGGCACATTCCATGCCACAAACGCCAGATCGAAGGCCTGGATCGGCGGCCGGTCGGATAAGAAATCCGGCAGCAGTATCGGGCCGGTATCCACCTGGAAATAGGGCGGCTGCTCGTGCGCGTTCATGGTCTTTATGGGATACTCGATCGTGGCGCGCTTATTGCCGTCGGCGCTCCAGACCTCGGTGCGACCGATGAGCATCCTGTTGGCCAGCGTCGCTGCGACGACAGCGGCGACGTCCTGGCAGAGCTCGGCCTCGACGATTGTGAGGGCGATGTTGACCTCCTGGAAGCGGTCGGGGATAGCTCCGGCGTCCATTGCGTCCGGGTCGTAAGGCAGGCCGACACGGTGGAGACGGAATTCATCCCTGGAGAAGATGCCGCAGAAGTCGTAGTTGGGGACGTAGAACAGATTCTGCTCGGCGAAGGTGTCTTCGGATTTGCATGAGGCGACCAGCAGGAATTCTTCGGTGGCGCCATCGGCGGTCAACTCGCAGCGCGCCTCGACCTGAATGCGGGCGTTGTTGGCGCGGTCGCAGGTCACAAATGTAACGAAGCTACGGGCAAAGTCGCAGACCTGCATGGCATCTTGTCTCCCGTTTCGTTGTATTGCCCGGCGATGTCACAAGCCGGCTGCAGCTATCCCGCAGCGTGTGGCATTTCTTCCGAACTCTGACGAATCCCTTCCAATTCAATTCTGGCAGGAATCATCCGGTCCGCAGGGAATCTCTAGGTGCGGGCATGTTCTTGAGAGTTTGCGCGGCCTGACTGGAGCGCTATTGGGCAGCGACAGCCTCGGACAGCCCCATGAGCTTGAGATTGTCCTGCCATTCGGCGGCCTCCTGGTCGGTAATCGGGCGCAGGGTGATGGGATCACCGGGGCGCTTCAGGTCAATGGCCTGGTTTTCGGACAGGAGCAGCATTGCGCCACCAGCAGCTCCAGCCAGGGCCTGTCCGCTGAACACCGTGGCGGTATTGACTGCGGTCCGGTCGGCTTTCAGGTCGCAGATGCCGTCTGAGGCGCGTACGGTCATATTCTCGGTGGCAGCCAGTACCTCAACGGCGTCTTCGTCGGGCGGCACAGCCTTGATGCAAAGATGACCGGAGTCTAGCTGCAAGGCAACGCTGAGAGTGGCGCCGTCGTTGATCATGGCCGCCGAGGTGAGCCGGACGGTGGTCCTGGGGCGCACCAGCAACAACGTGCCGCCGGGCCATTGTACAAGAGCCGTGGCGTCGGGCGCCGCGTAAAGCTTGTCGCCGCTGCCGAGTTGTTGGGTGATGGTGGCAGGTTCCCATTCCCCGGCGGTCGTGCTGACTTCGACCTTTCCCGTGAGTTTGGTCACGACACCGGGCGTCTGTCCGGGGCCGGCGTGGCGGGAAACGGCGACAATTACAATGACCAGGACGAGCGCGGCCACCAGGGCAATGCCGAAGGGGAATCTGTGTTGAGTTGGCGCTTCACCGGATTCTAGTGCAGTCATTGGACTCGCCGCCTATATGCATCGGACTGGAAAGCCCGACCTACGCGATAATATTCAGGAGGGAGATGGGAAAGTGAATCCGGAAGGCTCTGAACGGGCTAAAGTCAAACAGCCTTCGCGGCGATCGCTGTACGCCCTGGGGCTAGCCGCCATCTTCATTGTCTCATTTCTGTCTTCCCCCGACAAACTCCTGCACCAGTTTGAGCTAAAGAGCGTTGACTGGCGCTTTCAGTGGCGCGGAGAACGGCCCGCCGGCGATGATGTGGCGCTGGTGCTGATTGATGACGTGTGCCTGCAGAGATTTGGGCAGTGGCCGTGGCGGGAGCGCAGCAGGCACGCGAAGCTAATCCGCGAGTTGAACAAGGCCGGGGCGAAGGTAATAGTCTTCGATGTGTTGTTCACCGAGAAGGCGGATGATAAAGAGGATGCGGCGCTTGCCGAGGCAATCAAGAAGGCCGGCAATGTCGTGCTGGCGGCTTTCTTCCCGCGCGCCGGTGCACATGTTGATGACCAGCACACGAAGCTGCTGGCGAAGTCTGCAATGAACCCGCGAGAGGTACTCAACCGCGAGCGGGCGCGGCGAGAGCGGATCCTGCAAGGGCCGATAGCTTCACTGATGGAGGTCGCCGATATCGGCCTGGCGATGGCACCGCCCGATAAGGACGGCACTTTCAGGCACGCTCTTGTGGCGGTGTACAACGAGGCGGACCAGAAGCTGTATCCGCAACTGTCGGTGGCAGCCGCACAAAAGGCGCTGGGCATCGCTGATGACGATATCAGCATTGACTTCGCTAGAGGCATGCGCTTCGGAGACAGCACGTTCGTGCCGTTCGACGAGTACGGCCGCGCGATGGTTAATTTCGCCGGCGGTAGCAAGGCGCGGCGGCATTACTCGTACCTTGATGTGTACCACGGCGGCCTGTCGGCTGATGAACTGCGCAGCAAGGTAGTGGTGGTCGGCATTGGGGCCGGCGGGCTGTATGACGTGCACGCGAACCCCTTCGGCACGGACTTCCTGGGGCCGGAGTTCAACGCCGATTTCATAGAGAACCTGCTCAACGACAACTTCCTGACCAAGGCCTCGTCCGCCACCAACACATTCCTATTGATTCTGCTGGGGCTGGTAGTGACATACATCGCTTCGACCCTGCGGCCGATCACGGCGGCCTGGGTGTCAGCAGTAGCGATCGTGGTGTTCGCAGCGGCGGCGATCTACGGCTTTGTGGCAAGCGGCGTGGTAGTTGGCATAGTGGCGCCGACCACAGGAGGGGTACTGGCCTACACGCTGATTACGCTGCGGCGGCTGACCTCCGAGGAACGCAGCCGTGCGCGGCTGCGCAAGCAGTTCTCTGCCTACGCGCCGCCAGAAGTGGTCGAGCAGATTGACAGCGGCGTGATGCTCGAGAAGATGGAAGGGGTCGAGGACGAGATTACGGTGCTATTCTCGGACATTCGCGGCTTTACCTCAATCGGGTCAGCGATGGAGCCACGGCGGCTGGTGAGGTTCCTGAATCTGTACTTTACGGCCATGACGGAAGTGGTATTCGACTACGGGGGTACGGTTGACAAGTTCATCGGCGACGGGCTGCTGGTGCTGTACAACGCCGTGGTCGAGCAGCCGGATCACGCCAAACGGGCGGTCTTCACGGCTCTGGAGATGCAAGCGCGCCTCAAGCGGCTGAACGAGGAATGGGCCGATGAAGGGTTCCCGCAGATTCGCATAGGAGTGGGCGTACACACGGGCCTGGCGGTTGTGGGTAACGTGGGGCCGGAAATGCGCAAGGACTACACGGCCATCGGGAGCACCGTGAGCCTGGCCTCGCGCACAGAAGAGCTGACCAAGGATTTTGGGGTGGAGGTTATCGTCACCCAGGACACGCTGGATCAGCTTGAGGGAATGGTGGAGGTCAAGGCGTTGGGAGGTACGGAGGTCAGAGGCATACCAGAACCAGTGGAAATGTATCAGGTACTTGGGTTCAAGAGTGACGAAACCAGTGTTGACAGTGGCTCAGTTGAGTAGAAAAGCAACGAGTTTAAGGGGTTCAAGCCAATACAATAGTTGGCATTCAGCCATTGACAACGTTAATTCAAAGCGCTAAACTATCCAGCAAACACATCAGGAGACAAACCCATGCCCAAGAAGAACATAGCCATGACGGTACGCGAGGCCGCGAATGAACTCGGCGTCAGCGTGCAATATATATATCAACTGATGCGAGCACGGCCGGGCGAGGAACCGAAGCTGGAACAGTGGGAGCCGCCAGTGCAGGGAGATCGCACGATCTACGTGACTATCGCCAGCGTGGAACGGTTCCAGCGCGAGCGGACCTCGGAGTCAAGCGCAGGGGGCACACAAATGAACAAGATAACATGTGAGCGGTGTAATCACGAGAATGACCCGGGAGCGCGAGTTTGCGTGAAATGCTATGCGCGCCTGAGCGATGTGGCGCGCGCCAAGGCGACCGTCGGATTGCGCGCCCGGCTGGCCAGTATCCCAGTGGGCAAGTTCGTGCCGGTTGGACTGATCCTGATATTCCTGATCCTGCTCGCCGCGTTGTCTCCAGACAAGCAAACCTTCCACAATCTCTTCATCCAGTTCGGGCTGCTCGGCCTGGTGGCACTGGGGGTCACCTTCCCACTGACCAAGGGGCACTATGACCTGTCGTGTGGTCCGGTCGCAGGCCTGGCCGCATGTGCAACGATCCTGGCCACGCACAGCGAGCCAATACTGACACTGCCGGTGGGGGTAACAGCGGCACTGGTGGGCATACTCGTAGGTCTGGCGGCCGGTCTTATCAATGGCATAGTCGTGGGCTGGAGCCGGCTGCCTTCGGCCGTGTTTACCATCATCATGGCTGTAGCAGCCACGGAACTGGCCCACACGATCGCCTTGCGTAACGAACTGGTGGTTGCGGATCCGGCCTTCAAGGCGATCGGCGAGGCGGAATTCCTGGGGATTCCGGCGGCATTGCTACTGCTGGCAGCGGCTGCGCTGGTGACGGTGCTTTTGTGGGGACGGGAGACGTTCTGGCCGTTGAGCAGGGCCTCAAGCCGCAAATGGACCATACGTCTGACGACCCCACCCAAGATTATGTGGTCATTTGCGATGTCGGGGCTACTGGGGGGTCTGGCGGGTGTGTTCATCGCCGGTTGCGGGCTGCCTGTGACCTCTCCCATGGGGCAGGCCACGTGGATACTTGCGCCGCTTACGGCTGCGATTCTGGGCGGCGGCGTGGTGATTGTCGGCATGGGCGGCACCGGGACAGCGCTGCTGGGTGCTGCTGCGCTGACGCTCATCGGCTCTTTCTTGCACAAACTGCACATCCCGATCGCCGGCCCGGTCGCCGAAGGCTTCATCCTGTTCGCCATGCTTGCCAGCGGTCGGATACTGAGCCTGACGTGGTACGAGATTCAGGAGCTGCGGCGGGGCAATCTACTGGGCATTCCGGGAGCGCAGCGGCTGCCGCAACTGCTGTTCCACAGCCGATATTCGCGGGCGATATGGGCAGCTACCACGATATTGGTGGCAACGGCGGCTTACGGCTATGTGGCCTACTTTAGCGCGCTGTACGTGCCGGATGACGCCGCGGCGATCGTGTCCTACACCGGCAACGTCCAGGTGCTGGAATCGCGGCCGGATAGAGAGCCGATAGCGAGAAGCATCAAAGTTGGCTTGCTACTGAAGCGCGGTGACATCGTGAGAACGGGCGCGGAGTCCGAGTGCCTGCTGCGGATGAGCGACGAGACGCAAGTGCAACTGAGCGCGAATACAAGTTTGCAGATAACACAGATCGCTCAGGAAGCCGATGGCACCCGCGATGTGCGAATGAGAGTAGGCATCGGGCGCCTGTGGGCCAATGTGGCGAAGTTGCTGACGCGGGAGTCGAGCTTCCAGGTGGAGACGCCGCTTCTGACTGTGGCGGTCCGCGGAACGCTGTTTGAGGTGGAGGTGAGCGAGAAGACGGCCAAAGTCGGTGTGCTGGATGGAGCCCTGAGCCTGTTCCGCCTCTTCACCGGCATTGACCAATACGGCGACCCCTTCGAAAGACGCGAGTATGGTAAATTGCTAGGCGGCGAAGGGTTGATAACGTATGAAGACCTGCCGATGGGAACTCCGCACGCGCTTCCAGAGTTCCAGCGCCAGCGGATGCAGAGGATAGCAACCAGCGCCGCTGCAGAAGTGGGCCACGCATTCTTAGGGCCGAAATTCCTCAAGGCAATCGGCGGGCTAGTCCTGCTGTGCATATCCATCTATCTGATTATCCTGTACGCCGGGGCCGGGGCAGCCAGAGTTGTAATGCCCGAGGACGTCGAAGAGGCGACCAGACGACTGGAGGCGACACGCACTCGTACCGCCGACGATTCGCCGCGATCGGTGGCGGTTGCACAGATGCACCTGCAAGTCGGGAACAAGGAAGCCGCGCGCGATGAGCTGGAGAAGATCGTGGCTGCCGATCCCGAGAGCGAGTATGGCCAGTGGGCTCAGCGGATGCTCGGTACGCTGACGGGTGAGACAGGGCCTGAAGGCGAGGACAGCGACGAGACGTAGCAAGGCAGTCCTTGACGCTTCCTGAGGCAATTGGGAGAGATCAGATGGTTCGTCACCGCAATCGTGGTGGCGAACCACTTTTTTGCTTCGCAGTTTAGCGATTGGCGGCGGGGCGGGCGATTTCCACCTGCGTACCGACGGCGTAGTCGTAAGCCTGGGCAATGATGCGACCATCGCCGTTGGCATCGCTGAAGTCCCTCTCAAGCTCGACGGCTGGTGGCTGGCCATCCCATTGCCAGCCGGTAGCGGCCCGGCCAGAGGTACTCGGGACTCAGCGCTCGGAGTGACTGAATTCGACCTTGGTGTCCGCTTCGGGGCCGAACTTCTGGCGAATTATCGGCTCGAAATCGCTATTGATTTCGTAGCCGATGGAACTGCGGTCTTCCAACGACGCCGCCAGAGCAGTAGTGCCGCTGCCCATGAACGGGTCCAGAACCGTTTCGCCCCAGAATGTGTACATCTGAATGAGACGCTGGGGCAACGCCACGGGAAACATCGCTACATGGCCGTTCTGTCGCTCAGGAGCGATGTCATCCCAGACGCCTCGGAACCACTTCGAACGCTGCTCTTTGGTCAGGCGGCTCTTCTCCTTCGCCTCTTCGCTGACCGGCCCCGGCCACTTGCCCTGCTTGCGGAATAGCAGGATGTACTCGTGCTCGTAAGTTATGTGGCCGTCCCGGGGGTAGTACGTCGAACCCATCCACTCGCCGCCGCCGGTGGTGTTGGTAGTAGATATCTTTCGCCAGATAATGTTGCCCATGAAGTCGAAACCGAGCTCCCGGCCGATGACACACAGGTCAGCGGGAATCGGCTGCACGCGGTAGCGGCCATGCTCGGCGGCTCTGAGGTACTGGTCGCCGATGTTGATGGCTATCCGGCAGCCCTTGTGAAGCACCCGGTGACATTCGCTTAATACATTAGTCAGCGAAGCCAGGTACTCCTCGTAGCCCTGGGAGCGCCCGATCTGAGCGGGATGGTCGTAGTCCTTGATGCACCAGTAGGGCGGGGAGGTCACGACAAGATGCACGCTCTCGTCGTCGAGTTCCGGCATCTGCTGTGCGTCGGCGAAGATAATCCGGTGCATCCGTGTTCTCCTCACTCGATGGCGAGTAACGGTCATTCCGTGCTATTGAGTTTCACCGGCCATGTCGGGGTTCATTATTGGGAGTACCGTCAAGTCCATCTGGAGGCCGGTGCGGGCCTCAACTCGCTTGAGAATCTCTTTGGCGACGCGCTCGGCCTGCTGTGGGTCGCTGCTTATCCGCTCGGTGGCCTGCTCAAAGGCCCCCTCGGTTACGCCTTCGTCTGCCAGCAGCTCAGGGATATAGGTGATAAGCTCCTCATTGCCCTGGCCGACGTTCTTGAAGCCCTGTGCGGCAATGACTATCTCCACGCAGATGTTGATGTAGTGGTTCTCGCTAATGTGTTCGGAGGCATCCGGCTCCACAACATTGGCAACTGATGGCCGCAGTGCGGTGCCAGCCGGTGCCTGCGTTGACGGCTCTGAGGGCTCTTCCGATGCGCCGGCAGGTTGAGTTGCAGGTGAAGCCTGGGCCTCGCGTTGAGGCTGCTGCACAGAGGCTGCGACCGGGGGCTGCTCAGGAGTCGCGGCCGGTCGGGTATAGCCGTAGATAAAGCCCGCGGCCACGAGGGCAACCGCCACCAGTAGAAATATCATATTCTTACGGCGGACAGTCTCCTCGCGTTTCATAGCGTACCTCTGAATGGTGTCGGGCCGGAAAGCCCGACCCACGGGTGATAATGTGTCGTAACTAGTATAGAGCGGCGCGGCCCAGGGGTCAACCGCAGACGCCGATCGAGGAAGGTCAGTGCGCCGCCAACAGCGAAACTCGCAGCAATGTCCAGAGAAGTCAACCGCAAACAGACGAAGCCCCAAAGCGAAAGCTTTTTCGCCGCGTGCGCCGAGGCAACAGTGCGGCTGGGCAGGTGCCTGGGCAAGCTGGTGCAAGCAGGCGACTGCCTGGCGCTGATCGGGCCGCTAGGGGCCGGCAAGACCTGTTTCGTCAGCGGACTGGCAGAAGGGATGGACGTGGAGGGCCGCGTGGCCAGCCCCTCGTTTATCCTGATGCGCCGCCACTCCGGACCGGTATATCTTTACCACGCCGACGCCTATCGCCTGCAGCGTCCCGAAGAACTGGAGGAGGCGGGGCTCTATGAGTGGCTGGAGCACGGTGTGGTCGCCATAGAGTGGGCCGATAGGGTCAAAGAGGCCCTGCCGCCCGATGCGCTGCAAATCGAAATAGACTACGAGTGCGAAGGCCGACGGTTGAACTTCACGCCCGCCAATCCGCGACATCAAGAAATGCTGGAAGCACTGAGAAAATGCGCCTGTTAGGAATAGAAACATCGGACGACACAAGCAGCGTGGCCGTGCTCTGCGACGGGCGGCTGCATGCGGAGGACAGCTTCTGCAGCCGGCTGGTGCTGTGTGACGAGTTGACGCCCCGGATACTGCGAATCCTCGAGGGCGACCTGGACATTGACGGGATCGCGGTGTCATCCGGCCCAGGGAGTTTCACCGGCCTGCGCATCGGTGTGACCACCGCCAAGGCGCTGGGCCACGCGCTGGAGGTGCCAGTGGTGGGCGTGCCGACACAGCACATCCTGGCGATGGGCTGCGGGCCAGAGCCGGACACTGTGGCCGTAGTACAAAGAGCCCGCGTGGGGCACGTGTGTGCGGGGATTTATAGGGTAAAGGGCGACACCGTGGAAGATGTGGTCTCCGTGCAACTGGTCGCACACAAGCAACTCTACGAACTGATAAGAAACGCGAAGCTGGTCGTGGGCAACGGACTGACGGAGGCGGCCGAGGCCGATGAACGGCTGGGCGAGCTGAACGTGGTCGGTCCGCCGTGTGGTCTGGCGCGGGCAAGTGTGGCGCTGAAGCTGGCACAGTGGCCGCCGCAATACAGCTTCGAGCAGGTGGCCGCACTCAGGCCGGAATATGTATTGCAATCCCAGGCCGAGCGGACGCGCGGCATCAGGATTGATTGACGAGGCGGAGTATCATGCCACAGTCCGAACAGAGCGCCGCGTACAGTGTGCTGCTGCGCTACGCCACCATAGCGGATCTGTGGGACATAATGCTGATAGAGTACCAGTGCTTCAGTTCGCCGTGGCGTCCGGACAGCATGGGCGCAGACCTGGAGGGATCCAAGGACAGGAAGATATACCTGGCCCTCGAGGTCAACGGAGAGCTGGCTGGATATATCGGGGCCCACTACTATGCCGGCGAAGCGCATATCACCACACTGGCCGTGGACCCGCAGTACCAGCGGATGGGGCTGGGCGAACTGCTGGTGCTGACACTGATAAGCAAGGTCGTCGCCGTGGGCGGGACCTATGTGACGCTGGAATACCGAGCGAGCAACCAGGCCGCAGAGCGGCTGTATGCCAAGCTGGGGTTTGCGCCGGTCAGAATACGCAAGAACTACTACCGAGACACCGACGAGGACGCCGTGATTGCTGAAATAAGCGGCCTGCAGGAACCGGAGTGCCAAGAGGCCATCGAACAGCTTTGTGCCGACTGGAGAAGACGCCACCAACATGACGTGCGCGTGCGCATCTGAAAAGCTCATTTTAGGCATCGAAACATCCTGTGATGAGACCGCCGCGGCAGTAGTCAAGGACGGGCGGCAGGTGCTCAGCTCCGTCATCGCCTCGCAGGAGGAGATACATTCGCTGTTCGGCGGGATCGTGCCGGAGATCGCATCGCGCAAGCATACCGAACTGCTGGTGAGCGTAACACAAAAGGCGTTAGACCAGGCGCAAGTTAGCTGGCGGGATCTGAGCGGGATCGCCGTCACCAACGGCCCGGGGCTGATCGGGTCGCTGCTGGTCGGTGTGAGCGCGGCCAAGGCGTACCATGCGGCGACCGGGCTGCCGCTGGTCGGCGTCAATCACCTGCAAGCGCACGTGGCGGCCAACTTTGTGGATGTGTGCGAAAAGTCGCTGCGAGAGGCAGACCTGCCGGCGGTATGCCTGATAGTCTCCGGCGGCCATAGCGATCTGGTGACGATGGCCCACGCGACTGATTACGAGGTCATGGGCCTGACGCGAGATGACGCGGCAGGCGAGGCGTTCGACAAGGCGGCGCGGGTACTGCGGCTCGGCTACCCGGGTGGCCCGGCAGTGGCCAAAGCGGCCGAAGCAGGCAATCCGGAAGCGTTCGCCTTGCCGCGACCTCGAGTATCCGACAGCCTCGATTTCAGCTTCAGCGGCCTGAAGACCGCGCTAATCAGGCAAGTTCAGGAGCTTCAGGGCAAAGATGAAGCGGCACCGGATGAGCAGACTGTGGCTGACCTTGCGGCGAGCTTTCAGGCGGCCGTGGTGGACACGCTGGTGCGCAACACCATGCAGGCCATCGAGCAGACCGACGTGAAGCACCTGGCCATCGCCGGCGGCGTGGCGGCCAACCGGCTGCTGCGGGAGACGTTGAGCGAAAAATGTGCTGGGGCCGGAGTAGAACTGCACTGTCCGCCACCGAAGTTGTGTACCGACAACGCGGTGATGGTGGCGGTGGCCGGATACTATCTGCTTGGGAGTCGCCAGCCCGATAACCTGGACTTGGACGTATTCTCGGCGATGCCAAGGTCGTCCTGATAAGGCCGACAATTGGGGTCGGGCTTCCACAGTAGCTATGCAGGTTTCTAATCAAAAAAGGGATTCAGAGCTTTGCAAGAGCCTCCCATTGCACATTGCCCTGCTGTTGGAAGGGCCGCGTCGAGCAGCGCCCTGTCGTATCGGGCGCTGAGAGGCCGGCCCACGCAGGACGCTGTCGTGGCGAACTCTGCGCACCCAAACGGCCAACGGCAACGGCTGGGCCAGCCTTGTGAGCTTTGCTCTGCAAAGCGCCCTGCGACAGGCCCCTCCATTACGACTGACAACTGCAGGGCATCCGCGTGGAACTCGGCTGCGCGAAAATGTACATAACCGTCAAAGCGCGGACCATGGGACGAGGGAGACGAATTGTGGAAAAGTGTGTGCAGTGACTGCGGGAATACGCCCGAAGCTGTGGAAAACCGGGCTCTCAATGTTGAAAACCTGTGGATAAGTGAGGAGCATATTTGGCATGAGCCAACAAGCCGACCTCTCAAGCCCGTACGCAGCAATGCTGCCGGATTATCTGACGGCAATGGCGGAAAAACTGTACGCTGCCAACAAACAGCGCAGGCAAGCGATCACCAGTGCAGAGCAGTGGCAAGCGCGCCAGAAGGAACTGCGCGAATACTTCGCATCGGCGCTGGGAGGCTTTCCCGACCGTACTCCGCTGAACGCAAAGGTCTGCGGCACCATTGACTCTGGCCCATTTATCATTGAAAAGACGATCCTGCAAAGCCATCCCAATTTCCTGGTGACCGCCAGCCTGTACGTGCCCAAGGACCTGGCCGGCAGGGCGCCGGCTGTCCTGGTGCCGTGCGGACATTCGGCGAACGGGCGTATGTACGAGCTGTACCAGGCTGTCGGTATTGCGATGGCCCTCAACGGCTTCGTGGCCCTCGTCTATGATCCGATAAGCCAGGGAGAAAGGGTGCAGTACTATGATGAGAGCATCGGCGATTCCACCGTGGGGCCCTGCACGAGCGAACACAGCCAGATGGACAACCAGTGCGACTTAATCGGCCACAATATCGCCAAGTACCGTATCCATGACGGGATGCGGTGCCTGGACTACCTGCAGTCGCGTTCCGAGGTTGACGGTGAGAGGCTGGGATGCACCGGATGTTCGGGCGGCGGCACCCTGACCACGTATCTGATGGCGCTTGACGATCGCATCAAGGCGGCCGCGCCGGTCTGTTATCTGACGTCGCTTCAGGCGCGGCAAGAAAGTGACATGATCGCCGATGGCGAGCAGAATATCTTCGGACAACTCGCCTGCGGGATGGATCACCACGAGATGGCCGCTATGACTGCGCCGCGAGCCCTGCGCCTCTGTGCTGCCGAGGAGGACTACTTCCCGCTGCACGGTGCGCAGGAGACGGCTGAGTTCTGCCGGCAGATATACGAACTGCTCGGTGTGGCAGACAGGTTCGAGCTGTTTGTCGGCGCTGGCCCGCACGGCTTCAGCGCGGAAATCCGCAACGCCGCCGTCGAGTGGCTCGGCCGCTTCCTCGACATGCCCACTTCCGATGTGGACCCCGACCGGTACATCCTGCCGGAAGAGCAGCTCTACTGCACGGACACCGGCCAGGTGGTCACCTCCACAGACAGCCGCAAGGTCTATGAGGTCAACCTGGAGGTATTCGAAAAGCAGAGGGCCGACCTGACCACTGCCCGACCACGCGAAGAGTTGCGGAAGACGGTCGCGGCAGTGCTGGAAATCACTGCTCCGGTGGCAATCATAAAGCAGAAGGCCTTCGATCCGGCCAGCATGGGCCTGGAGGCCGATGCTGAAACCGACTACAGGCTAATCGCGACCGATGCGGGGCTGTACGCGGGGCTATTCACGAAGAAAAGTGGCGCGGACGGCAAGGCGGTGCGGCTGGTGGTTATGGACGAGCCGGCGATGGCCATCAGAGCCTGTTTCGCGAATGGGCTGGAGCTCGATAGCATGGGGGCCGCTGCGGAGGCATCTGAAGATGAAGTGGTGACCAAAGTCCTCACCGTGGCTAACGTGCGCCTGGTGCTGAGCATCGCGCGGGAATATGAGGGCCGCTGCAGCATGAGCCTGGCGGATATGGCGCAGGAAGGCTATAGGGGTCTGCTGCGCGCTGTTGAGAGATTCGATCCCAGCAACGGCGAGAAGTTCAGCACTTACGCCACATGGTGGATTCGCCAGCACATCACCCGCGCAATCGCAGACCAGAGCCGCATCCTCTATACTCGCAAGGATGTCGGCCCTGGAACAGAGGACACAGCCCGGCAGGAGGCCCTGGCGCTGCTGTCAGTGTGCGGGACCGGCATCTCCGACCTGAGACGCCACGGCAAGGGCGATCTCGAAGACAGGCCTGGCAACAGCGCCCGTCTGCTCGGCCGGGAGGCGTTCGCTGCCTATTCTGCCGAAATCATGGGCTTCTCGCTGCTGCGGCTGCGAGTGCGCGACATTCTGGCGGCCATCGGGTTCCTGCGAGATGAAGGTGGGTATGATGACATCGTACTTGAGGGGCACGGGCGCGCCGGCATCTGGGCGCTGCACGCGGCGGTGCTGGACGGAGGGCTAGCCGGCGTGAAGCTCCAGGATACGCTGTGGTCGTACGAGCTGATGATTAGAGACGGCGAATACACGGTGCCGCACATGGCCGACATCGCCCGGGGCTGTCTGCTGCACTACGACCTGCCACAGCTTTGCGCCGCCCTGGCAGCGAGGCCGCTCGAGATTGTGAACCCGGTTGACAGCCGGGGCGGTGCTTTCGATGCACGGAACACACCGCAGTTTGCGATCATTCGAGAGGCCTACGGCGATGCGGCGGACAATCTGCGAATAAGCTGATAGCACATCTGCCAAACAGAAAAAGGCCTGGAGAGTCGCCTTTGATGGCACTCCAGGCCTTTTCTCATTCGCCGATGCAATGTCGCTATTGGTCTTCGAGCTCCTCGAGCAGGCCGTCGGGAACGCGCGCGGCATAGACGTGCGGGATGCCGGTGCAGTCGGAGTTGTAGATGACCCACTTGCAGTCCGGGCTGAAGTACGGGTGCGGATGGGTGTACTGAGGGCTGCCAAAAGAGGAACCGGACTGGCAAAGCACGCGCTTGTTGCCAGTCTCGATTGAGCCGACGACGATTGCCGCGTCGTGGAAGGTATCGCTGACAAAGAAGCGGCCATCGCGTGAAGCATTAGGATGGGAGTACAGAAAGTCTTTAGCCACCACGCGGGCCTGCTCATCACCGGGGCGCACGGCGAGAAGGATGCCCTCTTCTTTCATCTCATTGGCCGTAGCAGTGGGGCTGCCATTTATGGTAAGCAGGATTTCGCCGGTACCGCCGACCCAGCACTGATGACCCTGCACGCGCCAGGTCTGCGGCTTGCCAACCGGCAACTCGCGGTAGTTACCGCCATTGCTGTCAATCAGATACAGCGTGGCGCCGATATCGCCAGTCAGTCTTATGCAGCGGCCCTGGTCGTCAAACTCACAGCCACGATTGTGCTGGATAAGATAGTCATCTCCCCTGCCCGGCTCGATCTGCGGATGGGCATTGCAGATGTCGGTGCCCTCATGGATTACTTCCCACTTGCCGGCCGCCAGGTCACATTTCACGATGCCGAAAAGCTGCCTGTCGAGCTTCGTGGCGAAGATGTAGGTGTTGTTGTCAGGAGCGACAGAGCCCATAGACCGGACTTCAGGCAGCCCTTCGATGCGGTAGGTCTCCTGCTCGAGCGTGGCAATTTCGGTGCGGACAATTTCACATTCGTCCTCCGCGTACTGGCGCTGACAGTAGAAATAGCGCTGGTCGGGGCTGACGGCAACCCCACGGTGGACGCCGGACATATCCTGGCAGACAGGTGTGAGCCAGTTCCTTTCCAAGTCGGCCCGCCAGACTTCCACGGGCCCATGCGCGCGAGAGGCAACCGTGTACATCAGCCAGCGCGACGATGCGTCCATATAAGGCACTTCACAGTAGATGTGATCGTGAATCGCCGGGGCGCTGGTCAACTGCTTAATCTCCGCGCCTGAGGCTGGGTCGGCCCCGCGGCTGATTGCCTCTGTGACAGTTATGCTGCCTGGTTTCATGCGATTACTCCGAGATGGTCTAGCTGTGCGGTAGCCGCTCTGTACCAAGTGGGCCGGCCTCCTTGCGGTTCGACAAGCTCACCGCAACTCGACGCGGCCCTTCCGAACCGCAAAATGCTGTCGGGCTGGAAGCCCGACCTACGCGATAGTTGTTTGTGGAAGCCTGACGCGATAGCAGGCTGAAAAGCCCCGCCTTCGCCAAAGCTACGGCGGGCAAGCCTGTGCCACGCGAGTAGGTATATCGTTGCGCTCCCGAATCTGTCTATTGCGTCACCTGCAAGGCATATACGCTGCCGTCGTCGCAGGCGGCGACAATCTCCTTGGTGTCGGCGTTGCCGTCCAGCTCGCAGACCGCCACATAGCGCATCCACCCGGCGGCCTGGTACCAGCCGACTACCTCACCCTCGGTGTCGAGTATCTTCACCGTGCCGTCCTCGCAAGCGCAGATAATCTCCGGCGCCTCGTCGCCGAGCACGTCGGCAATAGTAATGTCGCGGCAGACGGCGAGCAGATTGGTTTGGGAGAGGGGCTGGCCATCGGCGTCGAAGAGATAGAGGATATGGTTCTTCGAGCCTACCGCCGTCTCGAGTTTGCCGTCGCCGTCCAGATCGCCGAGCGCCAGTGCGCTAATGTCCATGCCGGTTTTGTAGGTGGGCAGAGTGCGGCCCTGCCACTCCTGGAACCAGATTATGCCGGCGCGGTCGCCGACGACTATCTCGCCTGTGCCATTGCCGTCGAGGTCTGCGCAGGCGATCGCGGTCGGCCCGGCGTGACCGCTGCCGCCGCCGGAGCCGATCACCTTGCCCTCTGGCGAATAGACAACCGCCCTGGTGTAGCTATTGCCCATGATGACTTCTTTCTTGCCGTCGCCGTCGAGGTCAAAAGCGTCCCCACAAGTGGGAGTATGGGCCCAGCAGCACTCGTCCCAGATCAGCTCGCCAGTATGGTCATAGACATACGTGCGCCAGTTGGCCGAGCCGATGATGATCTCGGCGTCACCGTCGTTATCAATATCGGAGTTGTAGATGACGGTCAGGCGGCTTATGAAGGGTTTGACGCCGCGGTAGCCGGCACGGGCGTAGGTTCTGGGCGGTGGCTGGACGGTGAAATTCTCGGTGCCGTCCTGCTTGACCGAGTACATGCTCTTGTCCTCGCAGGCGGCGACGATCTGGTAATCGCCTGTGCCGGTGCTGTTGACCGCTGTCAGGTCGTTGATTATGTTGGGGAGCTGGTACTTCCACAGGGCGGCTCCGTCCGCACCGATGGCATGGATGGCCTTGTCCGTACCGGCAACGAAAAGCTCATCACGGCCATCCTCGTTAATATCGGCCACTTCCATCGCGTTGAGGTGGAACCCACTGGCAGCGATTTCCGTCTTCGGGGCGATGCCGTTGAGTTCGACGGAATCGATATAGACGTTGTGGGTTTCGGTATAGGGCACCGCCTCGATGCGCACATAGCGGGCGGTCATCGCCTTCTCCGGCATCAGGCTGTATGGCATCATGGTGTCCTCGAGTTCCTTTGAGTTCTCAAGCTCGCCGAACACCCGCTTATCCTTGGCGAACTCATCGTCACTCATCCAGACCGTGAGCTTGCTGACGCCGCAGCCGCCGTTGAAGGTCTTGAGCTGGCGTGATTTGATGACAATCTGGCGAATCTCCTTCGGCTGGGCCAGGTCAATGTCAATCTGGACCGTCTCGCCATCGCGAAACATGACGTTGCCACTGGGGCGCAGCAGGTCCGGCGGCTTGCCTACACCGTAGCTAGCTTCAGCAGCCGTCATGGGCGTGCGGTCCGCCTGCAATGTGACCGCGGGCATGGTGGCGAAGTTGGCGTAGGCGCGGAAGTCATTATACTCCCACAGCTTTGCCAGCTTCTCGCCGGTGCCCACAGCGCGCTCTTCCACGCCAGCGGCCGCCGACGCGTACTGCTGGAACTTCTCGCCGAGCGTGTCGGCGATGTCCTGTAGCGCCGGTTTGTCAATGGGCCGCAGCTTGAGCGCATG
Organism: bacterium; assembly: GCA_030604405.1. Taxonomy (GTDB): domain Bacteria; phylum Armatimonadota; class Zipacnadia; order Zipacnadales; family UBA11051; genus UBA11051. Next base: position 62,780 of record JAUVVY010000009.1, on the reverse strand, counting down.
CGTTCCCTTTTCAAACATCTCCGTCGTCTCGCCCTCGGCGGAGACATAAGTTAGCTCGACCTGCTCGGTGGCCTGTACCTGGGCTTCGCCGGTAGCAAGGTTGAGCTGCACATTGACCGGCATATTTGATTCCAGCAGCGGACCGAGAATGCGGAGCCTGGTCGCCGCTGCTACAGTTAGAGTATCGGGTGTGAGATAGAACGCCCCCGCCTCGATGGCGGTGCCGGGGATGACAGTCGAGCGCTTGATGCCGGCGGCTGCGAACTTGCCGCCATCACTCACTATGTAGGTGGTGCTGTCACCGGCGCGATAGATGTCAACATGCTGCGCATCACCTTCGAGATTGGTGGTGTACATCACATTGGCGAACTGGTAGCTGTCGCCGGGCTGCATGTCGGCCTTCGCCGCCTGCACCAGGGCACGCGCCTCGGTCATCGGGAAGGGCTTGGCGTTCAGCGACGTGCCCGCCGATTCTTTCTCGGACAGCGCCGCGTTAGAGGCCGCCACCAGGTTGAAGCGGCCGGGGTCTTTGTCGGAAGTCCAACGCCGGCCATCCAGTTTGGCGTTTCCGAGCGTGCGCCAGATGCACTGGAAGCTGTACTGCGCCGGCTCAATGCAGCGCAGATCATCTACGACCAGGAAGTAGCGACCCTGCGGCCAGATAACGGTGCGATCCCACCACACGCCGTTGTAATCGTCGAGCCGCGATGAGAAGATGCCGACATCGTCAAAGTCGGCCTCGGCGATGACCCTTGACAGCTCCGGCGTCCTGCCGGCCCAGCCGTCCTTCAAAATCGTGACGGTATTGTGCTCGGCAAGCGACGGGATCATGTAGCCGTCGTCGTAGAGGCGCACCTGGCCGGTGTCATAGTAGCGGACTATGCAGTTGGCGTCGGCGTGAGAATGGAAGCCGTAGCTGAAGCCACTGATGCACATGTACTGGCCCGCCTCTTCGAAGCCGCTGCGGAAGGAGACCTTGTCAAAGCAGTCGGCGATGGGAAACTGCCGACTCTGTCCGCCGCTGCCACGATTGTAGATCCATTCGGCGAGCGGGGCCTTGCTGACGCCGAGTATATCATCGGGCCGCTCTCTGGGGATTATCTCGGGCGGCACCCAGTAGCGGGCAGGCCCGAAGCCGTGGTGTTCCCACCACCAAAGATAGCGGCCGTCCTTGTATGTCCAGGCAGCCAGCGGGTATGCGGCGACCAGGTACTTGCCGCCCAGGCCGCTGGCATCGCCGAAGCCGGAGACGCGGCCGGCATTGTCGGTAATCAACATGTCGTAGTCGGCCATCTTGCGCAGACAGTCCAGGTCAAAGTACCGCGAGTCCGGCCGGTTCAACGCCCAGTCATAGTTGCCGATGAGCGTGATGTTGCCGTAGCCGGGGCAGTCCTCGTTGACCTTCCAGTTGATCATGTTCGGCTCATAATAGGTATCCATGTTGTCCAGAAGAGCCTTGCCGACCGGCAGTTCGGGGTAGTAGCGTGTCAAGTACATGCCGGCGTGGGAGGCGCCGGTCGCGTTCCAGTTGTTGCCGTGCGGACTTACCGACGGCTTCACCTCGCGTGTCGCGTATGGCATCAGGTTGGCGAAGCGGTGGAAGAGATTCGCCAGCTCAAGGCGCTCTTGCTTGGTGAAGGCCGGCCCCTCGTCAATGCGGTCATACTCGTTGAAGATGAGGCGGCAACTGCGGACATCGGAGGCGTCGCCCTCCTCCTCGAAGAGCTTGATGAGCTTCCTCATCGCGGCGACAAACAGCTTCGCCCACTGCGGATGGCCGGTTGTGAAGTAAGAGTTGCAGTATCCGACCGCCACGCTGCCCATCGAGCGGGAGGAGGTGTTACTTTCGATGCTCTCCAGAGTCGCGACAACGTCCTCTTCGCTGGGCGGATTTCCAGCGCCAGTGATCTCGATCAGTGGGCCAACGCTGCCGCCTTCGCTCTCGCCCAGTATCTCGATGAAGCGGTCAACGCCCGCCGCGCAGCCCTCCGCTGTGACACTGCCGACACAGACCACATTCTTGCCGGTCAGCCAGGGGTCGTGGACGGTGCGTATGACGTAGGCGGCCTCGCCCTTGGGCCACGACCAGTCGTAGATTACCAGCGAGCGGTGATAGAGCTTCTCCACCACCGGGTTGTTGGCGAATACACCAAGCGCGATGACATTGGTCGCCTTCATGGCCTCTTCGGTGACCTGAGCAGCGATTATTATCGGCGGCGCGGCCCCGTAGGCGTCCTTGATGGCGCCGGCCAGTGTGGTTGCCAGCGGCCCATAGCCGATCTCATCCGGAACGGCGATGATGCAGTCTGCCGCCCCGTCAGTAACGAGAGCGGTGTCAAGATACATCTCCTTCAGTTCGGTGATTTCTGGAACGTCGGCGGCCCAGACGCTCGCCACCAAAACCAGTAAAGCCACTACGAATAGCGTGCGGCGCATCGTAACTCCTCCTTGTCAAGTAATGTACTATTCAGTTCCCTGTCACTTGCGTGCGACAGATATACCAGGTGTCGCCTGGTCCGTAATCGTAAATCGCGTATGTATTGTTCGCGGCGAAGTTGCCCGTGTCCTCCACGTTTTGCAGCGTAACAATCTGAGTCGGCATGCCGTCGCGAGTGACCGTTTCCACCGAAGCTATGCGCATCAATTCCGCAGGCTCCTGCTGGCATATTATGACTTTGCCGTCAAAGAGTCGGCGACATTCGCGCTGCTTGGCCATATTGTAAGGCGATATGATTTCCCCGTTGTCGGCAGCCATCTCGGTTATCACATTTGTTGCCAGAATCGGCTCCAGTACGGCTGTAATCCCCCATTCATTGCCCGCTATTCTCTCGACCGCTTTGATGTCGAAGGCGGTCGCCCTGGGATACAGCGGGTTGTGGATGTGGATCACCTGTCCTGGCGCGTCGGTCAGGTCGGCCTCTGTGGTTACCTTCATCCAATTGGTTTCGTAGTCCACTTCTACGATCTCCCCGCGAGTTGGTTCGCCATCTGCACCCGGCGGCCAGTTCACTGCAAGCCGCCCTTGCGGGCCCTCGATCAAGACGCTCTGCGGGCCTTCATAGCGTTGCCCCTCCTTCAGAGCCACTATAACCGACTGCAGCCGGTACTCTTTGCCGTCAGCCGTAGTGATTCTGATTCCCGCCGGGATCTGGTTGTCGCCGTACTCTGGCATCGGCACCGGCAGGGCCTCAACAGTCAGGCCCATGTCCTCGCCCTGAAAAGGCTCGTGAACGGCAATAAAGGTTGTAGTGAGGTCCTCCTGGCCGCTACTGCGCGCTACCAAATAGGCGTCCAGCGGGCTGCGGTGGACTATGCCCCTCGCCTCGCCTTTGCCGACGACGACCTCGCGGCCCGGCGCCCCGAGCATGTGAACATTGTAGCCCGTACCCGCCTCATCGCCCGTGCGCCAGGTTGCTGTGAAGGTCGCGTCCACATCGCCGGACCTTATGTCCTTCACGTACGAATAGCCGTTCTTGGTCGTGCTGAGATATTCTACATCCTCACCAGCCAGTGTACCTGCACGCTCGCCCAACTGCTCGTCGCAGGTGATTGCGAAGTTTATGCCGTCCTGTCCACTGTGGGAGTGAAATGGATAGTCATGCTGCGAGCCACCCTTGACGCGGAAGATGTCAATCACAAAGTGATGCTCTTCATCAACCTGTATCACAGTGGCAGTGCGGTGGTAAAGGGCCGCCTGAGCGTAGGTATCGTAGGAATACGCCGAGGCGACCTGCGCCCAGTCGCAGGCCCCAAAGACATCCTCCGAAGCGCAGCTCCCCCGCTGCTGCGTCGTCTCGTCTATCAGCACGGTGGGATGGGTAATGGTCCTGTCAAGCCACTGCCGGCGCTTAGGGGAACCCATGTTCATCGGGTAGCCCAGGTCAGCCGCAAAATCGTAGCCATAGGCCATGATCTTGAGCATCAACTGGTCAGGATGGCCATGACCGACGCCTGAGTTCGCGTGGTAGAGCAGGACGTGTGTGCGCGTCCGGTAGTCACTCCCCATGTGCATCAAAGTCATGCCGACTTCATGGCCCAGGAATGTCTCGCTCAGTTCGCCCCGTGGAACTACCAATGCGCTGGTGCCGCCACCGTCGCCGTAGCCGAAAAAGCCGCCATCGCAGGAGATCTTCTCTCTCCACGCGTCTATCATGCCAAAGCGGCTGCCGAACTCCTTGTAAACGTCCAGCCCGTCGGTGTAGATCTCCCGTCCGTGGTATTGAGAAAGCACCCCGCCAATACCCCGGTACGATCTGTTGACAGTGTGAGAATAGCTGCTGGAGTCCTCGTGGGCGCGGCCCTCTCTGTAGAAAGCCCCGATGACCCCGTGCCTGATGCCGGCGGGCCCGTCTATGAGTTCCTGGATCATCTTGTCGTTGCGGAACACGAGCCCGAGATGTGCCATTGCCTCCAGGTTGAGCATCCGGCCATTGCTGGTTCCCAGCGGGGCGGCGCGGTACAAAAACTCCCAGCAGTAGCCGAACAGGTTGTGCTCGATGTTGTATCTGATATCCTCCGTATCGGTCTGCCCGTCGCCGTTGTAGTCGGCACCTTGCTTGTTGTTGAAGAAATCTACGACTGCACCGGCGTCACTCAGCCCGTCGAAGATGAGGTCGTAACTGGCCGCCAGGTTCTTGATGTGTCCGTTTTCAAAGACATGGTCGCCGACATAGCCCCGCGCGGCTGACACACGGTGGTCAACCTTGGTATCAACACGCGAGGTGTACCAGCGGTACGTTTCCGCCAATCTGTTGAGTATGATCAGCGCTTTGTCAGCATATTCTTGCTCCCCCGTGACGGCATAGGCCCATGCGAGGGCATAAACGGGCCGCCCGCGGTCCTTGAGTTCAGGCCCGTCGAAGTCAAACGGTGCCCCGTACGGGTACGAAATCAGCATTCTCAGCAAAAACATCCGGTAGGCGGGCTTGAAGTAGAACATCTGGTGCTGCGGAAAGCCTTCCGGCGGCTGCCAACCCTTGCCATCATCCACGATCTCGACCATCTCGCCCGTCGCCGGATTCTTCACCTTCATCCCCGGGGCCCATTCCTCGCCGCCGAACTTGCACCGATATGTGTTTGGCTTACCCCAAACCGGCAGAATACTCGTGCTCTTGCCCAGATGCAGCGGGCAGCCCTGGTTGTAGTTGGGTACCAGAGAGCGGGGATTCTCCGCTGAGATCATGCCATAGATGAAGTCATCGCTCTTCTCCATCCAGTAGTTAACCCACTCGGCATCAGGTGGCGGATCGCCTGGCTTGTAGTCCGCCCGAGCCTGTTCTACGGCCTCAGACGTGCCCATGCCCTGGAACGCCTGCTCCTTGGGGTACGCGTCGAATATCTCCAGTGCCTCTCGTACATCCTCCTCCGGCGGCCAGTAGCCGTAACTACGCTCAGCAGGTGGCGGCGGCTGGCCGCCAGCCGGAATACTCGTCAACAGACACAGTAGCACAAAACCAATGATTAGAGACATGAAACCACCTACGATCGCTAGTTAATCAAGCTGCAGCCTAGCCTTCGCCACGCACTGCACCAGTCCTCCCCAACTGCTGCTGATTAGCCACGTGCGATGCTAGCCGCCGGGTTGTCCTAAGTAGGCTCCTTGTTCTATGAGCAGTTCGCGTAGTTGGCCGATGTCTAGATTTCTGGGCTTTACCTTGGCCCTGGCCGCCAGCGCTGCTGCCGCTCCGGCCGCGTGCCCGGTGCCCATGCATGGGGCGATCCCGCGCAGTGACAGGTGCGCCTCCGGACCGATCGAGATGCACCTACCGGCCGCCAAGAGGTTATCTACCTTCTCAGTAACCAGGCAGCGGTACGGGATGTCATATTCCTCTCCCTCGGCGGACGACCCACACCTGCAAATACCGTCGTCGAATTTCTTCGCCTGAGCCATATCCTCGATGCTGAGGGTGTACTCGCCTACGATCCTTCTGCCCTCCCTCACCCCGAATTGCGGAGTGGTGTCGGCCACGTGAGCTGACTCATAGCCGGGAAGGTTTTCCCTCAGGAAGAGCAAGCTGGTCATGATCTTCGTCCTGCCCTCGATCTCCATTCGCGTCAAATCCCACGCGTCCAGAGCGTCTCCATCCGCAGTACCACAGGCGTGCAGGTCGAGGCCTCCGCCCTGCTGTTCGAGCTGCGCCATCAATTGGGCATATTGCTCCGGGTTCTGTTCCCTGAATCTTTCTGCCGCCTCTCTGTCCACGCCATCAATTCTCACGCCCAGCGTGTGGGGCAGCTTGTCTCTCCCAAAGAGTCCGTCCCTTTCGCTGACGCTTACATAGTCGTCACGCGTCTGGTAAGCGGCTCCCGCAAACTTGGCGATATCGCCGTCAGCAGTGGCATCTACCGTGACCTGCGCCAGAAGGGCCTGGCGACCCGACTTATTCTCGACGATGATTCCCTTGACCTCATCGTCCTCGGTTATCGCGTCCACCACCCAGGAATGGAGCAGCACCTCTGCTCCGGCCTCCTGAAGCATCTCCAAAGAAACCCACTTGAACATCTCGGCGTCAGTGCACCCGTCTCCGGCCGGTTTGTAATCCTCAAGAACCTCCCATGCGCCACACTCGCTGAGCCGATCCACCATATCTTGGGGAATGCCCAGTATCAATTGCCTCTGGCGGCTGCCAAAGCCGTAGATAGCAGTGACCCATGAACCGGTGATCATGCCGCCCAGGTAACCGTATCGCTCCACAAGGAGCGTGTCGGCTCCGGCCCGGGCAGCAGCTATAGCAGCCACAATCCCCGCCGGACCACCGCCCGCCACTACCACATCAACCTCTCTGACCACAGGTATCTCGCGTTGTGGTTCCGTGATCGTCTTCACTTCGGTCCCTCCTGATCTATCTTTGGTATCTACTGGGTTGTCTGCACGCCGTTTGGTAAGGCATGGCGGCCGGCCTCACAAGATTCGACCGGCTCCGCCAGACGACAAGAGATGTGCCAGCCGCGGCAATAAGCTCCGCGCTGACGTGTGCGGCTATTCTGCTGTGCGCTGCTTGTAGCGAGGCCCGATGTAGTAAAGCCCGGTCTGCTGGTCCTGCAGGCTGACCGGAAAAGCGCCGCCGGCCTGTCTGGGGATTTCGACGCCAGCATCCGCGTCATAGACGGCCCCTTCGCCCGCGAAGCTAACGATGGCCCGCTGGGGCAGTCGGTACTTGTAGCACGAGACCAGCACCAGCGCCTCGTCGCCGAGCGCCATGCCGCAGAGCTTTACCTTCTCCGAATCGGCGCTCAGGCCCTGGATCGGCTTGCCGTCGACGACGATGTCCTCGAAGGGGCGCACCAGGTCAATCGTCTCGGCGATGACTTTCAGTTCGAGCGGGTCGGTCTGGCCGGCCCAGTAGTAGGTAATGCCGCGAGCACCGTTGCAAAATGCTTCGAGGATCTGGTCGCGCTGGCCGGCGGGCGGGAACTCGCCATCCTGGCCGGGCGTGAGCCACGGAATGATGTCGTTGGCATCCATGAGCGCACGGATTCCTGATATCTTGGCGGCAACCTGTTCGGCGCGGCCGCCGACGTACAGACTCGGCATGGCTAAATGCAGCGAGCCGGGATAGAGCCTATCAAAATCCCACACGTTGTGATATACGCGCTCCGGCCAGCGGTAAACATCGTAGAAGCCTACATGGAACGGCGGCCGGCCCAGCTCCTGGCACTTGGCCTCCCAGGCCTTGTAAACATCGCCAATCATTTCGGTGCCCATGGCGGCCAGGAAGTCGGCGAAATCCTTGTAGTTGCCCTGCTCAAAGCGCTTCTTACAACGGCTGCAGGTTTCCATCTTCACCGGGTCGCGATAGCCCCATAACTCGATGTCATAGAAGAGCCATCGCGGATTGATGCGCTCGTAGAAGCCGACCATCTTGCCCAGCAGCTCCTGATACTTCTCGCCCCGGTAGCTGGGACACAGGAATTCCGCCGGGCCGTCCGGAAGCACGCAGCGCGTCTCTTCGGCTTTGAGGGCATGGACGTAGCCGAGGTTCATCACCACATCTATGCCCGCGTCCTGAGCCAGCTTCAGGTCGGCCAGTTGATCAGCCGCTGTCTCGGGGTTCTTCCACCAGTCTTTGCCCCAGTAGCGCGGGAAGCAGCCGATGGCGTTGAGGCCCAGGCGCTTGTGAAGAGCAGGATCGTGCGGATAGGTGAACCAACCGCCCCAGCACAAGCTGGTATGCAGGCGTTTCGGAGGTGTGGCATTGGGGAATTCGATGACCTGCAGCGGGAATAGCCGCATGTTCTGTATCTCGCCATTGACCGACGCGCCGAGATAGCTTCTGGACTCGGTCCCGGGCCTGGCTGAGGCCCTGGGGAATAGTGCGCCCGCCCGCCGTGACCTTCTGTTAGGCGAAATCATGTACCGGTTGTAGGTCACCCCATCTCGGATGATTTGCTCTTTTACTACGCTGCTATCTTCGGCCAGTTGCAGTTCTACTTCGGGCGGCAGGTCCCAGACGATCTTGAGGTCGGCTTCTTCGTCCAGCCCCGGGTCGTTGTAGTGCAGATATGTCAGTGTGCCGACATCGGCTGTTACCGGGATTACGTCACGCACAAAAAATGGCGCGATGCCTTGCTGGTGGAAGAATTTCTCAGGCTTGTCCGCCATCGCAAGTGCAGGCAACTCATCGGCGCCCTTCATCACCGCGATTTCATCAATGACCAGATGCCGCGACCAAAGAAACAACCTCATACCTACATATCGCGCCTTGACCTTTGCCTCCATTGCCAGCGGGAAAACATAAGCACCGGCCTGGGGCAGATAGTAGGCGCCCTCAGCATCAATCGGCCCCTGCTGGTAGGTGTTGAGAATTTGCCAGGTTTCGCCGTCGTCACTGGCATAGATCTCGGCGATGCGAGGCGCGTTGAGTGGCCGGCCTTGTACTCTGACCACGACGCGGTCTATCGGCTGTGCCTGGCCCAGGTCAACCCACAGATTGACGCGGTCGGTGCCGGTCCAGGCGGCCACATCGCGGGAGAACCATATCGTGTACTTCTCCGTCATGTTGAGCTCGCCGTCGGTCAACTCCAGCCCATTTTCGCCCTCCTGGCAGATGTACCAGTTGCAGGGCAGGTTGAATTTGAATTCCAGGCCCGAAGCAAGGTTCTCACCCTCGGTCAGCTTCTGCCACTGCTCGTAGTACAGCGGGCCAAGCTCCTCGGGCTCCGCGGTCGCTACAGCCTCCCGCAGTTGTTGGTCATCCTGCGCAAGGCATCCCACCGGAATGAACAGGATAAACACGGCTGTCAGCACCAGACTTACTCTAATCATGGCTACTCCCCTATGTGACGATGTTTGCCCAAGCCTTATCGGCCAACATATATCATTCGCCACTAACGGCATTGGTACCTGTTAGCTGCGCACGGAGGAGTAGGATTATCGGCGGCGAAATCCCCTCAGCGACGCACGCTGCCAATTGACTACGCAGAGGAGTGCTGTGAGAAATGAGCGAGAAGATCAAGCTGGCTATCGTCGGCTGCGGAGGTATGGCCGGAGCACATCTGACCGGGTATGAGAATCTAGTCAAGAATGGATATGACAAGTTCGAGATCGTCGCCGTCTGCGACACCAATCAGAAAAATGCGAAGGGCTTCGTCAAGCGCCTGGGGCAGTCGGCGGACATGAACCCTACGCCATACGCAACCGTAGAAGCGATGCTGAAGGCACAAGACATTGACGCCGCCGATATTTGCACCCCGCACGCATTTCACCACACCGCCGCTATCCCGTGCCTGAAAAAGGGCGTTGATGTGATGGTCGAAAAGCCGGTGGGGATCACGGTGAGGGCGACTAAGAAGATGATGAAAGCCGCCGAGAAGAGCGGGGCGATGATCGCCACCGCCGAGCAGGTTCGCCGCTGTCTGCCCCCGCGCGCCATAGAATGGGCCATAAACAAGAAGAAGATGATCGGCAAGCCGCGCTTCTTCTCGATGGAAGTTATGGGGGTTATGCCGTTTGACTGGAAGAAGTACGCATTGGCATGGCGCGCCGTCAAGCTGCTCACCGGCGGCGGGCAGATCTTCGATGGTGGCGTGCACTTCTGCGACATGATGCTGCATGTCTTCGGGCCGGTCGAAGAAGCCTACTGCGTTCTGACCAGCCAGCATGACGCGACCGTCAGTGCCCCGACACTGGGCAAGCGCAAAGTGGATGTCGAAGATACATGGCTGGCGACGCTACGCTTCGAAAGCGGCCTCATCGGAAACTGGAGCTGGTCGTGCACCGGATACGGCCATGAGGTGCAGAGTGGTGTCTATTACGGCGAAAAAGGCTCATTCAAGGACCGCCAGAACTGGATGCACGCATTCCAGCTCGGTGCTGACCTGAAGCTCAAAAGCGGTAAGGAAGTGCCTTACGAAGACATACAAAAGCGCTATCTCAAGCAACTCAGCAAGCGCAGAAAGGACCAGCTCTTCCCCTACGGGCTTACCGATGGCATCTCCAACGAGTGCTGGGATTTCGTGGAGGCCATTGCCAAAGGCCGCGCTCCGGAAGTTGACGTGCACGCGGGCATGAAGGCGAAGTGCCTCTCATTCGCGCTCTACGAATCGGCGACCTGCGGCAAGCCGGTCAAGCCAGCCGACGTAGAGTCAGGCAAGGTCCGCGCCTACCAGCGGCCCATTGACGAATACTGGAAGATATAGAAAGCTTCTGCGCGCACCTGTGCTTTGAGATCACTGAGATACGGCACAGCTTTCGGTCGAGGTGGAGAATCTCAGCGTTCCGTCTTTGACGGGTAGCACCCACGTCGAGACGTCACCCTTGATCTCCGAGGCTATCTCCGGGATGTCGGAGAGGTCGGCGTCGGGGGCAAGCGGGATGATAGCGAGTGTGAGCATCGCCGGCAGCTTCACATCACCCACGTACGTCACTGCAGGCGCGGGCATCAGCTTGTGGCCGTTGTGCCCCATCCAGCCGCGGCCATGGGTGACGGCCTGGCAGACCTCCTCCGGATACCAGTCATCAGTCGCGATGCCGTCCGGCCAATAGGTCACGTGCGGCGTCTTGTCCCCGATCGTGAGCACGGGCTTCAGGTCACCCGTCAAGGGCACGATGACCAGCCGGGCTGCGTTCGGCGCTCTGGCAATTGTTGTGGTCCCATCGAACTCGATTTCGATGTCTATGTCGAACTGGAAATTCTGCTCGATTTCGGCGTCGTCCTGATCCCCTGTCAGCACATCCTGCAGCAGCCAGTAGCGCTTGTCGGCGAAGAGCACTCGCCGCTCCCACGTCACCGGCTTGAGTGGCTCGAAGCAGTAGCTGCCGGCGAACAGGCTGTAGTCCTCGCCGTGCTCCCAGGTGTTGTCCAGCGGCTCGCTAATCTCCGTGGGCCGCAGATGCGTCGCCTTGCCATCGGCGAGCACATAGCGGAATTCGTCCACGCCATCCACCGTGATCGTGTTGTGCAGGAATCCGGCCTGCTGGCGTGAGAGGTAGGCATCCGGCCTCGGGCTGTGGTAGTAGGTGCCAGTCGGGTCAACGATGAACTCCGCCCCATACGCGGAAAGCTCGAAGCTGAGCTTGTCGCCGTGCTGGTGTGCGATGCCCCAGACGCCGCCGTCAATGCACATGTACAGCGCCTCTTTGCTCCAGTTGCTGCGCATTGCGTAGTACCCGCCCCATTGCTCCTGGCCCGGTCGCGGCCAGACAGTATATGGCGGCAGCGGCTCGTCCTGCTTGCCCAGCAGCGTCAGCGCCCACGGCACCTCCAGCTTCCGCACCACTTCCTCATGCAGCATGTAGCTCAGCGAGTGGCCGCAGCCGTCGCCGAAGCTCGGACAATCTCCGCTCGGCTTTAACACCCCGATGGCCCAATCAACCATCGCATTGAGATGCGGCTGTGACGGTCCAAGCTGCTCCCCGGTTCCATACAACGTGTACGCTGTCTCCATCACCATCTGGATGACCCCGCCGCAGTACGGTGTGCTCAGCTCAATGCAGGTGCCATCCGGGTAGAAGGCATCGATCATATACTGCCTCAGGCCGTTGAGGCACAACTCCATCCACTCGTCGCTGCCCTTGAAATCCTCCAGCACCAGAAAAGTGGGGGTCATGCACAGGATCGCTGCCAGCCCGCCATTGTGCCGCGCAGCAAGCCACTTCGGCATCCACGCCCGCAGGTAGCGGGCCTCCTCGTACATCCGGTGCAGGATCGTCAGCAACTCCTCGTCTGTGACCTGCTCGCACTTGCGGACAAGCGGCAGCACCCGCGACTCCTGCTGCAGCCGCCGCGTCACCATGCACCAGTGCCACGGCCGGCAGACTGTCAGATCGCCGATAAAGCCTTGATCCTCCTTGCCGATCCACTCCTCAATCGGATATCCCCGCATGTAGTCATAGATATGATCCACAACGAAACGCGCGTACTTCACCTCCCCGGTATGGAAATACGCGTACGCGGTAGGGGTCAGGATATGTAGCCGCGTCAGCGAAACAAGCGGCGCATCGCGCCAGTCAATGCCTGTCGCCGGAGCGTCATAGCCGTTCGCGATGTGGCCGGCCATGAACGCCTCCACTCCCGACGGATTGTAGCCTGCATCCCGCTGCACGCTCTCCCAGTCTATCAGCGCAGGGGATTTCGGGAGCGGCTTGCTGCGGAAGTACTTGATGTAGGCTCTCTCCGCCGCCGCCACATCACCCTTTTCCAGATTGGCTTTGACCTCGGCCAACTCCGGCTTATCCAGCTTCAAGGCATTCATGAACGCCTCACGCCCGGCAACGATGAATTGCTCCGCCGCAGTTCCCTTCGCCATAGCTGTCCTCACCACCAATAGCAGGCACATTGCCGCAAGTATGACGCCATATCTCAGTACGGGGGGTGTCATGGGTCCACACTCCTTCGAGTCAGCGGGCAGCAATTCCGGCCTGCTACCCGGGCAAGCCGAACACGCGGTTGCTTGCGGCGGCGTACTCATCGCTAATGACGAACAGGCCGTCCGCCGTGGCTTGCTGCTGGGTCTTCTGCACGTAGCTGTAACGCTCCGCATCGGCCAGGCTGTAGTTCTCGAACCCGTTCACTTCCAGCGGGTGGAAGTACTTCCGCTCGCATGTCTCGACCCGCTCTTCCCACGTCCAGCGCTCAGAGATATCGGCCTTGACTTCATCGCTCTGTTCCCGCAGGATTTCAGGTCGCTGCCAGATCTCCCACGCAGATACGAACTCGCCGTCTGCGCCAAAGCAGTACAGCCCCGCACGCGGATCAATGTAGGCCCACCGGCCTTCGACGAGTATCTCCGAAGTGATATGCCCACCGATGTCGTGCATCAGAATGCGGCCGGTAACGCCCATCACCTCACACAGGGCAACCATCAACCTCCCCAGACACTCACAAAGCTGCTCGCCCTTCTCTAACAGCTCCTCCTCGGTCCCGCCATAGACGTATTCCGACCAGTCGCCGGTATTCTTCTGGTACAGATCGCGACACAGCCGCATCAATGCCAGGACCTTCTCGCGCTCCGTGCGGCAGCCTGCCGTAGCCTCGGCCACAGTCGCCTCCAGCCCCGGCCGCGAACCACGCACATACCTCGGCGACCGCACGAACTCCCCATACAGGAAGTCAACAGTCTGCGGGCACAGTATGGCCTGTTCCTGGCGCAGTTGAAACTCCACGCCGTCATCGTAGTTGATGTGGAGCTGATCATGGCAGAGTACGTAGGCGCGTTGACGGTCTTCGCCGACGATCATCTCTGCAGCCGCGCGACCGGTAAAGGCTGCCAGCTCAGCCCAACTTGTCACCTTCTCACCACGATACAGCTTCTCCACACCGGCCTCCTATTTCTGTACCTGGCAGCCATCTACCGATGTAGTGAGGCTCACTGAGCCTCCTGCAATCGGCAATGTCCATGTCGTTGTGGCATCAGCGGACCGGGCCGTTATCCCGGGCAGGTCATCAATGCTCTGCTCCGGCTTCAGCGGAATCAGCGCCATCGTAATCATCGCAGGCAGCTTCAGCTTGCCCACATACGTCACCGCCGGCGCGGGCATCAGCTTCCTGCTCCAGCGGCCCGTCCAGCCGCGCCCGTGGTTCTTGCGATCGCCCTCCATCCCCCAGAGCGTCTGGTTCGGCTTGCCGTCAGGCCAGTAACTCGTGCGCGGCTGCTTATCCCCGATTGTCAGTTGCGGCTTCAGTTCCCCCGACAGTGGCATCAGCACAAGCCGCGCCCCATTCGGAGCCGTCGCCACCGTCATGTTCTCCCGGAACTCGATCTCCGTATCCTTCTCAAACTGGAAGTTCTGCTCGATATCAGCGGCCTCCTGTTCGCCGCTGATGACGTCCTGCAGCAGCCAGTACGACTTGTCAGCGAAAAGCATCCGCCGCTGCCACTCGACGGCCTTGACCGGCGCGAATGAGTAGCTGCCGGCAAACAGTGAGTAGTGCTCTCCATGCTCCCACGTATTCTCCAGAGGCTCCTTCGTCTCGCGCGGGCAGTTCATGTACTCGTCCACGCCGTCAACGGTGATATTGTTGTGCAGAAAGCCGTTGTTCTGGCGCGAGAGAAACCGGTCCGGCTCGTTGTTGTGGTACCGCGTCGGTGTCGGGTCTATGATGAGGTCTGCGCCGTGCGCGGACACCACGAAGCTCAGCTTGTCGCCGTGCTGGTGTGAGGTCCCCCAGGGCCCGCCGTCAATCATCATGAAGACTGCGTCCTTCGTCCAATCACTCCGCATCGCATAATAGCCGCACCATTGCTCCTGATCCGGCTGCGGCCAGACCAGGAACGGCGGCGCCAGCCCGTCTTCACCTTTGATCATCCTGGCGGCCCAGAGCAAATCGAGGTACTCCAGCAGCGGCTTATATGCCGCACTCGTAGCATAGCTGGCATAGCAGTCGCCGAATGACGGCACCCGCCCGGTGGGCTTGCCGAAAGCGGTCATGCACGTGACCATGGCCGCCAGCTTCGGTTTCGCGGTCTCGAAGCCCGCCTGCTCCCGCATCGCATACGCCATCCGTTGCGTCTGGTGGGCCACAGACAACGAATACGCGGTCGTCAGCTCTATGCACATGCCGTCGGGATAGAAAGCCTGGTCAATGTACTGGTCCAGCAACTGAGCATTGTACTGGAGCCATTCGTCGGTCGCCGCGAAGTCATCAAGCACCGCGCACACATCCAGTACTGTCCCCATCCAGCTACAGCCCCCGTTGTGCCGGCCGTCAACCATTGCCTTGATGTACATACGGAGCCACGTCGTCTCCTCGTACATCCGCTGCAGAATCTGCAGCAACTCCTCGTCAGTCACCTCCGGGAAGCTGCGGACCAGCGCCACCGCCTCAGCCATTTTCGACAGTCGCATGTCAATCATGCACCAGTGCCAGGGAAGCGCCGGCGTGTAATCTCCCCGCCAGCCGTGACGATCCTTGCCCACAAACTCCTCGACCGCATAGGCCCCCATGTATTGTTTGATGTGGTCCACGATGAAGCGCGCATACTTCGCATCCCGCGTGTGGTGGGCCGCGTAGCAAATGGGGCTCATTACCGGAAATCGCGTCAGGCAGCTCAGCGGCGCCTTCTGCCAGTCAATGCCGGTCTCAGGCACTTCATAGACCGAGTAGCCGTCCCACAGATGTCCTGCCAGACAGGAAGCCGCTCTGGAGGTGTTGTAGTCCGGGTTACGCTTCATCGCAGACCAGTTCGGCGCTACCGGCGGATGTATCTCCCTGGCACGGAAGTAGGCGATGTACGCCTTCCCCGCCGCCTCTATGTCACCCCTGTCCAGCGCCGCCTTCACAGCGGCCAGCTCCGGGGTGTCCAGCTTCAGCGCCCGCAAGAAATCCTCGCGTGTCGGCACGATGAACTGCTCGGCCTTGACCTTGGGCGGCCCATCTGCCATTATCCCACTCGCACCGATCACAATACACAATGCAATCACTGCCACATTAAGCCTCAACATGATTGTTCTTCACCTACCTGACTACTCACCTTCTAACTTGCAATCATTTCGCCGTCCATGCTCGTTGCCTTTCGGAGCGGCCAGTCTGCCGCAGGCCGTGATAGATGGCGCCCATGCCGATAGCCGCAGCCCCCCTCATTGTCACCTACCCACAATCCTCACACACCCTTATTGCGGCGTGAGGTTGACATCGTGGCGCCAGTTGCTTAATATTATACACCAATACGCTCCCGGCACGCCTGCCGGGAGACTCTAGTAGTCTGTCGCCACTAGCGGGCATCAGGCCCGTAAAAAGCGCTGTGAGTGTAGTCGGCGGAGAATGGCAGGAGAGCCAGAGGCCGATGAGCCGGGGGTGTGCTGCAGCGTTACGAACACGGCGAAAATGACCAAGGAGGCAAGTGCAAATGGATGACACCAAGATATTCCTTCCGGAAAGTGAGATACCTCAGGCGTGGTATAACATCAACCCGGACCTGCCGGCGCCGCTGATGCCGCCTTTGAACCCCGGCACCGGCCAGCCGCTCGGACCTGAGGATCTCGCCCCGTTGTTCCCCATGGAACTCATCATGCAGGAAGTCAGCATGGAGCCGTGGATCGAGATCCCGGACGATATCATGCGGATATACAAGCTCTGGCGACCGACCCCGCTGCACCGCGCACTCGCCCTCGAGGAGGAGCTCGGTACTCCCGCTCGCATCTATTTCAAGAATGAGAGTGTCAGCCCGGCCGGCAGCCACAAGCCGAATACTGCCGTCGCACAGGCATACTACAATAAGCAGGAAGGCGTCAGCCGTATCGCCACGGAGACCGGCGCCGGACAGTGGGGAAGCGCGCTCTCGCTGGCGTGCTCGCTGTTTGACATCGAGTGCCTGGTTTACATGGTCAGAATCAGCTATGAGCAGAAGCCGTACCGCCGCCTTCTGATGCAGACATGGGGCGCAGAGTGCATCCCCTCGCCCAGCGACCGCACCAACGCCGGGCGCACCATTCTCGCCGAGGACCCCGATTCACCCGGCAGCCTCGGCATCGCCATCTCCGAAGCCGTCGAGGATGCCGCTACCCACGACGACACGAAATACTCGCTGGGAAGTGTGCTCAACCACGTGCTTTTGCACCAGACGATCAACGGGCTGGAGTTGAAGAAGCAGCTCGCCATCGCCGGCGAGAAGCCGGATATGCTGATCGGCTGCGTCGGCGGCGGCTCCAACTTCGCCGGATTCTGCTTCCCCTTCGTCAAAGATAAGCTCGACGGCCAGGACATTGACATCATCGCCACTGAGCCGACCGCCTGCCCGACGCTGACCCGTGCCCCGTACCGCTACGACTTCGGCGACACCGCCGAGCTGACGCCGCTCGTGAAGATGCACACATTGGGGCACACCTTCGTGCCACCGCCAATTCATGCGGGTGGTCTGCGCTACCATGGCGATGCGCCGTTGGTCTCTCTGCTCGTTGCCCAAAAGGTGATAGAGCCTCGCGCCTTCCATCAGAATGAGGTGTTCGAGGCTGCAATCACCTGGGCCCGCAGCGAAGGCCATGTGCCAGCCCCGGAGACCGCCCACGCCATCAAAGCAACCGTTGATGAGGCCCTCAAGTGCAAGGAGACCGGCGAAGAGAAGTGCATTGTGATCGCCTACAGCGGCCACGGCCACTTCGACATGGCCGCCTACGAGGCTTACCTGACCGGCGAGCTCGAGGACTACGAATTGCCGCAGGAACAGATAGACGAGGCAATGAAGAGCGTTCCGGAGGTTTCCGGGCCTGCGTAGGCCGACTGCATGGCAGTGTCAACGAAACTTACTACAGCGGCCCCCAACCAACCGGTTCGGGGGCCGCTTCCATTCGCTGCGAATTCGGATTGTGCCCGGTAGCAATAAGTGCTACCCTGTTCACGAGACCACCCGTGCCGCCCACGCGGTTATTGGTGGGGCCGGAAGCCCTGTAGCGGGACCCCAATCTGCGCACGGGCCACAGTGTTTGCTGGGTAGCTACACTGCCCGGCTTCGACGGAAGGTGTGTGCATCGGACCATGTATGTGATGTACGTTGACGAAAGCGGCGACTGTGGCCTCGTCGGTTCACCCACCGACTACTTCGTTCTAACTGGGCTGGTCATTCACGAACTCAGGTGGCAGGATGCGCTCCATACGCTGATTGATTTCCGTCGCGGGATCAAGTCGAAGTTTGGCCTCGGCGTTCGGGACGAGCTACACGCTGGCGACCTGATAAGTCGGCCAGGAAAACTGGTGGCGATTAAGAAATACGATCGCTTGGCCATCATCCGGGAGTTCGCCGATTGCCTGGCCGGGCTGGCCGACCTCAATCTCATTACGATCATCGTGGACAAAACCAACAAGGCCGCGGATTACAATGTCTTTGGGATCGCTTGGCGCGCTCTGCTGCAACGCTTCGAGAACACGTTGTCCCATCGCAACTTCAGGGGCCCGGCCAATCCTGACGAGCGTGGAATGCTGTTTCCTGACCATACTGATGACAAGAAACTGACCGTCCTTCTGCGCAAGATGCGTCACTGGAATCCAGTACCGCACCAGCGTCAGTTCGGCCCCGGATCCCGAAATCTCACAGTTCAACGAATCATAGAGGACCCGAATTTCCGAGACTCGGCACATTCATACTTCATCCAGGCGGCGGACCTGGCTGCATACCTGGTCTATCAGGAGTTGTCACCAAATCCGTACATGAAGAAGAAGGCAGGGCACAACTACTGCAACAGGCTGCAGCCAATATTCTGCACGGCAGCTTCCTCATCTGACCCCAGAGGCTTCGTTCGCATATGACCAAAAAGAAAGGGCAGCTTGCGCTGCCCGGAGGGATCCTAATACCCGGATGAGCCGAGGTTCAGATCACCAAATACATTATACCACATAGTCCGACGTTGTCAAACGAAACGGCGCAGTTGCAAAGCCGCCGCTGCTGTGCTAAACTCAACCCAAACTGAATAAGCTTGCAGAGTAGTGTTTGATAGACACTACGGAAGGCGGTGCAAATCCGCCGCTGCCCCGCAACTGTGACCGGGTACGAAAGCCCACGACGACCACCGGGATGCTCCCACGGGAAGGTCGGGTGATTAGGACGATCCGGAAGCCAGGAGACGGCCCTGCGAGCCTGATGTGCCCTCGAGGGCGGGCAAAACAGCGTGTATCACAGGCCGCCACGAGGCGGCCTTTTTTTTATTCGCAACCAGTGAGAGCGCTGTCATGTTCACACCACTCAACAGACCCACGACACGGAGAGCGCCAAGGCTGAGCAGCCACCTATTGCTCGCCCTGGCGGCGACAACCGCGGCAATGCTCACCATCGGCGGCTGTCAGCCAAGAACGCAAGAAGGCCCAGCCCAACCGCCGCCACACGCTCCACAGATGACTTCACGCGGTGAGACGTGGCCACAGACCTTCCCCAACGCCCACGGGTCGGATATCGAATTGGATGGGCCGGCTCTCAACATTGTAACCATGCAGCCGAACATCGCCGAGATGCTATGTGAAATCGGCGCGGCGAGCCACATAGCAGCGGTTGACAAATATACAGACTATCCGCCTGAGATGCTCCGCAAGCCGAAAATCGGTGATATTCTGACCCCCGATTATGAGAAAATAGTGAGCATGCAGCCGGATTTGATTATCACCTCGCGCGGCACAGCGCAAGAGGTGCTGCAAAAGCTGCGAGACCTCGGCATGCAGGTGCTTGCCGTTGATCCGCAGACTCTGGAGGACGTGTTTTCGTGTATGAAGATGTTCGGGCGGCTGACCGGCAATGCCATGGTGGCAGCCGATGTAGTGGCTCTACTGCAGTGGCGAAGGTGGGGCGCGGTCGCGAGAGCACGCGTAGCGGTGGCCGAAAAGGGCCGGCCCAGGACCGTGTTTGTGCTGTCGCTGGACCCGCTTTTTGTGGCCGGCAAGGGCTCGTTTATCGCCAGCCTGATTGAAGACGCCGGCGGAGAGCAAGTAATCGCGGCCAGGGTCGCCGGAGCAGACCAGCCCTGGCCCCAGGTGTCGAAGGAAACGGTGCTGGCGGCCTCACCACAGGTCTTGATATTCTCGTCCGCTCACGCCGGCGATGAGCGAGCACACAGCCCGGAGAAGCTGCTGGCGCAGTTGCGCAAAGACCCCGCATGGGCCCAGCTTCCCGCGGTCAAAGACGGGCGCGTGTACGTCATTGATGATGACCTCATAACCATCCCCGGCCCGCGACTGCTGCAGGCGCTGGAGCAGATGGTGGAGCTTCTGCATCCGCAAAATGGTGCGGAGAATGCACCTCAGTAGGAAACGGAGCCCAATGAGCGGCGAAGCAGTCTTAGAGGCGCGCGATCTGGTCACCGGCTACGAGCAGCGACAGGTGCTGCACGGCGTTGATCTGAGCGTCGCCAGCGCCGAGATGATCGCACTGCTGGGACCTAACGGGTCTGGCAAAAGCACGCTGGTGCGGGCGCTTGCCGGAGTGCTGCCGGCTACCAACGGCCAGGTGCTGCTGTATGGTAAGCCGCTGGGAAGCTACACTCGCCGAGAGATCGCGCGGCACATCGCTGTAGTCCCACAAATGAGCAGCCTCCTGTTCTCATTTACGGTCCTGGAATATGTGATGATGGGGCGCACTCCGCACCTGGGCCGACTGCAGGGCGAAAGCGCTGAGGACCGCCAAGTCGCCGCCGCCGCGATGCGCGACACTGATACCGAGCATCTACGCGACCGGCCGGTGACGGAACTCTCCGCCGGCGAACTGCAGAGGCTGACCATCACGCGCTGTCTGGCCCAGCAGACGCCGATAATGCTCCTCGACGAGCCGACGGCCTTCCTGGACATAAACCACCAACTCCAGATTCTGCAACTGCTGCGCGAACTCAACGCCGAGCACGGCAAGACCATACTGTGCGTGTCGCATGACCTCAACCTGACAGCGGCGTTCTTCGACCGTGTTGCGCTTCTCAAGGACGGCCGCCTGGTCGCCGACGGCTCGCCTGAGGAGATATTCACTGTCGCGCGGATTGAGGCGATTTACGGGGCAAAGGTGCTGGTGGATCGCACACCGGCGGGACGCCCGCGCGTCACAGTCGCATCCGCGCCTGCAGAGGGTGAGCGACCATGAACACACGCGGCGGCATCATGGTCGTGGCGCTGTTAGTGGCGACATTCGCGGTCTTCGTGTTGTCCTCAACCCACGGCACCTCCGGGATGTCGGCGCATAAGGCGCTGCGGGTGATGTGGACCCTTGCCAGCGGACAGCAAGCCGCGCCTGATATCGAAACACAAGACATTACCATCGTCCGTGACATCCGCCTGCCGCGACTGCTCTTAGGGATGTTAGTGGGCGCGTGCCTGGCAGTGGCGGGAGTGGTGATGCAGGCGTTTTTCCAGAACCCGATGGCGGCGCCCTCGATAATCGGGGTGTCGGCAGGTGGCGCCTTGGGCGCGACCGCAGCGATCATGCTCGGCTTCAACTTCTGGCTGTGGCGCCTGAGCTCGGTGACGGTGTCGGCGTTCGTGGGTGCGCTGGCAGTGACGGCCCTGGTCTATCTGCTCTCACGACGAGGCGGCCGGACACCGGTGGGTGTGCTGCTGCTGACCGGCATTGCGGTTGGCGCGATGGCCTCGGCCGCCTCTTCGTTCATCCTGATTGCCTACGGCCAGGGGCAGATGGACAGAGTAGTCTATTGGCTGATGGGGAGCCTCAACAATGCCGACTGGGCGAAGGTAGAGATGATCTGGCCGTTCGCGCTACTGGGATGCGCACTGGTCTATTTGTACGGGCGCGACCTCAACGTCCTGCTGCTGGGCGATGAGCAGGCGCACTACCTGGGGCTGAATGTCGAGCAGGTCAAGCTGGTACTGCTGACGCTGTCGTCGCTGCTGGCCGCGGCTGCGGTGGCGGTGTCCGGGGTCATCGGCTTCATCGGACTGATCATCCCGCATATTACGCGGCTGGTGGTGGGGCCGGATCACCGCTGGCTGCTGCCGACGGCCGGCCTGACCGGAGCAGTGCTGCTGACGCTTGCCGACCTGGGAGCGCGCCTCGGTGGCGAGATACCAATCGGCATCATCACCTCGATGCTTGGCGGGCCGTTTTTCCTGTACCTGCTGCACAAGCGGCGCGAGTATGAGATGTAACCCCGACTAATCCGGACCTTCAAGAACGATTACCTCATCAGCCGCCTGATCGTATTGCTCTGAACACGTGAACAGTACCACCTGGCGACCTTCGGCGATCTGCTTCAGCAGCGCCAGAGCCTTCGCCTTGCGGGCTGAGTCGAAATTCACCAGTGGGTCATCGAGCAGGATGGGCGGGCCGTCTGTCTCCCACAGCAGGCTGGTAAAGGCGAGGCGGCAAGCCAGATACACCTGCTCTTTGGTGGCGAGGCTGAGTTCCTTCTCAGGGTCCACGAAGTCAGACTTTTCCTGCGAGTACACGACCGGCGCAAGGTCGTCGCCGATCTGCACCTGGTCGTAGCGGCCATCCGTGAGCACCGCCAGGTAATCGTTGATGGTCGGGCCTACGGCGTCAATGGCACTGTGCATGGTCTGCTCGCGAGCCTCTTCGAGCACTTCGGTGGTCAGGGCAAGGAGTTCCTGGTATTGGGCCAGGCGGTCAACACGCTGCTGCGCGGCGGCGACCTCTTCATCAATGCGGATTTCGTCCTCGACATCATAGCGCGCCTGCGCAAGCACGGCACGAGCGTTGCGCAGCTTGTCATCGAGGCTGCGCAGGTCCTCCTCAAGTTCCTCGATTTCGGCTTCAAGGGCGCGGAGCTCAGCAGGCTCCATTTCGGCGGCCACCATTTCCGGGCTCTCAAGTAGCTCCCTGAGCGCCATCCGGTCAAGATTGAGCTGGCTAAGCGTCTCCTGCAGATCTTTGAGTTCTATGTCGCCGAGCACGCCGGACAGCTTGCTTGCATCTCTCTCGTTCTGCTCCACGAGGTCTGCTCGTTGCTCAGCAGCGTGCAGATAATCCTCCAACGTCGCAATTCCGGCCTGCTGCAGTGCAGCCTCGACCGCCTGTTGGGCTTCGGACTGTGTCGCGCGCAGTCTCGCCATCTGCTCTTCAAGCTGGCTGCGCCGGCCTTCGAGGCCGCTGATTTGAGCCTCAATGTCACTGCTGCTGCGCCCCCTGGTCCGCAATATCATCGCCAAGCTGAACGCGCCGCCCAGAAGTGCCAGAACCACAAATGCCCAGGCCAAGACAACCCCGGATAGCCCCTGCCAAAGCGAGAGCGCAACGATGATGAGTGAGCTTGCCAGGCCGATGGCGGCGGTACGACGCCTCGTGGCCTGTGCAGCCGCTTTCTGGCTGTCTTCACCCAGGGCGCGGGCCTGGTCTTCAAGTCTGGCTATCTGCTTTTCAAATTCCTGGAGCTGGCTTTCGCTGCTGCCTAGCTCGGCTTTGACGGCCTTGAGGTCATCGGCGATCTTGGGATCAACGGCCGGGAGCTCGGCAAGCTGGGCCTCGCGCTGGGCAATGGCCTGGTGTAGCTTTTCGGCCTCCTGGATGCGAGCCTGTAGTTCCTTGCATTTGGTTTCAAGCTCATCGTATTGTTCCTGCTTTTCCCGGCGATCCTGGACGCGGTCGAGCAAAGCCTTTTGGCTGGCGAGGGCCTTCTGCTTTTCCTCGAACTCGTCGGCGTGAGTCGCGATGGTGTTACGGGCCTCGACGGTCCTGCCGACCTGCTCGTGGATTTCGACCTGACGCTCGCGCCTGTCTTCAAGCTCTGCCTCGGCAGCCAGCCACGGGCCCTTTTCTCCGCCTCTGCGACCCTTTCTGAACTTTTCGGTTATCTCCTTGTCCAGTTTCTTGAGTGCCGCCGAGACATTTGCTTCGTCATCGCCGCCGGTCATGGTCTTCTGCAGCATGTCCCTCAGATCGGCGCCGGCACTCAGCTCTGCCAGGTCCTGCTGCTTGAGACAGGCAGTGGTCGTATAGACCGGCTCCGAGCCGAGACCGGCGATTTCGGCAAGAGCAGCCTTTACGGGATCGCGACCGGATGTCACAGCTCCGCCTGCCAGTGATGTCAGTAAAGATTCGCCGGATTCGAAGTCGCGCACAAGTTCGTACTCTTCGCCCTCCGCATCCAGATTGAGCACGATTCTACACTTGCGGCCCGCCTGCCACGAGTGGATCAGATCGTACCGGGCGGCGGAGCTGGTCGGGTCACCGAACAAGCCGGCAAGAATCGCCTGCTGGAAGCTGGATTTGCCGGCCTCGTTGGGGCCGCGGATGACGCTGAAGCCGGCCGCCAGATCATAGGCACCATCGGCCAGGCCCTTGAAGGCGGTAACGCTGAGGCGGGAAATCTTCATTCCAGTTCACCGCCCTGCAGCAGATGCGCACCCAGGCGCAGTGCTTCGGCGGCGATGCGTGCGGCAGGTTCGTCACCGGCGTCCTGTGCCTGCTCGATGCGCTCCTGCATCAGGCGGATGAACTTGCCCGTGACGTACTGCTCAGGATACTCGGCTTCGTCAATATCGAGCTCGCCGACGGCGGTGTTGTCGGTAAGGTTGAGCCGGTAGAAATCGTCGGCCAGCTCCTCGGCAAGCTGCTCAATCTGCAGCCGCACGCCAAGCGGCAACATGCCAACGATCTCGGCATCAAGGACCAGGTCTTGAGCCGCATACTCGCGCAGCTTTTCGGCCAGGTCGGCTTCGGACCGTAGCTCGGCAGCGAGGATTTCGGCCTCTTGGAGGCGCAGGGAGGCCACAGGGAGAGGTTCGACACTGACCCCGGAAGCGCCCATCTCCACCAGCAGCGCGGCCCCGGGTGGGCTCTGCATATTGATCAGCTCAGGAGGGCCGCAATAGCGGGCGACCACGCCTCCGGCATCGCAGTTCTGGGCATTGTGAAAATGGCCCAGGGCGATATAGTCCATGCCCGAGGCGGCAATCTGCTCAGGGCTGATACTGGGAGCATCGGCAGCGTCCCAGTATGCCATCGGTGTTCCCACGTGAAGCATCGCGATGTTGAGGGCGGCCTGAGGGTGCGGCGAGAGCATTGCCAACGGCTGGATATCAAGCTGCTTGAAATCGCATACGAACGGGACGCCGTGAATGGCGGTATCGAGGTGATCGAGATAGACGGTCTCGCCCTGCGGATCGGTGAACAGGTGAAAGCGGTCGCCGAGTTGGGAGAATTCGGCGGCGTGATAGATGCTGTCATCGCCCAGGCAGTCGTGGTTGCCAGGGATAAGGAAGATATGGGTCTGTGGGGCGGCGGCAAGCAGATCTTGCAGGGCGGATGTCGCCGCATGCAAAGTGCGCTGGCCGACACGGTTAGAATCGAACAGATCGCCGGCGACAAGCACGACATCACAGGTGCGCTCGGCTGCAATCTGTAGCGAATTCTCGAAGGCGGTCTGAATGCGACAGCGCAAATCATCGGCGCGGTCGCCGAAGCCCAGGGCCTTGATCCCGAGATGAATGTCAGCGATATGGAGCAGTTTCAAGGGTCTTCCCCATTCTTGTTAGTAGTGTCCCCCAATTGCAAAGGCGCCCTCACCCCCGCGCCCCTCTCCCGCAGGGAAAGGGGAGAATGACCTATGGCAACGAATACGGAGTCGGGCAGCCCTTCGACAAGCTCAGGGCCTGCGGGATGCCCGACCCACGGGATTTTTTGGGGATGCCCGAGCCACGCGACGTATTGCGCTTATTATATGCCAGGTGGACGCGTAGGCCAAGAGGCTAACGACACTGGCGGGACAACCGGCAGTGCAGATAGTGCGAAATGCAGGAATTTGCGGCACGAGCGGCGAATACGAGACCGAAGTGATGGTCTGTGACGAGAAGTTGCAGCACAGCGCTGCATTCAAGGAGGAGAATTGCATGGCGCAGGACAAACCGACAAGCGATTTCCGGTATGACACAGGAGAGGCCAGAGTGCCCTGGGCGGCGGTGGGTGAGCACCTGGCCAACGAAGACCTGATGCGGATCATTCGGTTCCTGATGAAGCCAGAAGCAGGCAAGGACGCCGAATACGAAGCCAGGGCTGCGAGCGTAGAGGCGGCGCTGGCGCAATTGTGGGAGGTGTCCGGCCCGGCGACGAAGCTATCCCTGGGCGACACCGTAAGCAAGCTGGAGGCGGAGACCAAGGAGTTCTTGGGGTGCAAACACGCCTGCTTCCTGACCAATGCCACGGCCGGCTTCGAGGTCGCCCTCAAGTACGCCAACATCGGGCCCGGTGATGAGGTGATCGTGCCGGCGATAACTTTCATCGCCACCATGATGTACACGCTGCAGTCGGGGGCCAAAGTAGTGTTCGCCGACGTTGACCCGAACACCATCAACATGGACCCGGCCGATGTGGCGCGGAAGATCACCGATAAGACAAAGGCGATCATACCAGTGTATATCGGCGGCTACCCGCCCGATATGGACGCGATAATGCGGCTCGCCGAAGAAAGAGACATCGTGGTACTGGCCGATGCCGCCCACGCCTTCGGAGGGATATACAAGGGCAAAGCGGCTGGCACAGTTGCGCATTTTGGTGCCTATTCCTTCCACGAGGTGAAGAATATAAACGCGCTGGGAGAAGGTGGGCTGCTGGTGACCGACCTGGACTTCGGCCAGTACTTCCCGCAGTGCCGCTTCCTGGGTGTTGACTTGTCCAAGCAGATCAAGAACTGGCTCTATGATGTCATTGCGGTGCCCGGCAAGTACGGGCCGTTCGTGGCCGGCAACCATTCGTCAACCGAAATCCAGGCGCTATGCCTGCTGGGACAGATGCAGAGGCTGCAGGCGGTCATTGACACGCGCCGGGCCAATGCCGAATACCTCAACGAGCGCTTCTCCGAGGTAGAGGGCATTATCACCCCGCCGCTGGACACCGATGAGATAAAGAGCACCCACCACCTGTACCTGCTGCGGGTGGATCACGAGCTAATCGGCCAAGATGTGCAAGCGTTCAAGCAAAAGATGGAGGCGCGCGGTGTGGTGCAGATACCGCACTTTGCCCCGCTATACAAGTTCCAGCTCTGCCGCGACCTGGGCTATGACACAGACGCCATAGCCGAGACCTGCCCCAACACGGAGATGGTGTTTAACCACCAGTTCACCCACCTGCCGCTCTACCCGCTGACGCAAGACCAGCGTGAGTACATGGCGGATGCGGTAATCGACTCGGTTGAGCAGATGAAGGCGGGGAAGTAGGGCCGAAGCTAGCGCACTGAGGAATTGAGAGCTTTGGCGGCCTCAATAAGCCGGCCGCGATCATAGTGTCGCCGCGCCCGGTTCAGCCGCGTAGCCAGCTCGTCATCAGCGCCCTTTTCGGCAGCGGCTATCAATTGGGCGAAGGCGAATTCGATGGCGATGTCCTGGTAGTAGCGGCCGGCTTCCCTGCTTGACCGAAGCCGCTCGATGTATGCGAACTGCTCAGCCGTGGCATTTTCATAGAAATCCAGCGGCCTGGCCGAAAGCTCCATCTGCGCGCGGTTGGCGAACTCCGACAGGGCTTTGAGCAGTGCGCCGCTGTCTGCGATGCGATCGGCAAGGGCTTGCGGCCAGAAAGCGGCGACCTCGTTGTAGCTGTAGGGGATCGTAACGGGTTCGGGTGAATCAGAGGCAGGCGGGCAGTAGATTTTTGGGCCGACGATATTGCGAGCCGGCAAACGCAAAGCCCTATATTCTATCTCGCGCCTGTCAAAGAAGCCGTCGCCATCGCTATCGCTGTACTGGACTATCATGTCGGTGCGACCGTTGTAGTCGAAGTCAACCTCGAGCGTACCGACCTCGGCGCCGTAGAGATGCAGGCGGCCGTCGGCGGGCCAGTAGTAAAGCCGCATCCGCCCGGAGAAGTCGGCGTCGAGTTCATAACGCTTATTGAGCGTGCCGCAGTGCGGGCCACCTACCTGCGGAAAGCGACGGTAGCGCGCGTTGAGGATGCCCTCCCAACGCTCGTGTTGGGGTGCTCTGGGCGCTACATTGTGATCGTTTTCGTCCCAGATCAGAAGCGCCCGCGACCAGTCCATCTCCCGTACAGTCTGCCGCGCTTTGTCCCAGCTCAGAAACTCGCCTGTCTCCTCGCCGCTCCTTGTGGTGAAGGTGTCAGCTACGTCCGGTTGCAACTGCACATTTCCCAGACAGGTGATGCCGACGTCGTAGTCGTAAAGCTGGCCTTCGGTGGTGTCATTGTCGGCGTTGATGCTGAAGCGGAGCGTGCGCAGAAGAGTGTCGCTTGCCGTTATGCGCACAGTTTCTTCGGGCAAACCGTCGCCATCGGGGTCGTAGAAACAGAACGGCGACTCGAAGTGGGCAACCCAGCGCTTCTGAGCACTATCGCGCTTAAACATCGCGAAATAGCCATCGCCGGCAAAATCGCACTGCCACTGGCACTCCCTCTGCCAGTAGCCGTAGTTGTGCAGGTACCACAGGCTCAGCGGGCCGGTATCGAAATCGCGGATCACCACCATGAACGGCCGGTTGCCCCAGGTGCTTCCGTAAAGGTAGGTCTGCACCATAGTGTCGGCCACGCCGTCGCCGCTGGTGTCGGAGTAGTCAATGGTGCGGTCCAGGCGGCCATCGGCATTCATGTCCACGGCCAGGCAATCGTTGATACCGTCGGGGCCTTTGTCAGCGGCCGACATGTTGCCATCGTCATCTATTGCGACGATAATAGCGCCCTTATCGCGATAGAACAGGGCCTGGGTACCGTCAGACAGGTCGCGATGGATCGGCTGGTTGTCGGGCGCCGATTTCAGTTGGCCGAACAGGCCGGGGTCCCGTAGTGCGGCCTGGGCAGGCGCAACTGCGAGCAGAGCAGCCTCGGCTATATGTCTTTGGACGCGGGCGTGCTGCCAGGCCTGACCGAGTGGGCCCGCTTTGCGGCTATCACCGAGGTGAAATGCGCCGACTTCGACCAGGTGGTAGCTACCGGACGACAGCGAAGTGGCTGTGAAATCTAGCCGCAAGTACCTCGCCTCCACAGGAGGAAACTGAAGCATGCGCCAGCCGGAAACCGGCGTGTCGGAGGTGTCGGCCACCTGCCGCCATTGCTCGCCATCGGCCGAGACGCTCACAATGTAGCAGAAGGTGCGCAGCGATGTGTCTAGCAAAATCACCTCCACGGTATCAATGACGGCGGGGCGAGCGAATGTGATGATGGTCGGGACCTCCAGATCAGCCCAGGCATAACCGCGATGCGAGCCGTAGTCCACTACCTCGCCATCAATAACACAGTTTGGCCGGCCGTGGCTGCCGGATGCGTTTTGTGGCCCTGTGATGGTCGCTCCGTTGGCGGCCGCGGCGTAGTTGTCCGGCGGCTGGCAAGCGCCAAGTGTGGCGCTCGTCATCAGAACGATGACCAACAGAACAGCACACAATAACTTGGAAAGTAAGCTGCACATATACTCGTTCACCGCGAAGTACGGTTTCCCGTGTTGATTAAGATTGCCTCGTATAGACATGCAATCGCGCACAGGATATTATACTGCCTGGAGCCCAAAGACCCCAAAACAAATAATCCAAAGCCGAGGCAAATGAGCATGAAAAAGCCGACCTACCGCCCGCTTTCTGAAGACGGCATTGAGGCGATACACGAGGCTTCACTGCAGGTGCTGGCCGAGGTGGGAATCGTGTGCGGGCACCCGGAGGCGCTGGCACTCTTTCAAGAGGCAGGCGCGCGGATAGAGGGCGGACGCGTGTACATCGCTGGCCAGACCGTTGCAGCGGCGCTTGCGAAAGCACCGAAAGAGGTGACCCTGTGCGGGCGAGATGCGAAGCATGACCTGCGCCTGGGCGGCACGCGCGTGCACATGGGCACAGGCGGCGCGGCTTTGAATGTCGTGGATCCGGAAACCGACCAGGTGCGCAGCGGCCGGCTTGCGGATATTGCGCGACTGGCGCTGCTGGTTGACAACCTCGATTACATTGACTTCTTCGTGCGCCCGACCGAACCGCAGGACCTGCCTTCACAATTGGCTGATGTCAACAAATACTATGCCGCCCTCTACAACACCACCAAGCATGTGATGTCCGGAGTAAATGACGCTGCGGGGATGAAGCAGGTGGTGGAGCTGGGCTCGATCGTCGCGGGGGCCAGGGAGAAGCTGCGCGAACGGCCCTTCGTCTCGTTCATCTGCTGCTGGATGGTGTCGCCGCTGCGGATTGACCCGCACAGTACCGAGTTGCTGCTGCGGGCCATTGAGCACGACATGCCGGTGGTGATGTCAACAGCGCCGATGGCGGGGACAACCTCGCCGATGACACTGGCCGGTACGCTCGTGCAGAGCAACGCGGAACTGCTTTCAGGAATGGTCCTTGCGCAAGCGGCCAGGCCCGGGGCGAAGGCGCTTTACGGCGCGGTGCCTTCGATGTCCAATCTCCGCGATGGCTCGTACCTTGGCGGCGGGCCGGAGTTTGGGATGCTGAATGCGGCCGCGGCGCAGATGGCGCAGTTTTACGGGCTGCCGATATATAACTCCGCCGGGCTGACCGAGAGCAAATGCAGCGACATACAGGCAGGCTACGAGAAGGCGTTCTCGGTGCTGCAAGCCGCCCTGGCCGGGGCCAACTACATTCATCACTCGGCCGGAATGCTGGAAGCAATGTCAACGATTTCGTACGAGCAGTACGTGATTGACAACGAGATCCTGGGTATGGCCAGGCGCTGCGTCGAGGGCATAGATACCAGTGAAGAGGCACTGGCAGTGGAAAGCATCAGGCGTGTCGGCCCGGGAGGCAACTACTTGACGGATGAGCTGACGCTGGATAGGATGCGAAGCGAGATCTACAATCCGACGCTGAGCAATCGAGGTAGCCGAGCGCAATGGCAGGCGGAGGGTAGGCCGAATATCGTTGCGGTGGCGCGGGCCAAGGCGTTGCACATCATCGCAAGCACCGAGCCGCCCGGATTTGCCGAGGACGTGGACAGGAGAATAAGAGACCAATTCGACATCAGGTGTTGAGCGATGGGAGCTTCGAAAGCCGCTGAGTTCGTGGAAGCGCTATCCTATGACGTGCTTGATGAGCGGGTCAAGCAACGCCTGCCGTTGTGTATTCTAGACGGCTTAGGTGCGGCGATCGCGGGGACACACACACCGACGAGCAGAATAGCGGCCGGGTTTGTGAAGCGGGAGTTCAAAGACGGGCCCGCCAGCCTGCTGCATGATGGGACCGGAATCTCACTGACGGGGGCGACGCTGGCCAATGTCGTGGCGGCGAACGCCTTGGACACTGATGACGGGTATCGGCTGGTAAAGGGGCACCCGGGGGCGTTTCTTATCATGCCGGGGTTGAACTGCTGCCAGGCGCTTGAGGTCAGCGGCGAGGAGCTGCTGTGTGCGGTCGCAGCAGGCTACGAAGTGGCGATGCGGGCCGCAGTCGTCACCCACGACTATTACCATCACTATCACGCCTCCGGCTCCTGGGGCAGCACTGGGACGGCGGCGCTGGCGGGGAAGCTCTTCGGCCTGGATGCCGCGCGGATAGACTGGGCCCTGGGCCTTGCCGAGTACCATGCGGCGCTCTCGCCCATCGAGCGGTGCCTGACAACGCCGGCAATGACCAAGGACGCAATCGGCTGGGGCGCATACGCGGGAATGTGTGCGGCGCTGCTGGCGCAGGATGGCTTCACCGGCAACCCGTCGCTTTTCTTTGACGATGATTACGCGCAGATCTACGAAGATTTCGGCCAGAGGTGGCGACTGTTGGAGCTCTACTTCAAGCCGTACACCTGCTGCCGCTGGGCGCAGCCGGGAGTTGACGGGGTAATTAAGGTGATGGCCGAGCATGAGCTGGAAGCAGCCGACATCAAGCAGATAGAGCTGCGCTGTTTTACCGAGGCGGCGGCGCTTTCGCAGGAGTTGCCGACTAATACCGAAGAGGCGCAGTATAGCATTACATGGCCGCTGGCGGCTGCGGCGGTGTGCGGGACCGTCGGGCCGGAACAGATCCTGCCGCCGGCGTTTGAGAGTCCGGAGATCAGGCGGATTGCGCAAAGCATCGTTGTAACGGTTGATGAGCAGATTCAGGCGCGGTTCCCGGCCGAGTGTCTGGGAGATGTGGTAATCCATACCAAGGACGGCAACCGCTACCGCTCAGGTCCGATGCCGGCACGGGGAGATGCGAGCAAGCCGCCAACCGAGACGGAGTTCGAGGAGAAGTTCGCGTGGCTGGTGGCGCCGGTGCTGGGTCGCGAGACAGCCGATGAGCTGGTTGATCTGGTCAAGAATATTGCTGCGCCGGAGGGCCGGAAGAAGCTGTGGGAGACATTGGCCCCGGCGCTGAGAAGAGACCGAGGAGCCAATCAGGCAGTACCCTCACATTCGCGGGTTCAAGGAGACCTGAGAGGCAAGTAGGATTCCGGCAGCGGGGCGCGAATATATGATCTGTATGTCGCCTTTGGCCCTGCTATCAGTTCAAGGTTGGCATTTGCAGCCAGCGATCGTTACACAGGAGGTCTGAAATGGAATACGAAATCAGAGGCACAGTAATGCAGTCGGTGGAAGTGAAGTTGCAGGCCGGTGAGACGATATATACCGAATCTGGCGGCATGGCGTGGATGAGTGATGGGATGGGTATGGACACTGGCATGAAGGGCGGGCTGCTGGGCGGTCTGAAGCGGATGATAAGCGGCGAGTCGCTGTTCATGACCGACTACACGTGCGACGCGGCCGATGGCTTTATCGTATTCACTCCCGAAGTGCCAGGGAAGATCATTCCGCTGGAGCTGAAGGACGGGGAGAGCGTGATCCTGCAGCGCGATGCCTTCATGTGCGCCGAGAGCAGCGTAACCCTGGAGATGCACATGCACAAGCGGCTCGGCGCAGCACTGTTCGGCGGCGAGGGCCTATTTCTGCAGAAGGTCACAGGCCCCGGTCTGGTTTTCTGCGAGATTGACGGGGAGGTTGTGCAGTACGATCTGCAGGCCGGCCAGACCCTGAAAGTGGACCCCGGACATGTCGCTATGTTCGACCCAAGCGTGAGTTTCGACATCAGCACCGTGCCGGGGATCAAGAATATGTTCCTGGCTGGCGAGGGCATCTTCCTGGCGACACTGTCCGGCCCGGGCCGCCTGTGGCTGCAGAGCATGCCGCTGTCTAATCTGGCGCAACGCATCATACCATTCCTGCCGAAGTCGAGAGACTAGCTGTAACCAAAGGAGCATCACCGTGAAAGCCGGGATATGCAGTATCATCTGGAAAGAGCGTATGGACATATTCGATGTGGTAGCGACGGCTGCAAGAGTGGGGGCCGAAGGCATCGAGGTCTGGGGCCAGCCGCCACACATACCCGACGCCGCAGACCTGGGCCACGTAGCAAAGATTCGTGAAGCTATGGAGGCCAACGGCCTGGCCGCGCCGCAGTACGGATCCTATGTGTTCGCCGGCAAGGCAGGCTTCATTGCCGAGATCAAGCAGGAGCTGGCAATAACGGCTGAGTTGGGCGCTGTGGCATGCCGCATGTGGGCCGGACCCGGCGATTCCGAAGTCCTGGACGCCGACCAATGGGTGGCGACGGTGGCAGACCTGAAAGAGGCCTGCGCAATGGCCGCTGACATGAGCTTGCTCATAACTCTGGAGCGGCACAGCGGGACGGCGAACAACACTATATGGGGCTGCCAGCGAGTGATTGACGAGGTTGACAGCCCAGCGCTGAAGATCAATTACCAGGTCGCCAACACCTGCACGGACACAATCACTGAGGAGATACGCATCCTTGGGCCGCACATACTCAACTGCCATGCTACCAACTCGCGACAGACCACAGAGGCGCGCGTCATGACCAGGCTGGCAGATGGCGACATTGACTGGGCTGGCCTCATAGAGAATCTGAGGGCTGCCGGCAATGACGGCTTCGTCGAGGTAGAGTTCGTACGCCGAGGCGATGAGGAGATATCGTTAGAGGAGACCGAAAGCGAACTGGCCGCCGACGTAGCATTCCTGAAGGAGTGTATGGGCGGCTGAAGTCCCGAACGCGACCAGTTGCCAGAGAATCTTTCGCCGCTTATCAGTCACAAACCTGCGCATCGCGGCGCTGGGTCAGGTGCACCCGCAGCAGCGCCAGACACCCGAGGCCGTAGTATGTGTGCTCGATGTCCGGGCTGGTGTCGCCGAGACAGGCTCTGAAGCCGCCCTCCGGATCGGCCACTTTCTTGACAAACCTGGCGACGGCAGCCATATCAACCTCCCCAAGCGCGCCCAACGTCGCCAGGGTGAGCAGCGCGGTGAAGCTGGAAAGCAGGTCGCTATAAGGCGCCTGTTCGTGAGCCAGTAAGCCGCCGTCGGGTGCCTGCATGTGCCCCAGAAAACGCGCGCCGGCTTGTGCCTGTTGCGCGGTCTGTCCCCCTGTCATCTGAAGAAATGAGACCGCTGCGGCTGTGGCGCTGGTCTGCTCCAGACCCTCCCCGGGCTGCTCCTTGAAGCCCCCGCTGGGCCCCCGCAAGGCCGCTATGGCTGCGCTCGCCGCCTCGGGGTGTAGAAAAGCCTCGCCCAGGAGCTCGTGGCAAAGGCAGGCGATGAAAGTGTGATAGGCGCTGAGGATATGGCCACCAGGCCTGGCGAAGCCGCCCTCTGGCAACACTTGCTTACGTATGGTGCCCAGTATCGGCTCTCTCTCCACAGGGACAGAGATCCCACATTCGCCCAGCAGACGCACGCAGTTAAGCAGGCAGAAACATTCCACGACATCGCGCGGCTGCTCGGCCATATCTGAGACGTAGCCCGCCGCGCCTTGCATGGCGGCGCACTCTGGAGCCAGCAAAGCGAGCACGCGGAGGGCGAAGTCGGTGTAGTAAATGTCGGAGGCGCCTTGCCGGCCGCAGAAGCCGCCGTCGCGAAGCTGCAGACCTGTAACGTAATCAACCTGGAGCCGCCTGAAGTCGTCGCTAAGCGAGGAACTTGCCGGGCTGAGCAGACTATCCACGGTGTTCAGATAGCGCATGGTCAGCCGCCTTCGCTGAAGCTTTGGCGGCCGGGTCCGTCCCTGTCAGCCCTGAGCGCATGCTTTCGCTCCGGAAGAATATTGCGAACAAGGAACCGCGTCAGTTCCTGCAGGGCGGGGCCGGGCATGTTTTCCGCCAGCCCGAGGGACCGTTCGCGGAGCCGGGAGTACAACTTCTCAGCCTTGTCGAAGGCGCCGAGGTCGGCATATAGGTGTCTTGCCCGGTCAACGAGTGGCCCGGGCTCGTCCTGCATGCGCTTGTCTTCGAGCAGCACCGCCAGCTCTTCACCGCCTCCGGCCTCCAGGGCGAAGGCGCGGAGAATTGTCGGCCGCCCGGCGAGTAGATCCTGGCCCAGTGCCACCTTCTCGTCTGCATCTTCCTCCCAGTCGGTCAGGTCATCGAGCACCTGGTAGCCCTCGCCAACGTAGGTGGCAAGCCTGTTGAGAACGGCATCATCAATCGTCGTTTCCGCCGCGCGCAGCCCGGCATACAAGGCCACTTCAAACGCCGGGGCCGTCTTCAGTGCGCCGATCTGCAGGGCGTCAATCGGCCGCAGACCATCGGCCCGCTGCCGGTTCCACAGCAACTCCATCCCCTGGCCGCAGCACAACTGCAAATGCGCGGCCGAAAGGCGTCCGAGAATATCGGCTATGCACTCAGCGCCCAACTCAGCGGCCTGCGCGGCGATCAGACGGTAGCCCAGGCCGACCAGGTAGTCGCCTACGTTTATCGCCGCTGCGATGCCGTAGGTGCGGTGTAGAGTCGGTTGCCCGTAGCGGAACGGGTCTTTGTCTTCGATGTCATCGTGCACCAGGGATGCCTTGTGCAGCGTCTCGATGGCCACTGCGATCTGCCTGATCGCCGGGGGAATGAAAGTCGCCAACTCGGCATCGGGCGCCAGTGCAGCCAAACCGTGCCGCCCGACCGCGTAGGCTGATAGCGTGATGAACGGGCGCAGACGCTTGCCTCCGCGCTGCAGCCAGTCTCGCGCTATTTCGTCGGTGCCGGCCAGTGCGCTGTGGGCCTGGGCGTGGGCCACGGACGGACAGGCGCAGGGGTCCAGTATCTCCGCCAACATATCAGGCTCAAATATATCGCGAGTCGCCCGCAGCAGCGGTAGGTAGCTTCGCACACCCCCTACTGTAGAGTGGGTGCCCGACCCCTGAGCGCGGCGCGTGGCGATCATCTCTCTGATCAGGTCCACTTCGGCGCTGGTGTCTTCGCAGCCGTCGCTCAGCAGCGGGATGGCGTGGTGTGGAACCCCCAGTGCCGAGATCTGCTCGAATGACTCATCCAGCGAGTCGAGGCATGCCACTCCCAGGATAGCATCCGCACTGCCTTCCAGAACCTTCATAACCACCGACGCCGTTCCCTCAGCGATTATGACTTCGTAACCCAAGTCCTCGGCCTGCTTCTTGAGATCGCAGATAACGCACGCGCCGCAGCCGGCGCAGTGCAGCCCGACCGAGTCATAATATCCCTGGCAGGCAGCCTTATCGCTGAGACACTTTGGCAGCAGCAACAGCCGCCGGTCGAAGGCCACCGCCTCAAAATCCGCGGCCCAGAAGGCATTGTCCACAGCGACCATCGCAAAGCCGAGGAACTTCTCTGGCAGCGAGAGCCGCTGCAGGACCTCTTCGCCCGCTGACAGCAGATCATCAAAGGCCGGCGGTACGCTCCGGTCGAGGTCTGCAGCAAGCTCGACGGCCAGCTCACGGATGCTCGTGCGGGTGTCACTGTCCTGGGGCACGAGCTTGATCTTATCGGCCTCACTGGGAACACCGGCCGGTTGGTGGCCGGCCAATGTGCTGGTGGTGTCGGCTGCTGGCCCGTCTCCGGTTTGGTCTCGGCTACTCAACGTCGCTCTCTCCTAAACACAGCAGGTTCTTGAGGCCGCGAATGTAGAGCCGGTCGCCGATGAAAACCGGACTGGCGCGGAATTGCTCCAACTTATTGCGAGCCACTTCCTGGTACGTTCTGCCCGGCTTGACGACCACGGTGGTGTCATTGTCGCTGCTGACGAACAGCAGGCCGCCCGCCAGGGTGACGCTCGCATAGCAGGTGCCCTTACCCAGCTTCAGCATCTGCTCGTAAATCACTTCTCCGGTTGCAGCATCAATGACGCTGAAGCACCCGGCCTGGGTGCAGGCGTAGATCAGTCCCTCGTGGACTACCGGGGAAGCATAGTAGCGGTCCTTGCGGGGTTGGGTCGTCCAAAGCGTCTCCACAGCCAGCCCGCCTTCGTCCACCGTCTCGGGTAGCTGGATCGCCTTGCCGCCGTGCTGGATAAAGTATATCACATCGTCCTCGACCACGGGGCCACAATACGTCAGGCTGGACACCGACTTAGCCAACACGGTTCCGTCCTCGACCGCGACGATGTCGCCCTGGGTTGTTATCACCACCTCTGTGTCGCCGATACGTGTCACCGCCGGTGTGCCGAAACCTGCCTTGGACTCAGTCCGCCAAAGCGTTTCACCGGTTGCCTTGTCAATGGCTGTGAGGTTAACCAGGTGAACCAGCAACTTGTCCCCTGCGATGAGCGGCGATGCGGAGTGACCAAAGCCGATGGTCGGCTTCTCCACAACTCTGCCCCACAGCCTATTCCCCTCCAGGTCATAGCCGGCCACCATGCCGGTTCCGAACACAACATAGACGCTCTCGCCATCGCTGACCGGAGTGGCAGACGAGAAGCCGTTGACCGCGTCCGTGGCCGGCAGGCTGTACCAGGCCTTATTGTAAGGCTGCAACTCTTTGACCAGGGCGACCAGGTTCTTCTGGGCTTCGCTGACCGCGGTCTTCAGCCCAGCGTCATCCGGGTTATCCTGCAAATCTTTTTTGGCCCGTCTCAGTGTCCCGCCGGCTTTGCCGATTTCCTTGCGAAGTTCGGCGGCCCGCTGGTGCTGCTGCTGCATGTCAGGCACTTCAGCCGCCTCCGGCAGGTCCTCCATGTTGTTGGTTTGCTGCCACAGGATTTCGCCGTCAGCCAAATTTACACAGACAAGGGTAGAGGACTCGGCGCACACAAACAGCCGATCGCCTACGATGACAGGGGTGCTGTTGCTGAAGCTTGGCATGGGCGTCGTCCACAGCACGTTCTTCTCAGGCGACCATTCGACAACAGGAGTGGCATCGGGGTATTCGCCCGTGCCGTCGGTTCGCCAGCCGACAGCGTTCTCACTCTGCGCCGATGCTGTCAGCAAGCAGGCCACTACGAGGCCCAGTGATGCGAAAATCACCAACAGTTGCTGCGTATGCTTAGTCACACGGGTAGCATTCATATTTCCTCCATCGTTCTTGCGGCGGGGCGTACGCGACGCCCTTCTTGCTCGCAATTATATAACGCTCGTACGGCGCGGCCAAGTGCCTCCACGGTCCAGATCACGGGGTACAGCTCTTCGGAATACCAAAGCCTGGCAAAATACAGCCCGATCGGGGCGGCTTCGGTCCACGTACCGTCCTCGACGCGACCTACCAGGTAAGAAATACCTTTCGTCAGCGACCCCTGCATCTCCTGCGGCCAGTTTGATAGGGCTGACACGACAAGTGCCGTTTCCTCCACCGAGGACGAAACGCCCTTTGCCCCGCCCCAGCCACCGTCAGCGTTCTCCACCCGCGCCAGGTACTCAAGGCCCTGCCGGGCAGCCGTGCCTGCCGGGTCAAGCACGGCAAGCGCCACGAGCACCCGAGCGGTGCCCAACACCGGATTGGTACGGTCTCCGGTGGCTTGACTCCCGAACCACAGCGGCAGCCACGAGCCGTCGGACCGTTGCTGTCGCGCCAGGTATCGCAGCCCCCGTGCCACGGCACCTTGCACCTGCGGCCCGTCACGGTCACCAGCATGCAGCGCCCGTAGCGCGTGGGCTGTGATGTCGGGACAACTCCGGTCAAACGGGAGCCGCCCCCAACCCCGACAGAACGGAGGCCAGCCGCCATCCGAGTTCTGCAATCTGAGCAGCCAGCGGACGCCAGCGGTGATCGTATCGTCCTCCACTCGTCCGGCCAGTGCCAGTATCGCCCCTGAGGTATCATCGGCGTCCGGGACGCCACCGGGAAGGTGGGTCCAGCTCCATCCTCCGGGCCGAGCGCCGGTGAATGGATGCACTTGCTGGTGTTGCTGCGCTTGAATCCATTTGAGCGTCCGTTGCTCGTCGTTTAGGTCAGAACCGCCGCAAGCGTCCAGGGCACTCAGCGCACTCGTTGTGACCCATACGGATAAGTTGGTGTCAATAGGCCAACTGCCGTCAGCGCGGACCGAAGTGCGAAGAAAATCGAGGCACTTTCGGGCCACTGGCTCGTCTGCCCCGTACAGCGGAATCAGGCTCATCGCCACGAACGAGGTCAGCGGCGTTGCTTCCAAGAATCCCCCATGCTGAGGTTGCAGAGAGGCGAGCTTTCGCCGCACTTTACTCTTCACAGACCGCTTCACCAGCCGTGTCACCAGACTGCTCGGCGAGTTGTAATGGTCCAGCAGGAGCCCCACTGCGATCAAGGCCGGCAATGCATAGCTGACCACCTGCAGCCCGACCGCCCGGTACATTCCCTGCGGCAGCGCGGCCAGATGAAACGGCAGGCCAGGAATGTGCTCCCATGAAGCCAACCCCGCCAGCGCACAGTTGGCCAGAATCGGCACCGCAAAGGTTCGGTCATCCCCATAGGCGGTCGTGATCGCAGCCACTCGCTCTTGAGGACCAGCACCGGCCTCAGTCGAGACATATCTCTCAGCGTGTGCGATTGCCTGCTGCAATTCCGGGGTGCCCGCAACCGCCGTTGAGCCGGTGGGCTGCGTTGCACCTCCGGCAATAATCAGAGCGGACAATCCCAGCAGAGACGTAGCCAGATTGCTCGGGCTGTCAGTGGTATCGCCCCACCCGCCGTCTTCGTTCCGGGTGTTTGCCAGCCACATGACTCCGCGCGTTACGAGAGGCTGGTCCTGGCTTTGGGCCGCCAAAGCAAGCGCGCTTACCGCTGTCGCAGTAGCAAGCGCAGACGAAGACAACCGCCCCTCCCAGTATCCCTGCGGCAGGCGTGACTGTAGCAGCCGGGCGCGCGCGGCTTGCAGAGCGGCCTCGAGCCGTTCGCGCTGGATCATCCGGCGGCCCTCCGCATGTGCCGAGCCAGGTGCATCCGCCACGAGGCCGCCTGTGCCTTGCTCAGCACCTGGAATAGCAGGCGCTTGCCCAGCCCCACGCCCGCGCCGGTCTGGCTACCCCAATACATCTTGGGAACCCACCTGAAGTTGAACCGGTAACACTCACTGACGAGTTGCCACTGCAGCCGGCTGAGATTCTTTGCGACCGGCCGGCTGCCTCCGTCGAGAGGCGCATAGAACACAGGAAACACAGTCAGGCGCTCCCCACTCAGTGAGCGAACCCACTCCAGGGTGCGCGTAACGTCCTCTTCCGTCTCACCGGGCAAGCCTACCACCAGACTTGCCATCGGTATGAAGCCGGCTCTGGACAGCCTCCGGAGCTGTTCCGCGCACACATCCCCCCACTCGTCGGGCGCTACGGCTCCCATCTTGAGCCCGCCGCCATTGGCCTGCAAAAGCGCTCCGGATGCCGTCTCGACGCCTGTGTTTACCCACGCGCAATTATCAGGTTTGTCTCCGACCAGGAGCCTGCGCACCAGTGCAAGCTCGGCGTCGGTGTACTGAGCGATACTACAGATGTTAGCGTGATCAATCTGAATCAGACGAAGCCCTTGCACCTGCCTGAGCCTCTTCAGCAGCCCCAGCACCGCATCCGGGTCGCAGCGTACCCCCTGTCCACCATGGCGGAAGAAATCCTCGCTAAGGACCGCTATGCTTGTCATACCCGCGGCCAGATTGGTTTCTACATCTGCCAGAATCGTCTCGACCGGTAGATCGGCCATCGGTGTCGTGGCGATAGTGCAGAATTTACAGCCGAGCCCACATCCTCGGCTGATTTCAACCACACCCATCGTGCTGGCCCCACACATGGCCGGGACGGCCGCCGCCGGCACGCCTCGACCCTCGATAACTTCCGGCAAGTCTCCCCTATCCAGCAATGATGCGAAAATTTCCGCTGCGTTACCCTCCGCGTAGCCAACGACTACATGGTCAATGCCCAGTTCGCGGCGCATCGAGGCATCATCCGCCAGTTGCCAGGCACCAGGCCCGCCGAGCAATAACCTGGCCTCAGGCGCACAGGCGGCCATCAGTTCTCGCGCTCGCTGAAGCAAGCGGCTAAACATCACCTGAGGGTAAATCTGTCCGCCGGCTATCCCGGCCATGGTCGTACTGCTCATGCCCAGCCCCGCCGGTTCGCCGGAGCTGATCGCCACCAGCCTGGTAGCCGGGCCGATGGCCTCGTCCAGGTGAGCGTCATCCGCCACAACCACGTCTTCACGATCAAAGCCATTGGCAAGTAGGGTGGCCTCGATTCGACGCAGTCCCAGCGGCGCTACTGTGGCTCGTCCCCCCGGGTGCGGTGCCCTTGGGAGCAGGAGTCTGTCCATCACAGGCCAGGGCGTGCTGGTCGTCTGGCTGGAGGCTATCATGCCATCGAGTAGTACGTGGTAGTCCGCCATGAGGGTACGGTCAGCAGTGAGCACAACCGGCGCACCGTCAAGCTTGGACATCTACTGACCCCCGCCGGCTATGTCGTCAAGTTCGTCAATAAGAGCGTCAATCTCGTCCAGCGCGTTCGATTCGCGGGGTTCATCAGGTGCTTCCAGACGGCCGGGAAGCTGCCGTCCGCATTCCGGGCATACCTTCCCACCTTGGCTGCCAGCAGGCGTCGCCTCCCCCTCCTGGCCGCACTCCGGGCAGCGCTTCCCGGTGCGGACATAATACATCCTGCGGGCCGGGGCATCGAGCGTAACAAGCTTTCCGGGGGCCCCACAGATCGCGTCATCATCTGTGAAAAGGGGAAACATGATCGCCGAGTTGGGGCAGACGCGGGCGCACGCAGGGCAGCCGGGCTTGCAGTTGTCCGGGTTCGTCGCCACCACCCGGCCCGCGTCGTCGAGTTCATAGACACCAAAGATGCAGAATTGCAGGCAGTGCTGGCAGTCCGTGCAGCGAGATCGGTCCACGACGGGATACCATCGCGGCGAGATAGGCTCCTGCAATTCCTTGAGGGCACCGCCTGGCGTCTGCGACCCGTCAGACGCCGCCAGCGACAAGTGTGGAGCCTCCAGGGCTTCCTGAGCGGCCTCGTACGAGGCCAGGTCGAAGGTCTGGAGGCCATTGTCTCCGATTCTATGACGTCGCAGCACGCATTCGGCGGGACGCGGATACATCCAACTGAAGACCAGGGCCCGGTCCCGCAGGCGCGCCAACTCCTCCCAGATTTCACTGTTCTCGGCAATGTGGTACAGGTCAGGCACGAGCAGCACGTCAAGGCCGCGGGCCACGCACAGCTCAGCCAGCTCTTGCTCGAGGCTTGCGCGCTCTGGTTTGTCGGAGCTGCTGCGGGCTATAATAATCGTAGTAGCCATGCTGGACGCGCTCGTTTCCGGGTCTTTCTCCGCTATATCTGGGTGCCGCCGTCACCAGGGCCGTCTCATCCAGGCTATGTAGATGCGTTTTCGTTATCGACCTGGATACGTCCGGAGCCAGTGTCAGGCAAAGAGCCTAATTCTAATATATGTGAGTACGACCGGTCAAAGGAGGCTTTCTTGGTGACGAATTGTCGGTGGGGTACCCAATCCGAAGGAGTGGGTCCGGCGTCTCGCCTGTCACATCACACCCCGATCTGGAGGCTCTTTCGACTTTTCGACGCAGCCCTACCCGGCAAAGTTCACAGGCGGCCAGGCCCGTACACTTACCCGTACTGGACAGTGAGTTAGCGTACAGGCCTATACGCACTGCTGAAACGCCGGGGGGAGGTCTGAACCGAGTGAGTAAACGAAGCGTCATTACCATCAGAAACGCCATGGTCTGGACAAGCGGCAGAGGGCCCGCCGCTCTCTCGCGGAATTTCTTCCGGCACGGACGCCAAGACCATGCAAGATGAGGCGCCCAGGGCGCCAGGGGCTTGACAGTGTCGCATACATTTCATAGCATAGTGCGAGCTACGTTCGTTCGAATTCAGGCGCAGCTATCATATTAGTCGGTCTCCAACAAGCTGCCCGGCATTGCGAGGTATATATATGGAGAACCCTTCAGAGTCGTCAAATCGTCGTACGCCCGTCTCCGTAGGCCCCGGTAGGAGCAACCGCAGGAACGCTACGCGTTTGCTGATGGTGATAGGGATACCGGTGCTGGTCGCAGCAATTGGCACCGCGGCTGTGGTACTATGGCTGCGGGCCGAACCGCAGGTGAGCGATATCGAGCCGCGTCTGCCCGAGAGCGTACGTGCGCCCGCTGTGCCCGAGACGCCGGCGCAACCGGCTCCTGCAGCGCGCACTACGGACACAAACCGAGCCGGCAGAACTCCGACGACCAACCCGGGTACTGCCGCGTCCGTTGGCGCAGCGGTTCCGACTCTACCGGGTGCCTGGCCGCGCTTCCGTGGCGCCAACCTCGACGCCATAAGCACCGAGCGCGTCTCGTTAGCCAACAGTTGGGGCGCCGGTGGGCCCAGAAAGCTATGGTCGATCAAGCTCGGCGAGGGTTATGCAGCGGCCGCGGTGCTCAATAGCCGGGTCTATCTGCTCGACTATGACCAGGCAAACAGGGCCGATAAGTTACTGTGCCTCGCTCTGGCCGATGGCAGCGAAATCTGGTCGCAATCGTACCCGGTTGAGGTAAAGCGCAACCATGGGATGTCTCGCACGGTGCCGGCCGTGACGGACAAGTACGTGGTTAGCCTGGGGCCGAAGTGTCATGTGATGTGCTGCGACGCGGCCACAGGGAGCGTCCGATGGAAAATTGACCTCGTCGGCCAGTACGGAACCAAGGTGCCACCATGGTACGCCGGTCAATGCCCGCTGATTGACGGCAGTAGCGTCATCCTGGCCCCCGGCGGCAACGCGCTAATGATTGCGGTTGGTCTTGCCACCGGCGAGGAAATCTGGAGAACGCCCAATCCGCATGGCTGGCAGATGACTCATTCGTCAATTATGCCGACGACTTTCGCCGGCAAGAAGATGTATGTCTATCCGGCAAGTGGCGGGGTGGTAGGGGTGTCGGCCAAGGACGGTTCGATACTGTGGGAGACGCCCGAATGGCAGGTCAAAACCGCTAACGTGCCTAGCGTGGTTCCCATCGGCGACGGACGGATCTTTTTGTGCGGCGGCTACGGTGCGGGCGCTATGATGCTGCGTCTCAAGAGCGCCAGCGGCAAGATCACGCCCTCGATACAGTACCGCCTCAAGCCCCAGATCTTCGGCTCGCACCAGCAGACTCCAATCCTTTACAACAATCATATCTACGGCGTTATACCGAGCAAAGAACTCGCCTGCATAGACCTGAACGGCAAGACGGTCTGGACAAGCGGCACCAGCCGCTTCGGAATCAACCCGTACGTGATTGCTGACGGCAAGATCTACGTGATAACCGATGCCGGCGAACTGGTGATGGCAGAGGCCAGCCCGGACGGTTACAAGGAGCTCGGCAGAGCCAAAGTGCTTAACGGACCAGAGCCGTGGGGACCGCCGGCGATCGCCGGCGGTCGGCTCTTGGTCCGCGACATGACCAGCATGGTCTGTCTGGATCTGACGGCGAACTGAGATGAAGTGCGACTTGGGGCCCGCATCACGCAGTCTTGACATCAGCTCGGCCGCAAAGGCTGGCCTGGTTGTCATCGCGATAATGCTGGCCGCCGGGAGTGGATGTAATAAACTGAGCCGCTCAGAAATCCGCTCCGAGACAGCGGACGCAGTACAGAAGCAGACTGACGACATGCGCTCGCTGCGCGAAGTTGACCCAAAGCTGGTCAAGTACCGTCAGGTGGACGTGATCGAGACGGGTTTCGAGCGGGCGACGGGGATCGCGCTGGGCCCGGACGGGACCCTGTTCGTGGCTGGGGACAACGCCGTCCGCGTGTTCAGCCCGGATGGGCGGGTGAAATCAGAGCTGCAACTAGCCGCGGCGCCTTATTGTC
Organism: bacterium; assembly: GCA_030604405.1. GTDB lineage: Bacteria > Armatimonadota > Zipacnadia > Zipacnadales > UBA11051 > UBA11051. Next base: position 18,012 of record JAUVVY010000009.1, on the reverse strand, counting down.
TGGCTGTGGCTGGGGATGGCACGGGAACTATCTATGTCGGCTTTCAGGACCATGTGGAGGTTTATGGCAATGATGGACAGTTGCAGGCCCGGTGGCGGTCGCTGGCCCAGAAAGCCTACCTGACCTGCCTGGCGGTGTCGGGCGAAGACATCTGGGCCGCCGACGCCGGCAACCGCGTCGTGCTGCACTATAGCAAGTCCGGCGAGTTACTGGGGAAGATCGGCGAGCCGGACGAAAGCAGTGATAGTGCCCAATTCATCGTGCCAAGCCCACACCTTGATATCTTGCTAACGGGAGACAACCTGCTGGTCAACAACCCCGGGTGCCAGGCGGTACAAACCTATACGACCCGAGGGGAATTACAGTCATCGTGGGGCCACTATTCGCAGAACATAGACGGCTTCTGTGGATGCTGCAACCCCACCGATATCGCAGTCCTGCCGGACGGGAAAATAGTGACCAGCGAAAAGGGCCTGCCACGGGTCAAAGTCTATAGCCCTGACGGGAAGTTCGAGTGCGTAGTTGCCACTCCGGACGACTTCTCAGCCAAGGCCGCCGGACTGGACCTGGCTGTCAGCGACGATGGCCGGGTGTTCGTTCTCGACCCGCCTGCCGGTACTGTCAAGGTCTTTGCCAGAAAGCAATAGACCAAAGTAGGAGAATGGATTGACCTCTGAAGAAGACAGGAAAATGACGAGGCGCGAATTCCTGTGCGAAATAGGCAGGTACGGGCTTGTGTTACTGCTCGGCGGCGGAATCGGCGTCTTGCTCGACCGCGATGGGGAAAATTGCATCAACCAGGGCATTTGCCGTGGCTGCGGCAGGTTTGAAGCCTGCCACCTACCCCAGGCCATGTCGGCCAAAGAGGCAATGTCGAGGAAACAACAATAATGTCCGACGAGCCCAGGAAGATGACCAGACGCGAGTTTCTCACCGAGTGCGTCCGGGGTGCCGGGCTGCTGACCATAGGCGGGCTGCTCGGCGGAGTGGTGTCCCGTGGCCGCGCTCAGTCAACTGTCTGGCAGATAGATCCGGACAAGTGCACGCAGTGCGAGAAGTGCGCGACCGCATGCGTGCTGAACCCCTCAGCGGTCAAGTGTGTACATGAATACGCCATCTGCGGCTACTGTGAGCTGTGCTTCGGATATCTTGCGGACCAGCGCCCCGACGACACCGAGGCCGCGGAGAATCAGCGCTGCCCCACTAACGCCATTCGCCGCAGCTTCGTAGAGGACCCCTACTACCAGTACGTGATAGATGAGTCCAAGTGCATCGGCTGCGGCGTCTGTGTGAAGGGGTGCCAGACGTTCGGCAACGGATCGCTGATTCTCCAGATCCGCCATGACCGCTGCATCAACTGCAACCAGTGCGCTATCGCCGACGTGTGTCCGTCCGACGCCATAGTCCGCGTGCCGGCGGCCAAGCCATACCTACTGCAGACCAAAGGCTAGGAACCGTATGCTAAGGATTGCTTGCCTGGTGCTGCTGTTGCTTTATCTGTCCGTGGCGGCACTCGCGACCGAGAGATTCCCTTCGCCGGAGTTCTCTCAAGGATACCAGTTCCCACAGATTACAACACCGCAGCCCAGGGACCAGGTCCTTTCATATATAGACATCGGGGTGCTTTTTGCGGCCCTGGCCCTGGCGGCCTACCTTGTGCTGAAAAAACGCTCTAGACGTGACCTGGTAGTGCTGGTAATATTCTCGCTGCTTTACTTTGGCTTTTACCGCCACGGCTGCATCTGTTCCATCGGTGCCATTCAAAACGTGGCGCTAGCGCTTTGGAACGACAATTACGTCCTACCCGTTACGGCAGGCGCGTTTTTTCTGCTGCCCCTGTTGTTCGCGCTTTTCTTCGGGCGGGTCTTCTGTGCCGGGGTGTGTCCGCTGGGGATGGCGCAGGAAGTGGTGCTGCTGCGCCCTGTAAAGGTGCCGCTGTGGCTGGACAACGCCCTGGGCACCGTGCCATACTTTTACCTGGGCGTGGCAGTACTTTTTGCCGCGACTGAAAGCGCCTTCATAATCTGCCAGTACGACCCGTTCGTACTGTTCTTCAGGATGGGCGGGAGCGTGGGAATGTTGATCTTCGGCGTGGCCATGCTGCTTTTGGCCACGGTTGTCGGCCGCCCATACTGCCGCTACCTGTGTCCTTACGGCGTCCTGCTGCGACTGTTGTCGCCGTTTGCCAAGTGGCAGGTGAAGATCAGCCCGGAGGACTGTCACGCTTGCCATCTGTGCGCCGACGCCTGCCCCTACGGGGCCATTAAGCCGCCGACGCCGGAAGTCGGCACAGTCAGCCGCCAGGAAGGCAAGACGCGGCTTGCGGTGCTGCTGGCTCTGCTGCCCATACTGGTGCTGGCGGGCGCGGGCCTGGTGCGCCTGGGCAGCCCGCTCCTGGCGCAGGTGCATCCTGAAGTGCGCCTGGCGGACCGCCTGTGGCTCGAAGAGCAGGGGCGGGTCGAGGGTCGGACCGAGGCAACCGAAGCGTTCTTTATCCACGGACTGCCGAATATGGACGCCTACCGCGAGGCCGCTGCAATCAGAAAGAGGTTTGACACGGGCTCCTGGATACTAGGCGCGTGGATCGGGCTGGTGCTGGGGCTGAGAATAATCTGCATGTCCGTCCGGCGCCACAGCCAGGAATACCAGGCGGACCCGGCGGCCTGCATGGCCTGCGCCCGCTGTTATGCCTTATGCCCTGTCGAGCACGCCAGAGTGCAAGCCCTGGCCGGCGGGCAAACACCTGTCCACGAGCACGCAGATGCAAGCATCGATACGGAGCGGCCGCAATGACACAAGCGCCTGTCCCTGAGGCCGGCAACGGCAAATCCGACAACATATACTACCAGGCAGCGCTCACCACTGCCGTGGTGGCCTTAGTGTTTTGCCTGGTGGTTTTGGGTCTTCTGGTCGCGAACTTCGTTCAGGCGCGGGCCGCTGATCCTATAAAACCGGCCCAGATAGAGATGCTCAAGGGCGAACTGGCCAAGCAACCCGAAAACGACCAGATAAGGAAGCAAATTCGCGACCTGGACGTGCAGATCCGCAATACCTACTTCAAGACCCGGACCCGTGCCATCCAGGGAATATACCTGCTGCTGGCGGGCCTGGCAGTGTTGCTGGTGGCGCTGCATCTTGTGGGCCGGTGTCGGGCCAGGGCTCCCACTCCTAGCCCCGAACGTGCCGGCGCATCATGGGTAGAAGCCGCCCTGGGCAGGCGTTCCGTGGCCGTTTTGGGCCTGCTGATGGCGGGCTTCCTGATAACCGTAGCGGTGCTCGCCCGCCACGACATCTCCTCCGAATACGTCAAGGCCGCGCAGCAGGCTGCATTCCTGGACACCGGCGAGAAGCCTCTTGATAGCGTGCTGCCCACACCCGCTGAAACTCGCGAAGCTGCCGCCCCGGAAAGCCAGCCGCCTGCTGCCGGATCTCCTGGCCCTCCTGGCCCTCCCGGACCTCTTGGGCCTTCCGGGCCTCCTGGCCCTCCGGGAGAGGCCGGACCGCCCGCTGAGGCGGTTACCTCTCCAGACAAACCAGCGCCATCTCCAACCGATGAGCAGCCCTCCGGGCTGGCGGTCGCGACCTCGGAAGGTCCGCACCCAACGGCGGACCAGATCGCCAGGAACTGGCCGGTGTTTCGCGGCCCTGGTGCAGGCCAGGCCATGAGCGACGGGTTCCCGACACAGTGGGACAGTGACAAGGGAAAAGCTGTCCTGTGGAAAACAGCCATAGCTCTGCCGGGAAACAACTCGCCGATATTTTGGGACGGACGCATATTTCTGAGCGGTGCCGACGACAAGCGGCGTGGGGTCTATTGCCTGGACGCCGCTACCGGCGAAATGGTCTGGAAACAGCAGGTGAAGATAGAGGAGAGTGCCGGCGAGGAGCCGCCCGAGGTAAATGAGCAAACGGGGTTCGCGGCCCCTACTATGGCTACCGATGGGCAGCGGGTCTTTGCGATGTTTGCCAACGGCGACATCGCGGCCTTCGACTTCGAGGGCAAGCCGGTGTGGGCCAAGGCCCTCGGCACGCCGGACAATCTATATGGACACGCATCTTCCTTGATCACATATCGCAATATTGTCATCATACAGTTTGACCAGGGCTATGATCCTGAGGAGGAGCAATCAACTCTGCTGGCGCTGGACACGGCCACCGGCAAGACGGTGTGGCGCACCGAGCGGCCGGTTCCAAACTCCTGGGCCAGCCCTATCCTCATCAATACCGGCCAACGCGACGAGGTTATCACCTGCGCCGACCCCTTCGTCATTTCCTACGACCCCATCACGGGGAAGGAGCTGTGGCGCACAGAATGTCTCAGCAGCGACATCGGGCCCACACCTGCCTACGCCGGTGGGCTGGTGTTCGCCTGCAACGACATGGCTGGTCTGTTTGCCATCCGGCCACCCGCACCTGGCGAGGGGGATGAAGGCGAAATAGTCTGGTCCGCCGATGAGAATATGCCCGATATGGCCAGCCCCGCCAGCAACGGGCAACTCGTCTTTGTCGCCGCCAGCTACGGCGTCGTCACCTGCTATGACGCGAAGGACGGAGCCAAGGTCTGGGAGCACGACCTGGAGACCTCGTTCACATCGTCTCCGACCATCGTGGGTGACTACGTCTATCTCGCTGATGAGGACGGTGTGACGCACATTTTCGAGGCGGCACGCAAGTTCAAGGCAGTCGGCACGGGTAAGCTCAGCGAAGCGCTCTATGCAACACCGGCTTTCGTCGCAGGGAAGATCTACATCCGCGGCGATAAGAATCTGTTCTGTATAGGTAGCCAATAAATCGAACATTGAGCGGCAGCGATGTCAACAGAATCAGTCAATAGCGAGACGGCACAAAGTACGCAGCAGCGCCGGTATGAGCCGCCTGTCGGCGATGCCAGTGCCACTGAGCCGCAGGAGCTGGACCTTGCCTTCGTTGACCAGATAGTGGCGGAAGTCGGGAGCGGGCCTGACGCCGTTATCCCCCTCCTGCAGGCCCTGCAGAAGCACTACCGCTACCTGCCGCAAGCGGCTCTCCAGCGGGTGTGCGAGATCACCGAGATTAGCCCCGCAGCAATTGTGGGGGTCGCCACTTTCTATGCCAAGCTCCGACATAGTCCCGTCGGCCGGCACATAATCAGCATCTGCCACGGCACCGCATGTCACGTCAAAGGCGCCACCCACGTAAGTGAGGCCCTGCGCCGCCACCTGGGACTGGACGAAGAGACCGATACCACCGATGACAGGCTGTTCACTCTGGAGCGCGTGGACTGCCTGGGCTGCTGCACGTTGGCACCGGTGGTTCAGATAGACGGCGTCACGTACGGCCATCTGACTCCTGACGGTGTGGCCCGGATGCTGCAGGATTTCTTGGAGCTGCAGAGGCGCGGGGTAGTGGACCAGCGGCCCGTGCGGGATGAGGCACCGATCGACGGCCTGGCGGAGATAAGAATCGGGGTGGGCTCCTGCTGCATTGCCGGAGGCAGCATGGACGTGCTTGGCGAGCTGCAGAAAGCGCTGCGAGCAATCGGCGCGCCCGCGGTGGTCAAGCCGGTCGGGTGCGTGGGTATGTGTCACCAGACGCCACTAGTGGAGGTGCTGGTGCCCGGTGAACCCCCTGCGGTCTATGCGAAGGTCCAGCCTGCCGATGCCGAGGCGATCGTGCGTCGCCACTTTGAGCCCAGAGGCTTTGTGCGCAAGCTAAAATCGGCGGTTAGCCAGACCGTGGACCGAATCCTGACCGACGAAGCCTGGGAGCCGGTTAACAGGTACGCTCTCGACGTGCGGGACGCGCCCGTTTGCGCCTTTCTCGGCCCGCAGCAACACCTGGCCACCGAGCTCTACGGTACCGCCGACCCGCTCAACCTCGACGACTATCTGGCCCACGACGGCTTTGAGGCCCTGCGCAAGTGCCTCACCGAACTGGCAGCGAATCAGGTAATCGAAAGCATGACCCGCTCCGGACTGCGTGGTCGCGGCGGAGCGGGTTTTCCGACCGGCCGCAAGTGGGAGCTTGTACGCCAGGCCCCCGGCGACACGAAGTATGTCATCTGCAATGGCGACGAGGGCGATCCGGGCGCCTTCATGGATCGTATGCTGCTAGAGTCGTACCCGTTCAGGGTCCTGGAGGGTCTGGCCATCGCGGCTCACGCAGTGGGGGCGCGCGAAGCTGTCCTCTACATCCGCGCCGAGTACGCCCTGGCCGTGCGCCGCGTCCGCGAAGCTATCCGGATCTGCGAGGCGCAGAGCCTGCTGGGAGACAATATCTTCGGCAGTGATTTCAGCCTGCGCCTGGGCATCACGGAGGGCGCTGGCGCCTTCGTCTGTGGCGAGGAGACCGGACTGATAGCCTCGCTCGAGGGCCGCCGCGGCTCGCCCCGGCTGCGTCCTCCGTACCCGGCCAACAGCGGTCTCTGGGGCCGGCCAACCTGCGTCAACAATGTCGAGACCCTGGCTCTGGTCCCGTGGATTATCCGCAATGGACCGGAGGCCTTTGCCGGCCTGGGCTCGCAACAGAGCAAGGGCACAAAGGTCTTCTCCCTGACGGGGAAAGTCAAGCGGGGCGGGCTGATAGAAGTCCCCATGGGCATAACGATCCGCGAGATCGTCAATGAAATCGGCGGCGGTGTCGCTGAGGGCCGGAGCTTTAAGGCGGTGCAGATCGGCGGCCCCTCCGGCGGCTGCATACCGGCGCATCTGGCCGACACGCCGGTGGACTACGAGGCGCTCACTGGGGCCGGCGCCATCATGGGGTCCGGCGGCCTGGTGGTCATGGACGACAGCGACTGCATGCTCGATGTCGCCCGCTACTTCCTCGAGTTCACCCAGCGCGAGTCCTGCGGCAAGTGCACGCCCTGTCGCGTCGGCACTCGCAGGATGCTGGACATCATCGCAGGGCTGTGTGCCGGCCAGGGCAAAGCGGGCGACCTGGAGAAACTTGAAGAGCTGGCGATAATGGTAAAGAGCACCAGTCTCTGCGGCCTCGGGCAGACCGCTCCCAACCCCGTACTGACCACGTTGCGCTATTTCCGTGAAGAATACCAGGCGCACCTGGACGGTAAGTGCCCCGCAGGCAAATGTAAAGATCTCATCACCTACCGCATCACCGACGACTGCATTGGCTGCACCAGGTGCGCGCAGCACTGCCCCGCGGAGGCCATCGCGCTCACGCCCTACCAGCAGCACGAAATTGACCCGGAAAAATGTATTCGCTGCGACACCTGCCGACAGGTCTGCCCGTCTGATGCGGTGGTGGTGGAGTAGTCACGGGCGAGCGCACGCAATTGCCTTTCGCGCAACAATAAAGCATATGCCGAAACTCACCATAGATGGCCGTGAAGTTGAAGTCGCAGTCGGCGCCACCATCCTCGACGCCGCGCACAAGCTTGGCATTGAGATTCCCATACTGTGTTTCAGGCAGAACTACCGGCCACAAGCCTCCTGCATGGTCTGTGTCGTGAGGGTCAATGGCTCCGACACGCTGGTGCCCTCATGCGCAACCAAGGCAGAAGACGGCATGGAGGTAGAAAGCGAAACCGAGCAAGTCAAAACCGCTCGTCGCACCGCTCTGGAGCTGCTACTGGGCGATCATCTCGGCGACTGTGTGGGCCCGTGCCAGGCTATCTGCCCGGCGCACATGGACATCCCCACGATGATCCGCCTGATTGCCGAAGGCCGCATGGAAGAGGCGGTCGCCACCGTCAAACAGCACATCCCGATACCCGCAGTCCTGGGCCGCATCTGCCCGGAGCTTTGCGAAAAGGGATGCCGTCGCGGAGATTTGGACAGCCCTATCGCTATCCGCCTGCTGAAGCGGCATGTGGGTGATTATGACATCGCCGCAGACAAGCCCTATGTGCCCGAGTGCCGGCCACTGACGGGCAAGAAAGTGGCCATAATCGGGGCCGGCCCGGCGGGGCTTTCGGCAGCGTATTATCTGCTCCAGGCAGGCCACGCCTGCACCGTCTTTGACGACCGCGAGCAGCCCGGGGGGATGCTGCGCTACGGTGTCCCCGAGCAGGCTCTCCCCCGCAAGGTGCTGGACGCCGAGATCCACAGCATCGTCCGACTTGGCCTTGAACTGCGGCCCGGCAAACGGGTCGGGCGGGATATTGACATAGAGGACCTGTCCCGCGAATTCGACGCTGTGCTCGTAGCGAGCGGCGAAATGTCCGAGGAGACATCTGGTGGGCTCGGCTTGCTCATGGCCGCTAAGGGCCTGCAGGCGGACCGCAGCACCCAGATGACAGCTACGCCCGGCATATTCGTCGCAGGCTCTGCCCTATCCCCCTCCAGGCATGCGGTCCGCGCTGTTAGCAGTGGCAGGGCCGCTGCCTGCGCTATCGCCCAGTATCTGGCCGGAGAACCGATAAGTGGCACGGATCGGCCTTATACCGTGCGCATGGGCCGCCTCAACGAGCAGGAAATGGCCACATTCTCGGCGGGGACGCCCGCCTATGACCGCCTGGTTCCGGCCGCCGGCGAGGCAATTGGCTTTTCAGACGAGCAGGCCCGCGCCGAGGCACAGCGCTGCCTGCATTGCGAATGTCCCGGTCTGCATGACTGCAAGCTCCGCAAGTGGGCCATGCTTTACCAGGCCAGTCCGACGCGCTACCGGGGTCAGCGCCGCACATTCCAGCGCGAAACTACCCACCCTGGACTTATCTATGAGCCTGGCAAGTGCATCGCGTGTGGTCTGTGCATCCAGATCGCTGAAAACGCGCGCGAGCGGCTTGGCTTAACCTTCGTCGGCCGCGGTTTCGATGTAGTCGTCAGTGTGCCTTTTGGTGAGCCGCTGGCCGCCGGGCTGGAAAAGGTCGCCCGCGAATGTGCCGAGGCCTGTCCGACCGCCGCACTGGCACTGCGGGCCGCAAGTGCTGGCGAGGACACCGACGAAATCGAACCGGTCCAGGCCGAGCAGTCCGGTACTGTCGAGGGCCCAACAGGCGACGGCAGTGGCCTGAACCGCTGATGGTATGCGGTCGTCCAAGGAGCTATGATGACGGGTTCAGCAGACGCTCTTGTCCTCCAGGAAATTACCAAGCGGTTCCCGGCCGATGATGACACGGAGCTTACCGTGCTCAGCGGTGTCTCCTGCACGGTAGAGCCTGGGGAGACGGTCGCTATAGTAGGTCCGTCGGGGTCAGGCAAGAGCACACTGCTCAACATCATCGGCGCGCTCGATAAGCCTACGTCCGGAAAAGTGCGCCTTGGCGACACCGATGTGACCGGCTTGCAGGGCAAGGCGCTGGCGTCTTTTCGGGCATCGCGTGTCGGCTTTGTCTTCCAGGATCATCACCTGCTCCCGCAACTCACTGCCCTGGAAAACGTCCTGCTGCCCAATCTCGCGCGTGCTGGGGACGGTGATGCCGAAGAGCGGGCTGAAACGCTCCTTGAGCGAATTGGGCTTGCAGACCGCCAGAACGCTTTCCCTGCACAACTGTCCGGCGGCGAGCGGCAGAGGGTTGCGCTGGCTAGAGCACTGATCAACGGCGCGAAACTGCTGCTTTGTGATGAGCCGACGGGAAACCTGGACCGGCAGACGGGCGCTAAGGTCGTATCCCTGCTGCTCGAGCTGGCCGGCCACCAGGACGTCACCGTGCTCACGGTTACCCACAACGTGGAGCAGGCTGCGCGCTTCAGCCGCTGCCTGCAATTGCGTGACGGCAAGCTGTCCCCCATTGCTGCTCCGCAGCTCAAAGGTGGCTTGCAGTGAGCCTCGGCAGATTGGTCCTGCGCAGCCTGGCCTACTACTGGCGAACGGGCGTCGTGATCGTCTTCGGACTGGCCGTGGCCACCGCCGTCATCACCGGCTCGCTCGTTATCGGCGATTCGGTGACCGGCAGCCTTCGAGAAACCGCTCTGTCGCGACTTGGCAGCATTGACCAGGCGCTGCCGGCCTCCGGTCATTTTCGGGAGCAACTGGCGGCCGACCTGATTGGCGAGCCATCAGTCTCCGCGGCCACTCAACGCATTTGCCCAATGCTTCTTTCCCACGGCGCGGCCCGCAAGCCCGACACACAGGCCGTTGTGCCCGATGTGGCCGTGCTGGGCATTGACACCGACTTCTGGAGCCTCTACGACCTCAGCCAGCCGCCGGAGTTATCAGGCCGTGAGTGTGCGGTCAACGCCGCTCTGGCCCGCGACCTGGGCCTGACAGAGGGCGATTACCTATTGCTGACCACGCACCGGCAGAGTGCCATCTCCTCCGACACGCTGTTTGCCCGACGGGGAAAGCAGGACATTGCGCCCTCGATACGGCTGCAGGTGAAGTCGGTCCTGCCCGCGGGTGGTGCCGGCGATTTCCGCCTTGATGCCCAGAGCACCACGCCACGAAACATTTTCATCTCTCGGCAGTGGCTGGCGTCCCGTCTGAGCAAGCAGGGCCTGGTCAACGTGCTGCTCTCGGCGTCCAAGCCCCAGGCACGCGACCGGGCCGCCGATGCGCTGACCTCCGCCCTGGCAGAGAGTTGCACGCTCGCCGACCACCGTCTCAAGCTAGTCACAAATCCAAAGCGCAACTACCTATCACTGATAAGCGACGCCACAGTGCTGACTGACGCGCAAATTCGGGCCGCCCGTCAGGCTGCCGGGGATTGCCACGCCCAAAGTGCCATCGCCTCAGTCTATCTGGCAACGACCATCGCCCACGTGGACAGCCGACGTGGTAAGCAATTGTCCTACGCCATGATTGCCGGCCTCGAGCCGCTGGAGCCGTTTGTATTCCGCGAGGGGACGGGGGAAACTCCGGGACATGAGCAGGTCTGGCTCAATACCTGGGCGGCTGAGGACCTCAAGGCCGAGGTCGGCGACCGCCTCCGCCTCACTTATATGATGGCGACCGAAGACGGGACTTACCCGACTGCGAATATAGAACTCGAAGTGGGAGCTATCGTTGAGATGCATGGGCCCGCGGCAGACCGTGAACTGGTGCCCGACTTCGAAGGTATTACCGATGCCATCCGTGTTGACGAATGGGATCCGCCGTTCCCCGTGGATCTGAGCCGCATTACCGACCGCGACGAGGAGTACTGGGACAAGTACCGCGCGACGCCGAAGGCCTTCGTCAGCCTCCTCTCGACGGAATCGATATGGCATTCCAGTAGCCCCGATGCCGACTGGGTGACATCAGTGCGCATCGCACCGCCTGAGGGAACCAGTCTCTCGGCGCTGCAAAAGGCTTTCACCCCCGCCCTGCTACGGCGTATCAGGCCGGGGCAGTCGAGGCTGGCGTTCCGTCCTGTGCGCGAGTTGGCGCTGGAGGCCTCCCGCGGCACCTCGGATTTCGGCCAGCTATTCCTGGGCCTGAGCATGTTCCTGGTGCTGTCGGGAGCGGGGCTGGGCGGAATGCTCCTGCGGCTTTCAATTGACAGACGCGCTTCGCAGGCCGGCATTATGCTGGCCACCGGCACGCCGCCAAAGCTCGTTGGTCGCGCGCTCTTTGCAGAGGGAGCAGTACTCACTGTGCTGGGCACGCTCGTGGGCGTCCCAGCCGGTCTGCTGTACGCGGCGGGCATCATCAGCGCCTTGGGCAACTGGTGGAGTGACGCTTTGGGTGCCACCTCTTCCCTGTGGCTGCACTTCACTGCCGGCAGCCTGCTGGTGGGTGCAGTTTCCGGCCTGGCGATCGGCCTTCTCACGGTGGCGTGGAGCACCCGACGGCTGGGGCGGCTGCAGGTGTTAGATCTGCTTGCGGGCCAGCAGGCCATGGCGGTCTCTCCGGCCCGTCCGCGGCAGCGGCTTGCGGCGATCTCTCTGGTCGCACTGCTCACGGTCGCGGGAGCCCTGGGCCTGCTCTCGATCTGCACCGATGCGATTCCCTCTCAGGCAGCCTTTTTCGGCATCGGCGCCGCGTTGCTTTGCGCTGCGCTGGCGGCATTCAGTCTGATCCTGGCACGAGCCCTGCGTATCACGCCCGCCAGCCGCTCGCTACTGCGGCTATCGCTGCGAAACGCAGCAGCCAGTAGCAGCCGTAGCCTGCTGGTAATCGGTCTGCTGGCGAGCGCCACTTTCATTATCGTGGCCGTAGCTGCCAACACGCGGGATTTCTCCCAGACCGATGTCACACGCAAGGATTCCGGCACCGGCGGCTTCGAGCTGCAGGCCACCTCATCGGTTCCGCTGCCCTTCGACCTCGGCACCCCGGCTGGTCGCGCCAACCTCGGCTTCTCACCTGAAGATGAGGCCGCCTTCGAGGGCGTAGGGGTCATGTCATTCCTGGCCAGCCCGGGCGAAGACATCAGTTGTCTCAATCTCGCCCGGCCCACCTATCCCCGACTGCTGGGGGTTCCCCCGGATATGATGCTGCGCGGCGGTTTTGCGATGACACCCAGCTACAGCTTCTCTGGAAAGCCCTGGGGAAACCTGTTCGGACTGCCCGCTGCGGACGGCGCAATTCCGACGTTCGGCGACTCTGGCAGTGTGAGGTGGACCTTGCATTCGGGTCTGGGGCAGACCTATGAGATGCCCGGGACGGACGGAACTCTGACCAAGCTCCGCTTCGTGGGCCTGCTCCCCGGCAGCATCTTTCAGCGCGAGTTACTGGTATCCGAGAAGAACTTCCGCAGCCTCTTCCCTGCGATCACCTCCCCCAGCTATTTCCTGATTGATACGCCTGCAGGCCGCGAGCAACAGGTGGCACAGATACTGCGCAAGAACCTCGGCGACATGGGCCTGCAAGTCCGCACCACACGCGAAGTGCTCAACGAGTTCATGCAGGTACAGAACACCTATCTGGCGATGTTCCTGGCCCTCGGTAGCCTGGGGCTGCTCCTGGGTACGGTTGGCCTGGTCACGGTACTCTTGCGCAGCGCCTTCGAACGCCGTCGCGAGCTGGCACTGATGCTGGCAACCGGCTTTTGCCGACCCAGACTCGCCCGCCTGCTGCTGCTTGAAAACGGTGGCTTGCTGGTAGCCGGCCTGGCCTGCGGCACTGTCTCAGCCCTGGTCGCGGTCGCCCCGCACCTGGCCTCCGCCGAATCGCAAATGAACTGGCAGGTTCTAATCGGCGTCTTAGTGGGTATATTACTATTTGGGCTGGTAAGTTGCGTGATCGCGGTGCACAGCGCGGTACGTGGCACTGTGATCTCGGCTTTGAGGCAAGAGTAGGAGTACTCTTGATGAGCGACCCGCGAGAGAAAACGTACATGGTGCTCAGAATCGCAATGCTTGGGCTCTGCTACGCCCTGGCTGGTGCGGCGATTGGCGTGCCGCCGGAGCCGGACTGGGCGTGCTTCCGCGGCGGCCCTGAGATGACGGGGGCCGTTCATTCCCCCTTCACTGACAGTCCCCGGCTGCTGTGGACCTATGAAACGGGCTCGTCAATCGAATCCACGGCCGCCATCGTCGGTGATACCGTCTATGTCGGCACCATGACCAATGCCCTGCTGGCACTGCGAATAACTGATGGCACGCTGAAGTGGAAGTTTCTGGCGGGCGACGCCATCAGCGCCTCGCCGTGCGTGGTCGGCAACACCGTTTACATCGGAGACGAGGGCGGCGCCTTTTACGCGGTCAACGCCACAACAGGTCGCCAGTTGTGGAAGTTCACGACCAGCGACAAGATTATGTCATCGGCCACTCCTACGCCGGGCGCCGTGTTCGTAGGCTCTTACGACAACTGCCTGTACAAGCTCGATGCCGACACGGGCGCTGAGATCTGGAGCTTCAAGTCCGACGCTCAGATGCACTGCTCCCCATGCGTGGTCTCCGGCGTGGCCGTGATAGCGGGCTGCGACGGGATGGTGCGGATGATTGATCTGCGGACCGGCAGGCAGAAGGCATCTGCGGACATAGGCGCCAACTTCGCAGCGTCGCCGGCTTACGGTTCGGGGTCTGTGTTCGTCGGTAGCATGGGCGGCGAGTATGCTTCCGTGCGCCTCAGCGACGGCAAGATTCTGTGGCAGGCTGTGGTCAGGAAGAATGGCGGGGCCACTTACGCCTCCGCCGCCGTCCTGGATGATGCCGTCATCTTCGCCTCCCGCAATCACACCGTCTTCCGGCTCGACCGCGCAACTGGTGGCACAAAGTGGGTCTTCACCGCCGGCGACGCCGTGGACTCCTCTCCGGTAATCGCCGGAAATAGAGTTTTCTTCGGATGCGACGATGGTAACATCTACGCCGTCTATCTTGCGAGCGGGCAGAAGGTCTGGCAATTCAGTGCAGGTGCGGCGATCACGGCTTCCCCGGCCGTCGGTCATGGACGGCTGGTAATCGGCAGCACTGACGGCGCGATATACTGTTTCGGGCGCTAGCCGAGGGCGCCACACAAATTCCTGCAACATATTCGGGCATTTAACCGTCTTATGAAAAGTAGGTTCGAGCCAGTCCCAACCTCCGTAGCGGGCCCCGTAGCTCGGGCTTCCCGTAGGCCCTGAGCTTGTCGAAGGGCAGCCCGACACCGAGTCCGTTCTGAACCCGCGTAGGTCGGGCTTCCAGCCCGACACCGAGTCCGTGACCTTGAGATAAGTGGACGGAATACCAACAGCAGAGGTGCATTTATGATTCGTACGACTAGCTTGCCTCTCGCAGTGATCTGTCTCTTGTTGAGCCTCAGTGCCTTCGCCGACGATTGGCCTGCGTTCATGGGCCCGAATGCGAACGGCGTCGCTCCCGACCAGGGCATCAATAAGAATTGGGCGCAGAAGCCGCCGCAAGTGCTCTGGCAGGCGCCGTTGGGCGATAACGGCTACGCCGGCCCCTCAGTTGCCGATGGCAAGGTTTTCATCATTGACCACGAGGGCGCCAACGACATTGTCAAGGCCCTGGACCTGGGAACCGGTGATGAGGTCTGGAGTTTCAGCTATCCGGATACTCAGAAGTATCTCTACGGCTTCGCTCGCGCTACGCCTGTCTTTGATGCGGGGCGGCTTTACACCCTCAGCCGTCTGGGACTTCTGCACTGCCTCAACGCCGAGACCGGTGAGAAGATCTGGTCTCGCAATATCCAGGCCGAGTTCGGCGGACAGCGCCCCAAGTGGGACTACGCGATGTCGCCGCTGGTGGATGGGGAGAAGCTTATCGTCTGCCCCGGCGGCAGCGGCGCCAGCGTTGCTGCCCTCAACAAGCAAACCGGCGAAACCATTTGGACCGGTGGAGGTAGCGACATTTCCGGCTATGCCACCCCGGTAGTCGCCACGCTACACGGCCAGAAGCAGTACGTCGTCTTTACCGGCGTGAGCCTGATCGGCGTTGAAGCCGCCACTGGCAAGCTGCTCTGGCGTGTTGTATGGAGAACGAAACACGACGTCAACGCTGCAATGCCGATTGTGGGCGGAAATTTCATCTTCATAACCAGCGGCTACGGACACGGGTGCGCTTTGGTCGAGATCACCCCGCAGGGCCCTGACGTGGTGTGGTCCAACAAGCTCATCATATCTCACTTCGGCGTGCCGATCTACTACGGCTACGTCTATGGCACCAGCGACACGGGGCACCTGGTTTGTCTGCACTCGGGCAACGGCACGGCGATGTGGCAACAGCCCGGCTTTCAGAAGGGCGGCATCGTCGCCGTGGACGGCGTGCTCATCGTGATGAACGATAAGAACGGCGATGTGGTGATGGTGACGGCCTCGCACGAGGGGTACCAGGAGTTGGGCCGCGTAAAGCCGCTCGGCGGCCAGAGCTGGACCGCCCCGATTATCGCCGACGGCAAGCTCATCATCCGCAACAAGCAAGCACTCGCCTGCCTCGACCTGATGTAGGTGCGAGCTAGAGCTCTTGCACAACGGGTGTCTATTGTACGAGGTGCCTAAGCAATGACCAGGTGGGGAGTAGGGCCTAAGTTCGCGCTAGGGTCTATTCTCTACGGCTTGCTGGTTGTCGCCCTCAGCAGATTCTGCTTTCCCACTCCCCCTGTTGTGGCGATCCCGCGCTCCGTGGCAATCACCGCAGGTGCTGTGCTCTTCATTTTGGGCATGGCGATGTACGTCGTATCAGTCGTTCCGCTGACCAGGGCATTCAATGAGAAGAGATTGGAAACGGGCGGAATCTACGCCTACGTCCGCCACCCTCTCTACGCATGTTTCATACTGTTCATCATCCCGGCCATAGTGTTGCTGACGCGATCCTTGCCGGGCCTGACTGTGCCCATAGTCATGTACTTCCTGTTCAGGATTCTGATAAGAGAAGAGGAAGGCTGTCTGGAAGAAGAATTCGGGGAAGAATACCTGGCCTATAAGAAGAAGGTCGGCGCAGTATTCCCGAAGCTATTTTGATCCGAGAATGCCATTCTGCGACAGCCAGCCTGTCACCAGCTTCGCCACTGCCTGACGCAAGGGGCTTTCGGCAGGCAACTCGGTCAGGGGGCGTCCGGCAGCATCCAGGGCGGTCAGTTGTTCATCTTCGGGCAGACAGGCGGCGATCTGCAACTCCAGCCGCTCGGCCGCTTCCATCAGCGATGCCGCCGGCTCGCCGCGTATCCGGTTCAGCACGACTTTGACCTCTCCCACGCTGGTGCGTACCTCGCGCAGCAGGTCCAGCACGCGGCGGGCAGTCTGCAGCCCTCGCACCGTGGGATCCGAAAGTACCAATAGCAAGTCCAGATCCCCCGCAGTGCGTCGGCTCAAATGCTCCAGCCCGGCCTCGCAATCAATAACGATCCCCTTGTAGGCTCCAGATAGCTGGTCAAGCACGTTGCGGAGAATCTCGTTAGCATAGCAGTAACACCCCGGACCTTCGGGGCGGCCCATAGCAATCAGGTCGAAGCCCTCGCCCTCTACCAGCGACTGGCGAATGCGGTATTCGAGCAATTCCGCTGTTGTCATCCCGCTCTCGGTCGAGCCTCGCTGCTGGCTGGCCCGCTCTCGCACAGCGCCGACCGTGTCTTCTGCAGATATGCCCAGGGTCGCGTCAAGGTTGAGGTTAGGATCAGCATCCACCACCAGCAGCGGCCGCCAGTCGTGCTCAACCAGGGCGAGCACAGTCAGGGCGGTAACCGCGGTCTTCCCTACTCCGCCCTTGCCCGTGATGGCGATAGTTGTAGCGCTCATTGGTTCTCTCCTCTTTGCGTTGTAGTACCTATTCCACAGACGCGTGGCTCGGCCTGCCCGAGGTCATTGGCGTGATCACACTGTGTCACTTTGCGCCGCCTCACAAGAGCCGCTATATGCAGCCATAAGCCGTCTGCATGTCCAATTCTACTAGGTACTCCATTTCACTCACGAACAATCCCCACTAGAGCTTCTGGGAGTAGGTGCGGTAGTCTATAACCGGCTCGAAGCCGCACTTTTCATAGACCCGCCGTGCCGCCGCGTGGCCCTCATTTAACGCCGTACCCACACAGGCATACTCCATGCCCGCCTCGCGGAAGATCTCCAGCACCGTCTCCACCTGCATCGTGCCAATGCCCTCGCCTCTGGCCTCGTGGGCCACGCCGTTGAAGTGAATGGTTCCGACCTTGCGCGCCGCGGACATGGCATAGGTGATGAAGCCGACAAGCTGCCGGTCCAGTTCGGTGACTATCAAGTTGTCTATTTCGTCCCAGATGCGGGTTATCGCTTTGGGCACCAGCCAGCGGTCCCAGCGCTCGTCGCCGACTGCACCGTACTTTTCTTCCAATACCCAATCGCCGCCAATGCCCCAGATCTGCTCGACAATCTCCTGGATGCGTCCCATATCTGCCGGCGTCCCGGCTCTCATCACGATATTCACATTCTGACTCCCGTGGCTGCTTCTCTCGCGAATTGTCGATCTGCGCTACGCAAGAAGACCTTGATGTCGGGCCGGGTACCCGTGCGCCGCACGGCCGAACCGACCTGTGCGGTGACCAATAGTCCCCACTAACAACCTATCCCAAGACTATGAGTCAATAGGTAATGGTAACTACTCGGCTTGCCGTTTTAGGCGACGAAACGATGTCGCGTGGCACAGGCTTTCGAGACGCTGCTGCTTTTTGAAATACGAAGCGATTATTACCTGAATAGGTTTGAGTGCGCTATTGCTGTTCCTCGAAAGTCTTGTCGTGTTTGTTAGAGAGTCTCAACAGTTCATTGAAAGCAGCCTGCATTTTGTAGGGCGGGGGCTT
>JAUVVY010000055.1 GCA_030604405.1 bacterium | reverse complement strand
CCGGTTCAGGTCCCGCCGATATGCATCGACCGTCAGGGGCGAAGACCGGCGGTACTGCGACAGGTACTTCAGAAAGTCGTGGGTGCTCTGCTTGAGATCGATTGTGCCATCATAGTCTGGGGCAGCTACGGCTTGACTGTCTTGTCTCATTTCTCTCACCACCATGGCTGTGATTTGGATACTCACCATGGAAATGACGACACGCACTCAAGCATGAAAAAGGGCCCGAAAACGCTACTTTCGGACCCATATTTGCGCAAAATGTAATGTTCAGACCGTCCCTCAACCGACGGTCACCGGTCTACAAAGTGTGGTAGCCTGGAGCAGGGAGGGCCCACAGAAGTATGATTACAGCTCCATGCTATCAATCATCCGCCTTTCCTGCACCGATTGTTCCCATCTTGCCCGACAAGTCTGCGTCGGCAGGGATCAACCAGGAGTCTGCCGACAGGCCGATCTCTCGGTAGGTCGCTGAGTCATCAAACACTTCCGATGCGCGCTTCCCGCCTAACTCGCTGGCATGCCTTTGAGCCCAGCGCTGGGAAACCTGCGCCGTCTCGCTCGTCCAAAAGGTATTGCGGTAATGGTTTCCGTCGGGGCCTTGAATTGTCGGAAACGCACCTGATCCTACGTATGGAATTCTGTTTCCCCCTGTCAGCACAACGCCCTGATAACGAATAACGCCACCTTCTGCTGCCATCGCTTCAGCGTAACCTCCGCTGGGTGCGATTAGCGCCTCTCTCTGAATCTCTCTGCCAAGTCCGCGGAAATAACGTTTTGCTCTTTCTGCCAGATGAGTGCTGAAGCTGGACCCACCAGGCGTGGTATCCGAATCCGCTTGCAGGCTGGCGCTGGTACCACGAGCGAAGTCAAATCCTTCAATAGCCCGGTACACCAGATTGCGCACATCTTCAGGTAGACTTGGCGGGCCCAGTTCTGCCAAATCCTTCGGCGCCCAGCCAACTTTATCTGCTGAGTGTTCGACCACCCGTTTGTACTCGGCATTCATCATGGGCAGGTACATCAGGTATATGATCCGTTCCATGGGTTCGGTTGGCGGGTTGTGAGCGTCAAGTACCAGCCGTTTCCAAGTGGGACCAATTCCCGTCGCGGTCGGCTAAATATCCCCATACTTCACCACTATAACGCCGACGCACGTCTGCGGTTCGGGAATAGCTCAGCGATTCCGCCACGTCTTTCCAGGTTGCGCCGTTGTCCAACATGCTTGCTACGGCATAGTCACGCAGGTTCTGTAGCGTCAATGGCTCCGTCAACGCATCTCCCAGCTCGGAAACGTAGTCTCTGAGGCGCTGTTGCAATCGTCGCGGCGTCAATGGCTCCCCGCTTCTGGTCCGGAAAAGTGGTTCGTCAGCACAGCGGCCTCGCACAAGATATGTGAGTGGGCTGGTTTGCGTTGGGGGACAGGGCGCGCGGCCTTGAGCTGGCCAGGCAGGTGCGGTCGGGCCTCGAGGAGGGCAGCGGCGAGCATTGATGCACGCGGGGGTCTGCGCTTCAAGGCTGCACTGACCGTACCCGGTCGAGGATGGGTTTGATCTGCTCCGCGAGGGCGTGCAGGCCGTGCTCAGTCGCCAGCCGATAAGCCTCCTCTACAAGTGGCAGTGCTTCCTCGGGCCGGTCCATGTCCGCGGCGAGCAGCACTGCCTGATTTGCCAGGGATGCTGCCAGTCCTTCAGGAGTGCCCAACTCGCGGCAGATGCGCTCCTGTTCTTTGAATAGCGCCATCGCCCCGTCCAGGTCGCCGCGGGCCTTCAGGATCAGCGCCTGGTTGCCGAGGGTGCGTTGCAGACCGTCCTTGTTTCCCGACTCGCGGCAGATGCGCTCCTCTTCCTTGTGCAACGCCATCGCCCCGTCCAGGTCCCCGCGGGCATAGAGGATGTTCGCCTGGTTACCGAGGCTGATCTGCAGGCTGTGCTTGTTTCCCAACTCGCGGCAGATGCGTTCCTGTTCTCTGAGCACCGCCATCGCCCCATCCAGGTCGCCGCGCGTAGCCAGGATCACCGCCTGGCTGCCGAGGGTCCGTTGCAGCCCGTTCTTGTTCCCCAACTCGCGGCAGACCCGCTCCTCTTCCTTGTGCAGCGCCATCGCCCCGTCCAGGTCGCCGCGGCCCTGCAGGATCAGCGCCTGGTTGCCGAGGCTTGCCTGCAGCCCGTCCTTGTTTCCCAACTCGCGGCATATGCGCTCCTCTTCCTTGTGGAGCGCCATCGCCCCGTCTAGCTCGCCGCGCTGCCACAGGATCACCGCCTGGTTGCCGAGGGATCTTCCGAGCCCGTCCTTGTTTCCCAACTCGCGGCAGATGCGCTCCTCTTCCTGGTGCAGCGCCATCGCCCCACCCAGGTCGCCACGGTCCTGCAGGATCAGCGCCTGGTTGCCGAGGCTTGCCTGCAGCCCATGCTTGTTTCCCAACTCGCGGCAGATGCGCTCCTGTTCTTTGAATAGCGCCATCGCCCCGTGCAGGTCACCGCGCTGTCTCAGGATCAGCGCCTGGTTGCCCAGGGTCCGTTGCAGCCCGTGCTTGTTTCCCAACTCGCGGCAGATGCGCTCCTGTTCTTTGTGCAGCGCCATCGCCCCGTCCAGGTCGCCGCGGGCCTTCAGGATCAGCGCCTGGTTGCCGAGGCTTGCCTGAAGGTTCGCATCGTCGCCGAC
The DNA here is from genome assembly GCA_030604405.1 of bacterium. Classification (GTDB taxonomy): domain Bacteria; phylum Armatimonadota; class Zipacnadia; order Zipacnadales; family UBA11051; genus UBA11051. The sequence continues at coordinate 16,848 of JAUVVY010000055.1, read as the reverse complement.
CTGCCGATAGTGCTCTACCAGATGGTCCCACAATGCCAGGGCCTCTAGCGGGTGGCCGGTGTCATCCAGCAAGCTTGCGATGCGCCAGACATCGTACTTCTCAGGCGTTTCCAGAACCGGGCGGTACGCCTCAACCATCTCCAGGTCGGAACTAGCTTCCACCTGCGCCCAGTAGGCCTTCGCCTCGAACTGGTCGGCCTCCCAAGTGGCACCAAAGAACTCCAAGTCCGTAAGGAGGTTATACAAGCGCCGCCAGGACCTCGCCTGCGCCAGTTCCCACGGCAGCTCCTCGATCTTGCGCGGCCCCAGCTCCACGGTCTCGAAGTAATCCGCCAGCCTGATATGCCACTTCGGATCACCTTCGCCTGCCTGGTAGCGCGCGACTACCGCCCGAGCCAGCGCCAGGTGGTAGTAGTCAATCAACTCGTCACGGCGCAGCAGATAGCTGCGCAACTGCCGCAAGACGACCTGGAGCTCTCCCCTGGTGTCGGTCTCGCTGAGCAGGTCAGTCAGTTCGCGCTCGGTCAGCCCCGCCCGGGATGCCGCAAGCAGGCAGGTCAGCTCCTCCACCAGCGACTGCCCGAAGTCCAGCTCCAGGCGCTCCAGCACCTGACCGAACAGCTCCGTCACATCGTCCGCCTCATCGAACTGAGCGATGCGGGCATTGAGCTGATCGAATGACCCGAACCCTCGCAACTCCTCGAGGGCTACCTGCAGGTACAGCGCATTGCTCGTGGCCGAGTTGGCCAGCAGCAGTTCGCGTTGCTCGTCATCCAGTGTCTTGGCCGACAGCGAAGGCACCTCCGCGATGATCTGCTTACAGTCGGCGTCCGTCAGTGGCTCGACACGTAGCTGCGGATATCCCAGCTCTTGCAGCTCGTCCAGCACCTCGCGGTTGCCCTCATCGCTCAGACAACTGACCACCAGCTTGATGTTGGGCGGGAACTCGGCCGGCAGCCAGTGCAGGCCGGTCTCGCGGTCGCGCTCGTCGAGCTGGTCGAGGGCGTCAATGATGATCGCGGCACGGCCATTCTCAGGCACCATGCCTAGGAACATGCGGAAAGTGCCGGGCAGCTCGCCCGGGTCATCGGGTATCTCACCGGGGAAGCCGAAGTGCCCCTGCAGCTCCTGACACAGCCGCCGCAACATGGGGGCGACGCCGGTGGAAGTTGCGCTGGCGCCGATGAAGTGCGGCAGGACGAACGTCTGCGGGCGGTCCGCCGCATACTGTGTGTACAGCCGCGCCAGGATGGCCGACTTGCCGCAGCCGGACGGCCCCACTAGCACCAGCGGCTCCTGTGCGTCGCCGTCGAGATACTTCGCAAGGTCACGGTGCACCTGGTCGCGCCCGACGTATATGCGCAGCCGCGACTCGGCAAAGTGGTCGTGGAAATCCCGCTCGATGGCAAGCGCGTCCTCTTCCTCTACCGTCACCGGCTCCTCGAATATCTGGGGATACTGCCGGGCGATGGCGGCGAGCAGGTCCTCGCGCACCTGCTCCCCGAAGGCCGCCAGATTGTCGAGTTCGACCGTGGCGTGCTCTGCCACAACCGCGTGCAACTCCGGCGAAAGGCTGTCCCACTCGCCCGGCGCAACAACGCCATCCGCGGCGACTGCCATCAGCGCGTCCCGATGCGCTTCATCGAGCTCCTGAGCCACCAGCCGCCACTTGATCCCCAGCCCGGCGTACTGGCACGGGTAATCCTCCATATAGGGGATGCCCGAGTTCCGAATCCGCTGCTTCAGCTTGGCCTGCTTGTCGCGGGCATCGTCGTCCTCAGGCTCCAGAACGGCCTCCCGGATGGTGTGCGGCACATCCTCCATGAACGCCGGGGCACGGAAGTAGAAAAAGCTCTGCCCCTGCATCGGCGGATTGAGCAGCACACCGTGGATTATTTCCAGCGCAGTCACCGAGTGCTCGGGATAGTCGGGGATCCAGTCATAGCGCTTCAGCACCTCGGGCTTCACTGTCTCAGGCACCCAACCGTAGCGCTCCCCGAGCATGGCAATGAAGAAGGGCCGCCGGTTGCCCTCCTCGGGCCGGCAGCGGTCAATCTCCTGCAGGCACAGCTCCAGGGCCTCATCGTTGTCCGACTGGTCCTGGGTGACGCCCCAGCGCAGGTCAATGTCCACGAAGTAGATGCGATGCTTCTCCAGGCGCTCGCGCAGTTCGGGGAAGACCACCTTGACCAGGTAGTCGCGCTCCGCCTGCATGTCCCTGAAGGTGGAGCTGATGAAGACGCGGACTTCTTCCCAGCCGCGCCGTGTCCTTCGTGCGTTGCCGTCGTCGGATGTCTCAGCCCTCGACATTCATTGCCACCTCCCTCGATGTCCGTCCAAGCCATAGTCCCCCTCGAGTTGCTAGCTCCTCCGCCCAGGACTGGCGCGCCTCGGGCGCCGAGGGTCTGTAGCCCAGTGCGCTGTGAGGTCGTATCGTGTTGTACTATTTTCGCCACCGTTCAACCAACACCTGCGGCTCCCGCAGCATGTAGAAGATCTCCGGAGGAATACGATGGTGCGATGTCGAACTAGCCAGTACCATAGCCAATGTGCTATGACTACTATCAGTCGTGTGCCACAGAGGAGACCGTGATGAGACCACATTTGCCCAACCGTGTTCGCACCGAGGGACTGGCGGCGAGCCGCGGCGACTTGTGCGTCGCCGAAAACCGTGAAGGGAGACAACCATCATGCCGACTTCGGCAGCCAAGCGCGAGTCAATACTCAGACGCCACTGGGCGGCAACGCTCAGAGTAGCACAGCGCGGTGATACCGAGGAGGCGCTGCTGCAGATCCTGCGGCTGCCGGACAAGTTGGCCGGCCACAAGGATGCACGGGAGCTTGACTACCGCCTGCTGGGCCACTATCTGGCCACCCTGAAGCTGACCGACCCGCTGGAGCGTGCGGTGGCCGGGCTTCTGGAGGGGATTTGCCTGTACCGCGCAGGCGATACCCCGGCGGCATTGGAGCGGTTCACCGGGGCGCGCCACGATGCCGGCGAAATCGCGGACGAGCAGCGCAGCGGCCTGTTGCAGGCAGCCGCCACTTGCGGCGAGGCCGTCGCTGCCATGCGTGCCGGAGATCGTAAAGCCGCCATACGCCGGGCCCGTGCTGCCGTCGCTGCCGCAGAAGCTGCGCAGGCGCAGTGGCTGAAGGCTTTTGCGCAGCATACTCTGGGACGCGTGCTCTCGGTTGATCCCCGGCACCGCACCCGGGCGCGTGCGCTGCTGGAAGCGGCTCGCAGCGGCTATCGGGCACCAGGCATCAATGACCTGCGCGGGGAGGCATATACGCTGCAGGTGCTGGGCCGCCTCCGCGCCGATGATGGCGACACCGAGGAGGGCCTCGTGCTGCTGCACAAGGCGCTGACCTTGATGCGCCGGAGCCACGCCGACCGGGGAGCCGCAACCCTGCTCATCGAGATCGGCTGGCTACGGTCCTATCAGCAGTCGCACAGTCTGGCGCGGAGTTATGGGCGGCAAGCCCTCGATATCTTCGACAACTGCAATGACTATCGCGGCGAGGCGAAGGCTTATCACCTGATCGGCTGGACCCAGTTGCGGGAGGGTCGGGCGGATGAGGCGCAGGCGGCTTTCGAGCGGGCCGAAGAGCTGGCAGCGACGACGGATTGCGCCAGTCTCAAAGCAACCTGCAGCTACTACTGCGCGCGCTGTGCCTTCGAGCGCGGACAGGATCAGGAGTGCAAGCGCCGACTGGGAAGTATCACAAAAGCGCAGGCGGCGGATCCGCTGACCGACGCTGCTACTTCTGCTCTGGAGGCCGCGTTCGCAGTCCGTCGCCACCAATGGCAGCGGGCGGCGGCGCTGATACGCAGGCTGCTTGGCCGCCTGAGGGCCGTGGGTGTTCCCCGCATCGAGGCAGACGGCCTGTTCCTGTGCGGGTTTGAGCTGTGTCGGGAGGGCCGACACGAACAAGCCGCGCCGCTGGTGCGCAGAGCGTTGGAGGTCGCGGAGCCGGGCCAGGCCGCAGGAGCGTTTCAAACATTCTTCTCGGTCAGCAAAGGCGTCGGCGTCGAGCAGTGGTTGGCCGCTCTGGCAAGCGCTGTCGGAAGGGAAACGGCGGTCACACAGCAGCTCACTGACCAGACCGATGCGGCCATCTTCGGGCTCCATGACCTCAAGAACAAGCTCATGAGCATCGCCTCCCAGATCGAGATCCACCAGGCCTCACCGGAGGAGTGTCCGCTCGCAGCCATCAAAGCAGACGCTGAAGCCACAACCGTGTTCGCCCTTGAGCTCATGGCTGCCTTCAGTGAAGGCGAGAGCATCCTGAAGCCGCGGATGGAGCCATTTGACATGGCGGCATGGGTGCTCGACCAGGCAGACATTGGCAACAGGTTTCCGAGTGGCGGGCTTACCTACGAAGCGGACATCGAGCCCGACCTTCCGCTGGTCATGGCCGACGAACGGGCGATGGCACTTATCATCGGTAACTTCAAGAGCAACGCAGAGAGGTACGCGCCTAACTTGACGATAACTCTGTCCGCCAAGGCCCGCCGCAACAAGCAGGGCAAGATCGTCGGCGTTATCTTCGGCTTCGCAGACACTGGCCCCGGGATGCACAAGGAGGACCTTGAGATCATCTTCGGCATCGGCAAGGACCCGTCTCAGTACAAGGTGAAGGGCAAGAACCACGGCTCTGGAGTGGGGTTAGGCTATTGTCGGGTGCTGGTGGAGGGCCACGGCGGCCACATCTGGGCGGAGAGCGAACTGGGCAAGGGCGCCACCTTCTACGTCGAGCTGCCAGTACCCAAGAGCCCGGTGGCGGAGAGTGCCGGAGAGTGACCGTAGGCGTTTTGCGAACACGTGACGAGAGCTCTTCTGTCAAGGAGTAGAGCAATGAGCCAGACTATTCAATGTCCGGAATGTGGCTCGTCTGACGTGCAATTCAGCGATGAGCAGGAGCTTTTCGTGTGCGAGAAGTGCGGCCACACATTCCAGTCCGATCAACCTTTCACACGCAGGCGCATTTTCATCAGCTACGGTCACGACGAACATGTCGAGCTGGCCCAGCGCCTCAGAAAAGACTTGGAATGCAGAGGACACGCAGTGTGGTTCGACCTCGACCGCTTGAAGCCAGGAGGCGACTGGGAGGCCTACATCGAGGAGGGGATTGACTGGGTCTCGGAGGTACCCGATGCTGGCCGGGTTGTACTGCTGATGACACCTCATTCCGTGCGCCGCCCTGATGGCTACTGTCTCAACGAACTTGCGCGAGCTCTTGGTCGAGAATTGAACCCAATTCCCGTAATGGTAGTCTGGTGTGAGCCTCCCCTTTCGATCTGCCGCATCCAGTGGCTGGACATGCAGGACTGCGTACCCCTCGACGACCGAGCAGAGCGCTACGATACCAAGTTCCAGCGCCTCCTCGAAGCCCTTGAGCGAGACCGCCTTGACTTCGAAGGCGGGCAGGCGCGGCTCCTCAGCTTGCTCGACCCGCTACCATTCGATGCTGACATCGCCAGGCATCTGGAGCGCTTCACCGGACGCCAATGGGTTTTCGACAAAATAGACGAATGGCTGAGTGCCCCCGAAGCCTCGCGCGTCTTTTGGCTGACCGGCAAGCCAGGTGTCGGCAAGACGGCCATCGCGGCGTGGCTTTGCTATCATCGTCGCGAGGTAGCAGCTTTCCATCTCTGCCAACATGGTCACGATCAGAAATCGGACCCGCGCCAGTGTGTGCTTTCGCTCGCCTACCAGCTCAGCTCTCAACTTCCTGACTATCAGGATCGCCTCAACGCTCTCCCTCTGGAAATACTGACTGCCGAGGCCAACGCGCGCACGCTTTTCGACACCCTCATAGTCCAGCCGCTTTCCGGCGACTTTCCCCAACCAAATCGCACTATCCTGATTCTCATTGATGCTCTGGACGAGGCCACCGAGACCGGCAGGAATGAACTGGCTAGCTTCATTGCCTCCGAATTCGACAAGACACCGCGCTGGCTGCGCTTGGTCATCACCAGCCGCGACGAACCGGAAGTGACCCACCCGCTCCAGGCCCTCACGCCCTACGTCCTCGACACATCAGCGGCGGAGAATGAGCAGGACATCGTCCAGTTTCTGCACCGCGAACTCAAGCCGTACGCCGAAGACGAGGGCATCCTGCGCTCTGCCATTGATACCATTCTCGAACTGAGCGAGGGGGTCTTTCTGTACGTGGAATCCGTTTGTCGGGAAGTGGCCCACGGGCGCCTTTCGCTGTTTCGGTTGGACGAGTTCCCACAGGGCTTGGGCGGGATATATGCGCAGTACTTCAGTCGCCAGTTCGCAGACATCGAGAGATACACGCAAAGGACCCGCCCGGTTTTGGATGTTGTTGCTGCAGCGCAGGAGCCCTTGGAGTTGAAGATGATAGCTTCCATGTTCGGTTGGGGCGAACACGATCTGCGTGAGTTCTGTGGCTCATTGGGTTCACTGTTCACGATAGCGGAGGGCCGCATCCAAGCCTACCATGCCTCTGTGATGGAGTGGCTCACCGATGCAGAGAAGGCAGGCCGCTACTTCGTGAGCCGGCTCGAGGGACATCACTGCCTGGCAGACCGCGCCTGGCTAGCGTATCAGACTGACTTCCAGTCGGGCCCGTCACAGTTGTCGGAGTATTCGAGGGCCTACCTGGCTACGCACTTGGCGGAGGCAGGTCGCTGGCAGGAACTGCTGGTGGCGGTCACTTCGCCTACCTTGAAGCTAGTCGAAGGCTGGGTTGAGCGAGCTGATGCTAGGCAGGGGGTGAGGTGTCTAGCCGGACTAATCGAGCATGTGGACCTTGACCCAGTTCTTGCGGCTATTCTTGCCACCCAGGCGGGACGAATCCATAGCCAAAGAGGTGAATACACCGAGGCAAAGCGCTGCTTGGAGTATGCGATAGCACGGACTTCTCCCTCGCGCGGCCGCCGGACACTCGCGATCGCTCTTCATGAGCTTGCGTCTCTTCATCTTTACCGGGAAGAGACAAGAGAAGCAACTTCCGCGTATCGCCGAGCGCTAAGGCTCTGCATCTCGGGTAAGCCGGCGTACTTGGATGAGGCGGCTGCCAACCGAATCGCTCTTGCAACGATCGCCTTTGGGAACTACCAGTGGTCACAGACAATCCGCTTCGCGCGCCGTGCTTCGCGAGAGGCCCGAGGAGCAGGCGACATGCCGCACTTGATTGCTGCGGAGAGGTGGATGGGGGCGGCCTTTGAGCAACTCGGGAGATATGCTGAAGCTGAAGCAAAGCTGGAGGAAGCACTAGCTTCGTCTCGGCAGCACGGCGTTGCCTCGGAGGAGGTGCGACTAGTGCTGGCGATTGGCTGGCTCCGCTATGATCAAGCGCACCGCGCGGCGGAGGTTCCGTCGCTAGCAGAAGCGCATTTCGTGCAGGCGGCGGATCTTGCTGAAACGGTCCACAGCTTCTACTCGCTGCTCGACGCCGAGCTGGGGCTGGCTTGGTGCGCCTTGGTGCGCGGCAATGCACAACAGGCTCTGGAATGGTTCGAGACGGTTATTGCGGCTCTGCCGAACCTAACTCACGCCGACCTGCTTGCCGGGGCTCTGGTCGGCAGGGCGGCGACGTCCCACTGGGTTGGCCACTTCGAAGAGGCTGACCGACAATACCGAGAGGCCAGTACCTATGCGGAGGCGCACAGCCTCAGGAACTGGGTCGCTCGTGCCTTGGTCGGCCGGGGGGCCATTTGCTGGCATACAGACACCAAGAATCTCGCCCGGACCCTGTGGGGCCAAGCCCGGCTGCATGCCAAGCGGGCCTCGCCTCGCCTACAGCAATTGATCTCGATCAGCATTGACTTATGCAAGCAAGGCCGCACGCTACCTCCGCGGTAGCCTCTGCCACGGGCCCGCCAGTCGTATGGACTGCGTGTCCAGCTATGGTCTGGTGCTTCCTGATGGACTATGTCTAGTCTCTTCTGGCGCACTGCTCGAGAAGCGGCTTTCCATGGCCTCGATGCGTGCCTCTTCCTTTGCCTTGCGGCGTGCCTCTTCCTTTGCCTTGCGGCGTGCCTCTTCCTCGGCCCTGCGGCGCGCGCTGGCAATCGCGAGCAATAGCACCACAACAACCACTGCACCCCCGACAATCAGCCAGAACCAGGACATGGCAATCATCTCCTTTTCCACGGATGGAATGCTATGGCAAAGATGCGAAGAATACTTCGAACATGAATTGGCATTTCGCTGCGGCGAATACCTGTTTGGAGACCAGTGTGGCCCGACTGCATGGTGTAGCAAACCTGCTTGCTGTACCGTGTTGCTGCAGCCGTCATATACCGTATTCTATAGTATGGCCTCGGCAATGCCCCTGTCAAGGGCTTTGGGGTGTCAAACCGACATGAAACAGGGCATGGTCTGAACTAGGAATCCTGCTCCATCAGGAATGCGGATCTGTGAAGTGCCATGCTCCCTTCAGGAGGACCAGAAGTGATGGAGCGGGAACTGTACAGGGCGCCGCAGATCGCATTTGCTTTGCAGCAGGCCGGCATCGGTGACCCCGCTGGGACAGCAACCTGACGGCCCAATGCGCCCACTGTCGCGAGCGCTTTGTGGTCACCGATGACATGCCGGGGCAGGAAATCGAGTGCCCCTTGTGCAAAGGTACACTGCAGCTAAATCCATTCGTATGTGACAGAAGATGATATCCGCGAGCTATCCCGGGCTTCTTTGTGCCGGGCACCTATTTGGAGGCGAAGGACATGGCCAAGCTGCTCATTCAGGTCTGCGGCGATCCTACGGTAGATTGGTTGAGTGTACGCAATGAGGAGTACGTGGCAGGTGGGCGCACCTACTACTGGCCTCCGCATCGGCCCAGGCCAGACGTCCGCCTGAGCTCTCAGCCTGGCGGCTCTGCGCTGATTATGGAACTTCTGCAGGCTATGGTCCCCTCTGAAGTCGCGGAGGTCGGAGGTGTGAAGCTCCGCCCAACGTTACTTCAGAAGCCCAAAGACAATGGCATAGTGAGGGCCTGGACGGTTTGGCAGGCGTATGTTGAGGAAGGGCGGCAGCCCGCTTTTCGCCTTGCGGAGTGGCGCGAGTGCGAACCGGGCGAATGGAACTATGCCGGCAATACTCTGACGGGTAGCCCTGATCTGCTGGTTGTGGAGGACAGCGGGCTGGGTTTCCGAGATCACGAGAAAGGCTGGCCGCAGGTGCTACGTGACAGCTCTCTCACGAGTTCGCCCCAACACATTATCTTGAAGCTGGCGCAGTACGGAGCCATGACCCAGCAGCAATCTGAGGATCAACAGCAAGAGCAGGCTCCCGACAGACAGAGTAACCCGTTGCTGGAGAGGATAGCCGAGCTCGGGCTGGCCAGGCAAACGACCGTTGTCACGTCCATCAACGATTTGCGTTCTTGCCCGGTGAGGGTCGGGACGTCGTTGTCCTGGGAGGGCATTTTTGAGGATGTGGTAACTGCCGTTCGTAGCCAATGGCCATTCTGGCATGCAGATGACGAGCAGCTTGTTTTCCACCAGGTGATCGTAACAGTTGAGGCAAGCGGCGCGATCGTCGTCGGACAGGACGGCGACGCCCTGATCTTTGACCGCAGGGGACAGGAAGGAGATTTCAGTGACCGACTGTCAGGCGAGATGGTGGGCTATAACACGTGCGTAGTAGGAGCGCTGGCAACGGCGTGGGCGGACAGCCCTGATGAAGTTGACTGGAGGCAGGCAACGCGGGATGGTATCGGGCTGGCCCGTCTTCTTCACATCAGAGGCTATGAAGTGGCCCTACGTGGTGAGAACAAGCTCGGGCATTTGCGATTCCCCCATGCCATCCTGGCGGAAGGCTACCGGAAGAAGCCGCCGCCGAGGCGTGAGAATGCCGGGCAAGCTCAACCGATCACCACTGATGCCGAGCAAGATGAGGACATGAACGAGGCATGGGATCTCGACATGTTTGTGGACAAGCGCGACATGGAGACCAAGCAAGAGGAGGGGGACAAGTGGAGCATACTCAAGCAGACTGTGGTGGAAGCGGGCGGGCCAGCGTGTGACACACCACGATCACAAGCCGGCGACCAGGTGTGTGATTATGCGCGAGGTATCGCATTGTGCGGTCCGGAAACGGCCATATCAAATGTACCCGTTGCAGTCGTAGGCCACTGGCGCAGCGCCGACCGCAAGGAGATCGAAGGCGTACGCAGCGTCATCAACGCGCTCAAGGACTATTTGGCCACTGAAAAGCGCCAGGCTCCGCTTTCCATTGCTGTATTCGGTCCTCCGGGCTCGGGCAAATCCTTCGTTATCAAACAGATAGCAGAGGGCCTGGGGCTTGAGGCGGATGCTCAATTGAGCTTCAACCTCTCACAGTTCGAGTCGTCGGAAGAACTTCCCAGCGCCCTTCAGCAAGCACAGGACCTGCAGCTAAGTGGCAAGATGCCGTTGGTGTTCTGGGACGAGTTTGACAGCCCCTGTCGCGGTCAGAAGCTGGGTTGGCTGCCTTTTTTCCTGGCGCCAATGCAGGACGGGCAGTTCTACGATAGGGGACGGCTCCATCCCACAGGACGAGCGATATACGTGTTCGCAGGCGCGACTAGCCATTTATTTGAGGATTTCTGCCTGGGTGAGAGCGAAGCAGACCGCGCAGCAAAAAAACCGGACTTCATCAGCCGCTTGCGCGCCTACATAGACGTGCGGGGGGTCAACGCGGATCCCAGCAGTGTGGAAGACGAACTATATCCGATCAGGCGTGCCTTCCTGCTGAATACGTTTCTGGAACGCTACGCACCTCAGTTGAAGAAAGACGGCGAGTTCGTCCTGGAAAACGGGGTGCTGGACGCGTTTCTCAAGACTACGCGCTATCGCCATGGAGCCCGTTCAATGGAGGCTATTATCACTATGAGCTCTTTGGCACGCAAGAAGAAATTCGAGCTGTCCAGCCTACCACCAGAGAATGTGCTTCGAATGCACGTAGATACGAGGGAATTCACGGCATTCACTCGGCTAGGCTATCGTGATACGCTGCGCGTTGGCATCACCGGGCACATCGGTCTGGATCCTGACAGGATGGACGTGCTAACGGCGGGTGTCAGGAAAGCCATAGAGTTCATTGAGGGCTACTATCCCGAGCGATATCTGACTGTCTTTTCGCCGCTAGCGGTTGGGGCAGACCGTCTTGTAGCACGCGAGCTACTGAGACGGGAAGCCACTCGCCTGGTTGCTGTCCTACCCGTGCCTCGCGATGATTACGTCAACGACTTCGGCGCTACGGACGCGCATCACTGCGACTACGACGGCGCTGAATTGCGGCAGGAGTTTCGGCATTGGATATCGGAGCGCGCTGTAGAAGTCATCGAGATGACGCCGGCAGCGACGCGCGATGAGAGCTACTTCAATGCGGGGTGCTTTATTGCCGAATACTGCGACGTGATGATAGCGATATGGGACGGCAGCGAATCGCAAGGGCTGGGGGGCACGGCCGACATCGTCAAGAAGGCTGAACAGCTCAACAAACCCATTTGTCACGTCTGGGCCGGCAACTTCAAAGATGACCCAGCAAATAGAACAGATGTGGGCGATAAGCACGGCACTGTGGAATACATCAACTTCTTGGAACGGGAGCCTCACAAGTCGAGGGAATAGGTAGTACAGCAGGTTTCGGCTCCAAGCGAGGCAAAGCCAGATAGCCGAGGCCCCTTGGCGCCCCAAGCGACGAGACTCGCCCTGACGGTGATCCTCACTATCTGGTTCAGAGAGCGATACTGTTGCGCTGCCTCCGCCGGCGGAATGCCCCGCAGATTTTCGACCAAGACGCGCAATGTCGCGGCCGAAATTGGAAGCACGTTGTGGCAAAGACATGGCGCAGGCAATGGGAACTGACGAACTGCCAGATGACGAGAAGGCCAAGGACCGTGAATTGGTCATCGGGATCTCCAGGATTCTGGCCAAAGCTGGATACACCATCGTGAAGCTGCGGGAGAACTGAGATGCATCACATCGAACCCGACAGTCCTCAAACTCGCATCGGTGTCACTGGACATCGTTTCCTGGCTGAGGTCACCAAACTCCGTGCCGCAGTCGAAGACACCCTCAGCCGCATCGAGAACGCATTTCCGGGCCGGCGGATAGTGGTTGTGTCCCCACTGGCCGAAGGCGCCGACCGGCTGGTTGCTCGTGCAGTCCTTCAACGCAAGGGCGCCTCGCTCATCGTGCCGCTGCCCTTGCCTGTGGATGACTACATGCAGGACTTCGAATCAGCAGAGTCCAAGGCGGAATTCCGGTCTCTGCTTGACTGCGCCGCTGAGGTGATGCAACTGCCCGCCACGCCAACGCGCAACGAAGCCTACAAACAGGTGGGGCTCTACGTGCTGGACAACTCTGACGTGCTGATCGCCGTCTATGACGGCCAGCCTGCGCAGGGGCGCGGCGGTACGGCGGATATCGTTGCCCAGGCCCTTAAACGCGGAATGCCGGTGCTGCACGTCAAGGCCGGCAACCGCAGACCAGGCACCGACGAGCCGACCAGCCTCGGCGAAGAGCAGGGCAAGCTGGTCATCCACAATCTCTGAGGATGAATTCACATGGCGGAAGTCAACGAGGGTCGAGGGCCCGTAAGAGAGAGCATCACCTTCCGCATTTTCGTCAGCTCTACCTTCAATGATCTGAAGGTGGAGCGCAATGCGCTTCAGGAGCGCGTCTTTCCTGAACTGCGCAAGCTGTGCATGCAGCATGGCGCGCGCTTTCAGGCGATTGACCTGCGCTGGGGTGTGAGCGAAGAGGCCGCGCTCGACCAGCAGACAATGAACCTGTGCCTGAGCGAGATCCGCCGCTGCCAGCAGGTCACCCCGCGGCCCAACTTCATCGTCCTGCTTGGCGACCGTTACGGCTGGCGGCCCCTCCCTCCACAGGTACCCGCCCAGGAGTTCGAGCAGATACGCGAGCGTGTTGCTGATGGCGATGAACGCGCTCTGCTGGACCGGTGGTACCGGCGCGATGACAATGCCGTGCCAGCCGAGTACTGCCTGGAGCCGCGCGAGGTCGCCGTTGCTGACGATGCAACGGAAGCTGACGTGGAAGCTGCGCGGGAGCGTGAGGCGGCACAATGGCAGGACACGGAGCAGCGCTTGCGGGAGATCCTGCTGCGTGCTCTGGCGCAGCTCGACTGGCCCGATGATGATGCCCGGCGGGTGAAGTACGAGTGCTCGGCAACGGAGCAGGAGATTCGGGAGGGAGCGATGGTCGCCGGAGATGACCACGCTTTCTGCTACTTTCGGGCGATAGATGACCTGCCCTCAGACGCCTCAGCAGCGGACTTCCTGGACCTGACCGAGGAGGGGCAAGCCGACACCGATGCGCGGGATCACCTCAAGGCATCCAAGCAGCGTCTGCGCAAGCACTTGTCTCAGGAGCATGTGTACGAGTACTCCGCGCAGTGGGTCGGCGACCAGGTCAGCGAGGCACACCTCGATGATCTGTGCCGACGCGTCCAGAAGCACCTCGAGCGCACCATCCGCGCAGAGCTGGCCGGCCTCGAGGAGCAAACCGAGCTTGAGCAGGAAATTGCAGCCCACCGGGAATTCGCTGAGGACCGCGCCCGGCACTTCATTGGACGCGAAGAGATCATCCGTCAAATCCGTGACTACGTTAGCGACGGGACCGGCCGCCCTCTCGTCACCTGGGGGCCGTCGGGGTCGGGCAAGTCCGCCCTCATGGCGCGCTGCGTGGAGGTGCTGGCGACGGACATCCCCGACGCGCTGCTGATCCACCGATACATCGGCGCAACAGCGGCGTCCACCGATATCCACTCCCTGCTGGAGAGTCTATGCACGCAGCTCTACTCCGCCGCGCAGTCACACTATGAAGAGCGGAAACAGCGCCGTCTGGCTGAGGTCGGGGGCGAGGACGCTGACGCGCAGCGCCAGGAGGTAGAGGCCGCCTACAGCATAACTGGCGACGCGCGAGCCCTCGCAAAGACTTTCAATACCCTCATCGCGGATGCCCCGGCCGACCTCAGCGTCATCATCTTCCTTGACGCGGTTGACCAACTCAGTCCCACCGATGGCGCGCACAACTTGACGTGGCTTCCCACTGAGCTGCCGGACAACGTGCGGCTGGTGGTTTCGGCATTGGACAGAGAGGGCGAGGCCGGCACCTGCTTGCGGGTTCTGCGCGCCAGGCTGCCCGATGACAGCTTCGTGGAGGTCACGCGGCTGCGCGATGAGGAAGGCGAGGCGTTGCTGGCCACGTGGCTTGATGAGGCCCATCGGACCCTCCAGCCACAGCAGCGTGACGATGTGCTGAGCAAGTTCGAACAGTGCCCCTTCCCCTTGTATCTGAAGCTGGCCTTTGAGCAGGCGCGACAGTGGAAGTCGTACGACGGCCTGCCGTGTGGCGCCGACGCAGAACCGGGCCTCAGTCCTAGCATTGCAGGCGTCATTGCGGATATGCTTGCCGGCCTGGAGCAGGAGGCCAACCATGGCGAAGTGATGGTCACCAAGGGCCTCGGCTACCTGGCGTGTGGGCGCAATGGGCTGACTGAGGATGAACTGCTCGATGCTCTATCACTGGACAAGACGCTGATGGCGGACTTCAGACGGCGGTCGCCAAAGTCGCCCGATGTAGATCGTCTGCCTGCCGTCGTCTGGTCGCGGCTCTACTTCGACCTCGAACCATACTTGAGCGAACGCGCCGCTGACAACACTTCGCTGCTGAGCTTCTACCACCGCCAAGTGCGAGAAGCCGTGGAGCAGAGATACCTGTCCGAAGAGCGAGACATCCCGGTCCACCGCAAGCTTGGCGACTACTTCGCAACCCAGCAGCCGTGGACCGACGAGGAAGCTCGCAGTTCGAACCTGCGCCGGGCCTCGGAGCTTGCGTACCAGCAGACCCGGGCACAGGACTGGAATGGGGTTGAAGCAACGCTGACTGACTTGCCGTCGCTGGAGGCCAAGGCGGAAGCGGGGATGGTGCTCGATCTCAGCGCTGATTTCGCGGGGGCGCGGAACGCTATGCCGACTGGCCGTACATGTGCGCGGCACATCCGGCTATTAAGCCAGGCTATCGCCAGAGACCTGCAGTTCCTCGCCCGCCACCCCACCACGCTGTTCCAGTGGTTGTGGAACCGGGTCTGGTGGTACGACTGCCCGCAGGCGGTAGACCACTACGATCCCGCGGAGGGCGGCTGGGGAGCGCCAGGGCCGCCCTGGGAGCGACCGGAACCGAAGCTCTGCACCCTGCTGGAGCGCTGGCGCTCGAAGAAAGAGAAGCGGCAGCCGGGCTTCGTGTGGGTGCGGTGGCTGCGGCCACCCCCCTTCGCTGTGGGCGGGGGGGAGCTGGCCTGTCTGCGCGGGCACCAGGCTAGGGTCAACAGCGTGGCCTTCGACCCTTCGGGCCGGCGCGTGGTCTCCGGCTCTGGTGCGCCCGATGGCAAAGACAACACCGTACGGGTGTGGGACGCTGACAGTGGCCGGGAGCTGGCCTGCCTGAGCGGGCACGAGGGTTGGGTCAACACCGTGGCGTTCGACTCGACGGGCCGGCGCGTGGTCTCCGGCTCCGGATCGTCCTGGGGCGAAGACAACACCGTGCGTGTGTGGGACGCTGACAGCGGCGAGGAACTGGCCTGCCTACGCGGACACAAGTGGTCGGTCTCGAGCGTGGCTTTCTCGCCGGACGGCGCCCGGATCGTGTCGGGGTCGCAAGACGAGACTTGGCGGGTGTGGGACGCCGCCACGGGCCAGCAGCTCGCCTGCCTGCGCGCGCACAAGGATGATGTCACCAGCGTGGCGTGGGACCCGGCGGGCGCGCGGATCGTGTCGGCGTCCGATGACAGAACCGTGCGGGTGTGGGACGCCGCCACGGGCCAGGAGCTGGCCTGCCTGGCCGGACATGAGGGCCCTGTTTACAGCGTGGCATGGGACGCGGCGGGCCAGCGTATCGTCTCGGGCTCGTGGGACAATACCGTCCGGGTGTGGGACGCCGCTTGGCGCAAGTGGTTCCGACTCTGGCCTTTTGGTCGTGGGCCGGAAGTCGCCTGCCTGCGCGGACACGAGAACATCGTCTGCAGCGTGGCATGGGACGCGGCGGGCCAGCGCATCGTCTCCGGCTCGTGGGACAATACCGTCCGGGTATGGGACGCCGCCGCGGGCCAGGAGCTGGCCTGCCTGCGCGGGCATGAAAGCTGGGTGAACAGCGTGGCGTGGGACGCGGCGGGCGCGCGTATCGTGTCGGGCTCAAGTGATCATACCGTCCGGGTGTGGGACGCGGACAGGGGCGAGGCGGTTGCCTGCCTGCGCGGGCACGAGGGTGGGGTTATCAGCATGGCCTTCGCCCCTTCGGGTCGGCGCGTGGCCTCCGGATCGGATGACACGACCGTGCGGGTGTGGGCGGCTGACAGCGGCGAGGAGGTGGCCTGCCTGCGCGGGCACGAGAGTATTGTTTGGAGCGTGGCCTTCGACCCTTCGGGCCGGCGTGTGGTCTCCGGATCCAGGGACAAGACCGTGCGGGTGTGGGACGCTGACAGCGGCGAGGAGATTGCCTGCCTGCGCGGGCACGAGGATAGTGTGAACAGCGTGGC
This sequence comes from bacterium, assembly GCA_030604405.1. Classification (GTDB taxonomy): domain Bacteria; phylum Armatimonadota; class Zipacnadia; order Zipacnadales; family UBA11051; genus UBA11051. The sequence goes on along the minus strand of JAUVVY010000055.1, from coordinate 328 downwards.
CTTCGACCCTTCGGGCCGGCGCGTCGCCTCGGCGTCCGAGGACAAGACCGTGCGGGTGTGGAACGCAGACAGCGGCGAGGAGCTGGCCTGCCTGCGCGGACACGAGGATACTGTCCAGAGCGTGGCCTTCGACCCTTCGGGCCGGCGCGTGGCCTCCGGATCGGCTGACAAGACCGTGCGGGTGTGGTACCCGGACCGCGGCTGGGAGCTGGCCTGCCTGCGCGGTCACGCGTGTGATGTGAACAGCGTTGCCTTCGACCCTTCGGGCCGGCGCGTGGTCTCCGGGTCCGGGCACCCCGAGGGCGAAGACTATACCGTGCGGGTGTGG
>JAUVVY010000080.1 GCA_030604405.1 bacterium | reverse complement strand
TCCAGCCCGACTCGCCGTTGCCGTTCTCCCCTCTCCCTGCGGGAGAGGGGCCGGGGGTGAGGGCGTTGCCGTTGTCCTGGCCTTCCGGAGGGGCCGCGCCGAGTTGCGGTGAGCTTGTCGAACCGCAAGGAGACCGGCCCGCCTCCGTTGCCGCTGCCGTTGTCCCCTCTCCCCGCGGCGGGTACCCACTCCGAAGGAGTGGGTGAGGCCGGGGGTGAGGGCATCCAGCTCAGGTCGCGAACTGACTCAGCACTTGCTCCACCACTTCGGCCTGCCGCTCCCAGGTGAACGCCAGCGACTTCTCGCGGGCGGCCAGACCCATCCTCGACGCCGCCTGTCGGCCATCAGCAAGCTGCTCGATGTGTCGGGCTATGTCTCGGGCCACGGCGAACTCGGCGTCCTCGTCCTCTGCCTGCCCCACGAGATACCCGCTGACGCCTTGCTCGACGAGTTCCGGCCCTACACCGGCAGGCGTGACTATGAGCGGCAGGCCACAGGCTGCTGCCTCGGCCATGACCAGGCCAAAGCCCTCGACGCGGGTGGGGAAGACGAAGCAATCCGCGGCGGCGAAGTACGGCTCCGGCTGCTGCCGGCCGGTGAAGTGAACGCGCTGTCCCCAGCCATCAGGCACCAGGTGCGCCACCGATGCCGGCTCGCCCTTGCCTACGACCAGCAGATGCAAGTCGGGTCGCTCGAGCAGACTGGCGGCGGCCAGCAGACGGTCGAGGCCTTTTTCCAGCCAGCAGGCGCCCATGAATAGGGCCACGAAGTCGTCCTCAGCTATGCCCATTTCGGCCCGCAGCGACTCCCGGTACTTCTCACGCACGCCCAGGTTAAATCGCTCGTGGTCAACGCCGTTGGGGCTGGCGAATATTTCGTCTTCCGCAAGGTCGTACTGGCCGATGAGACTCCGGCGAAGCTGTTCGGACACGGTCATCACCGCGCCCCGGCATTTCTTGACGACCCGGCCTTCGTTACGCAGCGCGGCCCGCTGCCAGCGGTTGCGAATAATTCGTTCCCAGCCGGGCATATCAGGTTGACCGGCGAAGGCCAGCTCCTTGACGGCGGCCAGCTCCCCCTGCGAAGTGTGAACGAGCGTGGCGTTAGCCACAAAGCAGTTGCCACCTTGGGCCAATACCACATCAAAGTTGCGCGGATTGAGGCTCAGGCGCGAGGCGATGGGGATGAAGATCTCCTGCATTATCTCGCGGTGCCGCAGGGGACAGCGCATGATGTGTACTTTGACATCAGGGTGCACGTCCGCGGCTTCGAAGCAGTAGATATGCACCTCGTGGCGCGTGGCCAGCCGCCGTGACAGTTCCACGATGACGCGGTTCTGTCCGCCCTGCAGGTCAACTTTTTCGATGACGATAGCGATCTTCATAGCTCTTCGGGACGCGGCGTTTTGAACAGAGCCGCGCTGGTGCCGGAGATAACTGCGCCGAATCTGGCCGCTGGCGCCGGCTCGAACCTGAATACTTGCAGCGCAAAAACTAGCAGCCCCGGACACCGGCGACTGCCGATCAGCGTCAGATAAGGCAGCCAGCAAAGCGTCTGCCAGCGCGGCCTGTGTTTGAGCAGCAAGTAGCAATGATCGTGGGCGTCCAGATAGACCTGGCGGGGATCGGCAAGGTCCCGTCCCGCCGGGCTGTCAGGCCGCGCCGCCGGATAATGGTCCACGATCGCCTGTGGGTCGTAGATCAGCTTGTAGCCCGCCGCACTCACTGTCAGCGACTGGTCGGTATCATTGAAGTGCGGCCCCCAGATGCCGGTGTCAAACGGCTTGATCGATTCGCGCCGCAAGGACATGTTCACGCCCTTGAGATGGGCCACTTCGGTGGCACCACCGTCGCAGTCGCAGTGGTGATTGCCGACGACCTTGCCGTACCAGGTCAGTCGCCCCACCGCTCTTGTCCGGCACTCCAGGGCCTGCTCCCCGTGGTGTACCACATCCCGGCCGCCGGCGCCGCCCACTTGCGGGTCATCGTAGTGCGACATCAGCCGCTGCAGCCAGTTGGCCCTCGGCACGGCGTCATCGTCAGTGAAGACCACCACATCGCCGCTGACGTGCTGCAGTCCGCAATTCAGTGCCGCAATCTGCCCCCGCTCGGTGACATTGGCGATGCGCAGCAGGTCCGCATGTGGCGCGCTCGCCAGCCATTCGTCCACCATGGTATGGCTGTCGGCGTCGCTATCGCGCAGCACCACGATGATTTCATCCGGCAGCCGGCTGCCGCTGACGACCGCCTGCAGACAATCCAGCAGCGCAGGCCCGCGGCGGTAGCTTGGTATCAGTACGCTGCATCTCATGCCATTCAACCGGACTTTCCATTCACTCACACCTCCCTCTCTGGGACAGCGGGGTAGCCGCTCCAGAGGAGTGGGTGAGGGTGAGGGCCGTCGTCTATCTTAGCTGACGTAGTCTATGGTGAAGTCGGCTCGCCGAGGGCCTCGGCCAGGGCGGCTATGAACCGCTGGTTCTGCTCGCGTGTCCCGATAGTAACGCGGATCCAGGTGGCCAGGCCGAAGATATCGCCGGTGCGGACGGTAACGCCGCGGCGCATCAGGGCATCGAATATCTCCCGGCTGTCACGGCCAGTATCAACCAGCATGAAGTTGCCCTGTGTCGGTACGTATCGCAGCCTCATTTTCTCGAATTCCTCATACAGGTACGCCTTACCCTCGGCCACCATCTTGACTGAGCGGGCGACCTGGTCCGGGTCTCGGAGACTGGCCAGGGCCGCCGCCTGCCCCATCGAGCTGATGTTGAATGGCGCGCGCACCAGCTTCAGCGCATCCGCCACAGACCTTGCGCAGGCACCGTAGCCAATGCGCAGTCCGGCAAGCGCGTAGGCCTTGCTGAAAGTGCGCAGCACCGCCACCCTTCGTCCCTGCCGAGCATAGCTCAGACAGTCGGGATAGCTCGGATCGTCCACGTATTCGAAATATGCCTCATCGAACACCACGACCACATGGTCGGGCACCTTACGCATGAAACTCGCCATTTCATCGGCTGGTACGATCGTGCCGGTAGGGTTGCAGGGGGTGCCGATGAAGATAAGCTTGGTCCTCGGCGTGATGGCCTTCGCCATCGCCTCCAGGTCATGCTCGAAGTCGTACGCCGGCACCTCGACGGCCTGCGCATCGGTGATCCATGCCGTCAGCGGGTACAAGGCGAAGGGGTACTGCGAAAACATCACCTCCTCACCGGGGTTGACAAAGGCCAATCCGAGCATGGATATGACTTCATCCGAGCCGCGGCCGATGATGACGTTTTCGGGTAGCACCTGCAGGTGATCCGCCAGCGCCTGCGTCAACTCAACGCACAGCGGATCCGGATAGACGAAGACCTCTGCGGCTGCCTTCTGCATCGCCTCAATCGCCAGCGGCGAGGGCCCCAGCGGGTTCTCGTTGGAGGCCAGCTTGGTAATCTCTTCGATACCTAGCTCCTTGGTAACCTCCGCCGAGCTTTTCCCCGGCGAGTAGGGCGTGATTCGTTTGACTGTGGGACGTATCAGATCGCGAGTGCGAAACACTAAAGTTCATCCTTCACGCGTGGTAGCAATGCGCCTACCTTGTATCACAAAAGCCCCTGCCTTGACAAGTCGGCCCTGACTTTGATTAGCAGGGCCGCTGTGCTATAATCCGCGTCTATAGCCGTTGCCTCACCATGGTATAAGCTGATATGAGCCCCGGGAGACCTGATTGGACTACCGCACCCGCTGGCAGCAGAAAAGACGCAGAAGACAGTTGATACGGCTGGCCGTGATACCTGTCGTCATCATCGGCATCACGCTGGTGGGGCTGCTGGTGCAGTCGCTCAGGGCCAGTGCTGTTGACTGGTCCTACGCCGGCTCCGGCGACAGCCTGGCCGTGCCGGCCATCAGCGGGAATCTGGTGCTGGCGGCTTTTTCCGAGGGTGAAGTCCACTGCCTGCGGATTAACGATGGTAGCGCCGTGTGGCCGACGCCGTTGCGGCGTCCCCAGCGCTTCGTCAGCCCGCCCGCGGCGGCCTCCGACACGGCGATTATATGCGCCGATTACGGCAAGATATATGCAGTAGGACTGACGGACGGCGAAGTGCACTGGGAGACGGAAGCCGAGGGCCCGCTCCGCGGGGCCCCGTTGATTGCAGACGAGACGGTCTATATAGCGTCCAAGGCCGGGAAGATTTACGCCTTCGATATCAAGGCCGGCAATCGCCGCTTCGTGACCGACACCAGGGCCGCGCTCTGCGGACAGCCGGCACTATGCGACGGCGTACTTGTTGCCGCCGGCTGTGACGGCACCATCGTCGGGCTTGACCCCGACAACGGGCAACGGTTATGGGGCTGCCGTGTGAGTGCCACCTTCATATGCCCGGTCGGCGAGGTCGGCGGCCTGGCGGCGATCGGCTCTGAGCAGGGGCGGATGTATGTTGTGGACCCCGTCGAGGGGGAGGCAAAGTTCAGCATCGCCGTGTCTGGCCTGCTCAGGAACAAGGCCGTCAGCGACGGGCAGAGTCTGTACTTCTGCGACAGCAACGGCTGGCTGCACAAAATTGACTTGAGTTCCGGCGCCACGCGCTTCAGCAAACGACTTGGCAGTTCGGCCCAAGCGGGCCCATTTCTTCACAAGGATGCCCTCTACTGCCTGGTTGACGGCAATCGCGTGGTCGAGGTGGACGCCGAAACCGGCACGGTTAGACGCTGCTGGCGTGGTTATGATGGCGCCTCCTGTCTGGCTGTCGGCTCCAATTACCTGGTGATCGGTACATATACTGGCAAGCTCTTTGCCATACAGCTTGGCCATTGAAGGGAAGTTACTGCAGCAAATTGGCGACCTCGCAACAAGCATCCAACACAGAGCTTGTGACCAGAACCTTTGTCCTTGGCGTGCTCAACGGCGGGGTTTACATGGTCGCCAGAGCATGTATTGATCCGGAGACGCTCCTGCCTGCCTTCGCCATCTCAATCAGCGGAGGCAACGTCATCTGGGTAGGGCTGCTCAGCTCACTCTTTGCCGCCGGCTGGTTCTGGCCGCAGATATTCGCCGGCCGCAGCCTCGAGACCAGGGCCTACTTGATGCCCTATTACCGGATCGCCGCCCTGGTGCGCACAGTCTGCGTGGCACTGCTTCCGGTTATCATCTATTTCTACGGAGCGCAACAGCCGATCTTGACGGTTGCGACTGTCGGCTTTCTGCTCTTCGCCTTCGCCAGCGCCGGCGGCTTCGGCATGGTCCCCTTCATGAGCGTAGTCGGCGATGCCGTGCCACCGCGATGGCTGGGCAAGTTCTTCGGCCTCCGCTACCTGACCGGCGGCCTGCTGGCATTCGGGGTCGGGTTCTGGATACACAACGTCCTGAGCGATGACAGTGGCATCGCCTTCCCGGCCAACTACAGCCTGGTCTTTGCAGTTGGCGCGGTACTCTTTGCCATCTCGGCCATCTTGTTTGCCGTAGTGCGCGAAAGCCCGCGCAAGCCATCGCGGCGGGTCCTGCCCATGCGTCTGCACCTCGTCCGGTGCCTGCGGATGATCCGCGATAACGCCAATATGCGCCGCCTTGGCAAGTCGCGGGCCCTGTCCGCTGCAGCCTACGGCTTTTCGTTTCCCTTTGTGGTCCCGTTTGCCCTCAAGGTGCTGGGCATGCCCGTGGCGGCGGTAGGGCTGCTGCTGTCTCTTAAGGTACTCAGCTACTCCCTGACCAACATACTCTGGAGCCACATCAGCGACAAGTACGGCAACCGCACAGAGCTGATCATCTCCTCCCTGGCGGTGGTCTTGGTTCCGGTGCTGACGGTCGCCTCGCCGCTGTTTGGCGACTATGAAGTGCTCAGCGTTCTGGGCTTAGCGGTTACCCCGAGGCTACTGGCGATCGCTGGGGCCTGCATGCTTGTGGGTGCGGCGCTGAGCGGCCAGCCACTGGGTTTCAACGCCTTCTTGCTGCAGATCCTGCCGATGCGGCGGCGCCCCACCTTCATCGCCGTATTCTTCCTGATGCTGCTGCCAACCGCCGCGGTGCCGCTTCTGGCGGCGCTGCTGATTGGCGAGGCTGACAGGTTCGTACTGGGCATGTCCCTGGCCATTATGCTCAGCGTGGTGATGGTGTGGGAGATCTTGCGCCTCAAAGAGGTACAGGCCGATGTGGGTGGCGAAAACACGACCAACAGTGAGATACGATGAGGGAAATTGGGGGACAGTCACCCATTTCTTGCGATCTCTGTAACTGCCACTCCTACTCCTCTGCAGAAATAGGTGACTGTCCCCAATTTCCGATGAGCAGGCAAAAAAAGAGCCATCGGTCTAAGTGGGTGCTGTTCCCGACCACTCACCTAGTGATGGCTTGCCCTCTACAGGGTTGACTGCCTAGAGACCCCCGCTGCGGAGAGCTGGGTTTACTCTAATCGAGCTTGCTGTACTTATATAAACGCACCAAGCCCAAAATTGTTCCAAAAATTGGAAAATTGGGGAGAGTCACTCATTTCTCGCGATTTCTGTAAGTTCCGCTCCTACTTCTCTGCAGAAACAGGCGACCGCCCCCAGTTTCCGTCACGAGAGCCTAGTCGACTGCAGGGTTCCTCCAACTGAACGGTTTCGGCAGATTCTTCATGTCGAATGCGAAGCCGAAGGCGTTGTTGTGCTCCCCGGTCTTCCTGTTCCCTACCCAGTAGTT
>JAUVVY010000032.1 GCA_030604405.1 bacterium | reverse complement strand
GATGGGAAAACGGCAACGACTCACAGGCTGGGCTTCGACAAGCTCAGCCCCTGCGGGAAAGCCCCGCCTTCGCTAAAGCTATGGCGGGCAAGCTTGTGCCACGCGATAGAGAGGGGAGGGTGGGCAAACGGTAAGGCAACGGCAATGGAGTCGGGCAGCCCTACGACAGCCCTCACCCTCGCCCGCAGGGAGAGGGGAGAACGGCCAACGGAGTCGGGCTGGAAGCCCGACCCACGGGATTGTGTTTGGGAAGCCCGACCCACGGGATTGTGTTTGGGATGCTCGACCTACGGGAAAATACTTGCGAAGCGCGAGCTGGGCGTTGATGAATAGTGCGCAGCTAGCCCTTGGCGGGGCCGGAGGCGGCATAGATGTACTGGGGATGGCCGGGGTGTCTGTTGTCGCCCCTGGACATGCGGATCAAATACCGCTGCTTCTCGAAGCCATACTTGCGCAGCAGCTCGGCGGTGTGCGGGTTCGGCAGCAGCATGTCATTATAGATGTGTTGATCTTCAGCAGCGGCCAGTAGCGCCTGGAATACTCGCTCGGCCGACTGCGGCTGCAAGCCCACCAGCGGGCCTATCTGCGCGGCGTGGTAGCCGGGCCGCAGAACGCCGTAAGCGACTATCCGGCCGCCGTCGCGGATACACAGAGCCACGTTCGACTCTTCATTGACCAGCATGCCCAGAAGCTTTGAGCGATCAGCACCAAACACCGGCCGGTCAAAGTCGCACAGCGCCGGCAACAGGTCGGCGGTGATCGGCTCCACACCGGGCACCCTCAGGGGCTCCGTGCCGCGGCCGAGCCATCGCTCCATGATGTATTCATCCACAAAGCCGAGAGTGTCGTAGAGCTTCTTGCCCATCGGGGTGGCGTCGAGCTTGACGGCTGCTACGCGCTCTTCGAGGTAGTCAATAGAGGCATAAAGCAGCGCGGTGCCGATACCCCTGCGGCGGTACTGCGGGTACACAAGCACCATCGCCACCCAGCCGAACTTGTCCTCGTAGGTCGTGGTGGTGGCAGTGCCCACGTCAACTCCGTCGCAGGTCGCCACAAAGCAGCCATCCGGCTCCAGAGCAATGAGGCGCTGCCAGTCGGCGGGCAGTTGATTCCAGCCGGCAATGTTCTTCAGCTCCATGCCCAGGCTGATGTCATCGCTGGTCATAGTGCGAATTTCGACATTGCCCTGGGTCATTGGGAACTGTGCTCGCTATCCTGGATTATTCGTGAGTGAAATGGGACACTCGGCAAGATTAGACAGACAGGCCGTCTATGCATAGGTAGAGCGGCTGTTGCTAGATGGCGCAAAATGACACACTGTAATTAGCTCAACGACCTCGGGCTGGAAGCTGAGAACGCTGACCCCCGCGTTCTCACCTGACCTGCGCTTGGCGCAGGCCAGGCCGAGCCACGGGTTTTGTGAATTACTAGGGCTAGCCGAACCATACGCCGTAGCGGCGATACATTTCGTTGATGAGACTTATCGAGCCCCAGACCACGCCTGCGGTGAAGTAGTGGCCGATGACCAGTCCGAGGAAGAATGGGATTAGCTGGCGGTACAGGCCCATGCCGCCGACGCGCAATACAACACTCTTAATAATCCACACCAGGAAGAACGGCCCCCAAATGGGGCTACCGTAGGACGTGACCATAACGTATCCCAGCGGATGCAGCGGGAAGCGCAGGAACATGGTGCGCAGGAACACCAGGAGGGCGGTGACCACAAAGCCGACGCCGCCGGCAGTGGCACGGCGCACGTCCGGAGCAGCATGGGCATTTACCCACGAGGAGAGAGATTCCCAGGCGCGGGCGGCGGCAATCACGCGTGAGCCGCCCTGAGTGGTCCCGCCCTCGAGAATGTTGGCCCCGTACGAGTAATAGGCCTGAATGTGCAGGTAGTAGGCGCCGACAAGGCCGATGACCAGCGCCGCAATCATCCACAGGATCATCGTGCGGTGGCGGATTCGTCCCTCATCGGCGATCTTGAAGCCCTCCACCTGATAGCCGGCCATGGTGGGGAAGTACCCGCGCGCCAGCCAGTAAAAGAGCGTGAACACGGTGAGGTTGTTGAAGCCTGTACCACGCTGGTACGGCGCGGAGCCGACGCTGTAGATCATCATGTCCCACTGCTCCATGATCGGGAAGAGCCAGACCATCGGAGAGCCGGCCTCGGCACGCACGCGGGCATAGGTGACGGCAAACAGCAGTATGATCGCGAAGTAGATAGCGGCCATCCAGAGCCACATTCCGGCCTGCACGGCGATGGCTATCATCACAGCAAAGCCGATGATCGCGGCCCAGACCGTCGTCTTGTAAGAGAACGGCTCCTGGCTATCATCTATTGACGGGTCGCCGGTGAAGGCCTTGCGGAACATCAGAGCGAGATGCTCGCGGCCCATCCAGAATAGGAAGATGCCCAGTGCCAGGTAGCCACCGAAGGCCTGTTCGCGCTCAAACGGCATGCCGGGGATTTCATAGCCGCCGACGACCGCGAAGAAGTTGGAGAAGCGCTGTAACAGGTAGAAGACCCATACGGAAAGCAGCACTTCAGTAGAGACCAGATAGCCGATGCCGAAGTTCTCGGGGCGCCATGCGATGCCCATTGGCCGCAGCGCCGACCAGGGGCGCTCGGTGAGCACCGCTCCGAGGTCGTAGTACTTGCCCAGAGCCGGCACGGCGGGGTTCCAGGCCTGCAGCATGTTCATAAGATTGTACACTGCCGCCAGCGCAAAGGCTGTCCACATCAGTGGATTGCGCAGGAAGCGGCCGATCGTGCCCCCGACGCCGTAATCCGACATGTCCATGACCAACCGCACGATGGGGAAGGTGAGATGCTCCTTCTCAATCCACTGGCGGCGGAACATCAACATCAATGCGTACATGGCCACGAAGTTGGCGAGTGTGAACAGTGTCCAAGTGACCAGGGGGAGGATCCAGGGCGCCCAAGGTATTGCTCCGTCCTCGGTTGCCTCGTACATGCCGCGGATGGCGGCGGGGTCCTTCGGTGCCAGCCAGGAGGGTATTTCGTCTTGCAACTGTGCGTAGTTGTTCTCCGGACTGGCAAAGTAAAACGGCACCGTCAATTGCGGCAGCATCTGCCGCACCACACCGACTGAAGACATCGAAACAGCGATGCACAAGAAGGCATAGACCAGCAGGGACTGGTGGCGGGGAAAATGGAACAGGCGGGGCAGGCGGGACAACAGCGGACCGATGACCGATAGCAGCAAGATGGCGGCAATAGCGGGGATTACCGGCACGCTTTCGCCGACCTGTACGCCCAGGGCGATAATCCCGGCCTGCCTCATCCAAAGCAGGCTGATGACCAACAGTACGATTGACACGATGAATGCTCTGAGCGACAAGCCGTGTGACTGTTGTTCGGCAGTGTCATCGCTCAGGTCGGCAAAAGACGATGTCCCGTGGACTTCATGCGCCATATTCGCCAGCCCTCACTCTAATCGCATAGATCATTATCCATAGTCTGTTCGCCGTCGGACCGCGAGGCACCTTTTTTGCGCGAGGGTTTCACAGGGCAGATGACGGCAACGGCGCCCTCACCCCTTGGGTTCCCCTCTCCTGCAGGGAGAGGGGCAACGGCTGGGCCGGATGGGGCCCCAAACATCCCCCATTCGGCCCCTCCGGAAGGCAACGGCGCCCTCACCCCCGGCCCCTCGCCCGTAGGGAGAGGGGCAACGGCTGGGCCGGATGGCCGTGAGTTTGCAGGCAAACTCCCGTCCATGCGGCCCCTCCGAAAAGCAACGACAAGGGAGTCGGGCAGCCCTTCGACAAGCTCAGGGCCTGCGGGATGCCCGACTCACGGGAATATGTTTGGGATGCGCGAGAGGCCACTCCATTACAGGCAACGGCCAGAGGGGAGACGCCTCTCGCAGGAGCGACAAAGCTGCAATATGATTGCAAAGGACCGATTCGACAAGTTGAGAGCAGGAAGATGAGTAGCTACGAGGATTGTTCGCAGTGAGGGCAGGGGTTGGGGAAAGTGTAATCGCCAATAGCTTCAACGATATTGCGCGCCACCTGGTGGCAGGCGAATTTGCCCAAGGACGTAAGACAAACGCGAGCCGATCTCGGCTCGCCACCGAAGGCGGGGCCAGGCATGATAATGGTACCTCGGCTGTGGGCCAAGTGTTGCAGAAAGCGCCAGAGGTCCACTCTAGCGAAGGCCTCGGCACACGCCGGGCCCTGAGCAGCAGCCACTTCGTCAAGCGATATGAGAGCGCAGTAGTTGCTGCAGCACATCTGTTGCCGCGCGCCCAGCTCCAGACCCAGCCCATCATACAGTATAGCCATGCGTTCGCGGAGTTGATTGCGTAGCCAGTCGAAGTAGTCCTGGGCCTGGTGTGGCGCTACCAGGGGAAACAGCGCGCACAGGGTAAACAATACCTGGCTGGGCGTCGCGAGGCCGGCCATGTGGGAGAACGATACGCTGGCGCTGTCCATGATTAAGCGCTCGTAGAATGTCGGGCGGTGTTGGGGCTGACGGGAGGCGTATGTGGCGTCAACTTCGCGGGCCAGGTCCAGGGGCATGTGTTGCAGGAGGCGGTCTATCGCCGAGTCGGGATGTATCCAGGCTGCGCCGATGCGACAGCCGGCCAAACCGAAATCCTTGGAGGGGGCATAGAACGGTATCACGTTTCTGGGCATCCGGGCCAGCGCGTTGTCGAAAGGGCCCTCCACGAAATTGGCATATACATAATCGCACAGTATGACCAGTTGCGGCCGTCGGCTAACGAGTTGCTCGAGGTAATCAAGCAGCTCGGCGTCGAGGGTGGTATCAACCGGATTGCCGGGTGAGACGATCACAAGGAACTTGACGGCCGGATCATCGAGCTGTGGCAGATCGGCTTCCTCAACGGCCCAGCCGCGTTTGCGGCTGCGGCGCACCGGCACGATTTCACACCCGTACTGCCGGGAAAAGAGGTCCTTCATCGGCTCGTACCAGGGCCAGAGCATGGCGACCTTGTCTTTGGGGTTGAGGAGGCGGTTGCGGCTGATGGTACTTACGACCTGGCCGAAGGCGCCGGTAGCGCCGGTGCCGAGATAGACGTTGAATTCCTCGCTCGCCAGTTGCTCGCCCAGCATATAGGCCAGGTAGCGGTTTGCCGCCGGCGTGACAAAATCGAGGGTGGGAGGCGATGGATAGAACATGCCGGCAACTGCGGCTGCAAAGGCGCCGATGATGTCACTGAGCCAGGCTTCCGGCAGGAGTTCATCTACCAAATACTGCCAGACGCTGCGGAGGTACTTGACACCGATGGACCAACTTTCACGCTGTTCGCCGGGTGCTTGTGCGAAGCGTTGAAAGTGGGTGACATGATTTATACTGGTCCCAGGTACGAGCAGGCGCACCGTTGGCTGGTCGCTGGGCCCACCGTAGCAGTAGTCGGCGTACATGCCGAGCACGTGCCAGGCACACTGCACTGTGCGTTGCTGCCAGTTGGGCCCACCCCGCGAGGCGTCGAGCAGTTCAGCGTCCGGCCCCAGCACACTGCGTGCGTGCCTCACCAGCATATCTTTTGCGGAGAAGGGTGATATGTGAAGCGGATTGAAGTCCATGGCTTGGGTTTCCATCCTAGAACTGATTTGTTTCTCGAAGGGGTATTTGCGAAAATGCCCTCAGTTGCGATATATTAGCAAAGCCGCGCCGATAACACAATGCGGTGCTCGCTCACAATCATAAGTTATCAAGATCTGTAGAAGGTGAAAGAGCAATAGGCAAAGAATAGGCATTACGGCCAAACATTCGGATACTGTCTATTGTGATGGGGCAGAGGTAGCCGGCAGTCTGAAGCGTGATAGTGGGCCAAATAAGGGAGCCGGTTTTCTGTGCGCTATGGTGTGATATCGGATATCCACGGCAATCTGGTGGCTTTTGAAAAGGTGCTTGAGGCTCTCAGTGAGCGCGATATAGGCGGCTACCTTTGCCTTGGTGACATAGTCGGGTACGGCGCTCGCCCGAACGAATGCTGTAAGCTAGTCAGAGAGCTCGACTGCGTGTCGGTGGTGGGTAATCATGACGCGGCCGCGTACCAGCCGGGCAAGGAACGCTGGTTCACCCCGGCCGCGCGAGCCTGCATACTGTGGACGCGTGAGGTCTTGACCGACGACAACAGAGAGTTTCTGGCTTCCCTGCAGGCGACCGCGACGGTGGGAGGAGTCGAGCTGTGTCATGGCTCGCCGGCCGACCCGGAAGCCTACGTGACCGTGCCGGATGAGACCCTGTCATCATTTGCGCTGATGGAGGAGCAGGTCTGCTTGTTCGGCCATACCCACTACGCCGAATGGTTCGTCCAGAGCGAAGCTGACAAGTTGCCGGTACAGTTCGCTGCGCAGGCGGGCGGAACGCTTGAGATCGTACGAGGGCACAGGTACATGGTAAACCCGGGCGCTGTCGGCCAGCCGCGCGATCGTAACAGCCAGGCCAGCTTTGCGATCTACGATGCAGATAACGGCACAGTAGAGATAGTGCGGGTGGGATACGATGTGGCTACGACCCAGCGGCAGATAGTCGAGGCCGGACTGCCCGAAAACATGGCGGCTCGGCTGCTGATGGGCGTTTAGTGTTGACAGATTGCATAAGGTGTGTGCGCGGTGGGAATACTAATAGTGTCGCTGTTGTAGTAACGCCAGTAGATCGTTGCCTCATGACTGGGAGGTGGCCGTATGCCGCTTGAGGACAAGCAAGCACGACGCCTTGTGGAAAGGGAGATCGCCAAGCACCATATTGATTACACGTTGCTCACAGTTGCAGTAATCAACCAGATCGCATATCTGGGTGGTACAGTGACGCCCCTGCGCGGCATAATGGGGCGGGACGTGGACGTCAGACGCGAGATGGACCTGATCTGCGAGGCGATCGGAAGCATCAAGGGCGTCAACGACGTGGTTGACGACGTACGGATCGTGAGCTAGCTGCCGCGTGCGCCGTTGATCCCGGCAGGGGCGACGTGCAGCGTTTTGTGATCGGTGTAGTGCACGTAGCCAGGTGGTGTGCCTTTGAGCCGCCGGACGTACTTGGCCAGAGCATAGTCAACTGCGACAGCCGAATCGAGCCTGCGCTTCGACAGCCAAGCCGCGTGCTGCGCCGCTGCCAGCAACACCTCCTGAGGCACTTGCTCAGGGCGATTGTGGGTCCTGATCAAGACGTGCCCGCCCGGCGTTTTCCTGGTATGCAGCCAGATGTCGTCAGCGCGCGCCAGGCGCAGCAGCTTATCATTTTGCAGCCCCGATTTGCCCCACAGTATCGTGTATCCCATTAGGGTGGCGGAGCGAACCTCGATCTGCGCCGGCGCAGGAGCGCGTTTTGTCTGCTGCTTCTTCAGATACCCCTGCTGGGCCATCTCGTGTTCCAGCGCTTCGAGCTCGGCGATATCTGCGACCTGTTGAATCTGGTCGAGCAGGCCCTCGAGGTAGTGCCTCTCCCGTCGCGCGGCACGCAAGAACGACCCGATGCGGCCCTGCAAAGAGGCCAGCTTCTTGTATCTGGCAAAATATTTCTGGGCATTTGCCTGCGGTGTCATCTCCGGATTCAAGGCGACGTTCAGACTGCGACCGGGCTCGTAGGGATCGGGCAGAGATGCCTCAGTTGCGCCGGTGGGAATGTGGCGCAGTGATGCAAGAATCGCCTCTCCGAGCTTCCTGACACTGTCGGCGTCTTTGGCCTGCTGCTGCGACTCTCTTCGTTCGGCGATGCGTTTGTGTACTCTGTCCATAGCCCGCTGTGCGGCCTGCAACAGGCGCTTTCTCTGCTCTTCCAATCCGGCGCCGGCCATCTGGTGAGAGACGATGGCCGCGACTGCGGCGCTTATGTCGGAGACGGCTTCAGCGCGGCAATCTGCACGCGACTGCAGCTTGACCGGATAAGCGAAATCGGCGTCGGGACAGGCATAAGTCCACGCCTGCCGGGCACTGTCGGAGGCCTCGAGTAGCTCAGCCAGCGCCGCGTGGAGTCGCTGAAAATCGGCGGACTGCAACTGGTTGGCTTGTTGAGTCGCAGGTATGTCGGCGCGGGCCAGTGCCTCGTCACGGAACACATCGCTGGCGCCCTGGAGAGTCGCCCGGAACCAGGCGCTAACAGTGGCCTGCGAGTCAGTGACCGTAGTGGAAAGCTGCTCGGGTATAAGATCGCCCGGGTGATGCTTGTCGAAGTCCGGCGGCGGGACATAGTCCAGTCCGGGCAATATCTGGCGATAACGGTTGAGGTCTGCGGGTATGTGCTTGGCCGTCTCGAGGATGGTATTGTCCTCATCCAGGACGATGAGATTGCTGTGTCGGCCCATGATCTCCAGGATCACATAGCAGCGCGCCTGCGGCCCCAGACCACGGGCATTGGCGAATTGCAGACGAACGACTCTATCGAATTGGCGTTGTGCGACATCCACCAGCACGGCCGATCGCAGCCAGCGGCGCAGCACTGCACCGACGGGATAGTTGACCGCGGGGTCGGGCTCCCAGCCATCGTCGAGATGGATGCGGCCGAATTGCGGGCAGCACGACAGCACCAACTGGCCGGGAGGAGTGTCGCCGGACAGCTCCACAATCGCCTGCATGCGCGAGGTCTGAAATACGCGCACAACGCGGGCTCCGCATGCACTGTCACGCAGTTGGCTGACGACGGCTCGCAACATGAGGCTGTCGAAAAGCATGTTATGCGTCCTGGTAATCGTCTCTGGGTATCAGGAACTTGGCTTCGGCGGAGGCCACAAGCGTGCCGTCGGGCAACAGCAGTTGAGCCGCGGTCTCAAAGAAGCGCCCCTTGGCGGCAGTCACCCAGGCCTGGGCAACAAGCTGCTGACGCAGAGGAGCTGCCTGATGGTAGCGCACGCAAAGCCGGGCGGTAGCAGCATTGATGCCCTGCTCCGACAACAGCCGGGTCATGACCTCGTCAAGTAGCGTGGCGACGATGCCACCGTGGAGGATCTCGGCCCAGCCCTGGTAATAGCGTGACGGCTGCCAGGTTACCGAGTAGTGTGTGCCATCGAACTTGAAGTCTTTCAATTGCAGCCCGCGAGGGTTGCTCTGCCCGCAGGCAAAACACCAGTCATCGTCTTTCAGCATGGGGGCGCCTCAATTCATTGCATCAGTGTCAGATCACAGTGGCGCATGTCAAAAAAACTGCAGCCACCAAGGTCCACTTGTGGCTGCAATATCGTCGTGTGACATCTTGTTGCGAGCGGCCAGGTCTCAGAATGAGGTCCCGAAGGCCTGTCCGTCCGCATCGGCCTCTTCTTCAATATCGCCGAGCATCTCGCGGACCAGATCAACCAGGAACACAACAAGCTCGTGGTCCCACTGATCTGTCTTGATGGCCTCGGTGTCAACACGGCCTGAGAACTTGGCGTAGTCGAGATGGGCGATGTACTTGGCCTTGACGATGGTGAGGTGTTCGCGGCCGCCCCTGGTGCTGTAGCTTTCCTTGTTCAAGGTCCCGACGATGATGAGCGTATCGGCTGCTTTGATGTTCTGCATTGCCCACTCACCGATGTCCTCCCAAGCATCAACCAAGAAGAGGTCAGATACGGGCTCGCCAGTCGCCCGGTAAAAGGGGCGATTGACCTCAAAGCTAAACTCGGCCTTAACCTGCCCGGAGGTCTTGTGTCTGAGCACCGGGTCACGTGTTGCAAAACCACTGAGCACGACAAGATTGAGATGTGCGTCTGACAAATCGGCCACCTCCTCGATTCCTACCTGTCCAGTCCAACCTGTGGCCGGCGGCGCCACTGAGGTACTACTAGAAGCGGTAGTTGAAGAACGACACCTTGAATTATATCACGTATCCGCCTAAAGTCAAGTCATTCTGTACGATGGGCTCCACGGCGAAGCAACTAGCTCCGATTATTCGCGAAGACCGTCGCACAAGATGCGAAACTGCCCTTCGGCCGGCTCAGGACTTGCAGCCGGCAAAGGGCATTTCGAGGCGCAAAGGCGTCGGGCTAGAAACAGTAGTTATGCAGGTTTTTGGTTTGTGCCCCGCGCATGTGTGATCGTAGGCGATGGGGCTGTGACAGGCCCTGGGCCGGATGGCCGTGAGTTTGCAAGCAAACTCACATCCATTCGGCCCCTCCAGACGACTCAACAACAACGGCGTCGGGCTGGAAAGCCCGACCTACGCGCTAAAAGGTTGAGACGTTGCCTTTCGGAGGGGCCGAATAGGGTAGATTTTGCGAAAGCAAAATTCGGGTTCCCTATCCGGCCCACGCAGGACGCTATCCTGGCGAGATCTCCACACCGAAACAGCCAACGACAACGGCTGGGCCAGGCTTGTCGGCTTCAAACAGCGAAGCCGCCTGCCGTTCGACAGGCTCACGGCCCCGAGCAACGTCGAGGGGCGACAGGCCCCTCCATTACGACTAACGACACCACACCATCGGCCTACAACTTACATTGTCCAAGAATCTGCATAACCACTGTAGAAAGCCTGACTCACGCCTCTGGCGTGGGTGCCCACGCGTTGACGAATAATGCGGGTTTAGATATGATGCCGAGAATACTGCAGGCTTGCCAGCCGCTGCTGGACAGGTCGTTTTGCGGTTAGCTTGCTGATAGGCTTTGTCTATCGAGCTAATTCAGAGGATGGTGACAGGTAATGAGACAGGTCAACCCATCAGAGGCCATGCAACAGAAGTTCCCTGAGTGGATAGTGATGGTGGTCTCGCGCGATGCCAATGGACAGGCGAATGTCATGCCCGCAGGGTGGGGTATGATTTGCTCAGGCAGCCCCCTGTATGTGGCAACGGCAATCGGCTACACCCGATATACCTACAAGTGCATACACGAAACCGGTGAGTTCGTATTCTCCTGGGCAGGAAAGGGGCAGGAGGAGTTGGTAACCCAGACCGGCACCAGCAGCGGCAGCGACATCAATAAGTTTGAGGAATTCAACATTGCCTGGTCCGCGCCGGCAGCGATCAATGTACCGCTGCTGGACGGCGCTGCCGCCAGCCTGGAATGTAAGCTGGTGCACGAGTACGCTTCAGGTGACCATGCCATATTCGTCGGCGAGGTCGTGGCAGCTCACGTCCCCGACGAGCCGATCCGCAACCTAGTCAATTTCCGCGGACATTACGCCGTGGCACAACCGGCAGAAAAATAGAGCTGCGCCGGCCCGGATGAATTGTCATCGGGTGGGTCGGCGTTTCAGTGCGGTGCGTGCAACACGCGGCGTCAATCCAATACGCGCATGTAGTGGGTGGCGCTGCGGCCTGAGGCCAGCTCCGTGACCCGGAGCGTCCATATCCCCGGCGTGTCGTTGGGGGCGATGTCGAGGTCAATTTGCAACTGGCCGTCTTTGGCACCATAGTAGCCGCTGAATTCGCCCGGGTGGCCCTCAGGATCCACTATTTCGACCTGTGTCGGAACGATCGCATCAATGGAACGGCCGGCATCGTCCACAACGGCGGCGCGCAGAGCGAACTTGTCGCCGCGCTGAGTGGTGTCAGGCGCCTTGATTGTGACGTACTCGATGGCCCGGTCGGTAATCATCAATACGCGGCCCTGGCAGGGGCCAAGATGAACCGGGATGGTGAGGCGCTTGGAGGTCTTTTCCGCGGCCACTTCGCGATGGGTGAGCAGGTCATAGACAAAGCCGCCCTCGCGGTTGACGACGAGCCTGGCATCTGAAGGCAGGCCGTTCTCCATAACTAAGCCGTGGTGGCCGACATATCCGCCATACTCACGCAGGTCGTTGATGGCGAAAACGTAATCGGTGGTGCCGTACTGGCGGCAGCGGGTGATGACGTCAGGGTTGGATGAGTCTCGATAGCGGCGGTAGTGTGGGTCCAGCTCTTTGCGCAGTGCCGAGGCTTTCTGCAGCATGATGCCCCTGGCTTCATCAGCCTGCTTGGGCCGGGCATGGCTTTTCAGCAGGATGTCGGGCTTGATGGCTGGCGCCAGGTTCTCGTCACCGATGATGATTCCGCCCCTTTGCTGGAATGCCTCGATCTTCTCAGCCATGGACCCGGTGATGACGTCGCAGTCAACCATGACCAGGACCTTGAACTGGTCGAGGCCGTCGCGGGCGATGGTTTCGTCGTAAATGACCTGAGGCTGGAGTTGTGCGTAGTGGAGGATGAGATAGGCATCGCCGGCCCAGCCGCCGTTCCAGCCATAGGTGCCGCGCCGGTTGAACATCTGCGAGGCGAAGCTTTCGAGGAAGGCGACCTCGGCTTTGCGGTCAGGGACCTGCATCAGCGCGGGGCCGAGCGGCTCGAGGACGGTCTTGACCAAGCGGCGCAGCTCATCCTTCGTGGCCGGGTTAGTGTAGCGGTAGCCCCTGTGGGTGCCTGTGTAAACCAATGACTGCCAGCCGTGGTACATGATTCCCTGGATTGGTCGGGCCATCTTCGCCCAGAAGGCCTCGCGCAGGTGCATCGGGGCGATGGTGATGAAGGCGGCGTCAGGTATCTCCTTTTCCCAGCGAGCGCGGTACCTGGACTTGTCAGCCTCGCCCGTGGCGGTGGGGCCCTGGTCCTGGTCATCGAAGAAGGCGTCGGTGACCTGAGCCTCGGCACCGGGCATCGGTGCGGTCTGGCCGCGATACCAGATGATCTGGGTCATCTTCATGACCTGCTGGTCGGTCTCGGCCCCGCTCGCCATGGCAAACAGCTCATCGGCGCACATCCCGATGCGGATCGGGTCGGGATATGAGTATGTCCAGTGTGAAAGGAAATCAACCTCGCCGCCACTGCCCCAGGCGCTGGCGACGCGGCAGGCAGGATCGTGGAAGGTCCAGAAGCGGTTGTGTGTGGCGGATTTCAGGCCGCGATGCACGGCGGTGTGCAGTGCGTTCCAGCCATCGCCCGGTTTCCAGAACCATTTGTAATAGACGTACAAAGGATAGTCATCGGGTATGACGCGGTCGGCGGGGAATTCCTTGAGGCCGCTGTAGATCACGCCGTTCTTTACGCCGACCTCTTCGGGGATGTCAAATCCGGCGAAGTCTTTGAATGCGGCCTTGTCCATGTCTGAGAAAGAAGTCTGTGAGGCGCCGCGGACCTCCGTGTGGACCATTGCCCCCGCAAAGGCGGGGAACTCGCCGTAGGCTTGAGCGGCCGAGGCGCCGACGTTGTAGCAGAACTGCTGGATTTCAGGATACAATGCATTGACATCTTCATGAGGCTTGCCGTCGCGGCCAACGCGCCGGAACTCTTCCTTGCTCTTGGCCCAGCGGCCGGGCGATAGACCGATCATGACACGCAGATCGCTGGCCAGAGCGGCATTGAGCATCTCCTTGGTGGCAGCCACACGGTCGTCGCTCTGGGGCTGGGTCGGTTCGCCAGCGTCCCATACCTTCGCGAAATCGAGCCCGGTACCGAGGCAATGGGTGAAGCCGAGATGCTTGAGCCGGTCCATCTCCTTGAGGACATTGTCAACGCCGCCGACGCCCCACATGACCACCGGCATGCGATGGGGTAGAGGCCGGGGGACGATAGTGACCGGGAATTGCTCCTCGCTGGTATAGGGATTCTCGCCGGGTATCTCCATGCGCGCGTGCACCTGGTATTCGGCGGGCCGCAGGGACATATCAAGCGGGTATTGGACGATGTGGGTGGCTCCGGGCTCGAGGTCGGGCAGCTCCACTCGGGTCGCTTGCGCCTTGGCGACGGCAAAGCGGCAGACTGCGCCGCTGAGGGTGTCGCGGAGCATGTTGGTGACAGCAAACTGGAGGGGCGAGGCGTCTTCCATGCGGACAAATGTCGTCCGCTCAGACTTGAAAGCAAACACAGCAGGGCGAAATTCAAGCACGCCATTGGATATGCGCACCTGGTCCAGCAGGCCCGGGAAGCCGTGATAGAGGCTGCCGATGCGGTCGCCGATGGTGAGGTTGTGTGTGCCAGCCGCGATCGAGGCGCGCTCGGGGTGGCTCGTGCCGCCCAGGGCGACGCCGTCGCGGTAGAATCTGCCGTTGCCCTCAGCATCATAAGTGAAAGCAACGTGGTACCAGCGTCCGATCTCATATTCTGCGGAAGTTGATGTGTATGAGGCGGAGTCGGCGCCGTAACCAAGGGCGGCCCTGAGAGTCCTCTTGCCGGTGTTGTCGGCCTTGCCCAGGATGATCTGGTAGTCAGTGTGAGCCACGTACCTCTTGTCAATGAGGAAAGCGTCCGGATAATCCTCCAGCTCCGGCTTGGCCTCGATCCACATTTCGATGGTGAAAGCGCCCTTGGGTGTGAGTGCGGGGCTATTCTTCACCTCGACGCCATGCTTAACGTCCTCGTCGGGCCAGCCGCGGAAGGCCTCCAGACACCCTCCGAAGCGGCCATCAGCGTTGAACTGCGCGCCCCTGACCTGCAGATCGAAGCCCTTGCCGCCGGCGTCGGTGGCTTGGACGGCCTCGTCGAAGTTCCACAGCGCGATTACGTGTTCGCCGGTGGCATCGTCGCCCTGATAGGCGGCCTGCCACGGCTCGGCGAGTTTCACCGGCTGCTGCTGTGCGATTCCGAAACTACACATTAGCATTACCCCCAGAATTGCAGTGGTTGTTATTCGCATCCGAAATCACTCTCCAGTTATTCGGTATGATATGCCAACGATGGGGCGGTCTATTCGACTGGGCCGGTTGCAAGGATAGTTATCGGCTGCCATATTCCGCCGGCCATCGCGGTGTTCATCGCGCACACCGTTATCTGATTGTCCTGGCCCCACTTGAGCAGGCCGGTTACGTCAAGACGGAACGGTTTGTCCCAGCCGCTGGGGCCGATGTCATGCTCGCCGGCATACTCGCCATTGACCCAGACCCACGCGCACTCGTCCACGCCGCCAAAACGTATCAGGGCATTGGTGCCGCCAGGATTGTCGGGCAGCGCGATCGTGCGGCGATACCACGCTGTGCCGATGTAATCGTAGTCGAAGTGGCCCCAAGCCTTCTCGATGCTGATATCATCCCAGCCGCTGTCGTCGAGGTCGGGCTTGAACCAGCCGGCGTCCTTACCGACGCGGTCGGGGTCGAGCTTGAACTTCCAGCCGTCGCGCGGCAGCTTTATCTCAGCGAGCACAGCGAGGTACTGATCCGTCGCGCTGATCGCCGCCTGCTGCACCGCCGCGTCCTCGTCCTTGACGGCAGTGGTGAGCAGATGCAGAACTGCGGGCGACCGCGGACGGATAGCGGCCAGGGCATATACCGCGCCCTGGCGGACAAGCGGATGCTCGTCCTTGAGGGTCTCCGCCAGAGGCGCGACCGCGTCCGGGCCGTAGCGGCCAAGAACTAACGCCGCGTTGCGTCGCACCATGAAATCAGGGCTTTTGAGCGCGGTGGTGAGAGCGGGTAGTACACCATTGCCAAAGCGCCCGAGACATAGCACGGCGCAGCGCCGCACCAAGGGGTCCTTATCCTGCAGCGCCTTAGTGAATTCGGGAATGACCTGCGGGCCGCGGGCGGCGATCTCGATCAGGGCCATTCTACGGGCGGCGGGATTTGGGGACTGCAAGTCGGACTGTGCAGCGAACGTGCCCGTCACCAGTAAGAGGCAGATGAGCAACGCGAAAAGGCGCACCCAAGGACCTAGTGAGACAAGCGGCTTGTTCATTGTGGCTACCTCCGGATTATCTGTCAGCGGGATGATTACTGCTCGGAACTGGCCGACTTGGCCGCATGCTCGCGCAAGGCGTGGGTCAGCTCATGCAGCTCGAAGACGTAGCCGAACATGGTGCTGGTTTTCCAAAGGGCATATTCCAGGTTCAACTCGCCGACAGCCGATTCCTTGTTCTCTATCGCCACGCAGCCGCCGCGCACCGCCGAGCACACGTAGCCCTTGCGGCCCATGTCAGCCATGCCGCAGGGCGAGAACCACAAGCACCAGTTCAGCGCCCAGCCGGTGTAGATGATGTGATCTATGCCGCGATTCTTTAGCAAGCGGTGCAATTGCCACGGGTGCAGCGCGATGATGTCGTCGCCCTGCGGGATGAGTTCTTCAGGCAGTGTGAACTTGTGGGGCGGGACATCGGGCGGGTTCTGACGCGGCAGGTCGAATACGTCTCTTGTGTGCTGGGCCTTCCAGGCGGGCTTTCCCTCGATGACATCCTCGTCAGGCAGCGGGGGATCGCCGGCTTCCTTGACGCACTTGTCCCAGATGGGAGCATCTGTATCGAACCGCTTGCCCATACCGACGTGTGCGACCAACATGCCGGCATCACGGGCGGCCTGGATGAGTCTCGGCATGCGGAAGGTCACCACGTCCATGGTACGAGGCACCCATTCGACGGTGCCCAGGTAGGCGGGGTTCTGGCAGTCCGGGCCCCATTCGCTATCAGGTGTCAGGCCGCGGTCGGGGAAGTGCATCAAGGCCAGGCAGGTGCGGGAGAGGTCCAGTTGGCGGACCTCGGAGTCCCAGCCATTGAAGCCGAGGGCGGCCGCATCCCATTTGGAGAAGTCGGCGGGGTAGTGGCGATACATGTGCCACGGCAAGCTGATCGTTGTCTGGTTGGCCTCTTTGGGCTTCTGAGCGTCAGCCGGCTGTGTCGTGGCTGCCCGGCTTGGTCCGCCACCTGTGTAGGTGGCGCCGACAGTCGCAAACAGCAAAGCAAAGCAGAGCGCGGAAAGAAGTTTTGTAAGCCCCTTAGACATTGGTATGCCTCCGATCGTTTCATACGGCTGCTGACATTTACTCATCTGTGTTTTGGACGGCGTATTGCCGTAAGGCATGGGTGAGCTCGTGCAAATCGAAGATGTAGCCGAACATGGTGCTAGTTTTCCAAAGGGCATATTCTAGGTTCAACTCGCCGACAGCCGATTCCTTGTTCTCTATCGCAACGCAGCCGCCGCGCACGGCCGAGCACATGTAGCCCTTGCGGCTCATGTCAGACATGCCGCACGGCGAGAACCACAAGCACCAGTTGATCGCCCAGCCGCAGTAGATGATGTGATCAATGTCACGGTTCTTCAGCAGGCGGTGCAATTGCCAGGGGTGCTGCGCGATGAGGTCATCGCCCTGTGGCAGGAAGACGTCGGGGAGGGAGAATTCGTGCGGTGGGACCTGCTTGGGGCTCTTGCGCGGCAGATCGAACACATCGCGGTGGTGCTTGGCTTTCCACCTGGGCTCTTTGTCGCTCAACACGTCTTCGTCGGGTGGCGGCGGGTCACCAGCCTCTTCGGAGCACTTCTGCCAGATTGTGCCTTCGGTATATGGCGAGCCGCTGACGCCGACCTGGGCGACCTGCAGGCCCGCTTCACGGGCAGCGTTGATTAGTCGCGGCATGCGAAAAGTCACTACGTCCATCAAGCGGGGTACCCATTCGATAGTGCCGAGAGCATTGGGGTTCGGGCAATCCGGCCCCCACTCTACGTCAGGCGCTAAGCCGGCGTCGGTGAAGTGCATCAGGGCCAGACAGGTGCGGGCGAGGTCCAAGTCGCGGACCTTCGAATCCCAGCCATTGAAGCCAGCGGCAGCAGCATCCCAGAGCGAGAAGTCCGCCGGGTAGTGGCGGTACATGTGCCAGGGAACTTGAATAGTCATCTTCTTCGCCGGTTTGGTCTTTTTCCTCGGGGTCATGTCGCGATCACTCCGTACTCTTCGTAAGTTTGAGTATGCTGGCCGGCTAGTTTGCGTGGCAATAAGATTAGCACTCTGCCAGCAAACACACAAGGCCATGTTACGCAGGTTGCCCCGGTGGTCGCGCGGAATGAGTATGGGACTAGCAGGGAGGCGCCGGATGCCAGACACTGAATCTGACAAGATCTTCCCGACCGATGTGCTGTCGAAAAGAGAGCGGGTGGAGAGGACACTCAACCTACAGCCGGTGGACCGCGTGGCAATTCACGAGCAGCTTAGCTGGAATCCCGGCGTTATCGCGATGTACACAGGCAGAGAAATCGAAGGGTTCAACTACACGTATAAGGACATCTGTGAAGTCATCAGGCAAACCCTCGACACCTGCTTTCAAGCTCACGACCCGCTCGGGACTGACTTGATAACAGACGAAGACGGCTTCGAGATACAGAACGATAACTGGAACTGGTGGATAGCGAAGCGCCCATTTGATGATGTCGCCGGTGCCCGCGAATATCTGCTGCGTAAGACCGACCAGATGCAGAACGCTGAGATTGACGATGCGCAGGTGCGCGATGAGTTCTATCAGCGGCAGAACGAGCTGAAAAGGCTCGTCGGCGGGACGGTAATCATCCCCGGGGCCCGGTTCGGCCTGGAAGAATGTTGGTGGGCGCTGGGGTTGACGCTTTTCTGCTACCTGTATGCGGACGATCCTGATGTTGTCTCCGCATACATCGAGACCTATGCGAGAAATGAAGTCCGCCGGGTCCACGCCATTGCCGACCGCGACCTTTCGCCTGTGGCCTGCATCTTCGCCGACTGGGGTACCAAGCAAGGCCCGATGTTCAGCCCCGAGTTTCTGCACGAAGAACACTTCTCCTACCTGGGGCAGGTGACCGAAGCCTGGCAGAGCCACGGCATCAAAGTGCTCTATCACAATGATGGCAATTGGAAGAAACTCATCCCGGACCTGGTGGATTGCGGAGTGGATGGGTTCAGTTGTACGGAGCCATCGGTGGGCATGGATATCGTGGAGCTGAAAAACGCCTGGCCGGGGCATGTCTGGATGCGCGGCGTAGATGGCGTTGACCTGATGGAACGCGGCACGCCAGAGCAAGTGCGCCGGGAAGTACACAGGCAAATCGAGGCAACCAACGCTCTGCAAACCGGAGGGCTGTTGATCGGCACTGCCAGCGAAATCAACCCGCCAATCAAACCCGAGAACTTCCGCGCCATGATCGAGGCGGTGGGGGAACTGCGGAACCCGGACTTCGCCTCTGACAAGTGACGGGCGATGAGCCGGTAAGAGGGTGGCCCGCAGCAGGTGCAGGGCCGTTGAAGGTTGAGCGAGAAGGCTGTAGAAGTACACGGAGTAAGCGACAGGGCCTTCACGCAAAGCCGGTCTCTGGAGGGAGCAAAGGAGGAGATGCATGAGCCTGACCGATAAAGTACGCGTAGCCATGATCGGGGCCGGTGGTATGGCCAACAGCGTACACTACCCATCGCTGGCATCGTTCGATGATGTGGAGATTGCCGCGATCTGCGATCTGGACAGCGGTCGGCTGAACGAAACCGCCGACAAATACCAGGTGGAGGCCCGCTACACTGATTATCAGAGAATGATCGAAGAGGTAGCGCCCGACGCGGTCTATGCCATAGGCCAGCCGCATTTGATGTATGATGTCTGGGTGTGGTGCCTGCAGCAGGGGCAGAACCTCTATATCGAAAAGCCGATGGGGCTTTCCATCCATCAGGCTCGCAATCTTGCCTGGCTGGCGGAGCAGAACGATTGTATCACCCAGGTCAGCTTCCAGCGGCGCTGCAACCCGCTGCTGGTCAAGCTGCAGCAGGAATGTCTCAAGCGCGGGCCGATGCTGCACGCGGTGTGCCAGTTCTACAAATGCGCCACCACACCGATGCTGGGAGCGCGGGACCACATGATGGATGATGGCGTTCATGCCATTGATACGCTGCGGTGGATGTGTGGCGGCGAAGTCGCGGGCATCCAGAGCATAACGCGACAGATAGAGGTGCCCGACATTAACTTCATCATGGCCATGCTGGATTTCGATAACGGCGCTACCGGCATAATGATGACAAGCTGGGCAAGCGGGCGGCGCGTCTTTCGGGTGGAGATGCACGCGCCCGGCATCTGCGCAGAGGGCAATCCGGAGACCACCGGGCATGTCTATGCCGATGGCGACACCGAGGGCGTCGAGTATGACGCGAAAGAGGTCGCCGGTAGCGACGAGGTGTACGTTTACGGAGGCTTTCAGGCGAAGAGCCGGGATTTCATAGATGCCGTGAAGGAAGGCAAACAGCCGCAATCGAACTTCGCCGACGCCATCAGAACTATGGAAGTGGCGGAAAGAATCCTGGCGCAGGCGCTGGTGGGTTAGATTACGCTGGCCGCAACGCAGTCGGAAAGTACGCGGGATTGCGCAGCAAGTGCGGGCCGGGGACAGCGAGCGTGCCAGAGAACCATAGCAAGAGGTGGAAGCATGGGCTGGAAAAAGAATCTGATTATTGCGCTCATTGTGGCAGCAGTTGTGATAGCTGCCGTCCTACTGCCGCGCGCACTGGCCGGACATCGTGCGATCGCACAGCCGCAGGGCTCAGGCGGTGCAAGCGTCTGGCCGATGTTTCGCTGCGACCCAGGTAACAGCGGTCAGGCCTCCCTGGATGGCCCGGCTTCCGCACAAGTCAAATGGACTAGCAAGAAGCTCGCGAACTACGCCGGCTCTTGTGACGTTTCTCCTGTCCTTGGCTCCGACGGGACGCTTTACTGCTCATGCAATGGAGCCCTTTATGCCGTAGGAACTGATGGGAAGATTCTGCGGAAGAGCAAATTCAGTGCCAGGTTCCTGCCGGGAGGCGACCGGGGAGGAGCTTACTCCCCCGTGTGGATGCGCGACGGTAGCGTTGTGGTAGCGACGCAGTATTTCGTGAGCGACTTTCCCTGGTCTCAGTACTGTCCCGGGCGGGTGTACGCTTTTGGGCCGGGGGGCCATCTAAAAT
Source organism: bacterium (assembly GCA_030604405.1). Lineage (GTDB taxonomy): Bacteria > Armatimonadota > Zipacnadia > Zipacnadales > UBA11051 > UBA11051. Next base: position 27,969 of record JAUVVY010000032.1, on the reverse strand, counting down.
GGCGGTATAGGGACCCTGAGCCGAGCGCCGTCCCATCGGACCTCGACGACGACCCGCCACTGAAGCGTCCGGAACGACGGCATTGGGGCAGTAACCCAACGACACATCTCCTGGCAGACGGTCAGCACAGGATCTACGTCCTGACGGAGGCCTTTATTGGGAAGACCAGGCGCCTTGTCGTGCTCGACAGGGAGGGAAACACGCTGCGACAGTTGCCCGTAACCACCGAGGCCGGCTCGCGTGAATGGTCCCCGCACGAGATGGCCCTGTTGGAGAAAGGAGAGGAGGTCTGGGTGTACCTACCGGCCAGGAACGGCCTGATGATCGTTGGGCCGGACGGACAGATGGTGAAAGTGCCCGTCAGTGATGAGGCCGGCATGGGCGAGTACGTAGGGTCCAGGGGCCTATGCATCGGCCAGGACCACAAGGCCGTGTACGCACTGATCAGCGGGGAGAAGGCGGGGACACTCTACAAGGTTGATGTGACCAGCCATGAAGTCGAGTTTAAGGCGCACTTGCCTGGCGAGAATATCAGCGGGCCGGTGGTCTCAGAGCACGGCGTGTACACCGTCGGGGTCTCGCCGCACGCTCGCGAATCGAAGCCTGGGGACTGGTGGGTTCACGACACGCACATATTGCACGCCGTCAGTCATGCCGGAGACGTGCTGTGGGAAGTGAAACTTGAATGCGACGTGCGCACGGCGCCGGCCATTGACAGGTCGGGGAACATCTACGTGACCGGCAGGGCTGTGCTAACACCGGGCGAGGAGTGCGCGATTCGCGCGTACTCCATCAGCCCGCAAGGAAAGGTCCGATGGCGACTGGAGATACCTTCCTCTTACGCCGCCGTGAGTTCACCGGTCATCGGGCGGGAGCGCACACTGTACTTCTACTCCGACCGGGCCTATTGTGTTTCCGAAGTCCCCGGGCCTGGGGCAGCCACTGAACCGGCGAAGTGAGCCCAGAGCCGTGAAGGCGACACAATATGGCCGAGCCAGACATGCAGCAACTCAGCCTTCGCCGCCAGGAAGTCGGGCGGGACGAAGGTGGCCACAACAAGTTGCAGGCGGCGACAACGCCGGTGCGTTGGGCTGACAAGGAGGCGGCTGTGCCGATTTATGATATGTGTGAGCATCACGCTTCGCCGACGCGATCAGAACTATGGAAGTGGCGGAAAGAATCCTGGCGCAGGCGCTGCTGGGTTAGACCGCCCCAGACATTGCCGAAGCTAAACGGACGCGTAAGACTATCGAAGTGAGGTAATCGAGATGGCAAAGTATCGGTCGTTGCTGCTGGGCTGTGGGCCCAGGGCCACAGAGCACGTGGATGTATATCGGGAAATCCCCAATATGGAGATGGTTGCCTGCTGTGACCTGCTCGAGGAGCGGCGGGAGGAATTCAGGCGCACGTATGGGATTCCTGAGGCTTACGATGACTATGAGAAAGCACTGGCGGAGGTGCAGCCGGACGTCGTGCACGTAGTGACCCAACCGGCGCGGCGGATCTGGGAGGTCGAATGTGCCGCCGCTGCCGGGGTCAAGGCGGCGATCGTGGAAAAGCCGATGGCCGTTATGCCCTCGGAAATCATCGTGCTGGACGAGATCCACCAGCGCACTGGCATGGAGATGATCGTCAACTGCCAGCGGCGCTACTTCCCGCAATTCCGCGACGGGATCATTCGCGACATCGTGCAGGAGGAGATCGGAGATTTGTACTTCGTTCGCGCCAGCGCCAAGGGCAATTCGATGTCCATGGGCCCGCACATGATGGACCTGCTGATGCTGTTTCTGGATGAAGCGCAGCCGGAGTCGGTGTGGGCGATGGGCTACGATATCGTGGAGGAGGACTACCAGGCCTATCACCGCTCGCCGGAGCGGCTGCTGGCTGAGTATTGGTTCCCGAATGAGGTGCGTATCATCTTTGACTGTGATGCGGATTGCCTGGGCACGCCCGGGGAGGAAGCGTTCTGGATGCACCTGCATTTCGACTTCCTGGGCAGCAAGGGCCGCCTGTATCTAACCCAGAACAAAGGCTACTGGTATCAGAGTGAGGGTATGGCCGAGCCGGTGCGTGGCGAGAGCAGTTGGGATAGCCAGGGCCTGGCCGGACAGCGGGACTTCACCGCGGCGGTGGCCGAGGTCCTCGACGGCGGCAAGCCGCACCTGAACCGGTTTGAGGTCGCCAAGGCGGCGTTCAATGCACTCATCGGCGCGCAGCAGTCCATTTACGAAGGGCGCAGAATCGATTTCCCGCATACCTTCACCGATGAGCAGTGGACGGAGCTGCGGGAAGAGTTGAAGGCGGACCAGGAGCGCGGCACAAGGCTGCACAGAAGCTGAGAGCGATGACGATTGTGCAGGAGGTAGCAGCATGGCTGTTAATGACACCAAGCTGATGAGAGCCCTGCGCGGCGAGTCCACAGAGCGGGTCCCGTTTTGGGAAGTCTGGTTTGCCGTGGAGGGGTTGGCTGAATATGTGCTCGGCGAGCCAATCGCCGACGTGGCCGATGAGATCGCCTTCGCTCGCTGCATGGGCTGGGAACACCTGCGGATCCCTGTCCCGGCGCGTCATCCGGGCTCGACTACGGCGATTGCGTCGGACGGCAGCTCGCATTATATCCAGGGCGGGCGCGTGGACCTCGACGAGCTATACGCCCAGCCAGACCCCGACTGGAGCGCGGCGGTTGAAGCGGCCCAGGAGCGCATGCGGGTGGCCCGCGAGGAGGGCATGGTGACCATCGCCTACCTGCCCTGGGCCTTCCATGCGGTCTGTACCGCTCTGGGGCTGGGCAGCTTCGGGCTGCTGGCCTACGACGATCCGGAGTACATTGGTGCCATGTTCGACTGGGTAGAGGAGAGTGTGCGGCAGGCGATTGCTGAAGTGGTGGTTCCGCTGGGCATTGACGTGGTGCTGATCGACGGGGATTGCGCCTTCAAGAACGGGCTGATGACCAACCCGCACATGTTTCGGGACCTGGTCTTCGAGCGCACTCGCGATACGGTAGCCGCACTGCGCCAGGCGGGGATTATCTACACGCTGCACAGTGACGGCAAGGCGGATGATCTGCTGCCGGTGCTGATAGAACTTGGCTTCAGCGGGTTCCACGGAGTAGAGGCGGCGGCAAATGATCTGGGCGACATCAAACGCCGCTTCGGTCGCGACATTACCCTGATGGGCAACATGGACGTGGTCTTTTTGACTCACGCCACTGTCGCAGAGGTGCGGGCTGCTACTGAGCGGATGCTTAGTATCGGCATGGAGGGCGGACGGTACGTGGCCGCCTGCAACACCAGCCCGCTGGACTACATCCCCTACGAGAACTACCTGGCCATGGTGGACGTGATCCAGAATTTCTGAGGCGCGGCGCTTTAGCGAGTGAGATAGACAATAGGCCGCAAAGTGGATGATGAATCGGTGAGGCTCAAAATGGCTGAATTGGCGATCAAAGGCGGACGGCCCCTGAGGACACGGCCCTTTCCCAAATGGCCGGTTGTAACCGAAGACGAGATCAATGCGGTCATGAAGGTGGTCGAAAGCGGGGAATGGGGTCACGTTTTCACCGAGCAAGCAGAACGGTTCTGCGACAGATATGCCGAATATCACGGTGTTGACTACGCCATCCCGGTGAGCAACGGCTCGACGGCTCTGGAAGTCGCCCTGAGAAATGCGGGCATAGGCCCTGGCGATGAGGTCATCACCCCGCCGAGCACGTGGGTGGCGACCAATCTCGCGCCGCTGATAGTGGGAGCCGATGTGGTGTTCGTTGACGTGCTGCCAGATACATACTGCATAGACCCCGACGGGATCGAAGAGGCCATCACGGGTCGCACCAGGGCGGTAATCCCCGTCCACATAGGCGGATATCTGTGCGAGATGGACCGCATCATGGCGATTGCTACGGAACATGACCTGGTGGTGATCGAGGATTGCGCGCAGGCGCATGGCTCGCGATACAAGGGGCAGGTAGTAGGGAGCATCGGGCACTTCGGCTGCTTCAGCTTTGAGAAATCGAAGCTGATTACTGCAGGCGAAGGCGGCATGGTGACAACCAATGAAGAAAGCCTGGCCGATTTTGCGTTCGGCATCCTGGGAGTGGAGGGGAGGCAAGGAGAGAGACTGGCGGACGGGCGAATTAACATAGGCTGGAACTACCGGATGACGGAATTTCAGTTCGCCGTACTTCTGGCCCAGCTCGATAGATTCGACGAACAGCGCGAAAAGAGAATAGAAAACGCCGAATACCTGAAGCTGGGGCTCGCCGCAATAGACGGCATAGAGCCGCTGCACCAGAGCCCGGAGCAGAATTACTACTCCTACATCTTCAAATATGATGCCACACGTTTCGACGACGTACCCAAGCAGAGATTCATGGAGGCTCTGGAGGCAGAGGGTATTCCGCTGTTCTCTTCGCCATCGCACCAACACCCGGCGTATCGCTCGCCGAAGTTCCACTGGCCTGGCAAGAATTATGATGACGTATTCTGTGCGGTGGCCGAGAGGGCATTCGAACAGGAAGCGATAGGCTTTCCGGGCACCTGGATGTTGCTGGGCGAAAAAGAGGACATGGACGACATAGTCAATGCCATACTCAAGATAAGAGAGAATATCGAGGAACTCGCATCATCTTAGCCCCGGCGCAGGTTGGACCTCCGGCCCGGCACGGGTCAGCGTTACATTTTCTTCAGTGTTTCAGCCGGTGACATCCGGCGGAATGGTCAGGTCGTCTCTGTCGAGCAATGTTTCCCCGTCGAGCTCCACCTTCAGATGCGGCGATTCGCCGGCGTCGCCCACCAACTTCAGCATGACCTGGTGGGCTTTGTCATCAGCCGTGCATGAGAGCACAACTAGCCGATTGCTAACGATAGCGGAGACATCCTCTGCGTGAGTGTCGCCGAACTCGAGCAGTGTGACCAGCACGACCTCATCGGTGGGCGGGACATTGGCCTGAATGTAGGGGTTATACTTCTCCGCCCCGGGGTACGTAATATATTCCACCGCCACGTCAGCGGGGTGCAGGAAGCGGATGCGCATCTGCTTGTCTTGTTTGAGCACTTCGACAGTGCCTGGGGCGGCGGGGGCACCGACTTGCATCTCCTGCCCATCGCGGGTGATCTGCGCCAAGTCGCCCCATGAGTGAGGGTGCAGCAGCCACTGGAAGCTGCGCGGCTGGCCGGCGGCGCGCAGGTCGTCAACGATCAGCAGCAGGTCGGGCTTGAGGTAGATGAAATGGCGCTGAGCGCGGCTGACCAGTGAGCTGCTGTAAGCAGCAGTCGCGTCGCCCATCGCGTAGTCAACACGGGCAGTGGTGGCAAAGAAGGGGATGTTGCCGAGTTTCTTGTTCTGGTTCTTACCATCCACGAGGATACAGTTGTGCCCGACGGCCCCGCGCGCAAATTCCCGCAGCGCTCCTCCCAGGGCGGAAGCATAACCGCAGTCCTGGGCGAGCTCCACCCCGTCGCGGTAGATGAGAAAATTGTTCTGGTCCATCTGATGATGGCCCTGGCCGGAGGAGCTGCATTGCAGGGCAATGAAGGTGCCGCCGCGCTCCCAGCCTGACCGCAGAGATGCCCAACCGGCATGTGGGAAGACATCACCAGGACGCTGCGGGTTCCGCTCGATAACCGGCGTGTCAGGATCGAAGACAAGCACCTTGTAGTGGTCGTAACCGACCTCACTGAGACTACCGGTTTCCCGCAGCCACCAGCCCGCCGTGCCGTCGCCGTTGTAGGCACCCAGCAGCGTCAGGGGGAAATGCCATGCCACATACCTGGGCGAGCCGCCGGCGTCGGCGAACCAGGCCAGGTGACTGCGGTCATTGGCCAGGAAGGCCGTGGCAAAGCGCGGCATCACCGGCAGGAAGGGATGATCAAGGTGGTCCACGCCGAAGTTGCGCTTGAGAGAGTCGGCAAGGAAAATCAGTAGCCCGTAGGCCCAGGAATCGTACCCCATCCCCTCAGTGCGGTGCGAATTGGCGCGCTTGTCCCAGTAATCGAGCACGCAATCCTCGGCCAGGCGGATGCATTTGGAAGCGCCCGGTGTTTCGCCCAGTGTTGCAATCGCGCACAGCCCCATCGCGGCGGTCCACAGCGCATAGCCGTTGCTATTGCCCATGCCCTGTGAGAGCGGGGCATAGAGCGGCAGGAGCACATTGCGGCGCATCGCTGCGGCGACAAAAGCGCGCTCGTCGTCACTCAACAGGTCATAGCACAGATCGTATGCGAAGGCGGCGCCGAGGGAGATGTTGCCGATGTCCAAGCCGGGGCGGTTGTTGACCGGATCGTACCACTGCGGCCAGTTGCAGATTGCCAGCAGCAGCTCAGCAGCGCGTTGGCCATAGCGTGCATTCCCGGTAGCCGCATAGGCAATTGACAGGCTCTTGAGGCGCTCGGAGAGTGCGCCGGCAAGGGGATTCCAACTCAGTCCGCCGCCTGCCTGGGGCATCTCTGTCGGCGGCCAGGGCAGCGATTGCTGTGCAAAGGTTATCTCCGTTTCCTCGAGGTACCTGTCGGCGCGCCCGCGGATATTGTTGAAGAGACTTGCCGATGATGCCCCGAAAATCCCCTCGTTAGTATCGGCGGCCTTTTGTGGGAATCTGGCCGCGGCTTCAGGGCTGATGATGGCGCGTGGATGGCCGTCAATCTTAGCCGTGAGTGGCTGTTCATCAGCGAAGACCTCGTCCACCGTTGGCGCGCGTTTCAAGCCAACATCATCAATCTGCAACGCCCCGCCGGAGAGCATCAGCGACACCGTCACAGTGGCCCGAATTGCACCTTCAGGGGCGACGCTTTGAGTATATACCTGCGTCCATTGGTTCTTTATCGGCGCATCATCGGTGCAAATGCCAGGATGGGAAAGCTCCGCTCCATCGGCGCTGTGGAAACGCAGCTCAAGATGTGCGGGTGCAAAGACGCTTTGTGCCAGACCGATAATGCGGGCTCGTCCAGAGAGCCGGTAGATCTGACCCGCCTCCACCTCAACATCGGCAATCGGCGCGCGCACCCACGGCGCGAAGGTCTGGTTGCCCTCAGGAGCCGATATCGCCCAATAGCTGCCTGCGCCGTCAGCGGCCTTGCTGACACCTGCGCGGTAGCCGTAGTCCAATTCGCCGGCAGGGGCTTGTCCATCAAAGTCTTCCTTGAAGATGTAACCGGCATCCTCGGCGGCTGGCAACGCCAGTTGACGGGGCGTATGGAGTTGCGGCCGCTGGACAGGTTCCTGGAGCGCCGCCGGGAGTTCGGGCCCGAAACGTTCCTGGCCCTTCCCGTAGAGCAGATACAACATGACGCGGTAGCGCAGTTCATCGCTGGTGGCGTCGGCTCCACCATGCCCCAGATCCCCGTTGGTCTGGATTACCTCGCCGTCACCGTACGGGATAGCTGCTACGGCAGTACTGTCGCCGATGTCCGCAAGCAGCATCTTGCCCGGCGGCTCAATCTCGGCAATCCGACAGCGATACGCGCCATATCGCACGATCTGTCCGAGTTGCATGCCCGCCGTAATGGGGTGGCTGTTGTCGGTGACGACCCAGTCCGGGCCGCGACCCCACCCCTGGGTGTTGCTCGGGCCCCCGAGTATCACCTTTGGTGGCGAGCAGCCGAACGAGCATAGCACCCGCCCGCCGCCTTTTACGTACTCAGCCACTACAGCATCCGCCGCCTCATTGAACCCGTAGGTCTCCTGCCCGGCATCACCACGCATAACGACAACCACAGCCGCGTACTTGCTCAACGCTTGCAGGTCCTCAAGCTCAGCGCCTGAGATCTGCTCTCCCACGCCCCCCAGTTGCTCGATGATACCGATGTAGGCCCGCCGGTACTTGTCCCCAGCGAGGCCAATCAGGGGCGGATCTGCCATAACCACGCCGGCTTCCGCCAGCAGCAAGAGCGTCAACAGAGTGACGATCAACCAGCGCAAAAACGGGTGACGTGTGGCTGTCATTGCCTTTTCGACCTTTCTTCTGGGAGCTATCATCAGTGGTCTTTTGCGACTGCGGCCAGTTTGCACTGGCACTTTCGGCGGTGATAGACCGGGCACCTGCTCGCCGACAGCAAAGCGGCCACACCGGCCCGCAGGGGAGATGTGGCCGCGACGATTTCAAGCTATGTCCGTGGCTCAGGTCACGGAGGGGTTCCAGAGCAGATGGACGCGATAGCCACCCGGGTCGGTTGACTTCAGATAGCAGGCCTTGAGAGTCGGCTTTTCGCTGACATCCTCCATTTCGAGGCCCTTGGCTTCGAGCTGTGCAATGGCCTCATCCATGTCGTGTACCAGTACGCAGATGTGCGCCTTCTCTTCGGACGGCTCTTTCATTACTTCCAGGCGGCCTTTGCCCTGGCCCGAGACGAATACGGAGGAGTTGCCGACCTTCATGTCAAAGCCGAAGGTATCCGCGTACCACTTGGCCACATCCTCGCCGCCGCCTGTTTCAGTGGGGAAGATGCCCGGGTGCTCGATACCGATAAACACCGACTCGCCTCGGGCCTGCTTGACCCACCACAGGCAGTTGGCGACTTTGGTCTTGATGGCGTCGAAGTCGCCGGCGGCCACAAGCTCCTTGACGATCAGCTTGCTGCCGATGCCCAAAGCGACAGCGCCGGCCTCTATCCAGGCGGTGACGCTCTCTTCGGTTGCATCCACGCCGCCTGTGGGCATGATGCTGGTCCAGGGGCACGGCCCCTTGATGGCTTTTGCGAAGGCCGGGCCGCCGACCTGGCCGCCCGGGAAGACCTTGACGATCTCCACGCCTAGCTCGTGGGCCTGCTGGATTTCCGTGGCGCTGCCACACCCAGGCGAGTACGGGACCTTGCGGCGGTTACAAACCCTGGCAACCTCCGGATTCAGCGTGGGGCCGACTACGAAGTTGGCGCCGTTGGCGATGTACATGGCCGCAGTCGGGGCGTCAATCACTGAGCCGACCCCCATGATTACCTGCGGGTATTGCTCCTGGGAGTACTTCATGAGCTGCGAGAATACCTCAATCGCAAAATCGCCACGGTTGGTGAACTCCGCGATATGACCGCCGGCCTCGGCGATCGCGTCAACTATCCGTTTGGCCACTTCGATATCGCCATTGTAGAACACCGGCACCAGGCCGTCATCGTAAATGGTATTGAGTGTTTCCATCCTCGAGAACTGTGCCATCGCAAAGCCTCCTGAAAGATTGTCACATGCGTATCGCAAAGTCGCATCAAATGATTTGACGCGACCGGTTGACCACGACAGTGTAGATTGTAGATGTCCGTGACGGCTGCGTCAAGCAGCAGTGTGCTTAGAGCTGGCAGTGGCCTGAGCGCTATTCGTAGAAGCCGCTGGCGCGCTTGCAGGCCTGGGTGATGCGGACGACTTCCAGCGCCTGCTCAGGCTTGACCACCATTGCCTTGCGCTCTCGCAGCACGGCCCATACGTTGTCATAGAAGTCGCCGATGGGCGGGCCCACAGATGGGACCTCTTCCGACTGCCACGGGATGACATCGTCGTTACCGTACCTGCGGTCCGCTGGCGGCTCTTCGATGACCTCAAGCTTGGCAAGCTTTTTGGGATCGAACCATTCGATTCTGCTGGTCTTGCCGTCGGAGACAAGCGTTCCACAGGAGCCGAGCAGCGTCCACTTCGGCTCCGGGAACTGACAGGCGCTGGAGACCTCCATGTCATATACGCGGCCATTTTCAGCCTTCAGCAGAACCTTGACATGGTCCTCCACGTCGCCCGCCGCCGCGATATGCTTCAGGTCGCAGAAGATCTGCCGCACCGGCGAGCCGAGGAACTGCAGGCCCAGGTCAATGAAGTGCGGGCAGGTATTATTGATGACACCGCCGTCATTTTTGGCAAGCGTCTGCCAGTCGTCGCGGCGGCTGAAAGCGAGCGAACGCATGCGGATCTCGAAAACATCGCCGATGCGCCTGGACTTGATGACATCGAGGATATGGCGGCTCTCGGGCGTAAAGCGGTAGTTCTGATGTACGAACAGTTGCTTGCGCGTCTTTTTCGCGAGCTCAACGAGGCCCCGGGCGGACTGGTAGCTGTCGGAGATCGGCTTCTCACAGATGCAGTGCCGGCCGCTGCGCAGCACATCCCTGGAGATAGGTACATGCGTGTTGGAGTACGTGGCGGTCACGACGACATCGGCGTCGGCGTCCTTGAGTAGAGCCTTGTGGTCGGGATAGGTAGCGCAGCCGAATTCGGCCTGCACCTCGTCCATGCGCTCTGGCATCCAGTCCGTGACGGCGGTGAGCTCGAAGCGATCATCGCCCCGCACGCGCCTGATATGAATGTCATAGCCTGACCGTCCCAGGCCGATAACAGCTACTTTGATCGGTTTCTTCTTGGGCATTTGTCCGTCCCTTTCGCAGCAATATCCTGAATAGTGAGCCACTGCGGAAAGCTATCTGCGCCGCAACTAGCCGGGCAAGATGCTGTCGCAGGCTGTCAGTTCGCCCCCGGGGATGCGGACACCTGCCCGTTTCTTCACGTCGCGAAGAAGCAGAGCGTTGTATCTGCAGGGCAGGGGAATGGCGAAACGGCGTTCAATCTAGTAGGACACAAATTCGGCAGCATCTCTTGAGCGTGAAAGGGTGCAGATGGATGCAGACAACGGCTGATAGATGGTGGGAAGATGTGTTCTTCGGGCTGCATTACGACTTGCACGCGAATGCTGATGACACCGAATTGGGTGCGGAGCTTACGCACGAGCATCTGCGGGAGCAACTTGAAAAAGTGAGGCCGGACTTCGTGCAGTGTGACTGCAAAGGGCACGCAGGCTATGCCAGCTATCCAACGAAGATCGGCTCGCCATCGCCAGGAATAGTGCGCGACGCGTTGCGCATCCACCGCGATGTGACCGCCGAGATGGGCATTCCGCTTTCGGTGCACTACTCGGGCGTATGGGACGACCGGGCGGTGGAATTGCATCCTGAGTGGGCGCGAGTGGATGCTGAGGGCGTGGGTGGTGGAGAACATGGCGAGCGCAGGGCCGGCTACACATGTCTGTTGAGCCCCTACGTTGACGAGCTAATGATCCCGCAGATGATGGAGATCATTGATGAGTATGATGTAGATGGGTTCTGGGTTGACGGCGATTGCTGGGCGGTGCGTGACTGTTACTGTGAGCGCTGCCGGGCTGAATTTGAGCGGCGTACCGGCATCGCAGATGCACCGACAGACCGCGGTGAGCGCAACTGGCCCACGTGGCGGGCATTTCACCGGGACCTGTTCGTCGAATATGTGCGCAAGTACGCCGAGGCAATCCACGCCCGCAAGCCGAACTGCGCCGCGTGCAGCAACTGGATGTACTCGCTGCGGATGCCGGGGCCGGTGGCGGCGCCGGTTGATTACCTGTCAGGGGATTTCAGCCCCTCGTTCGGCTGCGAACGGGCCGAGGTCGAGGGCCGCTACATGGACGGCCACCGCATGCCCTGGAACCTGATGGCATGGACCTTTACCTGGACATTCCCAGGCCATTCGGATCATGAGCACGCAGCGTGGCAAATGAAGACCGTGGAGGGGCTTTGCCAGGAGGTCGCAGAGGTGATGTCCTGCGGCGGTACGGTATTCCTGTACAACCAGCCGCAGCGCAGTGGGTGGCTGACCGGCTGGCACCAGGATATGTTCGCCGAGGTCGCCGACTTCTGCCGCCAGCGACAGCCCTTCTCGCAGCATACCGAGTCAGTGCCGGAGACGGCGGTGCTGCTCAGCGATCCGCATGTTTGGCGTCATAGCGAGGAAGCGTTCTGTCTGGGCGGAAGTAGCCACGGTGCCGAGGGCGCACTGCATCTGCTCATCGAGAGCCAGTACCATGTGGACGTCCTGGACGAGACGCGGATGATGGAGCGGATTGGCGAATACGCGCTGGTGGCCGTCGGGGAGCAAGAGCCAATCTCCCAGGCGATGGCCGCGGGCCTGGAAGCTTACGCCCAGTCCGGCGGGGTCGTGCTAATCAGCGGAGCCCATCTCGCTGAGGACCATCCAGAACTGACAGGAGTTGAACCGGCAGGTGAGGCAAGAGACGAAGTCTGGCATGTCGCAGTAGATGGCGAAGCTGCCACCGTGGCCGGGCCGTGGCAGCCGGTGCGGACGGTGGACGCCGAAAGGTATGCCGCTGTCCTGGACCAGCAGGAGCCCGGCAAAGATGAGACCGAGTATCCCGCGGTGACCATACGCAAAACCGGCCAGGGCCAGGTCGTTGCGATTCACGGGGACTTCATGCGCAGCTACTACCTCACCCACCATCCGCGACTGCGCGAATTTGCCAGGGACCTCATGGACAGTTTGGACATCAGTCGCAAGCTAGATGTGTGCGGCCCTGGTAGCCTTGAAGTGACTCTGCGGCGGCGCAACGGCTTGCTGGCAGTACACCTGGTCAACCGAGCGGTCAACCCGACTTTGACGCCACGGTTGCACATCGTCGAGGAGGTCCCGGGGAGCGGGTCGGTGATCGTCAGAGTGCAGGTCGGGGACGAGCCGCAGCGGGTTACGCTGGAGCCGGGCGGACGACAGCTACAATGGAGTTACGCCGACGGCTGGGTCGAAGCGCAGGTGGAAGAGATCGGAATTCACGATATCATTGCCATTGAGTAGGGGTCACCGAGGCAGACAGGCTGCGCCAATAGCAGGGAGCACGAGGTGCGTAGATGTGCTCGAAGTCTGCAGGTACATACTCCAAAAGGCTCAAAACAATTCCACGTCCACTGTTTGCGGTGGCGCTTGCGGCGCTGAAACAAGCTCGCCGCCCAGTCGCAACGCCTCCGATAGGGCAGAAGGATGTTCCACAATTGCGCCTTTTGCATCCACCTGATTGATGAACAGGTTGTAGGAGTATTTCATCTGCAGCGCATCAAAGAAGTAGTGCATCGTCATGCGGATGGCATCGAACATCCTGGTGCTCCTGGAGCCGCCAACGGCGATCGCCATGCCGCGACGGTCGCGGTCATCATCCGGCCAGAGCGGCTGCTTGAGCACATACTTGCGCGCCCACAGGCACTGGCAGCGGTCTATCAGGATCTTGCCCTGCGCGCACACGGCCATGAACTGCACGGGTGTGGCGAAGATGATGCGGTCGGCGTCAACTATCCGCGTGAATAGCTTCTGATAATCGTCCTGCCAGCGGCAAACGCCCGTTTTCCAGCAGGCATCGCACGCCCGGCAAGGCGCAAAATCAAAATCGGCGAGATTGGCGTACTCAGTGTCCGCCCCGGCATCAGATGCTCCCTGCAGCGCTTTCTTCAACAGGAGGTCACTATTGCCATCAACCCGGGGACTGCTCGATATACCTAAGACTTTCAGGCTCATCGCTTCTCCGTCCATATCGGTCAGGCAGTTGAAGGTCAGCCTTCTTACAGATACCTTAGCCATCAGCATGTCCATCTCCTGCGCGTTTGTCAATGGATCAACAGCGACAATCTGTTTGGTGACAATGCGTCTCGGAAGGGGAGACCCCGTGACATAGCGAATGATTGAGGCGAGTCGAGCAAACAGGGAGGAACTTGTAGATGGTATTTGAGTGGCTTTGTAGAGAAGGCCAAGCGGTGGCGAGGACGTCAATGGCGATCCCGCCGACAAAGCAGCAGTGGGAGGCCACATTACAGCAGCGCCGCCAGCAGTGGCTTCAGATGCTGGGGCTGTGGCCGCTGCCCGAGCGGACCCCGCTCGAAGCGACCGTGACGGGAACCCTGGACCGCGATGACTATGTCGTGGAGAAGCTGCATTTTCAGTCGGTGACAGGAGCGTATGTGCCCGGGAACATCTACCGCCCTGCCGAGATCGCCGAGCCGCTGCCGGCAGTGCTGTATCTGTGCGGCCACACCAAAGGCAAGGTCAATGTCCCATACCAGGCCAATCCGCGCTGGTTCGGGCAGCACGGTTATGTGGCGCTGGTGCTGGACCCCATCCAACTCGGCGAATCGCAGGGGTTTCATCACGGCACCTGCAGTGCGGGCCGGTGGGACTGGATGAGTCGCGGCTACACGCCGGCCGGGACCGAGGTATGGAACGCGATGCGGGCGCTGGACTATCTGACCACACGCGATGACGTTGACGCGGAGCGCTTCGGCGTGACAGGCCTCAGCGGCGGCGGGGCGATGTCGTGGTTCCTGGGTGCCGCCGACGAACGGGTCAAGTGCATTGTGCCCGTCTGTCAGACCGGCACGGTTGAGCAGGTTATATGTGACCGGGCGATTGACGGCCACTGCGACTGCACCTTCTGGGTCAACTACTACCGCTGGTGCACGCCGGATGTCGGCGCCCTGATCGCGCCGCGGCCATTGCTGGTGGCAGCCGGCACCGACGACATGCTGTGGCGTCCCTATGCCTTCCGCGAAGCCGTACACCGCATCCACCGCGTTTACGAGAATCTCGGCGTACCCGATAATTGTCAGTTGGTCGAGGACCTGGCTCCGCACGGCTATACGCCTAAACTGCGCAAGGCGATATTCTCGTGGTTCGACAAACACCTCAAAGACAGCAAGGAGCCGGTCAGCGACGATATCACTGACTACGTCGAGCCGGAGGAGAATCTGCTGGTGTTTGGAGGCAAGCTTCCCGAAAACGACCGGATGCAACGCATAGATGAGATAATCGGCGAGCCGGCGGCAGCTCCGGAAGTCACAAACGCCACGCAATGGCAGCAGCATCAGCACGATACCATCGCCCGCTTGAAGGCCCTGACGTTCCGGCAAATATCTGAGCACTACTCGCCGCAGGTGCGCCAGGCGCGTATAGATGGGGCCAGCAACGGGGCGGTTTACAGCTACCAGTATGATAGCGACGATGGGGTGACGTGCTGGGCGCGACTGACGCTGCCTGAGGGACGTGAAGATGCGGTAAGCACACTGGTCTGCGCAATGGGCGAGGCACGGTCATCGTATGGCGGCGGCGGCACAGACCGGCCGCACGTGGGCCCCGGGCTGGGCAGAGCCGTAATCGAAGTGCGGGCCACAGGAGCCACACAGATAGGGGAGGGGCTAATGTGGACGGTCAAGCGCGGCTGCCAGGTAATCGGCTGCACGCTGCCCGAGCGGCAGACGCACGATCTGCTGGCCGGCCTGGCACTGCTGCGCCAACTGTTGGCTGTTAAGGACGTGGCCGCGTACGGCAAAGGCTATACGGCGGCGCTGGCGATCTATGCGGCGATCCTGGACGAGGACGTGACGGAGATAGTGCTGGAGAGTCCGCCTGAGACGCACACCGATGGCAGTACGCCGGAATTCCTGGGCGTGCTGCGTATCGGCGATCTGCCGCAGAATCTGGCGCTAGCCTTCCCACGGCCGATTACTTTTGTCGGGGAGATGCCGTCGGCCTACGAGTGGACAAAGCAGGCCTACGAGCGGCTCGGTCAGGGCGACAAGGTGCGGGTGATCGAGAGCATTGCTGAGTGGCAGCCGGCATAGTGAGACAGATCGCGACAAACTGTGTACCGCAAGTATCCCAGCGACTTGCTTGTGCAAGAGGGAAACGACGAGACAGCGGCGAAGCCTAGAACACACGCTGCACCAATGAATCTGATGGACAGGAGAAGGTCATGAGCTATAAGTGCGCATTCCTGGGCTGTGGGCCGCGGTCCAACGGACATGCGGGTGCCTATAGTCACATTACGCGCGGGGTGAAGGTCGCCTGCTGCGATCTCGATGAGGAGCGGCTCAACGAGTACGGCGAAAAGTGGGGCATAGATAGTTGCTATACCGACCTGGATGAGATGTTGGAGAAGGAAAAGCCGGACGTGGTGCACATGGTCACGCGGCCCAACCTGCGCGTCGGGCTGATGACGAAACTTGCCGACGCGGGAGTGCCGGGAGTCATCGTCGAAAAGCCGATATGCGTCGGCGCCGATGACTACAAGGGCCTGCGCCGACTGGAGCAGAGCGCGAAGACCAAATTCGCCGTCAACCACCAGTTGCGCCACCATCCGAAGGTAGTGGCGTTCCTGGAAGACGTGGAAGAGGGCCAGATTGGGCAGGTGCGGTTCCTGGACGCCTCGGCGGTGCTGCCGATGTCGGGCCAGGGCGTCCATGTGCTTGATCTGATGTTCGCATTTGCCGGCTATGCGGAGGTGGAGACCGTTTTCGGTGCGTCCTCGGGCTATGATGACATAGACGGCACCCATCCCAGCCCGAACACCGCCGAAACCCTCATCACATTCCGAAATGGGATGCGTGGCGCCTTGCAGGCCGGTGAGGGCGCGCCGGTGTTTGTGAAGGATGTTCCCAACTGGGGCCACAAGCGCATCGCTGTGTATGGCACCCACGGCTTCATACACTGGCGCATGTTCGGCTGGGAGAGGTCGCTTCCTGGTGGGACTGTCGAGGCGGGCGAGTACGAATATGGCGAGGATGATGTGCTGGGCCAGGCCGGTCTGACCAATGCCATGTTCGACTGGTTGGAAGATGACAGCAACCCAAGCCCGACGAATCTCAAGACATCTCTTGACGAGTGGCTGGTGATCCTGGCCGGCTATATGAGCACAGTCGAAGCGCGGCCGGTGGATTTTCCGTTCGATCCGCCGGACGATTTGCTTGACCAGTTCAAGGCATTTGTGGGAGCGGAATAGTAGCAACTGGTTGCGAGTCTGGAGCGGCGGGCCATCTGCTGGTTCCCGCTGCTAACACACAGGAGGTTATGACAATGGGCAAGGTACAGATTGGCATCGTAGGAATCGGCTGGGCTGCCAGTGGGCATCTGCTGGCATTCAAGGCAAATCCCGACTGCGAGGTGGCGGCTATTTGCTCCAGCAAGGACCTGAGCAAGGAAGAGATCTTCGAGATGTGCGGCTCAGATGCGGCGCTGTATCACGACTACGATGAGTTCCTGGAGCATCCGGGTCTGGAGGTCGTGGACATCTGCACTCCACACCCCCTGCATCCGCCACAGACGATCGCCGCCGCTGAGGCAGGCAAGCACCTGATGATCGAAAAGCCGCTGGCGCTGGATTATGAGAGCCTGCTGGCGATGCGGGATGCCATCGACAAGGCGGGCGTGATTTCCACGGTCTATTTCGAACTGCGCTTCATCCCGCACTTCCACCTGATCCAGTCCTGCATCAGGGGAGGATTGCTGGGTGACGTGCATCACTTCGAGGTGGACTACTATCACGGCATCGGGCCCTGGTATGTGCAGTACGAGTGGAATATCAAGAAGGACATGGGCGGAAGCGCCTTGATTACCGCCGGCTGTCACGCCCTCGACGCGATGATGGCCTTTGCCGACCGGGAAGTGGTCGAGGTCTTCGCCTATTCCACCAAGTCGTCTGACCCGGCAATGCAGGCTTACGAATACGATCCCACCTCTACAGCCATTCTCAAGTTCGCTGACGGCAGCACCGGCAAGTGCACCTCCTGCATTGACTGTCGCCAGCCATATGTGTTGAACATAAAGCTGATAGGCAGCGACGGGACGCTGTGGAACGACAAGCTGTGGTCCACGAAGCTTGAGGGCCTGCGCCCGGATGAATGGGTGACGATGCCGACAACCTCTGCAGAATCAGGCGACGTACTGGACCATCCGTACCCGCCGCAGGTGGATCACTTCATTGAATGCGTGCAGGAGGGCAAGCCCAATATCATTGACTTTGAGGAGGCTTTCAAGACGCACTGCGTCATGTTCGCCATAGAGAAGTCACTGGCAGAGGGGCGGCCAGTCAAGTTGTCAGAACTGTCCCAGTAGGAAGCCGCTGAACGACAAGAGAACCGAAACGAGGAGTGTACTGATGATCAAGCTAGGCATGATCTCCGCCGCGACGTATGCGCCGCTGTACCGTGGTGAAGAGGTCCCCCGGACACCGGGATCGCACCATGGAACTGCGTTCTCGACGACCTTCAACGGCTTCGATGAAGAGAAGGCCGACCAGTGGGAGTGGACATTTGTCAAGTCAACAAAGCGCATCGAAGGCGCACAGGTCGTCAAAGTCTGGGACCCGCACAAGAAATGGGCCGAGAGATTGGCCGAGGCGGCGTACATTCCTGAAGTCTGCGACACCCCTGAGGAATGCTGCGCCGACGTTGACGCGGTGCTCATCGTGGACGACGGCTCCGGCACACAGTACGAATACGCCATCCACCCTCTGAAACAGGGCGTCCCAACGTACTGTGACAAGCCGCTGGCAATGACCGGCAGGGAGGCCAGGCAGGTTGCGGACCTGGTCAGAGCAACCGGCACGCCCTTCATGTCGGCAAGCTCGCTGCGCTTCACGCCCGACATCGTGGCGCTCAGGGACGAGGTATCCGAGCTGGGCGAGATACACCTGGCCACTACAATCTGCGGCAACGAGCTTGTCTATTATGGCATCCACGCACTTTCGATGTACTACGGCGTATTCGGCGGCGGCGCTGTGTCGTGTGTGAATGTGGGTAAGCCGGATTGCAACATCGTCCGCGTGCGCTTCGAGCAGGACCGCGATCTGGTGCTGATGGTCGGCGAGCCGGAGAAAATGCGCGCCGGCTACCAGCTCAATGTCTATGGCACCGCAGGCTGGAAGTCTGTGGTGCCGGATACTGCCGATCTGTACTATTACCTGCTGGAGCGGTTCATGCACTTGCTCGAAATCGGTGAGGAGAGCGTGCCGGTCGAGGAAGAAGTAGAGGTCATAGCGGTGCTCGAGGCCGGCCAACTCTCGCTGGCCGAAGGGCGCGAGGTGACAATAGCCGAGGTGCGGCAATAAGCGGCTGCCTGTAGAAATCAGCGGCGGCGCTGACCGCACAGATGCTCTCCGCGACAGGCCGAGACCAGGCCATCTGGCTAACACCGATTGAGGTGACAACTCTGCACATTCCCACATACAAGCTGAAATCAGGCTATGACATGCCGATACTGGGCCTCGGGACGTGGCCGTTGAATGGCGAGGAATGCACGCTGGCGGTCAGCAAAGCTCTTGAGATGGGCTACAGTCACATTGACACGGCCGATGTATACGGCAATCATATTGAGGTGGGCAAAGGCCTGGCAAACTTTGACCGCGCCGGCCTGTTTGTGACATCTAAGGTCGGCCCTGAGAAGCTAGGCCACGATGCTCTGATCGCTACCTGCGAGCGCAGTCTGGACGAACTCGACCTGGACTATCTCGATATGTACCTGCTCCACTGGCCCAACCCGGATATCCCGATGGAGGAGACCTTCGGGGCGTTGAAGCAACTGCACGACGGCGGCAAGCTCCGCAGCATCGGGGTAAGCAACTTTATCATCGAGCGGCTGGCGCAGGCAATTGAGATCTCGGAATTGCCGATCTGCACCAACCAGGTTGAATTCCACCCTCTGCTGTATCAGGAGGAGCTGCTGCAGTTCTGCAAAGAGAAGGGCGTTCCGGTTACGGCATATTGTCCCCTGGGGCGGACAGAGGCGCTGCATAACGAAGTGATTGGGTCAATCGCGGAGCAATATGAGAAGACGCCGGCCCAGGTCTGCCTCCGTTGGCTGGTGCAAAAGGGCATCATTGTGATCCCCAAGACCCGCTCAGAAGAGCGGATGAAGCAGAACATGGAGATCTTTGACTGGGAGCTATCAGCCGAGGCCGAACAGTGCATTGACAACATACCCGAAGAAAAGCGTGTGGTGCGTCTGTCTATCGCCGAGTTCTGAGAGAGGCAATACCGTCAATGAAACGAGCGGCCTTGCTGCCGCTCGTTGTGAATTCCTACCCTCGTGCTACGGTACTTGATCGGCTCGGCCTAACGCTTGCTGTCGGAGAAGCGGAACCCCAGACTCAGTTGTGCTGCTGCGGCTCAGGCATGCTCTGTTCTTGTCTTGCGAGCTACTCGGTTGACTTTCTTCGCCTTAGCCAGCCCAGCGCACAAATGCCCAGGGTCATCAGAACCATAGTGCCCGGCTCAGGGACGAGATGACCCTCAACGCGAAGGCAGGCCTCGAACTCATTGCCGTCGTCGCGGCAGCCCTCCACCCAGCCGATCCCGATCGGGTCATACAAGTCAAGTGGGGGCAGCAGATCGAAAGGAATGGTGATATCGATAACGTAGGTCGGGGCCAGCGTTTCATCATTGACACCGAAATCGTAGAGGGTATAAGTGACTGTAGCTGTGCCCTTGTACTCGCCTGAGAAGGTGCCGTACGCCCAATCCGGATCAAAGTTCGTCAGCTCGCCACCGGCGTCAACTGCCGCAGTCGGTGTGCCAACATACCAGTCCGAGTTCTCGGTCTGATATACCTCGTTGCCGATAGTGGTCCCACCCGAGGTCGCGTCATCATATTCGTTCTCAGGACGGTCCTCGTGATTTATGTTCACCCCGTAATCATAGCGAAAGCCGTCACCGTAGAGGGAGTTAATGCCCAGGTCGAGGGCCAGGTCACCAGTGACGATAAGTGTGTCCGGGTCAATGCGGGTCTCAGTATAGCCAGGTGAAGGGGCGAAAGAGGTTACGATGGATATATACATGTTCGCTTCGCTGTTCGTCTGGAAATCCGGATCGTTGTCGAAGTAAATCGCCTCAACGTCATAAGGCTCAGCACCGGAGGGATACTGCCCAGTGCAGTCCTCGTGCGTGTCGTAGTCGAAGTCCGTGGTCGACCAGGAGCCATACCAGTCGCCTGTGACCCAGTTTCCTGGCGCAATATCGCTTGTGGGGATGAAACTGTCGGGGTCGATCGGATAGCTGGTTAAGCTCTGGTAAGTATCTGTATAAGATTTATCGGTATCGAGTTCAAGCGTCACTCCGAAATGGTCCGTGAGCAAGTCCGCATGTGCCAAGCCGCTGAATAGGACCAGAGCAGCAACAATAAAGGCTACAATGTCACAAGCACGTCTGCCCTTCACTTGTGTTTCTGCGCTCCTTAGGAGATGCACCCAGGACACACCCGGCTTGGGCCAAGAGTGTCACTGCGCTCCTGCGTTTACAATAGCTACGCATGAATATGTATTGAGATACCCGGGGCGCGTTACTCGGGCTCTCAGGAGTGCAACATAACACAGTGTCCGCGTCTAGTCAATACTACTAGCGAAAGAAATTGTATTCATTATTTGAATTCTTGTAACCAATGCAGTGGTCAGCCGAATATTGCCAGGCCACAATGTCGCATTACCGGCGCGGCATGTTGACGTGTTTGCGGTGGTGCGCATCCTATCTGATACGTGATCGCATGGGGCTGGCGACCAGCTATGCGCTCAAGCCGCCGCGCTTTTTTGATAGAAAAAGGGGCTGATCGTCTCGAGGGCCAGGTCCTCGGCATCAGGCATCCTCTCGGTGGCGCCAATGAGGAGCAGGCCGCCGGGCCGCAGTGCCTCGACCAGCAGTTGGTGGACTTGGCTTTTCGCCTCCGGGGTGAAGTAGATAATCACATTGCGACACAGGACGATGTCGCAGTAGCGCGGCTGATGCCCGTGCGGCTGCAGCAGATCCAGTGTTGAGAACTTTATCCTGCGTTTGAGTTTATCGTTGATTGCGTAGCTGTCGGGCCCGACGGGATCAAAGTAACGGAGCTGACGTGTGGTGGAAACATTGCGCAGATCGCGCTCGCTGAAGATGCCCTCGCGAGCCCGTTGCAGCGCCTCGCGGTCAATGTCTGTGGCCAGGATCTGCCACTTACCGGACGGCCTACGCTCGTGCATGAGAATCGCCAGGCTGTATGGCTCGGCGCCATACGAGCAGCCTGCGCTCCAGATTTTCTTGGCATCGTGGCAAGCACCGCTCGGCTTTAGCATCTCCTCAAGCTTGGCAAACAGATGGGCATCCCGAAAGAACTCGCTAACATTGATGGTGAACTGGTTCCTGAATTGCTCGGAAAGCTCGGGATCGTTATTGAGACGCTTCAGAAAATCCCTCAGGTTCCTAGCGCCAACACGCGCCATCATGCCGCGCAGCCGGCGGTGGAGTTGACGCTGGCCATAGCTCCTCAAGTCAATGTTCCACAGCTTCAGTATTCCGTCGCAAAAGTGTGCAAGATCCTTTGGATTCAGACGTGTCGCTGCCATAGAAGGCTAGCCTCCGCCTACAGCGACAAGATCGGTATTACCGCCTGTCGCAAGTTTGTTTACTTGATCGGTGAGTAACTGGGGCATGTCTGAAAGCGAGACGATATAGTCGCAGGCACCGGTCTCTGCGGCCGCCTTGGGCATCCCGTAGATTACGCAGCTTTGCTCATCTTCAGCGACAACTACTCCCCCCGCGCGCTTGATTTCAACAACGCCCTGTGCGCCGTCACGGCCCATGCCAGTGAGTACGACGCCGATAAGTGGGGTTTTGAGGTTCTCGACGGCACTGAGCATCATTGGGTCAGCGGCCGGGCGCACTGCCCAAACTGCGGGGTCCTTGGAGAGATGAATGATGCCCCGGGGCCCGATGATCATGTGATAGTCACCGGGCGCCAGCAGGACAGTGCCGGGGCGGAGCACGTCGCCTGCCGCAGCCTCCCTGACCTGCAGGCCGCAGTTGGCGTCGAGACGTGCTGCGAATGCGCGCGTAAAGTCCGGTGGCATGTGTTGGGTAATGGCAAAAGCCGCAGGCAGCTTCGGCGGCAGGGCGGACAGCAGTGTATCTAGTGTACCGGGCCCGCCGGTAGATGACGCTATCAGGACGGCGGGGTTGTGCTGGACATACGTCGGCACTGGCGTTTCAACGGGTGCTGGTCGCGCGCTGGCAGCAAGCCGCGCTCCCACTCGGGCGCGGGCTGCCACTCGCACCTTCATCAGGAGTTGGTGTTGAACGGTAGCCAGATCGGGCACTCCGGCACTTCCGGGCTTGCCGACGAAATCCACAGCGCCCAGTTCCAACGCCTGAAGGGTGACTTCGGCGCCACGTTGTGTAAGGCTCGAAAGCATGACGACCGGTATCGGGTTGTGCGGAAGCAGCCGGCGCAGCACCTCCAGCCCGTCGAGTTTGGGCATCTCCACATCGAGTGTCATGACATCGGGCTTGAGTTGGGCGGCAAGTCTGAGTGCTTCCTGTCCGTCACCCGCCTGCCCGACAACCTCGATGCCGGCTGCGCGTTCCAGCATCCTGTTGAGAACCATCCGCACATACGTCGAGTCGTCAACAATCAGTACACGAATAGGCGGAGGCATGAAGGCATTTCCCCGACGCGCTAGGTTCGCCCCGAGATGGCTTGAGTAGCGCAGCTAAGCCGTTCCAACGGCGTGTACGCGTAAACCGTCAGGCCGGCTTTAGTATCAAGCGTCAAGACTTCAGGTGTGTCTCGGACAACCTACTGTCCGGCCACCTCTGTGCCGATCTGGATGGTATCGTCAATGCCGAGGGCAGTCAAAACCGTCTTGAGGCTGTGCATCTCCGGGATCATAAGCAATTCCAGCCCCATATCAACGTTAGTGCTGCGAACCTCTATCTGGATGACAATTCCGACTGCTGCAACCTGGCCAAGATGGGCACCAACAGTGTCAAGTATAGCCCCGCTCATACCTACAGCGACACCAGGTGGCATCGGTAGGAGCTTCAGGCCCGTGAAGGTACTAAGTGCATTCAAGTAGGACGAGGCTATTATGTTGCCGACCTCGCTAACGGCCGATTTATGCAGCTCAGACGCTTCGACTATGTTCCCCTCAAGGGGAAGACCAAGCAGTTCGAAAAGCGTAACAGCCTGCTGGTCAGAAAACAGCAGTAGGAGACAGCCGGTGGCGTCACCGGTGAACGCAACATAGGCTGAAATGATCGCTTCCTCGAGATCGGCTGAAGTCACCAGCGGTAGCTCGTCAAAGCCCATGATCTCAGTGCGTGGCGCGGCCAAGGTGATGACATCGCCGACCATCTTCGCCAGCGAGGTGCTGGCATTTCCTGCGCCTATGTTGCCGACCTCACCGAGCGCATCGAGTTGAATTTCCGTCAGTATAACCCTGGACATCTCTAAAAGCCTCCTGCTCATTCCGCTGGCTTCAGCTCAACCGCTTGTGTGGAGCGTGCTGTCAAACGACCCTCATTTCCCGGGCCATCTGCTGCTCGCTTACGGTGCGTATCAAGATGCCGACGTCCACTATCAGGGCCAGGCGACCATCACCAAGTACCGCGGCTCCGTTGACGACTCTCACATGCTGTAGGGCCTCTCCAAGCGGCTGGATGACCAGTTCCTCGTCACCCATCAGCTCGTCAACCGTCAGGCCGATTATCTCCCGGCCGTCACTAATCATTACTACAATAATCTTATCGGCTTCTTGCGGCTCAAACTTTTGAAACTCGCTGACTTCTGCCAGCGAAACCAGCGGCACAGCGTCCTCATCAATGACAACTACGGGAACGCCGTTTATGTACTGGATTTCGGAACCGTCAACCTGCAGTATGCGCACCACAGAGGCCAGTGGCAGCGCGAATATGACGTCAGCGGCGACTACCAGAAGGCCGCGAATGATAGCCAGTGTCAACGGCAGCCGCAGAGAGATGGTAGTGCCTTGGCTGGCGCCGCTTTGGATCTCCACTTGACCGCCTAGCTTGTCAATGTTGCTCTTGACCACATCCATGCCTACGCCGCGCCCTGATACATCGCTGACCTCTGCGGCGGTGCTGAAGCCTGAGGCCAATATGGTTTCGAGCATCTGGCGGTCTGGCGTGCTCGCGGCCTGCTGCTGGGTCATCAGTCCCTGTTCAACGGCCTTTTTGCGCAGGCTTTCGGGGTCTATGCCGGCCCCGTCGTCGGCGACCTGTATCACAACCATGCTCTGCTCGTGATGCGCACTGAGGCGTACGGTGCCCTTTTCCGGTTTGCCCGCCGCTCTCCGCGCCTCGGGCGTTTCAATGCCGTGGCTGACAGCGTTGCGCAGCAGATGCGTGAGCGGGTCAACGATGTCCTCGATAAGCGAGCGGTCCAGCTCTGTTTCGCCACCTTCTACGACCAGATCTACCAGCTTGCCTTCCCGTCGCGCCACGTCGCGCACCAGCCGCGGGAACCTGCCGAAAACCTGATTGACCGGCACCATCCTCGTCTGCATCACCCGCTCCTGCAGCTCGGTGACTATCATCCCCAGGTCGGCCGTGACATGGTCGAAGTTCTGCGATAGTTCGCCCAAAGTGTCGTCCCGATGTTCCTTGAGGTGCTGGGTGAGGCTGGTAAGGCGGGTGCGGCTGATCACGAGTTCGCCGACCAGGTTCATCAATGCGTCAATGTTTTCGACGTTGACCCGCACCGTGGCTTGTGTTTCAGCCTGGCGCTGCTCCGGGGGGCGCTGGCGTCGATCTGCTGGGCCCTGGCGCCGGTCCGGCCCGTGGTAGGTAGGTTCCTCGGAAGAAAGCGAGACTTGCGCGACGTCAGGCATGGCGCCCACAATTGGCAATAGTTCCTCGGCGGAAAGCTCACAGCTTAAAGACACATCAATGCCTTCAAACTCGATTTCGCCGGCCTTAAGCTGATCCATAGAAGGCCTGGCGTAAAGCAGCTCGCCGTAGGCTTCCAACTGCTGAAGAATAAGCCACGCTCGCGCCGCCGGCATCGCACAATCGGGGTCTAGAACAATGCGTAGTTGTGTGCCTTCTGCCGGCAACTCCGCTGGGGCCTCGCCTTCGCCTGCCTCAGCCTCGGGCTTGGAGGCTTCGTGCTGCGGCTGCTCGGCTGGTCCCTGTGCTATAGCCTGTAGCTCGGCAAGCACCTCGCCGGCCTCGGGCGGCACTTCACCGGCGATGGTGCTGGCCAGGTGCGCTTTGAGCGCATCAACGCCAGCCAGTAGTACGTCTATGAGTTCCGCCTCAGTTGTCAGTTCGCCGTTGCGGATACGCTCAAACACATTTTCCAGCGCGTGGCTGATATGCGACATTTCCTCAAAGCCCTGGCTGGCGGCCGAAGCCTTGAGGCTGTGCGCGGCGCGGAATATCTGCTCGATTAGATCTGGCGCATCCGGCTGCTGCTCGAGGCCGATGACCGCTCGGTCCAGGGCTTCGATCTGTTCCTTGGCCTCCTGCACGAACAGGTCAAAGAACTCGCTGGCGTCAAAGTCGGCTGACATTGCTAGCCTCCGCCAATAACTGTTGATAATTTCTTTCCACGGATCAGTGCCGGGGCAACCGATAAACGAAATGATGGCGGCCCACAACTCCCGGCAATGCTGACGGCACGGGAGCGGTAGTGGTTACGGGAGCGGCTGTCCCGTGAGCCTTGCAATTAGACTCCATTCCTGGGTGGGAGAGACAATTGGCAAACCTCTCTGTTGGCATCGGCGAGATCAAGGCAAGCCGCCAGCCGGACGATATTATTACCGCCCTGGGCTTGGGATCTTGCGTCGCGATCGTGCTGTCCGATAACGCTATCGGGGCAGTAGTTATGGCTCACTGCATGTTGCCTTTGCAGACCGATGGTGGTACGAAAGACCCGAAAAAGCCCGGACGCTATGTGGATGCGGCATTGCCTCAATTGATCTCTGATCTGGGCGACCTCGGTTCAAGGTGTGAAGGTTTGGTCAGCGCCCTGGTCGGCGGCGCTGCCATGTTTGAGTTCACCGGGCCCACCACGCTCGATATCGGAGCCCGAAATGTCGAGGTGGCTCGCGCAGTGCTAAGAGAGTATGGTATTCCTCTTGTGGCCAGCGATGTCGGTGGCGGCCAGGGCCGCACGGTGACCGTTGAGGTAGCTGATGCTACTGTACATGTCCGAACCATGGGAGCCGAGCAGGAGCTGGTGTGCTTGCGCCGCCGACGCGCCGCTAAGGTAGCATAGCGTTCGGAGAGGCTAACTTACCCCTCCGAACGCCGATCGGTAATACGAGCAGGCCTAAAGCGTGAGTGTACCACGCCCCGGTCGGGCTAGGCAATTTCCTCGTCCAGCATTTCGTCCTCGCTGGCATCCTCCTCATCGCTTGCCGCTTGCACCTCGGCCTCTTCAGCGGCCGCAGCGTGCTCCGCCATGCTCTCTGGACGGTCACTGAACTCGTCGCTGACCTGCTCGATATAGGCCAGGTCCTGCTGCCCCAATAGTCTCTCGACGTCCAGGACGATGATTAAGAGGTTATTGTCACCCTTCCCCTGCTTACCGATGCCTGAGATGAACTCGGTGCCTTTTCCTGCCACTACTGCCGAGGGCGGCTCAATATCGTCCTCCAACAGCGTGGTGACCTCAGAAACCGCGTCAACCAGAAAGCCGACGATCTGGTCGCCAATTTCGGTGATGACTATGCGCCCGTCGTCGCGAGCTTCGGCATCGCTGATACCGAACCGCTTCAGCAGGTTGATTACCGGGATGATATCACCGCGCACGTCAATGACGCCCTCCACGAACGTCGGTGCCCGCGGCACTCTGGTTATCTCCGGCACCTGGATGAGACGCTGCACGCTGTATATGTCAACACCATAGCTTTCCCCGCTGAGCTGGAAGAGAACTAGCTGCCTTTCGTTTTCGCTCTTATCTGCAATTCTCTCTCTTTCGTCAGTGGCTTGGGCTGGGCCCGTCATGATTTTACTCCCTTCTGGTATTGAGTGCTGTTGGTCTGAATATGGGAGGGGAGACCAATGCTCCCCTCCCCCGATTACTGGTGCTACGCCGCGCGCCTGCTGCGTCCCGTCTCCGTGCCGCCCATGAGGCTGTTGATCTCGTTGATCAGATCTGCAACCTGATCGGCTGATGCCGTGATCTTCTGCACAGACCCGGCTTGCCTTTCGACTGCACCGGAGACCTTTTGCAGGCCTGTGGAGTTGTCACCAGCGATGGTAACAAGTTCCCTGGCGGCTTCCTCGGTCTTCTCGACGGAGGCTTCGGCTTTCCCGGCGGTCTTGGAGACCTCCTTGGCCCGCTCCGCATTGGTTCCGCTTAGCTTGACCACGTCTGCTGCGATGCTTGCAACCTCTTGCGAACTTGCAGCCACTTCCTGGCTGCGGGCCTGGTTGGTGTTAGCAGCATCGGCGACGTTGCCAGCGGTAGCGAACACTTGCTGTGCGCCGGCGGCGACTTCCTGGACGCGGGATGCGTTGGTTTCAGCCGCTTCGGCGACTTGGCCGGCGGCGGCGACCACCTGCTGGGCACCGGCGGCGACTTCCTGCACGCGGCCGGCATTGGTCTGGGCCGCTTCGCCCACCTGCCCAGCTAACCCGTTCACCTGCTGTGCACCGGCTGCAACTT
>JAUVVY010000096.1 GCA_030604405.1 bacterium | reverse complement strand
GAAGCCGTACCGCACCTCGGCAATCTCCATGTTCTCGCCGCACGCCTGCCACTGCTGCTCCGGAATCGCCGCAATCGCCTGCTTCAGCTCACCGCGGATCTGCGCCCCGATGGCGTAGTGGCACCGGCACGGCACAGTGTCGTCGGCGTCCGCCGCCTCGATCTGCTGCAGGATGTGGGCCGCATACCAGGCACTGTCGGCGCACCAGATCAGCTCATCGCCAGCGCCTTGCACCTGATCCAGGATGTCACGCATCCGATCCCGAAACCGTGGCGCCGGGTGGGTGGCGCCCTCCAGCAGCCCACCGTCCAGGATGTCGTAGGTATTGCGCAGCGTGGCAATCTCGAAGGTGTACATCCGCTCCCCGTCACGCCGCGGACAGTGCTTGGCTCCCTCCTGCTTGCCATACACGCCCACCTCCCGCGTGTCCACATCCACCACCACCCGATGGGGTCGATCCTTGAGGTGCATCGAGCGCTTGCTGAAGCTGCGGTTGCGGGCCCGCAGCCACTGCACCTGACGCGCCGTGGCGTCGGCGAAGAAGCGACTCATGGTCGCCTGGTCCGGCAGCTGCTCCACTCCCAGTGCCGCGCACAGGCCCGGATCGTGTTTCACCTCATCGATGTGCGACACCCGCTCCAGGCCGGCTGCCAGAAGCCCCACCGCCACCTCACACAGCTTCCCCGAGCTGTAGGTGCTGAGGCGCTTGCGCATGGGCAACTCCGCCACCAGGTCCGCCAGCCCCACGCCGTAGGCGAACTTCATGAACAGTGGCATGCCGGCGTAGCCGGTCAGTTCTGGCATGTCGCATTTGTATTCAAGCTGCGCCAGCTCCGCTGGCATCGGGCTCAGCTCATGCCCGTCCAGCGGCAGGTGATGCGCCGTCAGTTCCTGGCGTATTCCGGCCACCACGCCATCATCATAGAGCTCCGGGTCCCGGGCGTCCCGAACTTTGGGTTTAGGCTTGGTGAAGCGAGGGCCTCGGACGGTTCTGCTTCCCTTTGCCGGCATGGCCGATGTCCTTTACCGTGGGATAGAAGCCATACCGGGCTTCAACACTATGCCGCCCAAGACCTCCTTCGCAGCCGAAATTGGTGCATGATCTAGGTTCCCGCCTGCAGCCTTTGCCGTCGCCTCTGCCGTTGCCGCTACTGTAGGGCGGGTCGTCCCTGGCCCGCCGCCTTTGCCGTTCGCCGTTGCTGACCACTGACCACTGCCGTTCATCCGTGCTCTCTGTGGCTTACACCGCCTTCCAACCTCACGCTCCAAACTCCTGCCTCTCCGCCACGCAGGAACTCACGCCCGAACTGGCGAAGGTAAATCCTGTAGGCGCATCTCTACACACTTCCGCACCAACCCGACAAACCTTATGCTGGTCGGAGACGCGGACACATGGCACGGGGCAGGCACAGATCGCCATTCCGCATGATCGCAATCATCGCGGTTTCCCTGGCCATTCTCATACTGGCCGCGGTCGTCTTCCTCAGGACCGCTACCCGCCTTGTCCCTCAATGGGACTCGTTTCTGGCGCTCCCGGCAGGGCTACGGAAGCCCCAGTGCTTTGAGCCATACCTCGTCTTCCTTCCTAATGATGTCGCCCACCGCGAAGCCGCCCTTGTCTGGTACAATCGCCGAGAGCCGGATGATGACAAGCTGAAGGCTCACACCCTCGAGATGGCCCGACGCCATCCCGGGAACAGCCACCTGTACTACGAAAACCACCGTTTGTTCTACCTTGACCCCGAATACCGGCAGCAACTCACAGATGTCCTCGAAGCCCAGATCGAGCAGCGCCCAGACGACCGCGAGTTCTTCTGGGTGCTGGCCAAGATTTGCGAGCACAACACGGTCCCTCCGAAGTTCGACGACCCGGCTGACCGTGAGCAATGGCTGCATTATCACGGGTTGCCCCCAGACTATGAGCTGCCGCCCCAGATCGACTACGAGCGAGCCGAGAAGG
>JAUVVY010000059.1 GCA_030604405.1 bacterium | reverse complement strand
CTCGACCTTCGGTACCGAAACTCGCCGAGCGGGATTGCTTTGCGTCTGCTCTGTCTCAATCAGATAATCCCAGAAGCTACGCAGAGCATAAAGATGGCGGGCAATGCTGCTGTTGGAAAGGCCGTTGGAATTCAGGTTGGCGATCCATTGTCTGATTTCGGTGGGGGAGAGTGTCTGCACATCGAGCGAACTACCGCCATTTTGAAGAAAATCCACAAATTGTGATAGATCTGAACGGTAGGCGGTGGCGGTGAGGGGACTGAAGCCCCGCTCGACCTCCAGATAGGCGAGGAATTCGTCGATTCTTGTGTCAATATCACATAGCATTATTGGCACATCCTTTCGGGAGCGGCGTGATTGACTTCCGCTCAGATGTGCCAGACCTCAGAGAAATATGCCATTTTTTCGACCGGACTGTGAGTGGGAACCGGTAGGAATCTTATGTGACGGTATTTTCGCCGGTTTTTGTCACATTTGGCCGATTTTGGGGGTGGAGAGTGGGTCTATAAGCCGAATTATGTTGCGTTGCCTCGCCTGCTGTGTCCCTAAGTCAAGGCTTATGAACACAACAATAACTCAGGTTATGTTGCTGTCGCCGCACGGTTGGCATCCTATTGGACACATCGAGGAGGACTTCTTCGCTCGGCGACCGATCTCCTTCAACGCCATCTGATTATGCTACGGCCTACGATCGATGGGTGCCAGGTCAGCAACGGGTTGACGCAACTATACGAGGAGGTCGGCGGCCTGCCCGCAATGACCTGACCGCCGAAAGCGGGTGCAGGCGTTATGTCAGGACGTCGGCGGCTAGAGCCAACAGAAAGGGAAGAGCTGTGATGGCCATGAAACGGTTTGTGTCCGAGCAGATAATCGGGAAGCTGCGGGAAGCAGAGGTGGAGTTGGCCAGGGGGTCGACGGTGGGGCAGGTGTGCAAGAAGCTGCAGATTGCTGAACAGACGTACTACCGTTGGCGGGCCGAATATGGCGGTATGCGCGTAGATCAGGCCAAGCGGCTGAAAGAGCTGGAAGCTGAGAATGCACGGCTGAAGAAGCTGGTGGCCGACCTGTCGCTGGACAATGCTATTCTCAAAGAGGCGGCTTCGGGAAACTTCTGAGCCCGGCGAAGCGTAAGGCGGCCGTCGCATATGTGCGAGATGCCTTGGGCAAGGCGACGGTCTCGAAGGGGCGGGCCTGTGAGGTGTTGGGCCAGCCACGTTCAACGCAGCGCTGGGCGCGCAAAGTGCCCGATGAAGAAGCCGCCCTGGTGGCGCGAATGATCGAACTGGCCAGTGAGTATGGCCGCTATGGCTAGCGCCGCATTACCATCCTGCTGCAGAACGAGGGCTTCCGGGTGAACCACAAGCGGGTGGAGCGGCTGTGGCGCCGTGAGGGGCTGAAGGTGCCCAAGAAACAGCCTAAGCGGGGTCGCCTATGGCTCAACGATGGCTCCTGTGTGCGGCTTCGACCGCTATACAGGGATCACGTATGGAACTGCGGCTTCATGGCTGAGCGGACACGCGATGGCCGGGCTTTCCGGCTGTTGACGATAATCGATGAGTACAGCCGTGAATGTCTGTCGATTGATGTGGCGCGCAAGTTGACCAGCGAGGACGTGCTGGACCGTTTGATGCAGCTTTTCGTTGACCGCGGCCTACCGGCTCACATCCGTTCGGATAACGGCCCTGAGTTCGTGGCCTAGAAGGTGCGTGGCTGGCTGGAGCGGCTGGAGGTCAAGACGTTGTTCATCGAGCCGGGGAGCCCCTGGGAAAACGGCTGCAATGAGTCTTTCAACGGCAAGCTGCGGGACGAGTTGCTCGATGGTGAGCTGTTCGATACACTGTATGAGGCGCAGGTATTGGTGGAGCGCTGGCGAAGGCACTACAACGAGGTGCGACCACACAGTTCTTTGGGCTACCGGCCCCCCGCCCCGGCGGCGCGAACGACCTTGAGCCCCGGCTCCGCTTCGCTCTGCCTAGGCTCAAGGTCGGGGCTGGCGTCAGTGGTTGGCCTAACTTAACAAGTGGTACCACTAATGGGGGCAGGTCAACGGGGGCAAGAGCACTTGACGGGAGACCAGCGGCAGGCACTGGCGGCGCTCCTGGGGGCGAGCTCTTCCACTGAATAGCCGCAAGCCGTAAACAGGTTGAGGCAGAACTTGACACGTACCATCTCATTCAAGAGAGGTAACTCTGGCAACAGTCTCTTCTAGCGACACGCCAGAGAGGAGTCTTCATGCATCTGGACACCCGCAAGCAACTGTTCATGGATGACCTGTTCCTCGAACGTGCCGACGGTGTGCGCCTCTGCGTCAACCCGCCGGTACAGCACGAAGAGCCGGTGCTGCTGCCTGATCGGCCATGGGAGGAAAGGGGAATCAGCGGCTACAACACCGTCATGAGGGAGGCCGATGGTCGGTTCCGCATGTGGTACGGGGCCAGTATGCTTCTGGGTCTGCCTCAGGAAGGTGCTATCCGGCTGTGCTATGCCGAATCGGCGGATGGTCTGCACTGGGACAAGCCCATGCTCGGGTTGCTGCCCTTCCGGGGCTCGGTGGACAACAACATCG
This sequence comes from bacterium, assembly GCA_030604405.1. Taxonomy (GTDB): domain Bacteria; phylum Armatimonadota; class Zipacnadia; order Zipacnadales; family UBA11051; genus UBA11051. The sequence goes on along the minus strand of JAUVVY010000059.1, from coordinate 13,211 downwards.
TGGCCCCGCAACTGGAGCGTCAGAGCCAGCAGGGGGCAACCGTGTACCGTGACGAGCGTGCTCCTGAGGCGGAGCGGTACAAACTGTGGACTAAGTTCCGCCCCACGGACGCCGAGCTCGAAGCGGGAGTCGGCGCAGGCTTGTATGCCATGCACTCGCCCGATGGCATCCACTGGACGGTCTATCCCGGCCAGCCCAATCCGCCGGAGCAAATGTGCGACACGCAGAACATGTTCTTCTGGGATGACCGCCTGGAGCTTTACGTGGGCTATACACGCGTCCGCGAGACACAGCATATCGACGAGGCCGCAGGCGGAGGGCGGGGGCGCTACCGGGCCATTGGCCGCATCACCTCTCCCGACTTCCGAACCTGGTCGGACACGCAGGTCGTTCTGGAAGCCGACGACACGGACCTGACCATACCGCTCCCAGGTGAGAAGACCACCATACGGCCGTCACTGGATTTCTACACAAGCTGCGCAATGAAATGCGACGATGCCCAGGATGTTTACCTGATGTTCCCCTCGGTCTACTACCACTGGCAGGATGGCGAGTTCCCGGCTACAATGGACGTGCAGCTGCTGACCAGCCGCGATGGAATTGCCTGGCAACGCACGTGCGACCGCCAACCCTTCCTGCGGCACGGCTTTGACGGCAGCGCCACCAGCGGGATGCTGTTCGCCAACCCCTGGCTAATCCCAGTGGGAAACGAACTGTGGTTCTACTATAAGGGCACCGCCCGGCGGCACAGCGGTTCCGGCGATATCCAGGCACCGAGCGGCATCTACCGCGCCTCGTTGCGTCAAGATGGGTTCATCTCCGTAGATGCAGGCTACCGGGGCGGGGAATTCACCACACCACCGCTGACCTTCGAGGGTGACCGCCTGGAGGTGAACTGTGACGGTAGCGCCGCCGGCTGGCTCAAGGTGGAACTGCAGACCCCCGAGGGCTGCCCACTGCCTGAGTTCAGCTTCGACCAGGCCGATGCCGTATTCGGCAATGCCCTGCGCAAGCCGGTTGCCTGGAAGGCTGGCCGCGACCTGGCAGGCCTCGCCGGACGTCCGGTCAGACTGCGCTTTGTCATGCGGGACATGAAGCTCTATGCGTTCCGGATATCGTGCGACACCTGAAGCATGGCACAACCCGGTAACCGAGAGCAATTTCTGAACAATGGAGGCAGCCAAATGGCCTACCAGTTGAGCATACCGAACGGAGCGTTCCATACCATCACGGCGCCGGACCACTGCGCATGGCCCAACCTTACCCTGTTGCCGAGCGGGGAGATCGGCGCGGTGATCTTCAACCAGCCCAACCATGCCGACGTTGAAGGCGATGTGGAGCTGTGGGTCAGCTCCGATGGCGGCTACACCTGGGCCCTGCGCAGCGAGGTAACCCAGCACGAGCCGGGCACGAATCGCATGAACGTGGCCGCCGGGCTGAACCAGAACGGCGAGCTGATGGTGCTCTGCTCCGGCTGGAGCCTGACCCACGAAGAGGGCCGGGTCAAGCTGGTGGACGTGCTGCCCGCCTGGGTGTGCATATCCGGCGATGAGGGCCGCACCTGGGAGGTCGGTGATGACATCGAGCCGCCTCCGCAGAGCCCCAATGCGGTACCTTTCGGCGACGTGGTGATCGCCGGCGAGCAGTTGGCCGTCAGTGTCTATCGCCAGACTGGCTCACACCTGCTGCGCAGCCATGACGCGGGTCGGAGTTGGCGATATGGCTCCGACATCGGCCTGGGCAATCATCTGGAGACCGACCTGCTGGTGACTCGCGAAGGGCACTGGCTGGCGGCGGTGCGCACGGCCCGAGGCGAGCCGGACGCCGAAAGGGCCGTGCGGCTGAGCCACTCCGACGGCAGTTGGGCCGGCTGGCAGGAAAAGGGCGCGGTAGTGCTGTGCCGCTCCGACGACGGCGGAGATAGCTGGGACGAAGGCCCGCGCTTGTCACTGCCCGGCCAGATACCGCCGCACCTGCTGCAGCTTGCCGATGGCACCATACTGGTCACCTATGGCAGCCGCATGCCCGAGTTCCGGGGTGTCATGGGCCGCGTCAGCCGCGACGGGGGCGGCACCTGGTCGCTGCCGTTCCGCGTGGCCGGTGACTTCCTGCCCCAGAGCGATCACGGCTACCCGTCCACAGTTCAGCTTGACTGCGGCGACCTGGTGACCGCATACTATTGCAGCAAGTCGCCCTGGTACCAGCGCTATCACATGGGCGTAGTACGCTGGAACCCGGACATGGTGCAGGTGTTCATGCCAACCGCATAGCAGCAATCGGGCCAGTGCACGCTGGACACGCCAGCAATGAACGGTAGGGGAATACCAAGACTCAATGCGCAGAAAACTCTTGACATAACTCGAATGGGGGACGCAGAGATCCACAACTGAATAGTCGTGAGCATTGACCGGGTTGTTCTCAAACCCGCAACGGACCCTCTCACGCAAGAGCGGTAACTTTAGCAACAGTCTCCCTGATGTACAATGGAAACCAGTGCGGAGGCAGTTGCCAATTCTGCCGACACCAAGGAGATGAGACCAAATGCGACTCAGCCAGACCTGTCTGATGATCGCCGTCCTGTGCATGGCACTGATTCCGACTGCTGCTCAGGAGAACCAGTTCGACCGCTTTACCGATCACGGCGTGGCCGTGCCGGTTGCCGAGCTTCGGGGTCTGTGGGCCGCTGAAGACGCCAACGGCAACAGCCTGGTGATGGCTGCCACTGGCGGAAGTGTGGCCACTGAAACAGGGACATCGCCGCGCGGCTGGATCCTGTTCACTGACGTTGACGCCGGCACCACCCAGCAGATTCTGTGCCCCGATGACGTGCCTCATGGAGCAGTCTATCGCTCTTTCGGAGTGCACAGCAACGGCAAGCTGTACACCAGCCAGAACCACATCTTTCTGGAGTTCGACCCCACCGCGCGGCAGTGGACCTTCCAGGCACCCGTCAAGGCCACCATACTCGCCATGGAAGAGGGCCCGGACGGGACGGTGTGGATCGGCGGCGTATACCGCCCGGCACTTGTCTCCTACAATCCTGAAACCCGGGAGATGAAAGACCACGGGGCCATGGACGAACGCGAGCGCTACCTCAGCTACATCGCCTTCGATGACAGCGGCTGGGTCTACTGTGGTATCGGCACCGCCAGGGGCAACATAGTGGCCTATAACCCCGCGACTGAGGAGCGCCGGCAACTGGTCCCTGAAGAGCGCAGGACCACAGGCACCGGCAGCGTGTGGAAGCGTGCTGACGGCAACCTTTACGGCCGGGTGCCCCTTGAGGGCGGCCAGGAGACTTACCGGCTGTCCGAGGGGCAGGCTACCCTCATCGAGGCTGACGAGCTTCCCCCGGCGATTCCCGCCGAGGCCGGCGGCAGGGCGGTGCTGCCCGATGGCCGCATCGTCAGCGCCTACAGTCTCGCCGACAGGCAAATGGAGATCTATGACCCCGACGCTTTCACAACCAAGCGCCTGGAGTTCGACTATGTGACCGAAGGTGCAGGAATTAGACCCCAGGCCCTGGTCGCAGGACCCGACGGCAAGGTCTATGTCAACAGCGGCCATCCCCCGTACTTCGCCTGCTATGACCCGGCAACCGAGACGCTTAGCTACTTCCCCGAACCACACGCACAGCAGAGCCTGACCACCACCGGCCGGTTCATCATCGGAGGCCGCTACACCGGCGGCAAGCTGAAGGTTTTTGACACCACCAGGCCGTTCTCCAAGCAGACACCCCGGCCTGAGATCATCGGCGGGCTCAGCGCGGCTGACCTGCTGGCACTGGCCACCACCGAAGGCGGCGACCTGAGGTACATGGCCGCGCGCGATGCCCTGGCATTCCGGACCGCAGACTGGGGCGGACAGATGGACCTCAAGCTCGAAGCGCCCCAGGATGGCGACTACTACGTGCTGGTCGAGACCGAGGGTGTGGCCGGCTGGCTCGACCTGCAGTTACTGCTGGATGGTAAGGCCATGCCCATCAGCGGCAGATCCCTGCGCGTCCATCATGCCGGCCCCGATTACTTCGGCCCCGGCCCGATTCTCGTCGCCGGTCCGCTCAGTGTGGAGGCCGGGCAGCGGACGCTCACCTTCAAGACCCTCAGGGGCGATGTACCCGAGATTCTGGTCATGCTCAAGAAGGTGCTACTAACCCGGCAGGATCCGGGGGAGGCCATCAGCAGGCCGCCCATAGCCGAGCCGAATCCGTTCCGGGCCATCCCCAGTTCCCGGCCCGACATCAACCGCCCGATAGTGGCCTTCGCCCATCCTGACGGCCAGCATGTCATGATCGCCGGCATGCCGACTTACGGACGCGCTGGAGGCGGCCTGAGCATCTACAACCTCGAAACTACCGAGATTACGAAGCTGGCCAACGCCGACCTGATCGAGTATCACAGCATCACGGGAATCCAGGCCCTGCCCAGCGGCAACCTCATCTGCAGCACTACCGTATCGGGCACTCACGGCGGGCATGCGGTTGACACCGAAGCGGTCATCTTCGAGCTCGACTGGCCGACCAAGCTGGTCCTCTGGAAGACGGTGCCGATACCTGAGATGGGCGCGGTCGGCCTGCTCAAGCTGGGCGACGACGGCCGGCTGTACTGCATGGGGCGCGATTCGCTGTTCTTCGTTTTCGACACGGCGACCAGGCAGGTCGTCCACCAGCAGAGCCTGGCCGACTACGGCGGCGGCGGGACGATGATAGACATGCCCGACGGCCAGGTGTACATGACCATGAGCAACGCCATACTCAGGGCGAATCTGGACACTTACGAGTTCGAGAAGATAACCGATACGCCGACGCCGATGGGCCGCGGCGCACTGCTCGGTGACCGCATCTACTTCATCACCGGCCCGCGCCTGTGGAGTTACAGCTACTGAACCACGCGTGAAATCTCAGGCACAGGAAGCGCAGGCCACCGGCTTCCTTTTGACCTGCCCCCAATAACGCTACCAACTGTAACGCGGTAGTCTGGCCCCGGTTTGCGCAGCCCTGGGCGGAGGGCCGAGCGGACCGAGGACCGGAGCCCGTGGCTGGACGGCCTGCGGTGCTGGTGGTCGATAGTTAAGTGCGCTGTGGGGCCTCACTGTATTGTACCCAGAAGCATCAGCCCCCGAGCCGAAGGCCGGCGCCCGTCAGCGATTTCTGCCGCGGCGCCAGGTCGTGCTCGCCGATTCGCGTCAGCCCCCGCCGCCCCGTGGCACAAGCCTCTCGTAGCGCAGCCTCAGCGGGGCGTCGTGGTACAGGCCACTCGTGGTGGTGACCAGGTACTCCCCGTCGAAGTAGTCCAGATCGGTGGAGGACTTCTCGATGTAGTGGATCATGCGCCAGTCTCTGCCCCCGTTGCTCGTCTCCAGGATCTCGCCATTGCCGCCGACCGCCCGACCCTCTGTGCGCGAGGTGAAGTGGATCCCCTTGATGGCACGATCGACGCCCGAGTGGTGCCTGGCCCAGGTAAGGCCCCCGTCATCCGTGCGCCAGATGTCGCCCCGAATGCCCCCCACCCAGCCCCGCTCGTGGTCGATGAAGAAGACGGACCAGATACACGACAGGTCGCCCATCCCCGCGATGGGAGTGAGCTCGGTGGACCCGGCCCGACGCAGAGCCTGGACCTCCACGCCCAGGAGCGAGCCAGCGTACATCCACATCCAGTCGGCGCTGTGCACAAAGAGATTCGTCAGCACCCCCGCACCCTCCACCACCTGCGGTCGCCACCACGGCGGCCGTCCGCCTCGCGTAATCCTGTATTCGAACAGGGCCGCCTTGCCGCCCGACGAGCCGACTCCGTAGCCGTGCATGCTGCTCATCATCTCGACATCCACGATCTTGGTGGCGAATTTGCTGAGTTCCCAGCCGCCGACTACCGCCTCCCCCCTCCAGCTCTCACCACCGTCGCTCGTGCGGAAGAGGCGGCCGCTTGGACCGATGACCAGCCAGCCGTTGCGCGCGTCCACGAACTCCACGTCGAACACGGAGTGCGCGCGCATGCCATGCTCGAACCGCTCCCATGACTCGCCGCCATTCGTGGTACGGAAGATGACAACCTCGTGAGGCCGCGCGGCTGTAGCCCCCGCCACCCAGCCGTGCCGCCCATCATCCAGGAACGTGCTTCGGCTCAGATACGCGAGCTCCTCGAAGCTTGGCTCGCGCACGCGTTCGAGCGACGCCATCTTTATCCACAGCGCGGACGCCGGCGCGGCAGACGCCACGACCAGCCCAAGCGCCCCCAGCACTCTCAGTGTCTTCGCAACCATGTCGCTGACCTCCCTTGCCCGTCGCTGGTGTGCCGACGCCCGCCAACACGCGCATCGTGATCTGCCTGCAAACGTAGTGACCTAGCCCCCAGAAACGAGCCCAGGTTGAATGTTACCATTTGGGCAATCTGGACGGAAGTGATGGCCTACCCCCGTGAATGGTGCCACCTGCTATGTTATTGCCTCTGTCCTTGCCCCGCAAACGCGCTCCTGGCGCTTCCTGGCGCGCCGTTTCACGCCTGCAGCACCGCCAGGCGCGCCCCGCTGAGCCAGGCCCGCTTACTACCTGCCGGATGCTCCCCTCTGCCGCACGCGCGGCGGCCGCCAACGACTACGGCAACGGGATAGGTCGCAAAGCCGCTAAGCTGTAAACGGTCACTACGGCGTCTTGCAGCAACGGAAACCGAAGTTGACGTGGCGCTGCGTGGGGCGAGGTGGCCGACTGCCCGGCCTGTGTGCTCTCGCCTGCGCCCTACTGCACCGGCCCCAGGTCGTAGCTGAGCAGCCGCGTGCCGGAGGCGAAGTACAGCTGGTTCTCGTGGATCACGATCCCTGCGCTGATGGGCACTCCCGGGCGGCCGATCTCCCGGTGCTGGAAAGTGCCCGGCTCGAACCGTGCGATGGCGTCGCGGAACAGTACGTAGATGCCGCCGTCGGGGCCGATGGCCATGGTGCGCGGCGCCTGCATGCCGGTAAGCGCCCCGTATGCGCTGACCTCCTCATCATGCAGCAGCCGCCCGGTTTCGGGGTCGAAGGCGAAGAAGCGGTTGCCTGCGGCCAGGCCGTACACCAGCTCGTCTCCGCCCACTACCAAGTCGCGCACTGCAGAAGTGGCCGGCTCCAGAGGCCAGCGGTGCGTCACCAGCCGCGTGGGCCAGTCCATGCGGTACAGCATCGCGGCGGTGGCCGTGGCGCTTCCGCCGGTGGCCGCGGCCGTGGTGCTGCCGATGATCAGGTCGCCGTTGGGCAGCGCCGCCAGCGAGTTGATGCCCTGCTCAGGCACCAGCACGTCGGGCTTGAGCACGCTCTGCTCGCCGGTCTCGGTGTCATATATCAGCAGGCCGCCGCCGATCTGGGCCCGCGCCGGGTTGCCGCCCATGATCACGTGCCGCCCGTCGGGGTGTGCCAGCATCGCGTGGGGGCGTCCGAACATGTCGGGGTTGCCGCCGAAGCCGTACTCGTAGCCGTGCACGTGGCGCGGGTTGGCGCTCTGCTGGATGGGCGCGTCATCCACCGGCTGGGTCGGATCCAGCTCGATCAGCGAACCGGAGCTGTACACCGCCCCGTACAGCCGGTCACCCTGGCGCACCATCTGGTTGGCATGGCCGCCGTGGTTGCCCAGGCCCCAGTTCTGCATCTGCGCAGTCTGCGGGTCGAAGCGCCAGATGCGCAGCGGCAGTCCGGTAGCGCCCCAGATTTTGCCGTCGGGGCCGGCGGCCATCGAGTAGATGCCCACCCCGGGGCTGTCATAGTCGAATCTCACCTCGCGCGGCTCCTCGGCCCCGGCGTCCATGATGTGCATGACGCGGTTGTGCACGTCCACCTTTGTATAGCGGCTGCCGTCGGGGAAGTGAGTCACGGCCCGGGTGACACGATCAGCGCTGACCGTCGGCTTATCCACGGGCGTGGCCTCTCCGGCATGCAGCGCGTGGTGGCCCCAGCCCGGCGCGCTGGCATACACTTTGCCGTCAGTGCCCCGGAAGACGTTGCCGGCCCCCTGCTGCCTCTGGTCTTCGGGTATGTAGGCGCGTCGCTCGCCGGTAGCGAGGTTGAAGCCGACCACCTGCGCGGCCTTGATGGCGATGCCGCCATAGATCCATCCGGCGTCATCCAGGGCCAGCGGTCGCAGGTACAGCGGCCAGTCCTCTTCGTGCATCTGCCCGTAGTCGGTAAACTTGTCGGTCTTCGGGCAGTAGGCGACCAGGGTCGCGGTGGGATAGATGCCGGCATATATGACGCCTGCGGAGTCCATGGTGAACGAAAGCGCCATGCCGCCGGGTATCTGCCCCACGCGACGGACTTCGCGGGTAGGCACGTCTATTTCCAGCAGCCAATTGCCCATGGTGTCGTAAGCCTTGTTTTCGGGCGACAGGAAAACCAGGTAGGCGCCTAGCCCGCTGAGGCCGGAGCCGGGGTGGATCTGCTCGGTCTCGCCGGTGTTGGCGTCTATGAACAAGTAGGTGCTGTTGCCCCCGGCCCATAGCTTGACGAAGACCAGGCGGCTGGCGTCGGCATCTTCAGTGGCCACGGTGCCGCCCCATGCCGACATGCCGACCGGCGCCGCGATTCCGTGCTCGGCAAATCCGGAGGGCAGTTGGGCGTGGGCGGCGCCGCCCAGCAGCAGACTCGCCGTCAACGCCAGTGTCAGCAGCACTACCGCGACTATCGGGTTGGTCATGAGATCACTCCTGTCCGGTCAGTTCCGGCCGTGATTGTCAACTCGACCGCGATTGCCCATAATGCCTCCTGGCGCGCCGGCTGCTATTCCACGCCGCCGTGTCGCCGGAGCAAGTCGGCGGTCTCGGTGTGGCCGTGATAAGCGGTGAAATGCAGCGGCATCCAAGAGCGCTCGCTCCTTACGTCCGCGATCACAGCAGTTGCCTGATGAAAGCTGCCCGGTACCTCCTGCACGGCAACCTTTGCGGCTCCTGACGCACCGGGCGCAGGAGGGCCCGGTGGACACGGCCGAGGGAAAGAAGGGCCCATTGTCTGCGTCACCGGAGGGAGGGCTCTGCCCCGTCGTCCGCTTGTGCGGACAGCCAAGGGCTCCAGGTCGGGCTGAGGGCATCTGCCATCCAACCGTTGAACCATTGGTCCGTTGCCACATGGTATGGCGTTCTGCCATGACAGTCTTCCGCCTCGAGGTCGGCACCGTTCGCCAGCAGCATTTCCACAATGGCGGGGACGCCCATGTGCGCCGCAATGTGCAGCGGCGTCAGGCCGTCGTGATCAGGAGCGTTGACGTCGGCTTCCGCGCCGAGCAGCATCTCCACTATGCTCGGGGTACCCCCGTCTACTGCGACATGGAGGGGCGTCCTTCCGAGCGTATCCTGCACACCCGGATCCCCACCGCCAGCTATCCACTCATCGACCGTTGCGACCTGCCCGTACCTGATTGCAGACCAGATGTCCATCGCAGTCATCTTCTTCGAGAGCCGAGAGTTATCGTCGGTTCCCGACTGCCCTCCTACAGCGTCGTCCCGATGCGGAGTCTCGTGTTGAGACGGCTTCCTCGCAGAGTCGACGAGGACCTCTGACATGTGCGTGTGTGCCTCGTCTTCGGTGCAGTTGATTTCGTCGCGGGGCTGCTCCGCTGGCGCGGAGACACTTGCTCCCGCCTGGCGCTGGCTGGTGGCCGACAGTTCTTTGAGCGGTGCTGGGTTGCACAAGAGACTCGAGACTTGCGAAACTGATCTGGGTGTGTGTCGGGGGCTTGTATGTGGTTCGCGATTGCCGGGTTGTCTGATCCAGACATTGAGTTTGCGTTGGTCCCGGCTCCGTCACTGGATCGGCCCCACGCGGGGAAGCTGGTGCTGGGGGCGGAGCCCCTCACTGCGAAGAAGCTCGAATACCTGGTTGAATGGCAACTGCCGCTGACGTACAGGCCGCGTCGTCCGCCCAAAGCCAAACACGTCTTGGAGGTTGATCCATTCGAAGGTCCCTGTGGACTCAGTTAGCTCATAGCGGTGCGCTGGCGGATCGGCCACATGCACCTTCATGATTCGCGAGGGCACCTCGTCCGCCCGCTTCAGCCCCATGATGTAGAGCATCCAGGGATGGAACCGGTGGACGAACTGGTCGCCGGGCCCCGGGTAGCGCTGGTCGTCTGGGGCCACCACCTTGAAGTGCGTGTCGTCCACCTTCACCCAGGGCCGAGCATAGAGAATCGTGAAGGCCGGCCCCTCGATGCCCCAGTGGAAGTGCATCCGCTCATCCGGGGGGTTGAGAGCACGCCAGTACATGCCGTAGTGGTGGCCGATGGTCTCATGAAGGAGGGTGTGCATGCCCTCGCTGCCGTGAATGTGCTCCAGGGGAAGCATGGCCTCGATCTCGTTGATCAAGCCGACGCACAGAAGCCTCCCGTCACTGCCCACGCGGCGCGTGTGGTCGTAAGGACCCAAGTCGGTTTTCGATGCGTCCTCGTTCTGTATGAGAACCGCGTTGCCGCCGAAGCTGTCGACGCGATCGTCGGCCATGTAGATGGCCACGAAGTCCCAGACGTCGCCGGTTTCCTCGTATACGTCTCTGAGCGTCGAGCCCACCTTCCCGTAGAGGTCCTGCCAGGCCGGATTGGCTCTCGGCCTGGACCACGTATAGTCCTGCACGACGAAGACTCTGTCTGACGTCTCAAGTCGACCGAGACCTTCGGTTGCCGCGCGGAAGGCGCCGGGCACCGCCTGCCGCATCCGGTCCACCTTGGCGACCCCAGCCGCGAACTCGTCAGTGGTAATGTCGTCTGCCGGGTGTGCGACCACCACAAAGGCCATCGTCCACGTCCGGCGCACCTTGACCGTCGCCATATCAGGCGTCCGCATGACCGGTCGCGCAGGGCCCGGGCCCTGCCGCCCACTCCCGGGCGGCGCGGCCTGAAGGCTGCTGCACAATACACAGACTAGGGCTGCAACCGGTGTGATCACGTTCAGTCTGCTTCGCACTAGACTCACCCCTCGCGTAGAACCCCTGCCCTGGCTTCGCACCATCCCATTGGCTGGCGGAACAGGACTCGAACCTGCGATCTACTGATCCAGAGTCAATCGTGTTACCAACTACACTGCCCGGCAACCTCGTTACTGAGCATACAGGACATTCCTCCCCCCGTCAACACCCTTCACCGTGTTTGCGGGTGATGGTCTGACGGGGGCGAAAGGACAGAAAAACATCATGGTCCGCGCATTGCACATCGGCCTGGGAACCATTTGCCGCGAGGTCATCAGCGCGTGCATGTCACGGAATGTGGAGGTGATGAGGACGGGCCGGGATTGCCAACCGGTAGTCTTGCGCATTCGGCGCCCCTCCCCGCGTCAATCATCGGTGGAGGTGTCACGTCCGCATCGATACGCTGCTACTTCGTTCGATGCAGGAAGGTCGTGTTCCTGTGTTCTCAATGGTCAGTGGGTGCCACGACCGCGACCGGCGAGACTGGCGCCGCCTGAGTGTCGGGTTCAGTGCCGACGGCTGGGCGGGTGCGTACGGATGCGAGGAAGGGGGCCTTTCGGTCGCCCTGAGTACGCAGACAGTTACGTATCCCGAGCGTCTGTCAGAGGGCAACCCAACAGGCGCGGAAAGCTGCCGCATCGGCGACAGAGGATCATGTGGGGAAAACTGAGGTCCGGCGGAGCGTGCTCGCCGGATTGCAGGCACAAGAAAACCCTCCGACTGGAGGGTCATTGATACGTTGCTGGCTCCCCCTATCGTACAGTCTTCGCAACTGGATGGCGAGCGACGAATGCCTCGAACTCGCGGCCTCCTTCTGACTACTGACGTGGCCGGATTAGGTGGTAAGACAGGGCTCCTCGGCGGCTCAGCATCGATATGGGGCCCCGGGAAGGACACCGTGCGAGGATGGGTATGCGGAGTCGCTCAACGGCAAGCTGCGCGACGAGTTGCTCGACGGGGAGGTCTTCTACACACTCAAAGAGGTGTAGGTACTCATCGAACGCTGGCGAAGGCATTATGATACGGTGCGACCGCACAGTTCGCTGGGCGACACCCCTCCTTCGCCGCCGACCCAGCCCAGCCCTACGCAAACCGGGACAGCCTGTCACATCGCGGTTGCTCGCCTTATTGGGACGCAGGTCAGACAGTCTGAGCAGAAGGTCAGGAGCGAGGTGCAGCGGATGTCAGATGCGATGCAGGCGGCGTTCTTTGCGGGCAACGGCGCTGTGGAGTTGCGCGAGGTCCCCGTGCCGCAGCCGGGGTCCGGCGAGGTGGCGCTGGACACCCAGCCGACGGTAACCCCAGTTCGGACGCGAAGTCGCCAAATCACGCAACCGCATCCGCAACTCCTCATGCCTGGCCGCCACGTTCCGATACCGCTGCGTGGCGCGGGAAAATGCCAGCACGCCACGTGCCCGACGTTCGCTGACTTCGTAGCTGGCCTGCAGGCACGCCACCGTGTCCCGGCAGCGCACAGGCGTCAGGGCTTTTTTCGCAGCACCTCCTGCAGCGTCGCCTTGTCCAGTGTCAGATCCGCCACCAGTTGCTTCAGCCGACGGTTCTCATCCTCCAACTGCTTCAGCCGTCGGATCTCGCTCACACCCAACCCGCCGTAGCGCTTAGCAATGAGGCACAGTTGCGCTGACAGGACGCGAACGCAGCACAGCTAAGAAGCGGATGCACGCTTAGCGTTCGGACTCACCGGGCTGCAGGTGTCACAACTGATCCGGGGATATGGCGTGTGCGCATAAGATGGGTTATGGTTTCTGTTCTCGACTTCAGCGAAGGGGACGGCCAGGCCCAGAGACGCTTTGATGGAGGGAGGGAAGAGGAACCCCGCATCCATCTTGAATAGAGGCCCGACGGTGCGATGCCGTGGGCCGCTCATGCTGGCTTTCAGTGCGTCCCACGCACCTCGCCAGCGGGTCCGGGAAGCAAGCCAGCTTCACGGGCAGACTTGAGCAACTGCTTGTTGTTCGCTGCTCCCAGCTTATCGCGAATAGCATGAAGCTGCACGTATACGGTGTTGGGGCTCTTGGTCAGTTTCTCGGCGATCTGCGGGCCATTCAGTCCGTCAGCAAGACCGTCCAAAACCTGCTGTTCCCCGGGCGTGAGCCTGGGCCATTGGTGTCTCTTCCCTTTTGACCGTTTCTCTCTCCCCTCGAGTTCTAGCCATTTGAGGTAGGGCTTTATCAAGGGCTGTGCCATCTCGACTGCTTCGTCGACAGTGTCAGCGCCCAAGCAGAGGCGGCCATGTCCTAGCAGATTATTGAAATGATTCACCCCGATACCAAGTT
>JAUVVY010000065.1 GCA_030604405.1 bacterium | reverse complement strand
TGTACCCCGCCGCAGTTATTAGACGACTGCGGCAGCAATGCCAAAAAGCAGCAGCGTCTTTCCCGTAGGGGCTGAGCTTGTCGAAGCCCAGCCTGTGAGCTCTTGTCGTTGCCGTTCTCCCCTCTCCCTGCGGGAGAGGGGAAGGGGATGAGGGTGCCGTGCGCTCTGCACCCGCCTACCAGCCGTCGTGATGCACATTCTCCATCGGCCCGGCGGGCTTGGACTTGCCGGTCGAGGCCGGGTGCCCGCAGCTAATCAGTCCCGACACGCGGATATGGTCGGGTATGTCGAGTATCTGCCGCACCGTCGCCTCGAGGTCATAGCCGCGTTCGTCGCTGCCGCGGATGCCGATCCAGCAGGTGCCCAGGCCCAGGTCGGTTGCCTGCAGCAGCATATTCTCTATCACCGCCGCGCAGTCTTCCAGCCACCAGTGGTCAGAGGCCACTTCGTCGCCGCAGACCGCGAAGACCACGGGCGACTGGGCGCAGAAGCCGGCGTACTGGTGCACGTTCGCAAGCTCCGCCCGCAGTTTGTCGTCCCGCACCACCACGATATGCCAGGGGCGGACGTTCATCCCCGACGGCGCGTGCATTCCGGCCTCCACGATTTCCGCAACGTCCTCATCACTGACCGCCTTGTCGCTGTACGCCCGGCAACTGTAACGCTCTGCAATCGCCTTAATCATCACATTACCTCCCTCTAATTGACGGCATTTGTTTTCAGAAAGATACAGCTATCCTTCGTCCTCAACGCCGGCCGCTTCCGGCGGAGCTTCCCACAAATAATCATCGCGTAGGTCGGGCTTTCCAGCCCGACGTCGTTGTCGTTGAGTCATTCGGAGGGGCCGAATAGGGTGGATTTTGCGGAAGCAAAATTCGGGTTCCCTATCCGGCCCACGGCTTATCATCCCGCCATCGTCTAGGATCAGGCGTGCGCCGGTCATAGACCAAGAATCTGCACAACTACAGTTCCAGCCCGCCATTATCATTCGTCGTCTTCATCCCCGGCCGCTTCAGGCGGAGCCTCCCCCGCTTTTTCGTACAGCTCTCCCCGCATCTTCGCGATACTTGCCATAACCGCCTTGGTCGCTGCGACCATCCCGGCCTTGCCACTCTCTTCGCCCGCAAAATCAGCCACGTCAACCGGCCTGCCGAAACTGACGGCGATCTTGCCGCGATGCAGATACCACGCACCGCGCGGGAAGACGACCTCAACGCCCTTCAGCGCGCAGGGCACGATCGGCACCCCGGCCTGTTTGGCTATGAAAGCGACGCCCGCGCTGCCCTCCCGCAGCGAGCCGTCCGGGCTGCGGGTACCCTCTGGAAACAGCGTCAGCAGCTCCCCGGCTCTGAGAATCTTCACCGCGTTGCGGATAGCGGTGCGGTCCACGCTCTCCCTGTCAACCGGGAAAGCATAGTATTTCCTGATGCCCCAGCCAAATATCGGTATTTCAAACAGCTCGCGCTTGGCGAAATAGTAAGTCCGCCGTCGTATCGCACCACAGACAGCCGGCGGGTCCAGATGAGACGTGTGGTTCGCCGCGATGATAGCCCCGCCGGTCTCCGGCACATTCTCGTGTCCATACACCTCGAAGCCCCCGCACAGCCGTAGTACCGTGGGCACGAAGAACTGCAGCATCCGATAGTGCGGCCAGGTCCACTTCCTGACCGGCTCCGGCTCTTTACGCATCTGCTTCAGCCTCTTTTGCCCGCGCAACTGCCACGATTCGCTCAATTACCTGCTCGAGCGACATCCCGTCAGAGACGACTTCCACGGCGTCCTCAGCCTTCTTCAGCGGCGCTACCTCGCGCGACCTGTCGCGCTGGTCCCGC
This sequence comes from bacterium, assembly GCA_030604405.1. Classification (GTDB taxonomy): domain Bacteria; phylum Armatimonadota; class Zipacnadia; order Zipacnadales; family UBA11051; genus UBA11051. The sequence goes on along the minus strand of JAUVVY010000065.1, from coordinate 11,100 downwards.
TCGAGCTGGTTAGCCAGCACCTGCTCGAATGTCAGGTCGGGGTGTTTGTCCTTCGTCTGCTCGAAGCGGCGGCGGGCGCGCTCCTCGGCTGACGCGGTCAAAAATATCTTCAAATCCGCGCCCGGCAGCACCACAGTGCCGATATCACGGCCTTCCATTACCACGCCCGCATCGCGGGCCAGATCGCGCTGGGTTTGCAGCAGGTTCTTCCGTACCGGCGGGATTGCCGAGACCGCCGAAGACATCGCGCCGACCTTAGGAAGACGCACCTTATCCTCCAGGTCCTCTCCGTTCGCGAAGACATGCTGCTGGCTGCCGACGCTGCGAAATTCGACCTGCATTTTGCCGGCCAATTCGCCGACGGCTTCTGCGTCCTGTTGTATGCTCAGGCCTGCCTGCATAGCCAGATAAGCCACTGCCCGGTACATGGCCCCGGTGTCAACATAGACATAGCTGAGGCGCTCGGCCACACCGCGGGCGGTGCTGCTCTTGCCCGCTCCTGCCGGCCCGTCTATGGCGATCGTCAGCTTCCTACTCACAGCCGCCCTGTCCTTTCCACCCTTCAATCGCGCAGGCCGGCCTTCCAGAACTCACTATCTCGTCGGCCGGGCATCCCAAATATATTCCCGTGGGTCGGGCATCCCAAATATGTTCCCGTGGGTCGGGCATCTCAAATATATCCCCGTGGGTCGGGCATCCCAAATATATTCCCGTGGGTCGGGCATCCCAACATATCCCCGTGGGTCGGGCATCCCAAATATGTCCCCGTGGGTCGGGCATCCTGCCCGACTCCGTGGCCGTTGCCGTTGCTTTCCGGAGGGGCCGCATGGATGTGAGTTTGCCTGCAAACTCACGGCCATCCGGCCCACGGCTTGTCACACCACCATCACCGCCAATTAGACATACGCTGCTCACCAATGACAAATCTGCACAACTACAGTTCCAGCCGCACACCTCTATTGATTTCCGCCATCGCCGTACAGCCCATCCCGAAAACTCCTTGCCGCACCCAGCAGTTCCGCCACCTGGTCCCAGTCCCCGGCTGTGATGGCGCCGATCAGTTCATCCAGCGCTTCACGCAGCTTCTCAGCGGCAGGCAGTAGATTGTCGGCATTGGCGGCGAAAATATCGCGCCACAGTTCAACGTCCGCGGCGGCGATGCGTGTTGTGTCTCGCAGGCCGCCGGCGCCGAAGGTAGCCAACTCGTCAGCCTCACCGCGGCTGAGAGCCAGACTTAGCGCGACGGAGCAAAGGTGCGGCAGATGGCTGGAGAGGGCCACTATCTGGTCGTGACGTTGCGGGTCAATAAGCAGCGGCCGTGCGCCGATGGCAGCAATTAGCTCCTGGAATTCGTCAACGGCGGGTTGCGGCGCGCTGCCGGGACACAGCAGATACGTGGTATCGGCGAACAGCTCCGCCGAGGCGCTGCCAGGGCCGCGCCTTTCGCTGCCGGCCATCGGATGCCCGCCGATGAAGACGACCTCATCACCCAGCACTTCAGCGGCCCACGCACAGATACGTGCCTTGGTGCTGCCGGCGTCCGTGACCAGACAGCCGGTCGCCAGGTGCGGGACGATATCGCTCATCACCTGCCGCATGGCACCAACCGGGACCGCCAGATACACCAAATCGGCGTCCGTGACTGCCGCAGTCGCATCGTCCGTACACGCATCGGCGGCTCCAACCTCCAGGGCCGTGTCGAGCGTCTGTTGCGAGCGGGCCACACCGGTGACGTGGCCGAGCACACCGGCGCGCTTCCCTGCCAGGGCAAAGCTCGCACCGATCTGACCGATCCCGATGATCGCCGCGCGTCGGTATAGCATCACGGGCCTCAGGCCTCCTCAGAATTGCGCTGCAAGTCCGCTCCCACCGCCGCGCTCAGACTCTGCGCGTTGTCCATAAGTCTCTGGAAGTTCTTGGGTGTGAGTTGCTGTGCGCTGTCGCACACAGCTAGGTCAGGCTGCGGATGCACCTCGATCATCACACCATCGGCGCCGGCAGCTATCGCGGCCAATGTCATCGGGCCGACCAGCGAGTGGTGGCCGGTCGAGTGGCTGGGGTCCACGATGATCGGCAGGTGGGTCTCTTGCTTGGCCGCAACCATGCCTGCCAGATCCAGCGTGAAGCGGGTGATCGTTTCAAATGTCCTGATGCCGCGCTCGCACAAAATTATGTCGAGATTCCCGCTGGAGGCGATGTACTCGGCGGCCTTGAGCCATTCCTCCACCGTGGCGGAAAGCCCCCGCTTCAGCACCACCGGCATCCCGCTTTCGCCGGCGCTCTGCAATAGATCGTAATTCTGCATATTGCGCGCACCGATCTGAAGCGCGTCGGCATATTCGGCAACCAGATCAACGTGGCTCACATCACGCGCCTCGGTCACCACAGGCAGTCCGGTTTCCTCTCGCGCCGCCGCCAGGATCTTGAGCGCATCTTCGCCCAGGCCCTGGAAATCGTACGGTGAGGTCCGCGGCTTGAAAGCCCCGCCCCGCAGGCACACGGCTCCGGCTGCCTTGACGGCCCGCGCGGCCGCCAGCGTCTGCTCCTCGCTCTCGACCGTGCATGGCCCGGCGATAACACCGACCTTGCCCCGGCCGAAGGCGGCATCACCGATATAGACGACGCTTGTCGCCTCCTGGTGCTCGCGGCTGACCAGCTTGTACGGCCGCAAAATCGGCACGACCCGCTCCACACCACTCAGCGTCATAAGCTGCTCGGCCATCGCTTGCTTCTCGCCGTCAGGCGTACCGATGGCGCCGACGAGTGTGCGCTCGACGCCACGCGATATGTGGTTGTCATAGCCCCTGGCCTCAAGCATCTCGACCACGCTTTGGATATCGCCGTCCGTGGCCTTGGCGTTCATCACTATGATCATTATCTGACACCTTCTCCTATGCGGTCGGCAGCGGCGAGCTATCCCCGCAGCCGTCAGTTCTGTCAGAGTATGCCCTTCAAGAACTGCCCGGTGTACGACTTCCTGCGCCCGGCAATCTCCTGCGGCGTACCTGTGGCGACGACATAGCCGCCCTTGTCGCCGCCCTCCGGCCCCAGGTCTATCACATAATCCGCCGTCTTGATAACGTCGAGATTATGTTCGATGATCAGGGCGGTGTTACCTTGTTCGACCAGCCGGTTGATGATCCTCAACAGCTTCTCGATGTCGGCGAAGTGCAGGCCGGTGGTCGGCTCGTCGAGGATGTACAGCGTCGCGCCGGAGCCGGGCTTGGACAGCTCACGGGCGAGTTTTATGCGTTGCGCCTCGCCGGCCGACAGGGTGGTGGCAGGCTGCCCGAGCTGCATATACTCCAGTCCCACATCGCACAGCGTCTGCAGTATCCGCCGGATTTTCGGCACGTTCTCGAAAAGTTCCAGGGCCTGTACCACTGTCAGCTCCAGCACGTCGGCGATGTTCTTACCCTTATACAGGACCTCCAGGGTCTCACGGTTGTAGCGGGCGCCTTTGCATTCATCGCACGTGATATACACATCCGGCAAAAAGTCCATTTCGACTTGCCGCGTGCCTTTGCCCTCACAGGCTTCGCAGCGGCCGCCACGGATGTTGAAGCTGAAGCGTCCCTGGTCGTAGCCGCGCATGCGGGCCTCCGGCGTCTGGGCGAAAAGTTCGCGGATCGGGCCGAACAGTCCGGCGTAGGTGGCCGGGTTGGAGCGCGGCGTGCGCCCGATCGGATTCTGGCTAATATTGATGACCTTGTCAATATGCTTGCCGCCCTCGATTGCCTTGTGTGCTCCCGGGCGGTCGGAGGACTTGTGCAGATCGCGTCGCAGCGCCCGGTACAGTACCTCGTGCACCAGCGTGCTTTTCCCCGACCCGGACACGCCGGTGACACAAGTCAGCACACCCAGCGGAATTTCTACGTCAATCTGTTTCAAATTATGCTCGCTGGCACCGATGATGCGAAGGCTTTGGCCCTTGGGCTTGCGGTACTCAGCCGGCGGCTCGATTACCAGGCGGCCTGACAGGTAGGCTCCCGTCTTGGAGCGCGGCTCGGCAAGCAGCCCGGCAACGTCACCGGCATACACGATCTGTCCGCCGTCCGCGCCGGCGCCGGGCCCGAACTCGACGACATAGTCGGCTGCGCGAATCGTGCCGGCGTCATGTTCTACGATGATGACACTGTTGCCCAGGTCGCGCAGGTCGCTGATGGTTTGCAGCAGGTGGCGGTGGTCGCGCAGATGCAGGCCAACGCTCGGCTCATCGAGTATATACATCACGCCGGCCAGGCCGGAGCCGATCTGGGTAGCCAGCCGAATCCGCTGGGCTTCACCGCGTGACAGGCTGGGCGCGGTGCGGTCAAGGCTGAGATACCCCACGCCGACTTTGAGCATGAATTCCAGGCGCGCCTTCATCTCCCTGATTAGCTCGGCGGCGATAATGCTCTGTGAGCCTTCCAGGGAAAGTTCGCTGAAGAAGCGCTCGGCCTCGACGATATTCATTGCCGTTATCTCCGCGATATTGCGGCCGGCAACCGTCACCGCAAGGCTTTCTTTGCACAAGCGCGACCCGGCGCAGTCGGGACACGCCACATCGGCAACAAAGCTTTCGTAGTAGTTGCGCCGCGCCGCCGACGTGGCCTTCTCGAACCGCCGGCGGCTCACATTGACGAGGCCCTCGAAGGGCTGTGAATACGTGAAGCTGCGGCCGTCGCGACCCTCGTAGGTGAACTCGATCTCCTCGTCGCCGGAACCGTAGATAACTACATCGCGCACCCGTTGCGGCAGCTCTTTCCAGGGTATCGCCAGATCAAAGTCATAGTACTGCGCCAGCCCCTCGAGCAGGTGCCCGACATGGGCACTCTTGACGCTCCCATAGGGCTTCAGCGCACCGTCCAGGATTGACTTTTCGGGGTCTTCGATCAACAGGGAGGGCTTGATCTCTTTGACCGCTCCGATGCCCTCGCAGGTGGCGCACATCCCGTGTGGGCTGTTGAATGAGAACATTTGCGTCGTCAGCGGCCGCACGCTCACATCGCATTCCGCGCAGGCGTAGCGGGTGCTGAAGACATGATCGCGACCATCCACTTCAGCGGCGATGACCACATCTTCCCCATAAGCCAGCGCCGTCTCCACAGAGTCAGCTAATCGTGAGCGGATATCCGGGTTGATAACGATGCGGTCCACCACTATCTCCGCCGACCGTGGGTCTTTGTCCAGGTTGATTTTCTCATCCAGTGACAGAACCTGCCCGTCGAGACGGATGCGGACGAAGCCGCTGCGCCGCGCATCGCGGACCACGCCATACCAGTCATCGTCCTCCGGCTGCACGGGGGCGAGTACGAGCAGCCGGCTGCCTTCGGGCACGGCCATGATCTCATCCACGATATTCTGCACCGTAGAGGCGTGGATTGGCTTTCCGCATTGCGGACAATGCGGCTGGCCGACCCGGGCGAACAGCACGCGCAGAAAGTCGTAGATATCGGTGGCGGTCGCCACTGTCGAGCGCGGATTGGCCGCCACCGATTTCTGGTCAATGGCGATAGCCGGCGAGAGGCCTTCGATGTGATCCACAGCCGGCCGGTCCATCTCGCCGAGCAGATGCCGCGCGTGGGCGGACAGAGACTCAACGTAGCGCCGCTGGCCCTCCGCGTAGATGGTGTCGAAGGCCAGCGAGGATTTGCCGGAGCCGCTGACGCCACAGAACACGATCAGCCGGTTGCGGGGCAATTCCAGGCTGATATCCTGCAGATTGTGTTGTCTGGCTCCGTATATTCGGATCTTGTCTTCAGCCACGGTTATCAAGCTCTTTCCCGGAGTGGAAGTCTCTAATTATACCACCTTCACAGCCCACTTGACAGGCCCGGCGGCGATTATGGGTGCAAGTTTAGATTGTCGGCAAAGTCACAAACGCGTAGCTCGGCCTGACCTGCGCCTGGAGCAGGTCAGGTGAGAACGTGGGGGATCAGCGTTCTCAGCTTCCAGCCCGAGAATGCCGTCAATGGCTTTTGCCTTTGCCGTATGCCGTTCTCCCCTCTCCCCCTGGGAGAGGGGCCGGGGGTGAGGGTGAGGGCTGCGTACCTTGCGTTACTGCCGACAATCCAAACTCGCACCCCGGCGATTATCTGTGGGTTGACATCATCTCTCATGCGGAATAGACTAATTCGGACGAAGCAAGCCTTGTGGAGGTAGCCGATTGCCATCAAGGACCACAGCCAGAGCGCCGGGCCGGATATGCCTTTTCGGGGAGCATCAGGACTTCCTGGGCCTGGCCGTGATCGCTTGCCCGATTGACCTTTATATCACTGTGACGGGGACACCGCGTTCCGACACTGAGTTCCACATCGAGATGCCGGATGTGGCCGACAGCGACTCCTTCAACGCCGCCGCTGAGCTAGCCTACCGCTACGATCTCGACTTCATCCGCGCGGCCACCAATGTCGTGCGCCGTTCCGGCGTCAACATCGCCACCGGCTATGACTGTCTGGTCCGCGGCAACATCCCGATCAATGCTGGCACGTCGAGTTCTTCCGCGCTGGTGGTCGCCTGGGTACAGTTCTTGCTGGCTAGCCAGCACCGGCAGCCATCGCCAGACCCTGAGGCCGTGGCGCGTCTGGCCTATGAGGCTGAGGTGCCGGAGTTCAACGCTCCCGGCGGCATGATGGATCATTATACATCCGCCCTCGGCGGCCTGCTTTACATTGATTGTCGCCAGCCGATTACGCTAGAGCGCTTGCCGGCGAGGCTCGACGGCTTTGTCCTGGGCAACACTCGTGTTAGGAAGGACAACAACCAGATCCTTGCCGAATCCAGGGCGGCGACCAACACCGGCTTCGAGATACTCAGTCAGCGCATAGATGACTTTGACATCTGGACCACATCTTTTCAGGAGGCCGAGCCGTATTTCGCCCAGATGCGGCCGGAGGTTGCCAGACGGGTTCGCGCCAACCTCATCAACCGCGACATCTGCCAGGAGGCCAGGAGGCTGCTTTCGACCGAACAGTTCGACCCGCAGCGCCTTGGCGAGATGCTCTACGAGCACCAGGTGCAATTGCGCGACGGCATTGGCGTATCGCACCCGAAGCTTGACGAGTTGATTGATGCGGCGATGGCGGCCGGCGCATTGGGTGGCAAGCTCAACGGCGCTGGGGGTGGCGGCTGCATGTTCGCTTATGCCCCGGGCAGGCAGCAGCAGGTCAAGGAGGCCATCGAAGCTGCTGGCGGCGACGGCTACATAGTCAGCGTCAGCGACGGCGCCCATGCGACCACGGAGGACTAGCTGCCGGCCGCCTTGCCTTGCTTAGCGTAGGTCGGGCATCTGAAATATATTCGCGTAGCTCGGGCACGGTACGTATTATGGCGTAGCTCGGGCTTTCCAGCCCGACGCCGTTGCCGTAGCCTTCCGGAGGGGCCGAATGGGGGATGTTTGGGGCCCCATCCGGCCCAGCCGTTGCCGTTCTCCCCTCTCCCTCCGGGAGAGGGGCCGGGGGTGAGGGTGCCGTGTGCCTTCTGGAGGGGCCGTGTCGAGTGGCGGAAGCGAAGATTCCGCCAGGAGCCCGGCCCACGCAGAACGCTATCCTGGCGAGGTCTCCACACCCAAGCGGCCAACCACAACGACTCCGTTGCCGTTTGGCCGTTGCTCCCCTCTACCGCTTGCGGGAGAGGGGCTGGGGGTGAGGGTCGCAGTTAAGTCGTTCGCAAGGCTCGGCCGCGAGACCCGACACCACTGCTACACTTGACAGGACTACCAGCCATGAGCTCATTACGCATTACAATTGGCGGCGTGCGCGGGATCGTCGGCGAGAGCTTGACCCCTGACTTGATCGTGCGCTACAGTCACGCTCTGGGCACTTACCTGGACGGCGGCAAGGTGCTGGTCTGCCGTGACACTCGACAGTCAGGCGAGATGGTGCTCAACTGCGCGCTGACGGGCCTGATTGCTGCTGGCTGTCGGGTCATAGACCTGGGGATTTGCACCACTGCGGCCTTGCAGCTTGCGGTCAAAGCCTCGGACGCTGCTGGCGGGATGGCTATCACTGGCGGGCACAATGTCCGCGGCTGGAATGCGCTCAAGTCCATCCGCGGCGACGGTATTTTCCTCAATCCCGCGCAGGCCGCTGAGCTTCTCGACATTCACCACCAGGGCGAGTTCCTGAAAGCCGACTGGGACGGACTACACCCCGTGCGCACTGACCAGCACGCCGGCGAGCGCCACATCCAGGCTATATGTGAGCAGCTTGACATACAGCCCATCAGCGCTAGCGGGTTGCGGGTCGCGATTGACTGTGCCAATGGCGCGTGCTCGGCATACGCCACGCGCCTCTTGGAGATGTTGGGTTTAGATGTCGTGGCGATGAACACTGAGACCGACTTGCCGTTCCCGCATCCCCCGGAGCCCAGCCTTCAGAACCTCAGCCAGCTCAGGGCGCTGGCTACGGCTGCCCAGGCCGATGTCGGCTTTGGTTTTGACGCCGATGGCGACAGGCTGGGGGTTGTCTGCCATGACGGTTCGGCGCCGGGCGAGGAGATGACGCTGTGCCTGGCGGCGGAGATGATTTTCAGGCGCGGCGATCCCGGCCCGGTTGTGACCAACATTTCCACTACCCAGGCCGTGGACGACGTAGCGACCAAGTATGGCCGACAGGTCATACGCACCCCGATTGGGCAGGCGTATATCGCCGAAGCGGCAAGCAATCATGCTGCGGCGGTGGCCGGTGAGGGCAGTGGCGGCGTGGTCTTCCCACGCATCAACTACGCCCATGACTCCTTGGCGTGTATGGGCCATATTCTGCAGCTTATTTGCGAGACAGGCAAGCCGCTGGCGGAGTTGGTGGCTGAAATCCCCACATACCACATGTATAAGGAAACCGTGCCCTGTCCGGTGGAGAGAGCTTTCAGCGTCCTTGAGGCGCTGCGCCGCGAGGGGCAGCCCACGGGCACCGAGTATGAAGACCTCCAGGATGGCATTAAGTATGGCACACTCGACCGCTGGGTGCACATCCGCGTGTCAATGACCGAGCCGATTATTCGCATCATTGCCGAGGCCAAGCGCCCGGACGTTGCTGAGCAGCTTGCTCGTCACTACACCAACGAAGTCAGACGCCGAATGTAGGGCCTTGCCGCTCGGTGTGGCTCGGGGGGAGGCCGGGTATCCTTTGTATTATCGCGTAGGTCGGGGTTTCCCGGAGGGGCTGCCGTGTCCGCCCTGCCGCGTGCGCCCTGAGCCTGTCGAAGGGAGCTTGTCGAAGCCCAGTCCGACGCCGTTGTCGTTGAGTCGTCCGGAGGGGCCGCATACGAGGCGGAAGCGCAGCTTCCGCCGAGAATCCGGCCCAGCCGTTAGCACAATTCGCATAACTACAGTTTCCAGCCCGACGCCGTTGACTTGCTCCGCTCTCCTGTTTCGGCGGGTACCCACTCCGAAGGAGTGGGTGAGGCCGGGGGTGAGGGTGCCTTTGCCTTCCCGAGGGGCCAAATAGGGTGGATTTTGCGAAAGCAAAATTCGGGTTCCCTATCCGGCCCAAGGCCACGTGGTCGTTTGCACGGGCTGGGCGCCCGCGCCAGCGGTGTGGGTAAGGGTGAATTCTGCGCAGCGAAATCGGGGTTCCGTATCCGGCCCGCACAACCCGAGGTATTCAGAAAATTGGCTATAGTACGAACCCTAAAAACAGGCATTTCAGGAGTCCGCGGCGTTGTCGGCGATTCGCTCACCCCGCAGCTTCTTATCGGCTTCGCCCAGGCTTTCGGCACCTATCTCAAGGGCGGCACCGTGGTCATTGGCCGCGACACCCGGCCCTCCGGCGAGATGGTGCAGAGGGCGCTCATTGGCGGCCTGCTGGCCACCGGCTGTGACATCGTGGACCTCGGCATCGCGCCGGTGCCGACCGTGCAGATGGCCATCAGGGACGCGGTTGCCAGCGGCGGCGTGGTGATTACTGCCAGCCACAACCCGCAGCAATGGAATGCGCTGAAGTTCATTCGTGGCGACGGTATTATCCTGCGGCCGCACCAGGCCGAAGAGTTGTTGAGCGTCTATTACCAGGGCAATTTCACTCTCCTCGGCAACGACGAAATCGGCTCGGTACAGTCTGACGACGGTGCGCTACAGCGCCACATGGATGCGCTGCTGGAGCTGGCCGACCGCGAGGCCATCGCCGCTGCCGGGCTGAAAGTCGTGGTGGACTGCGTCAACGGCGCTGGCGCGGTGTTATCGGAGCGGTTCTTGCAGGAGCTGGGATGCCAGGTCGTGACCATCAACGACACCCCCGACGGCATATTCCCGCATCTGCCTGAGCCGATCCCCGAGAATCTCAAGCAGCTTGAGAAGGCCGTCAAGGAGCACGGCGCGGATATTGGCTTTGCCCAGGACGCCGACGCCGACCGCCTTGCGATCGTCTCCGAACAGGGCCGGGCGATCGGCGAGGAGTTCACGCTGGCTTTTGCCTGCGATGCCGCGGCCGACGCAACCGCGGGCCCGCTGGTGACCAATCTGTCCAGCTCGCGGATGATCGACGAGGTGGCCTGCCGCCATGACAAGAAGGTAGTGCGCGCCAAGGTCGGGGAGATCAACGTAATCGAGCAGATGCAGGCGCACGATGCCGGCATTGGCGGCGAGGGCAATGGCGGGATCATCTGGGCGCAGTTGCAGTACTGCCGCGACAGCTTTGCGGGCATGGCGCTGGTGTTGGCCGGACTGGGCAAGCGCGGCGGCACGGTCACTGACTGGGCTGGAAGTTTCGCGCCCTCGGAGATTTACAAGACGAAGATGGAGTGTCCTGCCTCACGCGTCCAGCCGGTACTTCTGGCCGTGCGCGAGGCCTACGAAGAGAACGCTCTCGACCTCACAGAGGGCGTGAAGGTCTTATGGCCGGATGGCGCGTGGTTACATGTACGGCGCAGCAACACCGAGCCGGTCGTGCGCGTGATCGCCGAGGCCGACACGATGCAGGATGCGAAGCAAAAGGCCACCGCCGCAATCGACCTCATGCGCAACTACCTCTAGTCCTGAAGACCTCTTCATCCCGTGCCGTTGCCTTTCGGACTGTGTATGTCAATAGGTGGTGTGTTTTTGTGTCAGGCGGCGTGTTGTCGGCGGTTGTTTTGGTGGAGCTGTTCATCATAGGATACTCGATCGCGCCACATCGCCGACAG
>JAUVVY010000071.1 GCA_030604405.1 bacterium | reverse complement strand
GCAGGCTGCTTTCAATGAACTGTTGAGACTCTCTAACAAACACGACAAGACTTTCGAGGAACAGCAATAGCGCACTCAAACCTATTCAGGTAATAATCGCTTCGTATCTCAAAAAGCAGCAGCGTCTGGAAAGCCCCGCCGTCGCTAAAGCTATGGCGGGCAAGCTTGTGCCACGCGATAATACTTGGGATGCGCGAGTTGCGCGCGACGACGCCCTCACCCCCTTCCCCTCTCCCGCAGGGAGAGGGGCAACGACAACGAAGTCGGGCAGGCCTTCGGCCGTTCGACCGTTCGACAAGCTCACGGTGCCAAGCAACGTCGAAGCACAAGCTCACGGCAGGCAAGCTCAGGCCGCGTCACAAATGCAGGAGGTTATGTATGAGCAAGGGCGGACCTTATGTGCTGGGAATAGACTGCGGGACCCAGAGCCTGCGTGCGGCGATCGTTGATATGCAGGGGAAGCTGGTGGCTTCGGCAAGCCGGGAATACCCGATCGAGTACCCGCAGGTTGCCTGGGCCGAGCAAAACGCCTACGACTGGTGGGATGCGGCCAAGGCTGTGATTCCGCAGGCCATCGCCGAGGCCGGCATCTCGGCCAACGAGATTGCCGGTGTGTCGGTGGATGGGACCTCGTGTACGGTGGTGGTCACCACTCGCACCGGCGAGCCGCTGCGGCCGGTAATCCTGTGGATGGACCAGCGGGCACACGCTGAAGCCGATGAGGTCACAGCCACCAAGCACCCGCGCCTGAAGTATGTAAGCTGGGCCGAATCGCCGGAGTGGATGATCCCGAAGGCGATGTGGCTGCGGCGGAACCAGCCCGAAATCTACGAGCAGGCCGATCTGATCATCGAGGGCACCGACTGGCTGATGTACAGGCTCACCGGGGAGTGGGCCGCCTCGCTGAATAACACCACCTGCAAGTGGAACTACGCCAGCGTTGACGGCGGCTGGCCGACCGGGCTGCTGGAGGAACTTGACTTCGGCGAACTGGTGGAGAAGTGGCCTGAGAGGGTACTGCCGATGGGCGAGCAGGCGGGGGAGTTGACCAAGGCCGCGGCTGAGGAGCTCGGCCTGCGCCCTGGTATCCCTGTCGCGCAGGGAGGAATTGACGCCTACGCCGCGATGCTGGGACTGGCTGTGGTACACCCCGGGCGATTGGCACTGGTTATGGGCACCTCGACGTGCCCGCTGGCGTTGATGTCGGAAGGGATCTTTGAGTCGCACCTGTGGGGCCCGTACCCGGATGCGCTGCTGCCAGGGACCTGGGTGCTGGAGGGCGGGCAGACTGCCACCGGCGCGATCGTGACATGGCTGGCTGATAACTTCGGCTATCGGGAGGAATGCGAGGCCGATGAGCAAGGCTGCAGCCGGTTTGAGGTGCTGGATGAAAAGGCAGCGGCAGTGCCGCCCGGGGCGGAAGGGCTGGTGCTGCTGGATTACTGGCAGGGCAACCGAACGCCACTGAGGGATCCGCTGGCGCGTGGGGTCATCTGGGGCCTGAGCTTACGGCACGGCATCGGGCATCTGCTGCGGGCGGTCTATGAGGGCACGGCAATGGGCTGCCGGCATATCTTAGAGGATATGGCCGCGGCCGGATTTGACACCGAGACGATCTACGCGTGCGGAGGCGGCACACGGAGTGAGCTGTGGCTGCAGATACACGCCGATGTGTGCCAGAAGTCGATTATGCTTACCGAAGAGCCGGAGGCCACGGCGCTGGGCACAGCGGTGTGCGCGGCTGCGGGAGCCGGGCTATACTCAGATGTGGTCGAGGCCTCGGAGCAGATGGTCACGGTCACGCGGGCGATCGAGCCTGACGAGAACAAAGCCGAGATTTATGACAAGATATTCGACCGCTATGTGCGAACATATCCGGCGCTCGTTGAGCTGATGCACGAAAGTGCGGCCGACACGGAAGCGTAGCGAGGGAGCGAATTGCGACAGGACCGGACGCGGCGAGTACAAGAGCCGAAGGCAGTGGCGGAGGCGGTCCGTGCCGCCCTCGCGTCTGAGGTGCCTGCAGTTCTGGAGGGTCTCATCTCCAGCTACCACCCCATAGACATCGCCATGGCCATGCGGGAACTGAACCGGGAGCAGCGGGAGGCCGTATTCGCTTTGCTCAACCCGGAAGACTCAGGCATCGTCCTGGAAGAGGTTGACGATGAAGTCACCGTCGAGTTGGCCGAGGCCACCGACGATCAGGAGATGGCCGAGATCATAGACGCCGTGCCTCCCGACGTGGGCGCCGACCTGGTAAACCTGCTCGATGACGAGCAGGTTCACCGGATACTCGAGCGTATCCCGGACGAGGAATCCGACGAGCTGGAAGAACTGAGCCGATACGAACCGGACAGCGCCGGCGGCATGATGACATCGGAGGTGATCCACGCCCCGCTGGATGTGACCGCCCAGGATGTGATTTCGCACATAAAGACCAAGCAGATACCGCCAGAAAGCCTGCTGTATATCTATGTGGTTGACGAAGACCGAGTGCTGTGTGGCGTAATCGATATGGTCGAGCTGGTGACAGCGCCGCCAGACCAGCAGCTTGGTGAGTTCATGGTCACTGATGTAGTCAGCGTTACCCCCAACACCGAGCGTGCCGAGGCGGTGCGGCTGGTTGACCAGTATGACCTGAGCGCGCTTCCGGTGGTAAATGAGGCCGGACAATTGCTCGGCCAGGTGACCGTGGACGATATTATTGACGCCATCCAGGAGGAGCACACCGAAGATATCGCGCGCCTGGCCGCCACCAGCCCTAAAGACCTGCTGGCAGAGTCAAGCGTGCAGGTGGTGTGGCTGCGACTGCCGTGGCTGGCGATATGCTTCGCCGGAACTCTCGTCTCCGCTTCGATTATCACGTCCTTCAATGACCTGCTTAAGGCCTACATCCAGTTGGCCGCTTTCATCCCCGTCATCAACGCCACCAGTGGCAACGCGGGCCTGCAGTCGGCGACGATCATGGTGCGATCGCTGGCGCTGGGGTATCTGCAGCACAAGAGCCTGCAGCGGACCATGCTGCGGCAGTTCGCGACCGCGCTGATGTTAGCAGTTGCGACGGGACTGGCGGCCGGCATAGCAGGCCATCTGATAATGGGCAAGTGGGAGATGGGAGTGGTCGTCGCCATCGGGATGTTGTGCGCGGTCACCTGGGCCAGCACCATGGGCGCGGCTGTCCCGCTGGCCTTTAACCGCGTAGGCATTGACCCGGCACTCGCCTCCGGCCCGCTGGTGAGCACGGGCAACGATATTGTGGCGATTCTGATATACCTGGGCCTGGCCGCGACACTGCTGAAGATGTGGGGGGTATAGCCTGCACTGTTCATGAAGCCGTAGGTCGGGCTTGCTACAGTAGTTCTGCAGATTTCTGGTCTGTGGCCGATCCATCTGTAATTGTGGGCGATGGTGCTGTGAGAAGTCGTGGGCCGGATAGGGAACCCGAATTTTGCTTTCGCAAAATCCACCCTATTTGGCCCCTCCGAAAGGCAACGGCGCCCCTCACCCCTTTTATTCCCCTCTCCCACAGGGAGAGGGGACAACGACAACGGCAACGGAGTCGGGCTGCCCTTCGACAAGCTCAGGCCCTACGGGAAGCCCGAGCCACGCGGCAGTAATGGGGATGCCTGGCCTACGCGAATCTGTTTGGCCAGCGCGAGCTACACGCCGAATTTTCGAAATGTGTCAGGTTGTCGAACAGGGAGGTATTGCAATGACGGATTGCGTGCAGGAGGGCCTGCTGAAGCCGGGACAGACACTGGTGTGCACCGGCGATAGCATCACCTATGCGCCCGAAGGCTATGTTACCACTGTGCGCGAAGTGCTGGCCCTGCGCTTCGCGGATAACCCGCCGCAGGTCATCAACGCCGGCATCGGCGGAGATACGGTCAAGCAGATACTGGCGCGCTTTGACGACGATGTGCTGGCTCACAACCCCGACTGGGTGAGCATAATGGCCGGTGTGGCAGATACCGTCTTCCAGTTGCAGGGGTGCCCGGATGCTACGACGCCCGAGGAATTGGGGAGTACGCCGAAGGAATTCGGCCAGGCCGTCAACGAGATGATCGCCAGGACCCAGGCAGCCGGTGCCAAAGTCGCCCTCTGCACCCCAAACCACTTTGAGCACCATTGGGAGGGCGGTGATGCAAGCGTCGCCAACCGCAACATTGTGGACAAGACCGCCTGTCTTTACGAGGCAGCCGAGCAGGGCGATGTGCTGCTGGTGCCGACCGGAGAGGTGCTGCTGCGCGCGGCGAAGGAGGCCTGCCGGCAGGGCCAGCGGCTGCTTTTTACCCCCGATGGCTTCCACCCCGATGAGATGGCCCATGCGATGATGGCTCTGACGTTCCTGGCGGCCTTCGGCTATGAGCTGGAGCTGCCGCCAGTGCAATAACCTGGACTATTGGTGAGTGAAACGGCACAGATGGTAGAGTTGGCGAGACATGGCGAGCTACGCGTTGATGAATAATCTGCAACAGCAAGGCGGCGGAGATGTGGCGCGGAAACTAATCAGGTTGGCGGGTTGATGTAGTGCCCAAGGCCCGGCCTGCGTGGAGGGGAACTGCCCTGTCCGAAAAGCACGTAACAGTAACAGCAGTAATCTGCACGAAAAACGAGGCCGCCACGCTGGGTGAAGTAATCGAGGCGGTCAAGCCGCGCGTGGACAGCGTACTGGTCGTTGACGGCCATTCAACCGACGAGACGCGAGAGATCGCCGAAGGGCTAGGCGCGGAGGTGCAACTGGACAACAAGCGTGGCAAGGGGGCCGCAATCAGGCAGGCGATAGATTACCTGGAGTGCGACATCATCGTGTTCATTGATGCCGACGTTTCGCACGACGCCGCGGACATACCGAAGCTGGTAGAGCCGATTGTCAAAGACGAGGCGGACCTGGTAATCGGATGCCGAATAACCGGCGGCAGCGACGAACTGGCCGGAGACTGGGGCTCCTTTGCGCGCTCCACCGGCTCGCAGATAATCAACCTGATCGTGAACTGGCGCTTCCGGGTTCGCCTCACGGACATTCAGAACGGCTACAGGGCGATAAGGACAAGCTGCGCCAAAGCCCTCCCACTGGTAGAGAATATCACCACGATTGAACAGGAGATGACCATCAAGGCACTTAAGAAGAAATACCGGGTAATGAACGTGCCAAGCCATGAATACCGACGCAAATCGGGGATTTCGCGGATCAGTGTGCCACGTTTCGCCTGCCGGTATGTGTGGGAAGTGATCAGGGACGCGGTGCTGAGCTGAGAGAGCGGCCCGCGGCGCGCTATTTCTGCGACGCCTCTATTGCGGCTCTTACGATAGGGTTATGGTACGTCCAGATGTGGTACCAGGCCACGAAAGACAGAAAGATGAACCAGCATAGTATCACGAGGTACGGCATCGCGGTTTTCATGCGGCGGAAAAGTTCGCGCAGGCCTAAGCCCAGCGGCAAGACCAGGCCGGGCAGATAGAGCAGCAGGTACCGGCCCCCCTGATACCATGCCATGTGTACGAAAACCGACATCCATAGTGCAGACAGCCACAGCGTCGCGAAGCCCACGCAGGACAGAAGCAGCGCAGGAGCCTGGTCGGCGGCAATAGCCAACTCGCCTCTGCGCCAGCGCAGGACGGCGACAATGAGGCCGATCAGCGACAGCGCGCATAGCAGTCGTAGGGCATTGTAGATTACTATGTGACTACTATCCGGGAACCATACCATGCCAGCAAATACACTCGCCCACAGGCCGTTTATGCCACGCAGGAGCAGCGGTCCGGCGTACCCGTACATGACACCTTCCCAGTCACTCAGAGCATACGGAATGCCACGGTAGCCCTGAGGAAAGGGCGTAAAGGCGCCGTACATCTCGTAGTTGCGCACGTACCACCACCCGCAAACGGCCAGGAATGCAGCCGTTATCGCCAGGCCACGCATCCAGAAATCGCCATCGCGGTAGAACCTCTTACCATGCTGCCAAATGAGCGCTACGCCAATAATAGTGAAGCTGGTGGGCATGGTAGAGGCCTTCATCAGGGCTCCCAGGCCGGCGACGGTTCCCAACAGCAGCGCTATCTTCACCGTGCGGTCGTGCCAGTATGTGATGGCGACCAGATAGAGCAATACGGCGGAAGCGAGGATAGCACCCACATCGTTGGTGATGGCGCCGGCGTCAACGAACAGATTGGGCCACCAGGCCGTCAGAGCAAGTATCAACAGGAAGCTTTGGCGGTCGCAACCACAGGCGCGCCAGATGATCTGCATCCAGAGCAGCAGGGCGGCGAGTACCAAAAACGGCGAGGTCCAGCGCAGAACGCGCATCGCGGTGATGTCACCAAACTGCTCGGACGCCAGATAGAAGGGCGTGAGGAGGAGATAGTATAAAGGCGGGTGCAACTCCAGATTACCGCCTGTGACTGCGGGGTCGTCTATGGGCAAAGCCCAGGTGTGAGCCAGCCAGCGCACATAAGGGAAGTGGCGGTCGCTTTCGTCAGGCGCCTGGCCTAGCAGCATTACGTAGCTATAGCTGATGGATAGGGCGAGGTAAACCAGCAGGATAAGCCAGACAAGCCGGTCCTTGAGGGGGTGGTACTTGTCATGCGCAGGCCCGGACGCCGACGTGTCTGTTGAGTTTCCGCAGTCTTGTTGTGACATATTGCCATATTTCTCGACACGAGTTGTATGCAGGGGCGCGGTGTCGTGGGTGGTTTTGGTTGGTATCAGAGAGCGCGCCGCGAAGAAACGCAGGTTGACGCAAGCGGTAATTTCTCGCGCAACCGGCGTCTTACCTGCTGGTCAGGCAAGTTTGCGCGGGAGCTGGAGATGGTTGGGGACTCGAGGGCGGGATGCAGGAGTTGACTTTGCGGCCATAATTCTGTATAATGTGGTGTGCTGTGGGGCGCGTCAAAGCGCCATCTGTAGGGCTCAAAACGGCGTTAGGTTCTATCTAACACGTGGGAGGACAGGTAGATGGCTGAGGACACCAACAAGGAAGAAGAGCAGGAAGAGCAGCCAGAAGAAGAGGAAGAAGCGCAGGAAGAAGAAGAGGAAGAACTTGCCGAGGCAGAACTCGATCACGACCTTGACATAGATCTGGAACCAGCCGAAGCAGCGCCGAAGCAGGCCGGCGGTTGCCGCGGCGTCAAAGTGGTAGTTGTAGTCGTATTGCTGGCCGTGTTCGTAGCCTGCATGTCGTACCTGGGCGAGGTAAGGAAGGAGAAGGCCAGGGAAGAGGCCGTAGCAGCCGAAGCACGGCGGAAAATCCAGTACAAAGCAGGCTTGGCGAGCGTGGCCAAGAATGTCTTGAATGCAGTGGCCGAGGCGAAGGCAGGGAAGATGGAGGAGGCGCTGGCTCTGCTGGGAACGGCCGAGGATCAACTGACAGTGATCGCAGCAAGTGCCAACGAGGCCGACGACCAGGACTGGGCGGCGTACGCAATGTCGAAGAAGCAGACTCTGATGGACGCCCAAGCTGTCATAGCCTGGGCGTACGAAAGCTACCAGCAAGAGGTCGAGGCACAGTTCGACCGGCTGACAAGCAAGTTTCGCGACGTGGATTTGAGCGGGCGCAGGGCGATAGAGGAGCCGGAAGTGGCGCCTGGGGAGCCTCAGGAGCCGGAAATGGTACCTGAGCCTCAGAAGCCGGAAATGGTACCGGAGCCTCAGGAGCCGGAAATGGTGCCGGAGCCTCAGGAGCCGGAAATGCCGGCGGAGACAGGCGGCGAAGAGGCGGCGGCTAGTGACGTCGAGCCGACCCAGCCCGAGGAAATCCCGGTGCCAGAGATCTAACTCCTGGGCGCAGTGCACAGTGGGGCTTAGACAAGAAGCCATTTCTTGCTGCCAGGGCCATTGGGAGGGCACGATAGCAGACAGTGCGGTGATGCCAAATAGAAGGCTTCGTGTCGTGTACAGATAGACGACAGGAGCCTTTGTTTTTTATCCGGACGGATTTAGTCATTTAGCAGGAGGTTTGCGGCTTGTCAGCAGTCAAGAAGCGAGCAGTACAGCAGGTAACGAAGCTTCTGGCGAAGGGGATTCCTTCGCCAGAAGAGCTATCAGAAACATTAGGACAACTGGGCGATGACGCCGTAGCGGCATTGCTAGCGGCTCTTAAGGACAACGACTACCGCATCCGCATGGCGGCGGCCATATGCCTGGGCGAGCTGAAAGACGAGGCCGCGGTCGAGGCGCTGGTTGAGAGTCTGAGCGATTCGAGCAAGAATGTGCAGCGCTGCGCGGCCGATGCTTTGACTTGCATCGGCCAGGCAGCCGTGAAGCCGCTTTTGGACGCGCTCATCGGCAAGGACCAATCAGCGCGCAAATGGGCAGCCGAGGCCCTGGGCAACATCGGCGACCGCTCCGTGGCCCTGGAACTAGTCAAACGGCTCAATGATACTAATATTGAGGTGCAACGGGCGGCAGTGACGGCGCTGGGTGAGCTCAAGAACAAGAAGACCATCGAGCCGCTAGTTGAGGTCCTGGAAACCGATAACGTGGAGCTGGCCAAGGCGGCGGCCGAAGCGCTCGGCAAGATCAGCAGCGACATCGCTATCGAGCCGCTGATTAAGGCTCTGTCATCGCCGAGTGTTGATGTGCAGAGCGCCTCAGCCAATTCGCTGAAGCAAGTGGGGCGGGCCTGTGTGCCGTACCTGCTGGTGGAACTGGAGAGCCGCAACTATGTGGTTCGTCGCTGGGTCGCGGAAATACTGGGCGAGATCGGCGATGACACGGCCCGCGAGGGCCTGATAAAAGCTCTCGATGACGACAACAGCCGCGTGGTGCACTACGCGGCGATCTCGCTGGGTAGAATCGGCAGGCCCTCAGTGGTCCGCTACCTCGTACCACTACTGGACCACCCGAAGAAGGATGTGCGCTGCGCGGCAGTCGAAGGCCTGGCCTACACCGGCACCTATCATGCCGTGGAGCACCTGACCCGGATGCTTGAGGACGATGATTGGGTGACCCGCCTGACCGCAGTCAGGGGTCTGGGCAACGTCGGCAGTCGCACCTGCCTGGAGCCGCTGCTGCGGGCGCTCAAGGACGAGGAATGGAGCGTACGCAAACACGCCGTTGACGGGCTGGCGAAAGTCGGAATCCGCAAGGGCGCTCTAGAAGCGCTCAGTGCAGCGGCCGACGATCCCAAGCCGTCGGTGCGCAGATCAGTGGGCCACGCTCTGGGAGCGTTGGGCGGCGAGGTATGCCGAGAAATACTCGGTAAGCTGGCTGCCGATGCAGACGACAATGTCGGGGAAGCCGCCAAAGAGGCGCTTGCCAAGCTTGACGGGACATACGTGGCGCAGACCGAGTAACCGACAGGCGTGGCTTTAGCGAAGAATGATGCTCACGGCTGAGAGGGTCGTGGGCTTTTTTGGCCTCATGCCGAGGCCAAGGGCTCAACTGGTGTCGTGTCCCTGAAATGCCTTTATCCTTTAGAGGCCTTCAATACCGCGCCACAGCAACTGGAAGATGCTCAGTTGGAGAACTCGACCCGAACGACCTCGGGCTGCCCTTCGACGTTGCTCCCTTCGACAAGCTCAGGGCAGGCAGGGCCGTGAGCCTGCCGAACGGGAAGCTGAGAATGCTGTCGCATTCTCACCTGACCTGCGCGCAGCGCAGGTCAGGCCGAGCTACGCGTTGGTGAATGAGGCGGGTTAGCAACTTTCAGAGGAGTACTGACTTTGCCGACAATCTGTACACGCACCCGGCGATTGGAGGCAAGTTGCAAACAACACTGGGTTGCCTTATAATGACGCTTGTCTGCTAGGCTTAGCTCCACTCTGAATGTGTCTGTGAAAGGGGGCTCCCCCCGTGAAGACATTGGTACGCTTTGCCGTCCTCCTAGCTTTGTCCGCCGCACTGCTCGGCGGCTGCACCCCGACGAAGGTATCCGAGCTTGGCGAGCGCCCGGATGAGCCGGCGATCTCTGAGGCGCAGTCGAAAATGCTCCAGGAGATTCTGGAATACCAGAAGAAGAGCGGGCGGGATATGGCCCAGATGCTCGACGACCTGAAG
>JAUVVY010000041.1 GCA_030604405.1 bacterium | reverse complement strand
CGCGGGCTTGTACCGCGCCGGCCCTACTCCCTCCACGCTCCCGCTGAGTGGGCGCAATCAATTGCGCCCCTACAACGGCAACGGCATTAACAGGCTAGAAAGTGACATCGGATAGGTTGTGGCCTGCAAAGATATTGCGCTACACGACCGGCGCGGTACAAGCCCGCGCCCTACAACAAGTGCATTTCCTTTGCAGGCCACAAGATGAGTAATTAAGAAAAAAATGTCGTATCGGCAGGTCTCAAGCAGGTCGGCGTGGAAAAGAACATACATAGTGATGGCGTGTTCAACTGAGGAGACTACTGGAGGTGTCGAGATGAAACGCGGCTTCACGTTGATTGAACTGTTGGTGGTGATCGCGATAATCGCGATCCTGGCAGCAATCCTCTTCCCCGTCTTTGCCAGAGCGCGAGAGAAGGCGCGGCAGGCAAGCTGTCTGAATAACACGAAGCAGATCGTTCTCGCAATCCTGATGTATGCTCAGGACTATGACGACAAGATAGTGGCGAATGCAACCTACTACGATTACCCCCCCACTGGGGGCCCCTTCTACTGGTGGTGGGACGCCACCGCCCCTTACATCAAGAACACCCAGGTGTGGGTCTGCCCCAGCAAACCCGACGCGGCCGTCGGCTACGGCTGGAGTTACCCGTGCATGCCTTACTGGTGCCACTCCAGCCAGCGCGTGGCGGCTCTCGCCTGGTGGAATTATCCCGCCGAGGTGATGATCTTCGGCTGTACCCGAACCGATGGACCTGGCGGCTCCACGTACACCTACTCCTTCATCAGTTATGCCGCCAGTCATTGGCCTGACCCCTATACCGGACACGTCGGCATCGTGCACAACAATGGCAGCAATATAGGGTACCTGGACGGGCACGCCAAGTGGCTGGCCATCAATCAGTTCAGGCGCACCGATACGTTTGGCCAACGCCTCTGGGGGCATGAGCACTAACACAGCCTCAACGCGCCAGGACACAGGCCCTGCTGATTCATACCACCCGCAATGCTGCGGGTGGTGTTTTTCTGTGCGTTTTGGCGGTATTGGCAGAGGGATTGCAGTGGCATGAGAAAACATTGTCAAAGACCTTGACAATAATGCACTCAAGGTTTATAATGCAGACGATGTTATGACACTAGAACGGACCATCCAATGATCTATTTGACATAAGTGTTCGGCAAGTACTCAGGTTGCGGCTTGGCCTAACCCCCTTTGATTCCCCCTTCCCTGCAGGGAAGGGGGAATCAAAGGGGGTTAGGTGAGTAGTTACAGTGTCGGAAAACTGCAAGGCGGTGAAGTGTAATGGCAAAAGCTATCGGTATTGATCTGGGGACGACCAACTCGTGCGTCGCTGTCGTCGAGGCCGGCGAGCCCACGATTATCGTCAACCCCGAAGGCGGGCGCACAACGCCCTCCGTAGTACACTTCTCAAAAAATGGCGAGCGCCTGGTCGGACAGCAGGCCAAGCGCCAGGCGATTCTCAACCCGGAACGCACAGTCTCCTCGATCAAGCGCAAAATGGGCAGTCGCGAGACTGTTACCATTGACGGCAAAGACTACAGCCCGGAGCAGATATCGGCGTTGATCCTGCAGAAGCTCAAGGCCGACGCCGAGGCCTATCTGGGCGAAGAGGTCACGGACGCTGTCATTACTGTGCCGGCGTACTTTGATGACACCCAGCGGACCGCGACCAAGCATGCCGGCGAGATCGCCGGCCTCAATGTGCTGCGTATCATCAACGAACCGACCGCTGCGGCGCTGGCTTACGGGTATCGCGAGGACAAGAAGGATGCCACTATCATGGTCTATGACCTCGGCGGCGGCACCTTTGACGTCTCGGTGCTGGATGTCGAGGTTGATAAGGCCAGCGAGGAGCGTGACTATTATGAAGTGCTCGCGACCTCCGGTGACACCCAGCTCGGCGGCGATGACCTTGACGAGCGCATTGTTGACTACATAGCCGAGGAGTTCAAGCAAGAAAACGGCATTGACCTGCGCAAGGACCGCCAGGCTTTGCAGCGCCTGCGGGAGGCCGCTGAGAAGGCCAAGATGGAACTTTCCACCACGGTGCAGACTGCTATCAGCCTGCCGTTTGTCACCTCGGTTGACGGCGAGGGGCCCAAGCACCTGGAGATGACCCTGACCAGGGCCAAGCTCGAGGAGCTGATCGGCGATCTCATCGAGAAGACCGAGGACGCCGTGACTACGGCCATCCGTGAGGCCGAGCTCGACAGCGACGGCGTTGACGAGGTGCTACTGGTCGGCGGCTCGACCCGCATCCCGTCCGTCCAGGAACTGGTCAAGCGCCTGAGCGGCAAGGACGCCCGCAAGGGGATCAACCCCGATGAGGTGGTGGCCATGGGCGCCGCCATCCAGGCGGCGGTGTTGACCCAGGACGTGCAGGACATGGTGCTGGTGGATGTGACGCCGCTGACATTGGGTGTCGAGACGGTGGGCGACGTGATGGATGTTGTCATCGCGCGCAATACCTCGGTGCCGACCCAGCAAACCCGCACGTACTCAACAGCCACCGATTTCCAGCACACCGTCGAGATCAATGTGTTGCAAGGCGAGCGCTCCAGGGCCTCACAGAACAAATCACTGGGCCGCTTCCACCTGACCGGCATTCCGCCCGCACCACGCGGTGGGCCGCACATCGACGTCAAGTTCGACCTCGACAGCAACGGCATCCTGAAGGTGACCGCCGAGGACAAGGCCACCAGCAAGCAGCAGGACATTACCATCACCGGCTCCGGCGCGCTGAGCGATGATGAGGTCCAGGAAATGGTCAATGAGGCGGACGCTCACACCGAGGAGGACGAGAAGTTCCGCGAGCTGGCCGAGGCCCGCAACCAGGCGGAGCAGTTGGCGTATCAACTCGAAAAGACGCTCAACGACCTCGGCGACAAGATTAGCGATGCCGAAAAGGACCCAATCAAGGCCAAAGTCGAGGCGCTTCGCGAGGCGGCCAAAGGCGATGAGGTCGCAGCTATCCGCAGCGCCATGGACGAAGCCAATGAGGCGTTTGCCGGCGTCTCGCAGCGGCTGTACGAGCAGGCTACTGCGGAGGCTGCCGGCGATGCGCAGACTGAGACCGGCCAGGCAGATGCGGCGGCCGACAGCAGCGTCGGCGGGGACACCAGCGACGATGACGTAATTGACGCCGACTTCGAGGCCGAAGACGAGTAATAGAAATAGGTGACTGTCCCCAATTTCAGAGGAAAACGCAATATGGCTACGACCCTGGATTTCTATGAGGTGTTGGGGGTAGATCGCAGCGCCTCACAGAAGGACATTCGACAAGCATACCGCAAGCTGGCGCGCAAGCATCACCCGGACGTCAACCCGGGCGACGCGGCCGCCGAGCAGCGCTTTAAGGAGATCAGCCAGGCCTACGAGGTACTCAGCAATCCCGAGAAGCGCAAGGACTACGACCGCTTCGGCCAGGCTTACCAGCAGGCCCGCCAGCAGGGCGGCCCGCAGGCTGCCGAGGATTTCGCCGGCTTTGTATTCAACCAGTACGGTGCTGGCAGCTTCGCCGACATCTTCGGCGACCTCTTCGGCGGCATGTACACCGGTGGCGGACGTGCCCGGCAATATGCCGCCGCGATGCAGCCCCAGCGTGGCCCTGACATCGAGCACGAGATGGAGATCACGTTCAAAGAGGCTTTTACCGGGGTCGAGAAGACACTGAGCTTGCGGATAGCCGACCGCTGTCCGGAATGTGACGGCATCGGCGGCACCACAGAGACTTGCCCCCACTGCGGGGGCAGCGGCCAGGTCAGCGGCGGGCCCTTCGGCCTGCGTAGTGCCTGCCCGCAGTGCCAGGGCAGCGGCCAGATCGTCACCGGCTCATGCCCGAAATGCGCAGGCGGGGGTGAGGTTGCCCGAGACCGGCGGATAATGGTCAAGATCCCTGCCGGCGTAAGCACCGACTCGCGGGTGCGCATGGCGGGCGAAGGCGGCCGCGGCATTCGAAACGGGGCCAATGGCGACCTGTACCTGATTATGAAGATGCAGCCGCATGAGTTCTTCACGCGCGAGGGCGATGATATCTACGCTGCGGTGCCGGTCACTTTCGTCGAGGCGGCGCTCGGGGCCAGGATATCGGTACCGACGCCCGACGGCCGCGTCAATTTGAAGATACCCGCCGGAACCAGGAACGGGCAGAAGTTCAGGCTCAAGGGCAAGGGCTTCCCCCGTTTGAAAGGCAGTGGCCGCGGCGACGAATATGTGCAGGTCGAAATCAGCGTGCCCAAAAAGCTCAACGCGAAGCAGCGCAAGGCTGTCGAGCAATTGGAAGAGGTCTGGCAGGAGGACCCGCGCAAGGATTTGCCGACCGGGCTTTAGGCTCCCAGCAATTCGCCACCACCTCCCGCCACGCATGGGCTGTACGGCCAGACATAAACGGAGGTTTGACCAATGCGACGCGACTCGGGCGAGCCGTTATATGTCATCAGCATAGCCGCCAGGCTGGTCAACTCTCATCCGCAGACGCTGCGCGCTTACGAGCGGATGGGGCTGATCGCGCCAAGGCGTTCGGACAATAACGTGCGGCTCTATTCCGATGCAGATATCGAGCTGCTGCGGCAGATCCAGCGCCTGACGCAGGACATGGGCGTGAATCTGGCCGGCGTGGAGATAGTCCTCAACTTGCTTAACCGCATTGAATCTTTGCAGGAGGAGCTGGAGCGGTTGCGGCGCGACCTGGAGCTGGGGCCGAGGCAGCTCAACCCACCCGCCCAGCCTGCCGCTGAGGTCAGAGTCATGGACAGCTCCGCAGAAGACGAAGACTAGCCGGTCGGCGTCAACGAGAATGAGGCTCATGCGATGACAGAAAAAAACTGGGTGGAAGTGAAGCAGTTGAACGGGGTATGCGAGGACGCACTTGCGGACCTTTGTGTTGCCGAGTTGCACGCTGCAGGAATTGAGGCGGTCCGCATCCCCCCGACAGCCATCGGGGCACTAATTGCAGCCAGGATTGCGATCAAGATTTTAGTGCCGCCTGCGATGGAAGAAGTCGCCAGGGCAGTTCTCGCTGAGGACCCCTGGATGGAAGCAGCCTGCTTTGAAGGTTCGGACGCCGAGGATCAAGCCGAACGGCTGATGGCAGGCCTCAAGGCGCTGGGGATTGAGTTCATCCGGTTCCCGTACGAGCCGGAGCCGGACCTGGTGCGTAGCGACAAGGTGCGCGTACTGGTACAACGTGAGAGGCTGGATGAGGCAAAGGGAATCGCAAAGAGGATTCACTGAACCCAGGCTGCGAACGGAACCGTGGCGCAAGTGAGGTGATAGATCATGGACTTCGAGAAGTTCACTAATCAAGCGAAGCAGGTGTTGAATAGTTCTCAGCAGATCCTGCAGCGCTATAGCCACACACAGCTTGACGTCGAACACATATTGCTGGCCTTGCTGGAGCAGGAAGGCGGCGTGGTCCCGCGCATTATTGACAAGCTCGATGGGGACCTGGGCGCGCTGGCCAAGCAGGTCGAGCTGGAGTTGGGAAAGCGCCCGCAGGTCTCCGGCGGTGGCGACACCGACCAGATATACATCACTCCGCACATCCAGCGCGTTTTTGATTTGGCCTGGGAGGTCGCCCAGCGGTTTGGTGATACTTATGTGGCCAACGAGCATATCTTCCTGGCCATTATCGAAGATGGCAATACGGAGGCCGGCAATACGCTCAAAGAGGCCGGCCTGACAACTGAGGCTGTGCTGACTGCACTTCAGAGCATCCGAGGCAGCCGCCAAGTCACAGACGAGAGCGCCGAGGCCGCGTACGAGGCCCTGGAGCGGTATTCGCGAGACCTCACCGCGCTGGCCGACGAGGGCAAGCTCGACCCGGTAATCGGCCGCGATGACGAAATCCGCCGCGTGATCCAGGTGCTCTCGCGCCGCACCAAGAACAACCCCGTGCTCATCGGCGAGCCGGGCGTCGGCAAGACGGCGATAGTCGAAGGCCTGGCACAGCAGATAGTAGCTGAGGATGTCCCCTCGATCCTGTACGGCAAGCGGCTGCTACAGCTTGACCTGGCCGGCATGATCGCGGGCAGCAAGTATCGCGGCGAGTTCGAAGAGCGCCTCAAGGCCGTGATGGATGAGATAATTGCATCCCAGGGCGACATCATCGTGTTCATAGATGAGCTGCACACCGTCGTCGGCGCGGGTGCGGCAGAGGGCGCAATGGACGCGTCCAACATGCTCAAGCCGGCGCTGGCGCGTGGCGAGCTGCAGGCCATCGGTGCCACCACGCTTGATGAGTACCGCAAGCGCATCGAAAAGGACGCCGCCCTCGAGCGCCGCTTCCAGCCGATCGTGGTCGAGGAGCCAACCGTCGAGGACACCATCGAGATACTACGGGGTCTGCGCGAGGATTACGAGAGCCATCACGGTGTGAAAATACTTGACGAGGCGCTGGAGGCGGCGGCGCAACTTTCCGACCGCTACATCCAGGACCGCTTCCTGCCGGACAAGGCAATTGATCTGATTGACGAGGCGGCCAGCAAGTTGCGCATAGACATCTACGACCTCCCGCCGCGTCCCGAGAGCCTGCTCGAGCAGATTACCCAACTCGAAGAGGCGGGCTCGAAGGCCGCGATTGATGGCAATTACGCCGAGGCCGACAGGCTCAAGGCGCAGCTCGATGAACTCTACGCCAAGCTGCCGGTCGCTGAACGCAAGTGGAGCGGCAAGCAAGAGATAGATGACAGTGTGGACGCCGAGGATGTGGCGCAGATTGTGTCCGACTGGACCGGCATTCCGGTGCTGAAGATGTTTGAGGCCGAGGCCGAGAAGCTGCTCAGTATGGAAGACCGGCTCCACGAGAGGGTCAAGGGCCAGCACGAAGCGGTGGTGGCCGTGTCGGAGGCGGTCCGCCGGGCAAGGGCGGGCATAAAGGACCCGAACCGGCCAATCGGCTCGTTCATATTCCTGGGCCCGACCGGGGTCGGCAAGACCGAGCTGGCCAAGACGCTGGCGCAGTTCCTGTTTGACGACGAGGAGGCGATGGTGCGCATAGATATGAGCGAATACATGGAGAAATTCTCCGTGTCGCGGCTCATCGGCGCACCGCCCGGGTACGTCGGCTACGAGGAGGGCGGCCAGCTCACCGAGGCCGTCCGCCGCCGACCGTACCGCGTGGTGCTGCTCGACGAAATCGAGAAGGCGCACCCGGACGTATTCAACATCCTGCTGCAGATATTCGAGGACGGCAGGCTGACCGACAATGCCGGCCGCACCGTGGACTTCAAGAACACCGTCATCATCATGACTTCCAATGTCGGCAGCGAGTTCATCTCGGCTCCGGCGCCGGACTGGGACGAAGAGCAGCGCCAGGGGCACTACGAGCAGATGCGCGACCAGGTCATGGACCGGCTTCGCGTCACCTTCCGGCCGGAGTTTCTCAACCGCGTGGACGAAATCATCGTATTCCATGCGCTGACGCAGGACGAGATATTGCAGATAGTGAACCTGATGATGGAGCGGTTGCAAAAAGCCCTCCAGGAGCGTAATATAGGTCTCCGGCTTACGGACGAGGCGCGCACGCTGCTGGCTGAGCGGGGCTATGATCCCGAGTACGGTGCGCGGCCGCTGCGCCGTCTGATACAGAAAGCAGTAGAGAACCCCGCCGCGGGTGCAATTCTGCGCGGCGATTTTGCTGAAGGGGACACCATTCTCGTTGACGCCGCAGATGACGAGATCGTGCTCAGCAGCGGATAGTACCAACAAGACATAATTCGCGTTGGTTGCGGACTGATGGCTTGCAGGCGTAAGTCGTAATGGAGGGGCCTGTCGCAGCAGGCCGAGCTTGTCGAGGCCTGCAAGGCTGGCCCAGCCGTTGTCGTTGGCCGTTTGGGTGCGCAGAATTCGCCAGGACAGCGTCCTGTGTGGGCCGGCCTCTCAGTGCCCGATACAACAGGGCGCTGCTCGACGCGGCCCCTCCAAAGGCAAACGCTCAGATCAAATAAAAGTAAGGAGCAATAATTCAAATGTGTGGCATTGTCGGTTACATCGGAACGCGCCAGGCCCCGCAAATCTGTCTGGCCGGCCTGCGGCGGCTGGAATATCGCGGCTATGACTCGGCGGGTATTGCGGTCATCCGCGACGGCGAATTGGACGTGCGCAAAGTCGTGGGCAAGCTGGATAACATGGATGAAGAGCTTGAAAAGAATCCGCTGGTGGGCACCATCGGCATCGGTCATACCCGCTGGGCCACCCACGGCAAGCCGTCGGTGGAGAACTCGCACCCGCACCTGTCCGACAACGGGCGCATCGCCGTGATCCACAATGGCATCATCGAGAATTACCAGGAACTGCGCGAGCAGTTGAGCGCCGAGGGCTATGAGTTGAAGTCTCAGACCGATACCGAAGTCATGGCCCACCTGGTGCAGAAGTACTACGAGGGCGACCTGCGGGCAGCGGTATGCCGCGCCGTGGCCGACCTCGAAGGCGCGTTCGCCTTCGGCATCATCTGCGCTGATAGCCCGGGGGAACTGGTCGCCGTGCGCCGCTTTTCGCCTCTCGTGGTCGGCATCGGTGAGGGCGAGAACTACATCGCCTCCGACATGGGCGCCATCCGCCAGGAGACCGACCGGGTCTATGTCATTGACGATGACGAAGTGGCGCTGATTACCACCGACGGCATCGAGCTGACCGACCTCGAACTTAACCCCATCGAGCGCGAGGTATTCGTGATCCCCTGGCCGGCAGATGCTGCCCAGAAGGGCGGCCACAAGCACTTCATGCACAAGGAGATTCACGAGCAGCCGGATGCGATGCGCAACTGTCTGGCCGGGCGGCTTTCCGACCGCGATAAGCCGATTAAGCTCGAAGGCCTGAACATGACCGAGCAGGAGATAAAGAATCTGCGCAGGGTCGTGTTCACCGCCTGCGGGACCGCCTACCACGCCGGCCTGGTCGGGCGCTTTTTGATGGAGAGCCTGGCGCGTATCCCGTCAGAGGCCGACCTCGCCGCAGAACTGCGCAGCCGCGACCCCGTCGTCCTGGATGACACCCTGTGCATCGTCATCAGCCAGTCGGGCGAGACCGCCGACACGCTGGTGGCCCTGCGCGATATGAAAGCCAAGGGCGCAAAGGTCGTCTCGGTACTCAACGTGGTGGACAGCTCGATTGCCCGCGAATCTGATGGCGTGGTCTATATCCAGGCCGGACCGGAAATCGGTGTGGCCTCGACCAAGGCTTACACGCTGCAGATCTTCACCATGGCGATGATAGCCATTCACTTCGCCGAGGTCCGCGGCGCGGCCGATCCTGAATTGATAAGAGCCCTGAAGCAAGACCTGCTGAATACTCCCAAGCTGGCCGAGGAGCTCCTGGCTCGCGAGGACGACGTCAAGGCAATTGCGGCCAGGCATTACGAAAAGCCCAACTCACTGTATCTGGCTCGCGGCGTCAACCTCCCATCAGGCATGGAGGGCGCGCTCAAGCTCAAGGAGATCAGCTACATCCACGCCGAGGGCTATTCCGCCGGCGAGATGAAGCATGGCCCCATCGCCCTGGTGGAGCCGAATCTCTTCACCGTCGCCATCGCCGTCGAGGGCGAAGTCTATGAGAAGATGATCGCCAACATCATGGAGATTAAGGCCCGCAGCGGCCCGGTGATCGCAGTCGCCAGCGACGGCGATGAGCAGATACCGGTAACCGGTCTGGACGAGCAGGCCGATCCGGATGATGTCGCCGCGCAGCCCAATGACATGATCTGGGTCCCGCCGACCCACGAGTTGATTTCGCCGATTACTGTGGCGATCCCGCTGCAGCTATTGGCCTATCACATGGCGGACATGCGCGGCGAGCACATAGACCAACCCCGCAACCTCGCCAAGACGGTGACGGTTGAGTAGTCAGGCACTATACCGAATTCTTGCTGTAGGAATATCTGAATCGCCTCTCTAGCTTCCTGGAAGGGTGTGTTGTGTGTGAACCCGCAACTCTTTCTTCAGACGTTTTGGCGGTTGGAGCTCCGGCCCCAAGTCTTCGTAGCCATGAGCTTCGCAGCTCAATACGACTCGCGATTCAATGAGATCATCGCCCCTTCCATTCGCTCTATCACTGTTGATGACGTTCAACTCGAACCACACCGAGTTGATACACGCAAATCTGGTGACTGCATCCTCACTCAGATCATTGACGGCATAGCATACTCCCAGTTGTTTCTGGCCGACGTGTCTTCGATTGGCAAAGACTCCGTGACGGGCCAGCCCTACCGCAACGCGAACGTAATGTATGAGGTAGGACTGGCACTTGCCTGCCGGCAACCGTCAGAAGTTCTATTGATAAGGGACGACCGAGACAAGTTCCTCTTCGACGTCAGCACTGTCCCACATATGACTATTGATTTCACTGACAAGGCTTCAGCGATAAGGGCCTTGCGCGATGAGCTGAGCGCGCGATTCAAGGAGCGGAAGTACTTCAATGACGCTCGTGTCCACTTAGCCATTGCAAGCTTGAGCGCGGAAGAAGCCGCGCTCCTGAGAGACGTTTTTGCAGATTTGCCGCCGGGTGCGGTATGGGGCCGACCGGCGGGGAGGAGGCTTGGGCAGATCGTGGCAAACTTGCCAATTTCGCGCCTTCTGGACAAGCAACTGATTCAGGTTGTTGGAGAATTCGAAGAGGGGGATCCTGCATACCATCCCACTCCGCTTGGACGGGTCGTTGCACAGTTAGTTAAGTCCGGTCTTCGTCAGTTCGAGGCTGATTCATCGAAAGGCGAAGATACCCCGGAGAGCGAGGGTGGGAGCGAAGAAGACGCATAATCTCCACATCCCGGCGGCTTTTTCTTGTGCTTGTATGACCCTCGCAGGAACTTACGTCACCTCCGTCGAAATGTCGCCTGAACCTGCAACGTGTACCAAAAGGAGCAGCAAAATGGAACCTGTCAAAGTCGGCGTTGTTGGATGCGGAGTAATGGGACCGAGACATGCCGAGGTCGCCAAAGAATCGCCGTTGATGGAACTGGTGGCCGTGGCCGACCTGATCGAAGAGAGGGCACAAGAGACAGCCGAGCGCTTCGGTGTAGAGACAATCTATTGTGAGGGTGCCGAGCTGTGCGCAGACCCCGACGTCGAAGCCGTTGTGCTGGCCCTGCCGGCCTGTGGCCGCACCGAACTGGCCCTGGGCGCGTTCGCCAACGGCAAGCACGTGCTGACCGAAAAGCCGGTGGCGATGAACGCGGCTGAGGCGGAGCAGTTGATTGCCGCTCGCGGCGATTTGAGTGCCGCTTGCTGCTCGTCGCGCTTCCGCTTCACGGAGAGCGCTGAAGTGGCGGCTGATTTGATTGCGGACGGGGCGCTGGGCGAATTACGGACCGTGTACTGCCGCTCGTTCTTCCCGGCAGCGCCTCCGCCCGACGGACCCAAGCCGGAGTGGCGCCTCAAGCGGCATCTCAACGGCGGCGGCTTCCTGATGAACTGGGGCTGCTATGACCTCGACTACCTGCTGGGCATCACCGGCTGGGAACTCAGGCCGCACACGGTCCTCGCTCAGACCTGGACGATTCCGCCACAACTGGCCTCCCATATCCCAGAGGGCTCCGATGCTGAGACCCACTACGTGGCGCTGATTCGGTGCGAGGGCGGGACGATGATCTCGCTGGAGCGCGGCGAGTACATGGCCGCCGGCGAGGAGATTGCGTGGCAGATCGTGGGCACCAGGGGCTCGTTGCAGCTTGAGATGATACCCGGTTCAGCCAACAAGATCGTCTTTGACGAGGCCACCACCGAGCAGGGCACGGCCTCCCGCACCATCTGGGAGAGTGAACAAGAATACAGCGTAGTTCACCGCGGCCCGCTGACCGACCTCGCGGAGGCAATCCGGGAGAACCGCGAGCCGATGACCAGCCTGGAGAAGGCTCTGGTTGTGCAGAAGATCACGGACGCCGTCTATCAGTCTGCAGCTTCGGGCGAATGCGTCAAGATGTAGGCGCTCGAATGCACGCGGAGGAGACTTACCATGGCCACAAGCGGTGAGAATGAGCTGCGTACCTGCGACATCCCCTACAGCTCGGCGGGGCATGAACTGCAGACGATAGATGTATTCCTGCCCGCTGGCGAAGGCAATGGCGCGTGCATCTTTTTCATCCATGGCGGCGGGTGGTCTGGCGGCGACAAGGCCGGCTGGCACACGGTTATGGAGCACTTCTGTGATCTCGGTTATGTCTGCACCTCGGTCAACTATCGCCTGATGCCACAGGTTCATCTGAAGGAAATGCTGCAGGATGTGCGAGTGGCGATGTCGTGGGTGAAACAGCGCGCCGGGCAATACGGCTTCGATCCGCCGCGTATCGCAGCCTACGGGTCCTCGGCGGGTGGGCACCTGGTCGGCATGTTGGCGACCATTGCACCCGAAGATGAGCTTGGCATTACGGATGAGGTACTAATCCGCGATACGCGCCCACAGGCCGCCGTCTGCATGTGCCCGGTGCTGTCGCTCCCGCGCTACAATGAAGCATTTCTGCCGGAGCTTCTGGGCGAACAGTGGGCATCTGATCCGGACCGTGCGCCGCTGGCATCTCCAGAGTATCGCCTGACAGGAGAGGAGTCGCCGTTTCTGATCGTCGTCGGTGACGCGGACACGACGACGCCCATTGCCGCCCAGCAGGCCTTCAGAGATGCCCTCGAAGCCAAGGGCAGCTCGGCGCAGCTTGAGATCATCTCAGCCGCCGAACATGGAGCCTTCTACGGCGTCACTTCCCAGCCGCAGAAAGACGCCCTGCCGTTTGTCGAACGTTTCATCGCAAATGCTCTGGCAGTGAGGTGACCTGCGCGCCATCTGTGGACTTCGTGGCGGCCATCCGCGGGGGCCGCGAGCCGATGACCAGCCTGGAGAGGGCTCTCGTTGTACAGAAGATCAGTGACGCGATCTACGCCTCGGCGGAAGCGGGCGACACCGTGACCATTCAGTAAGGCACAATCCATCGGGCGAACGAGCAAGCCGCGCGCCCATTTCTGGCTGCGCGGCTTTTTCGTGTTCGCACCCGGCGCTGTGGCCGTGAGATAGGTCTCAGCCAGCGCGGTTAAGGACGGCCTGAATAACTGTCTTGTGTCCCGAGAAGAAATAGCAATGGTCTCTGGCGTCGAGAATCCTGCATACTGCCTGCGAGCCCAGCCCGCCCATAGCAATCCCCATATCGTATGCGGCCGATCCGCTTCCCCGGACAAAGCGGAACTGGCCAAAGGGAAATCGGGCGTACTCTCGCGCGAAGAATTCGTGCGGGGGCTCGGCCTGTCTGAACACAATCAATTCCTGCCTGGTGAGGATCAGCAATACTGACGTGTCTTGATCCTCAGGTCGTGTTTCGTCATCATCAGGTCCAGGCACTTCCAACGCGACATAGGCTTCGTCCAGCGGGACGCCTTCCGCCTCCAACTCATCCAGAGCGGACGAGAACTCATCCATTAGCTCCGGCAGTGCGGGGAAGACTGGGGCCTCATACCATTTCCAGAAAAGGTCAGAATCGGTAGTTGGTAATGAGAAAGTCCACTTCCGACCTGTGGAGTCCTTGAGCACCAACTTGCCCGTGCCAGCGCGATATGCCCCCCAAAAACCGAGGTTCAACGATGGGAACTGGACAACTTCGCGCACCGCCCCGTCCGGTTCGATAATGGTAGCGATGCCACCGTCACCTTCCCTCTCAAGCGTCACCTCCGCACCGAGCTTCTCGTCGCGGAATGTGAACACAGGCCGGCCTCTGCGTTTCGGAGCAGCCGGCTTTGCCTGGAGTTGAGAAACGGTCTCCGGAGCGACCTTTGTAGTGTGCTGTGGGATTGCCTCCTGCTTGGGGCTGGGAAGATCAGGGGCCGTTCCCAGCCAGTCCCCAACGCACTCGCCGCCGCGGATGCGCATCGTCTGCGGCAACTGCAAGGTAGAAGCAGTCTCCTCAAATACATAGGACGGTGAAAACGCCACGGCGCCAACATAGAAGCCGGGGAGCTGGCGGGAAAGTTCTGCGTGAATGCGATTGACAGCCGCTCCCGGCAGAGGACTGAGTCCGACCGCATACGGAATGAGGCCGACGCTCTGGCCGGATTCCACTGCCGCACAGAAGTCAGGCTCAAGCAGTCCTGTATGAACGTCTGAGGCCTGCATCATTCTGCCGAGGATACGCAGCGTGCAGGCGTCGTCGCCAAGGATGTGCTGTTCGAAAAGGTCACCGTGGCAAGCTTTGAGTTCAGTGTCTGCAAGCGGCTGATCTGAAGACTGGCCCCAGGCTTCGAACAAATGCCTGAGCAATGCGGTCTCAGCGAAAGCCCCATACCCGACCTCGGCTTCGGGCGGCGGGTTGTCGGAGTCGAAAAGGAACAGTGCCAGGACAGCGTCACTGGCAGCAGCGTCCGCGGCTCCGCTGGGCCCGGCCTCTCGCTGCTGCGCCCCCAGATAGCATTGCCTACAGACTGGCTGCATCGCCATGTTCCCCAGAGCCATCTTGAAAGGAAGCTCGTACACCTCTTCGCCCGGCTTCACGTCGCCAAGCGGTCCGCCACACTGCTCACAGCGTTCCATGTCGCACCTCCACAAGTAGTCTAATCTGTGAACTTCTGTTTGCGGGGATTCCTTTCAAGCGTTACTTTCCGCGGACAAGGAAAATCTCCGGTTGCGGCCACAATCTGCAGAACATCAGCTCCCCTGAGAGCCGAACACGGACTAATACGTGCGCTTGCGGCTACTCGTGGAACTTCCCGCGCTCGCGGGCGCTTTCGTAGCGGCCGTCGCTGACACCGCCGCAATTGGCCCATTCAGAGATGAGGTTACCCGGGTTCTCGCAGACCATCTTAATGTCCGGGATGCGTTCCCAGATGAGTTCATAGACGTCGTGGCCGGTGATGACATCGCCGGGCTTGAGGCCCAGCAGGTAGAACGTATTGAGGTCCTTGAGGCGGTCGCGGAGCGCGCACCCGGCGTCGCAAATGCCGCGCTGGGGGTCGTATCCGGTGCACGGCGGACAGATCATGCACGCACCCTCGATCAGCTCGATTTCGATATCCGGGTTCTCGCGGATAGCTTCGACGGCCTCGTAGAGATTGTCCACCTCCAGCGGCTGGTCATGGTGGCGGCCCCAGAAGCACATCATGCAGAGCAGATGGTGGGCGCGGATGCGGAGACGTCCGGCTCTTTCCATCTCCTCAACTGATTCCTGCTTAGCCCGGGCCATCTCGTCCTTGGGGCGGTCGGGCACGATACCGGCCTCGAGGCCCTTCTCATACGCGCCCGTGTAGGCCACCGGGCATTCCTTCCAGGCCGGGCCGCTCTCGCCGCCGAGCTCACAGATGCCCTCGATTGTCGGGATATTCTGCGGAAGCCACGTGCCGAGCATCCAGAGGGCGCAGCGCGTCTCATCGGGGACCAGGTTGAGCGCCCGCAGTGCCTGCAGGTCCTTGCGCCGCGTCGCCGGATCATACTTGGTCGGGAACGTTGTCGGCCCGCCCATGCAGTCAAACGCCGTCTGAAGCGTAAGCAACGTGTTGCGGTCCTCTTCGATCTCCGCAAGCAATCCGTCGAGGTTCGCTTCTTCGCGGTCCGGCGGGTCGCCACCACCCTTGAGGCAATGCAGACACATCAGGTGGTGCGGCCGCACTCCAATGGGCTGCTTGTTGCACAGTTCCTCGTTTGCCACGGTTTGTGCCCCTTCCCTGAAAATGCTTATTCGTCCTCTGGGCCCGGATTCAGCAGCTTCTCCACGCCCTCTTCGCGCAGCTTTTCGTACTTGCCGCTGTGCGCGCTGCCGCAGGTGCTCCATTCCGGGATGACGCCGTCGGGATTGTCGCAGATGTCGCTGAGCTTTTCGAGCTTTTCAAACAACAGAGCCCAAAGCTCCCTGGCCGGCAGCACATCGCCGTGCTGCAGTCCGAGCTTCTGGAAGGTGTTGAGGTCTTTGAGCCGATCCCGCAGGCCGCAGCCCGCGTCGCAGATTTCCCTGTCCGGATCATAGCCGTGGCACGGCGGACAGACCATGCAGGCACCCTCGATGAGCTCAATCTCGACGTCCGGCTCCTCCCGGCTTCGTACGAGTATCTCCCACAGGTTATCCTCGACCAGTGGCGCTCTCATGCCGCCGCCATACGCGCACAGGATGCACAGCAGATGATGCGGCCGGACGCGCAGCCGGTCGGTGGTCATTAGCTCATCACACGAGTCCACCTTGGACTGCTCCTTCTGAACCGGATCGCGGAAGATGATGATGCCTGCCTCGAGCCCCTTCTCGTATGCTCCGCTGTGAGCTTGCGGACATTCCTGCCACGCCGGCCCGCTCTCGCCGCCAAGCTGACAGATGCCCTCCAGGCTCGCGATATTCTGTGGAATGCGTCTGTGGAACAGCTCCCTGGCATTGCGGGTGGCGCCGGGCACCATGTTCAGCGCCCGCAGCACCTGCAAGTCTTTGCGCCGCGTGGCCGGGTCGTACTCCGTCGGGAAGGTCTTCGGCCCGCCCATGCAGTCAAAAGCGGTCTCCAGCGTGATGAGGATATTGCGGTCATCTTCGATGGCCTTCAGCTTCTCGTCCAGCTTCGCGCTCTCGCGGTCCGGCGGATTTCCCCCTCCCTTGAGGCACAACAAGCACATCAGATGATGCGGCCGCATTGTGATGCTCTCTGGATTGCTGCAATTCTGGGACGCCATCTCTTTCATCTCCTATACGTGCGGACTCTTACGGTGATCGCAGTTGCACGACAATGCCTTTGTCGGCCGCCTCTTTCAGCCGCAGCACGACTTCAGTAATGTAGAAACAGTCGGCTGCCGGAGCCAGGCACTCCTCGTCGCCATGAATCGAGGCAATGAAGTTGTCCCACTGGTCAACCGGTGCGGGAAGCTCCAACTGGCGTGGCCCTTCGTGCTGCGTTATCAGGGTGACGGTTTCGCCGCAGCCCAGCGCCTCGATGACGCCTTCGCTTCCGGCCAGGCGCAGCCGGTCATCGCCGTGTGTGGGTGCGGCCTCGGGCCGGCAGTAGTCCAACCGCACCGCCGCTGAAGCGCCATTATCAAGCTGCAGGGCCAGACACGCACTGTCTTCCATGTCGCCGATCTCCGGATGGCCGATATTGCCCTGATAGCCGCCGCCGGAGACGAAGTGCCGTCCCGAGGTGTACCGAATCAAATCGAGCGCATGAATCCCGATGAAGGGAATGATGCCGCTGAAGGTTTCTCTGCTTTTCTGCCATTCGGGCCGCTGCCCCAGGCGGTAGCTTTTCTGCACCGTCGCCAGGCACATTTTCCCCAAAGCCCCGTCCGCCACAGCCTGCTTTATCGCGAGATAGGCCGGCTCATAGCGCATGGTCAACAGCATCGAGAGCCGGCTGCCGCTGCTAGCAACGGCGGCTCGCACCTGGTCGAGCTCGTCAGGCGTAAACGCCAGCGGCTTCTCGGCCAGGACGTGAATCCCCCGCTCTGCACAGGCCATGATTATCTGCCCGCGCAGATCGTCGGTGCCTGCTTCCACGACCACGTCAAGCGCCACTTCCTCCAACATCTGCTGCGACTCAATGAACGTCAGGGTGTTCTCGTCAGCCGCCGGCCATTGCGCTACCTCTGAAAGCTTGCTCTCATCATCGTCGCACACCGCCGCCAGGCGACAGTCCTCGCGCCTTGCTATTGCGCCGAGAGCGACGCCCTGATGTCCCTTGAGGCCAATAAGACCCACCTGCAGAATCATTGCCACAACCTCCTCAACTGCGGCAGGAAATTCGGGGACAGTCACCCATTTCCTGCAATTTCTCTAAGTTCCCCTCCTACTCCTCTACAGAAATAGGTGACTGTCCCCAATTTCCACAAAGGTAATCGGCACAACACGGCGAACAGGACACACAGTATGAAACCCTAGTTTGGGGGTACTGTCATGAAATGGCATTACTTTGATGATGAGGACCTGCAAGCCGTAAAACGAGTACTGGACAGCGGGGAACTGTGTTCATTCGGCTCCGGCGCAACTGAGTGCCCTGCCTTCGAGGAGGAATTCAAGGCCGAATTCGGAGCGCCACTGGCCGTCGCGATCGTCAATGCCATGGCCGGGTTGCATGTAGGGGTGGTCGCCTCAGGCGCGGAGTACGGCGACGAAGTCATCGTGGACCCGATGGTCACTTTCGCCTCCCTGGGTGCGCTGTATCACAACTGCAAGCCGGTCTTTTGCGATGTCGAAAAGGATACCCATCTCATGGACGCCAATCTGCTGCCTGAGGTGGTCACCGACCGTACCAGGGCGATAATTGTCACCCAGGTCTGGGGCCTGTGCGCCGACATGGACGCCATCAACAGCTTCGCCAGGGAGCACGATCTGACGGTGATCGAAGACTGCGCTCATGCCATCTACGCCACCTACAACGGCAAGTACGCCGGGACGCTCGGCGACATCGGCGTATATTCCTTCCAGATGTCAAAGCAGATGGCCCTCGGCGACGGCGGCATGACGGTGATGAAAACCGAGCAGCACCGCGAGATAATCAATGAGATGAACACCTTCGGCACGATACCGCCGAGGCTGGGCTGGAACTACCGGATGAACGAGGTGGTAGCCGCCATCGGGCGCGTGCAGCTCAAGAGAGCCCGTGGCTATGTGGACATGTGCCAGGACGCGGCGGCGCTGTACAATGAGGCGGTCGCCGACTGTGAGTGGCTGGTGGAGCAGGCCGACCGCCCTGGCCGCATCAACACCTACCATATCTGGACCGCGATCTTCGAGGGCGACAAGTACGGCATATCCGCCGAGCAGTTCAAGCAGGCGCTGGCCGACAAGGGCCTGGGCTGGGGCATGGGCTATATCGAACGTCCGGCCTATGCGCACACGTGCATTGCGGATTCTCTGGATGAGGAGCCCAACTGCCCGGTCGCCGAATATCTGATGCCCCGGATCGTTCTGGTCGGCACCGGCGGCGAGCCTGAGGGCCACGTTGAGGCTGCCGAGAAGCTGGCGGAAGTAGTTGCTTCCTTCTAGGCCTTGCGGCGGCCCCGGGGAATTGCGTGCAAGCATGCAAGCTGGTTTGCCTGCAAGCCAGCTTGCTACTTTTGCTGCGAGCGGCTTATGGATGTATCAATCATAATCGTCAACTGGAACACCAAAGACGACCTGCGGGCGGCGCTGCAGTCGTGCTACGATTACAGCGACGAACTCCAGACTGAAGTCATCGTCGTTGATAACGGCTCCAGCGACGGCAGTGTCGAGATGGTGCGCGACCAGTTCCCGCAAGTGACGCTGATAGCGAACAGTGACAATCTCGGCTACACAGCGGCTTGCAACCAGGGGATGCGGCAGGCGGCCGGGCGCTACTATCTTATGCTCAACAGCGATGCGCAGTTGACCGCTGGATGCCTCCAGGAACTTGTGCAGATTATGGACTGCTACCCCGACATCGGCACTGCCAGCGCGCAGTTGCAGTATCCCGACGGCTCCGAGCAGCCCTCGGCTTACGCATTCCCAACGCTCAGCTCGCGCCTGCTGCCTGCGCAATGGACACAAGTGGTCGAGAGCGTCACTGCGCGCAATTGTGAGGTGTCGGACGGGTTATATGAGGTGGACTGGGTGGTGGGCGCGTGCCACCTGGTGCGGGCCGAGGCGGTGGTGCAGGTCGGGATGATGGATGAGCGCATCTTCATGTGGTACGATGACGCTGACTGGTGCCTGCGGATGACGAAGGTGGGCTGGCGGCGGGTAGTGGCGGTGGACGCCGTCTGCGTGCATAAGGCGCGCAAGTCGGCAGAGGCACTTCCGCCGCTGCGCCGCAATTTGCAGATGGCCATGTCCGAATTCGCTTACTTTCGGCTCCACCACGGGCGGCTCAAGACAGCGATTCTGTGGGCCGTTCGCACGACGTACAGTATCGCCAAGGTCATCGTTTTTGGGGTTGCCTGGCTGCTTACGGCGGGGCGCAATCACAGGGTAAACGAGCTGCTGAGGTTCAACTGGGGCCGCTTGCGCTTCCACTTGCGGCACATAGCCGATATCCTCTGGCGCGAGCCGGAGCCATACCGGGCGCAAGACGTTGACTGAGAGAGTAATGTGGCAGTTAAGAGCGGGGTCGGGCCACGAGGTACACGAAATCGGAGTCCAACTCCCCGGCGTCCAGGAGTGCATCCTCGATCTCGAACAGCATCTCCAGCAGTTCCACGGCAACCGGGTCGTCGGTTTCAAAGTTGCCCGCGAGGTCGTCCAGCAACGGCCTCAAAAGGGTGCCTCCGTAGGGCCGGCGCTCAACGATCTCGAAGCGCTCCTGGAGGATCGGCAGGATTTCGGCTGAGCGGACGGCCTCGGTCGGATCGTCCACAGCCATTTCCGAGCCGACGATCTTTGGCACCGTCTCCTTGATGCAGTCTCCGCCTTGCCGACGCAGGCTTGCATGCTGAAGCCGTCGCAGGATCGCCTCAAAGAGCGTGCCGTTGCGCAGCTTGAGCCAGGCCAGTTTCAACCACGCCATGCTGGTACGTTTGGCACCCGGTCCGACTCGGCCGATGCGCTGCCAACTGACACTGCGGCGAAATCGCGCCGGCAGCAGTTTCAGGGCGGCGTTGCAGATCTGAATGTGCCTGTCAGAGTACTCAAAGCGCGTCGGGCCGACGTAATCGTTGACGACCAATATGCCATCCGGCTTCAGGCCGCGGTGAATCTGACCAGTAACATGCTCCAGGGCAGACACGTGGTGCAGTGCGGCCCTGGCCACAACCAGGTCGTAATGTTGATCCGGCAGGACCATAGCGTTGATGTCCTGCTGGACGTATTCGATGTGACCATAGCCAGCCTGCTCCGCAAGTTCACGAGCCCGACGTAGCGCCCCCTCAGACACATCGTAAGCCACGCAGTGTTGGAAAATATCCTGCGCGGCCAGAGCGCGCTCGACCGCCCCCTCATAGCAGCAAAGGCTGAGACACTCCGCCACCGGGGCGCGACCGGCCAGTGCAGTGGCCTTGAGGTGGGCGATCCAGTCGCATTGCGGATCGCCGCTTATCTTGGCATTAATGCGCCGCTGTACGGCTTCGAGCTGTTGCCACATCATACCGCCTGCGCGGTAGAAGGCTGCCCGCTCGTCATCACCCCAATGCGATGCTGCTTGCTGTACGTGTCTATCTGTCATAGTTAGCCCTTCAAGCGCCTGGCCTGCAGCCTACGGATACCCGAGGCAACGGAGCCGCTCTTCCAGCTTCGCCACGTGGTTGACATCCTCTGGCGCGAGCCGAAGCCATACCGGGCCGATGACATCGGCTGAGGAGAGCGGCGCTGCTCCTCGGCGGGCTAGGGCAACATGCTCTTCGTTTCAAACACTCATGCATCAGCCAGATTTGTGATATACTGCAACCGAGATTTTAGCATATCTTCCCAACAAATGAAAAAAAAAGCAGCAAGCGATGCAGGGGCCGCCGAAACGTAGGTCGCGAGGCCCCGGAAGGATGAAGGTGGCAAACGGTAGCACAGAAGGCAATTCAACAGATACTTCGGAAGGGCGTTACGGTTACAACCCTTCGTCATATAGCACACATGCGAAGGTCTTGGCCATGGCGCCGGATGGCTCGCGTGTATTGGACATCGGTTGCGGCCAAGGTCACATAGCCAGGAAACTCGCGAAGAGGGAGTGCACTGTTTTCGGAGTTGAGATTGACGAAGACAGCGCCAAAGTGGCTCGGGAGCATTGTGCTGAGGTGCTGGTTGCCGATATGGACGTTGCTCAAGAGCTGCCGTGGTCTGGCGCGAGCTTTGATGTCATCCTGTGTATGGATGTACTGGAGCACCTCAAGGACCCGGCCCGCGCGCTAAAGCTGCTTCGCTGCTATCTCAAACCAGGGGGGCAGCTTCTTGTGACACTACCGAATGTGGCAAACTGGTGGGTTCGGTTTCGGCTGCTGCGCGGAAGGTGGGACTACTATGCTCTGGGGATCATGGACAGTTCGCACCTGCGTTTCTTCACGCTGAAAACGGCCCGGCAGTTGTTGACAGAGTGTGGGCTTCGTATTGTGAAGATGGACGTTACACCCGGGGCCGGGGCCTTCGCGCCATACCACTACACCATTGGCAAGCTCCTGAGGCTATTCAAAGCCGATGAGCGAGTTGACTATTGGCTGTCACGCCGCTTCCCGACGTTTTTCGGATTGCAGTTCATCTTCGCCGCCCGGCTCGACGACCAAGCCAACCCGCAATGAGTCGCCTGGTCCCTACGCAGTGTTCCTCCTACACCGCGCTGCCGAGGAAGCCATCGCACCAGAACACCGGCTCGTAGCCGTGCTCAGTGACCCAGCCCACCGCGCGCCGGACCTTGTCCATCACATC
Source organism: bacterium (assembly GCA_030604405.1). Taxonomy (GTDB): domain Bacteria; phylum Armatimonadota; class Zipacnadia; order Zipacnadales; family UBA11051; genus UBA11051. Next base: position 12,181 of record JAUVVY010000041.1, on the reverse strand, counting down.
GTGCTGGTATATGTGCCACTCGCGGCGGAAATACTGCTCGTGAATCAGCAGCTCGATCATCTCGCCGGTGTGCGGATCGGCGGCTTGCATTTCCAGATGTGGAACGATCTCATCAAGCGCCTTGCCGTTGACCACCTGGTCGCAGGTCACAAAGGTCACGTCCTCTGCCGTATCCTGCCAGGCGTCGCGGGTCGCGAGATAGGCTCCCTGCATCGTATCCAGATAATAGACGGTATTACATTCTCCGCCCTCGGGCCGCGGCAGAATAATAAAGGTGTCAACTCCGCGGTCGCGTAGTGCGTGGATTGCCTCCACCGGGCATTCCGCCCAGTGCACGGTGGTGACGCGGCCGTACACCTCTTCCCCGGCAAAGCGGTCAATCTGCTCCATGACCATCTCGAAATGGGTGGCGATCAGGTCATAGCCGGCGTTGCGATAGATGCGATCCGGCTCGTTCTGCAGGGCGTGGAATGACAGGTGCAGCCAGTCGGAGTTCTCCTGCCACTCGTGTTTGAACTTGTCGGGAAAGCGGGTGATGTTGAAATCGCGCGCCATCGTCTGGTAGTAGATGTTGATGTGGACCTTGGTGCCGAACTCGTGGTGTAGCTCGCGCCAGAAGCCCAGGAACCAGTGGTCGAAAAGCGAGTTATAGGCATCCGGGTCGCGTCCGATGTCGGCCAGGAAATCTATGTTGTCATCTATCGAGAAGCGGTAGCGCTTGCGACTGTTGAGATTGACGGTCACGCCGATGTGGTGCTCGAAGGTTGCGCCGCCGAGCTTGAGTTGCGTGGTGATAAGCTGCGGGCCGGCCTCAAGCGCAATACGGGCCGAGAACCAGCCATCGGTCATCGGGGCGGGGACTCCGTTGACCGTGACCTGGCCGCCTTTGAGCGCAGCGCCGCCCACTTCGATATGCAGCTTGCCGTCCTGTATGGTGCCATCGTGGCGGCAAAGTATGGCGCCGTCACGGGGCCGATTGATCCGGAGTTTCCGGGTCGTCGGGGCTCTCTTGTTCATGCCCATTTTCCTCGTCAGAATCGTCCTGTGTGTCCGGTTGTGAGATAGCTTCGGGCCTCATCAGTTCGGTCGTCCGCCAGTCGCAAATCGAATTCAGCAGCCGGTCGCGGTAGCGTACGATCTCCTGCCGCTGGTCTTCGGGGATAGTGCGCTCGAAGGGCAGCGCCTTGGAACCGCCGACATGCCAGACGAAGTGTGCTACGGCGTTGGCGGTGTCGGCGAGCACCTCGAAGGATATCTTGTCGAGGGTGTCCTCGGCGCTGTGGTGATAGTAGCGGGTCTCGCCGAGATTGCACCGGTAGAACCACAGCGACGGGGCCCCGACGAGGTTGAATGGAAACATGTCGGAATAGGGGCTGACCTTTTTGACCACCTCAGTGCAGAATCCGACCTCGTCGAGCTCGCCTTCGGTCCATTTTTTGAGCGAGTCATCGCCGACGACATGGACGATATTGCGGCCCATCCAGCAGCCGACACTGTCAATATTGATGACCATTGCGGTGTTGGCGGCGCGGTCGAGGTCGGAGGCCACGTACTGGCGGGAGCCCTCCGAGAGGTTCTCTTCCCAGCCGCAGCTTATCATCTTAACGGGTCGGGGCGGCCGGCCCTGGCCCAGCGCCTCGGCCACGGCCAGCATCACCGCCATGCCGCTGCCGTCATCCTCCGCGCCCTCGCCCAGCGACACCGAGTCGTGGTGACAGGTGAGCACCAGCGGCGGTAGGCTTTCGTCCTGGGCGCGGAACGAGCCGATGACATTTTGCGATTCGGCCTCCCACGTGCGGGTCTGCAGATTCAGCCTGGCCATTGGCTCGCGCATCTTGGCGATCTCCCAGCCTTCGGTATAGGCGACGCTCGCCGCCGGGATGGTGAGCAGGTCAATCCACCCGGCAGCCAGGCCCGTGTGGACACTCCAGGGCATCGGCAGCCGATCGTCCACGAACAACAGCGCAACCAGGCCACTGTTGCACAGCCGCTTGAGCGTGCTGGGCTCGTCGCCACCGGCGCCCAATACGAAGCCGATTTTGCCCTCGAGGTCCTTGCCGCGCAGCTCACATTCGGTGCCGGTGCCCAGGGAGATAACGGGCGCTTCGATGCCGTCCGGCGGCGTGGATGGCGAATGGGCCAGCGGCTGGCACGCCGACTGTCGCCACTTTTCACCGATGCTGACCTGCAACTCAGCATGGTCGTGATCCCAGGCGATCGCCGGGAAATTGACAATCTCGACGCTGAGGCCGTACTTGTCCATCTGACTGGCCATATACTGTGCGGCCTGCTGCTCCTGTTCAGTGCCGGCGGGGCGATTCCCGATCTGTTTGGCGATGTGGTGAAGACGCTTCTGAACGGTGTCGGGGGCTATATCTATATTCCTGTTATCAGGCAATTGCTACACTCCTTGTATGAGAAAGTGCTTTGGGAAAGAGGCTCCAGTAGCTGTGACCGGCCGGCAGGCACCGGTGCGCGCAGCCAGAGGACCAAATGACACTCTAGAGACAAGATGGGGAGGCTAGCCCGGGCCGGTTCTGCCCCATTGCTCGCGCATGACAATTTCGGCGATATTCCTGCGGCTTTTCGGCTTTGGTGGCAATTCCGGGTAGCCCAGAGTCATAAGCTGAACGATGCGAATGTGCTCGGGTGCGCCGATGACCTCGCGCGCTTGGCCCTCTAAGAAGGCGCCTACCCAGCAGGTGCCGAGACCCTCGGCAGTGGCCTGCAAGGCGATGTGCTCCAGAGCGATGGCGACATCAATACTGTAGGCCAATTGCCCGCAAGCCATGACCCGCTCATCGGTATCAGCGCAGGCAACGATGACCACAGGTGCCTCAGCCACGAATACCTGGCCCTGGGCGGCCTGCGAGAGCGCCTGGCGTTTCTCAGGGTCGGTGACAATGACAAAGCGCCACTCCTGGGCGTTGCCGGCCGAGGGGGCCAGCCGTGCCGCCTCCATTATCCGCATCAGCTTGTCCTCAGGGACCGGACCTTCGAGGTACTTGCGCACGCTGTATCGCTTTTGTATGGCTTCGAAAACGTCCAATTTCGCTCACCTCTTTCTCGATGGGCCCATTTGCAGCTTACATATTGGACGTGGAGAGAGCGATTTCCTGCATCGAGGCGCAGGAAATTGGGGACAGTCACCTATTTGTGCAGAGGAGTAGGAGTGCGACTTAGAGAAATGACAAGAAATAGGTGACTGTCCCCAATTTCCAACAAGGAAAAAAATCTTGGCCAGGAAGTACAGAAAGCCGAAAGACCCGACTCTGGACGTAAGTCGGGGGTACGTAGAATCTGCGGTGGAGGGTCTGTCTGCGGAGAACCCGCTCTATTACATCTGGCGAGTCTCACCGGGACGCTTCAGCTTTTTCTTCGACCAGCTTTCGCAGATGCTGCATGCGGGAATGAGCGTCTATGAAGCGCTGCTGGTGCTGCGTAAGGGCGCTCTCGACCGCCGGCTGGGCGCGGCGGCGGCGGCGATGGCCCCGGCAATCTCCGAGGGCCACAGCTTCGCCGAGCAGCTCGCCCGCTACCCGGAGCTGTTCCCGGCGCATGTGCGGGGCCTGATCAAGGCCGCAGAGCATAGCGGTCACCTCGACATCATCACCGCCCAGATCGCCGAGGACTACCGCGCCAAGCAGAAGAGCGCATGGGCCATATTGCTGGCGCAGGTGTGGTTCAGCATACCGTTGGTGCTGGTGCTTTTCGTGGTGCCGCTGCCGCGCATCATTGATCTGGGCGTAGGCTGGTACGTGAATTTCATCCTGCACGTGTCGCTGCCGATTCTCTTTGGCTGCGTTGTGGTGTACTACCTGAGTAAGATGGTCTTCAACTTGCGATCGCTGCGTGCGTTTCGTGACAGGCTCTTGTACGCGCTGCCGCTGGCCAGCTTGCTGATACGCCGGGCGGCAGTGCGCCGCTATCTGCTGGCGCTGGAGTCGCTAGTCGGCGCGGGTGTGGAGATACAACAGGCGATGGAGCTGGCCGCCGAATGCGCAGGCAATGCAGTCATCCAAGCGCAATTGACAGAGGCGGCGGAGAGAGTGCGCAACGGTATGCCCATCGGCCAGGCGCTGATCCCTGCGAAGGCGCTGCCTGTGGAAATCCGGCAATCACTGGAAACTGCAGAACGCAGCGGCAACTACGACCAGACGCTCAAAGGCCTGCAGGAATGGTCCGAGCAGCAGCAGACCACCACTGCGAGATTTGCTGGCATTGGAGTGTATGGTATAGTAATGGCGCTGGTCGCCATAATCGTCGCAGCCGCGGTCGGCTACTCTCACTTCAGCTACTTTCACGCAGTTCTCAATCGTGCCGATGAGTGGATGCCGTGAGGGAGGCGGACAGGATAGTAGCAAGGATTTCTCAAAGAGTGTTTTTGTTGGCCGCGCTGGCACTGAGCTTTTGTGTAGGCGGGTACGCCATTGGGCTTGGCAACGGGGGCTTCGAGGATGGCCTGGCCGGCTGGCAAGCTCTCGCCGACGGAGCCGCCAACGTGTCCGCCTCTGCCGATCGGCCGGCGGCAGGGCAGAAATGCGCGCAGCTTGTCGCCACGGCGGACAATGAGGCGATGTTGGTCTCGGCACCGCTTCCCGTGACCGAGATTGGCAACCCGTTTGAGCTGCAACTGCGGGTGCGGGCGCTGTCCCCGGCCGCCCAATTGAGCATCGGCCTGGTGCCCTCAGCAGCAGAGCACGAGATGCTACCGCCCGAGCCGTTGTGGACGCTGCCTGGCGGAGGGGACAACAACTGGCACAGGCTGAGGCTGACGGTGGCCGCGCGCCATGACCCGCAGCGGCCCTTATGCCTGGCGATAACAGCGACAGGCGACGGCGGATGGGCGCTAGACGAAGTGGAGGTGTTCGCGCACAACCCGCCAGGGCCGCAGCCACATGAAGCGATGGCAGATGCGGCCAGTTATCCGGAGCCGCTGCCGGCGGATTGGACTCCCGATGGATTGCTCGATGCTCGCAGGCGGCAGATCGGACAGCAGGCCGACCTGCTGCTTGACCTGGCCGGAATGCAGATCAGCATCCCCGAGGAAGCATCCTGCCGGCGTGGAATTCGGCAGGGCATTGATACGTACTGTACGAACCGTGGCAGCCAGAAAAAGCGGCTCGAAGTATCCGTCCAGGGCCCTGCAGACGTAAAGGTGCCCGACTGGTCGGTGCCGGTGCCGCCGAAAGAGACTATGCACTTTTATATTCCGGTACAACGGCTGCTTGGTGAAGACTGCTGGCTGAAAATAACTTTCAGCTACAAGGATAGTCAAGCCTCGGTGCCGCTGCTGCTACACACTGAGTCGGGTTACCCGGTGCTGGGAGCAAGCTGGCCCGGAGAAGACGAGCCGCCGTCTGTTTCGCTCTTGGCGAAGCTACTTCCGCTCGGTGCAGGCATCCAGCACCTCGCAGTTGGAACCGCGCGGGAGGCACCGGTCAATCATCAAAGCGGCTTCGAATACCTGCTGTCGCCCGAGGCAGAAGCTCTGGACGATCTGGCTGCAGACCTGGCGAAACCGGACGAAGCCGGCCGGCGGCACTGCTGGTTGCCGTACACTGCCGAATCGGCGTCTGTGGAACAGGCCGGGGCGGCCTTGCGGAGGCTTGCGGCGTATCTATACACACAGGATCACTCGCCGAATATCTTTTCTTTCCCCTATCACCTGCAATGGAATGAGCAAGACCGCGCCCTGCAGTTGCCTCCCGACTATCCGCTGGATGCAATCAGCCTGCAGGAGTGCGCGGGCAACACGAGCGGGACCTGGGCCGTGCAAAGTCTGGCGCTGCAACTGCCGCCGCTGCCTGGGGCGACAGTGCTTCACGCGGAATTAGACGGTCGCAGTCTTGCCGCGCCATCGGCCTACTGGGTACGGTTCAACCAGCGCACGGACCTTGCACCGATAAGACAAGCCGCACGAGCCGCCGGGGTAGCCCTGCCGTTCACCGTTCTAGCCACAGACCTCGCCGGCAGCGGCGACAGGCGCATTGATGCCCTGAAACTCGGCAAGACCATGGTCAACGCTCTCTATCAGGGGGCCACGGCCGTGCTGTTGAGTGCGCGCGACAGTGCCGACCGGGTGGGGCTGCTCGCGGCGGCCGACGGCGATGAAGCAGACCCGGTCGCGGAGCTATTTGCCGCCCTGGTGCCGGAGCTTGCTGCTGCTACGCCGGTGGTGGCACTGGGCGCTATCGAAACCATGTCGCCGCGTCCGGATGGGCAAGTAACGTACAAGCTATTTCTCCGCGGCGATGAGGGCATCGTGGTGATGTGGAATAACACCCACGAGCCGGTAGCAGTGGCCCTGGGTCTGCGCTCGCAGCCGGTTACGGTCAAGCTCTTGCGGCTGGCATACTACGGTGAGTTCGTGCAGCAGCAGTTCCAGCCGATATTCAGGCTGACTGGGAAGGCGCTGGAGACGAAACAGCCCGCCATCTATCTGCGGCTCGATCCGCTCGATATCACCTGCGTCTCAATGCGGCTGGTTGATCCGCATGTGGGCTGGACGCGCGGGATATTTCCGGCCGAAGGCTTCAAGGTGGAGTTGCCGGCGAAAGAGCGCGGGCCGCGATGGTGGGAGCGACTGTTTTTCTGAAGAACAGATGGAATCTATTATTCGTGAACTGACGACGTCGGGCTCGAGTAGCCCTTTGAAGAATTGCCGCTGTAGAGCAAGTGTAGTGCAACTAGCCGCGTAAGTGTTGGAGGGTGCATGGATGAACAGTATCAAGGCGCGCATTGCATGGTTCGCTGTTCTAGTGCTGATACCTTTGGCTGTCGGATATTGCCAGGAGGATGTGCCGGACGCCGAGGAAGCGCCCGAAGCAGTAGAAAGGGCGAGGTGGGTTGTGTTTGAGATCCTCGACGACGTCAGCGATGCGGGATCGAGTTATGAGAAGCTGAGTCTCATAGTGTTCATCCTCCTGCTGTCGGTCTTCGTTTACTGGATAGTCATGCTGATAATCCGCCGCGCTGTGTTGCGTCTTGAAGCCGAAGCCATGACGGCGCGTGCTCGTGTGCGGCAGCAGGCCCGGCGTGCAGTGACGGTGCTTGGGCTGTTGGCCAATGTCGCCAAATGGGTTATCGGCATCGGCGCTATACTAGGGATATTGTCGGTAATGAATGTCCCCCTCACGACTGTCCTGGCTGGCGCAGGGATTCTCGGTATCGCGGTCGGCTTCGGCGCTCAGACACTGGTGAAAGACACGATCAGTGGCTTCTTCTTGCTGCTGGAGGGCCAGTACGTGGTGGGCGACTACATCGAGGTCGGCGGCAAATTCGGGCTGGTCGAAGTGATCGGTCTGCGCGTGACGGTGCTCAAGGACCTCGATAACCAGTTGCACTACATACCCAACGGCACTATCACCATCGTTACGGTCTATGAAGAGCACTTCGTCAACTACATAGTCGAGGTGCCGATGGGCAGCGCGGAGGACGCCGAGAAGGCCAGCGGCGTGATCCAGGCCGTTATTGACGATATGTTGGAGGATTTCCCCCGGCATTTGCCGCTGGCGGGGCCGGCCGGAGCAGAAGTAGCTCCCGGCGGCTCAGCCTGTGTGCGCATGCCAGTCGCCATATTCCCCACCCAGGACTGGCTGGCTACCGAGGAGTTGCCGATACGGGTCAAGAACGCTCTGGCGAGGGCGGAGATCCTGATGCCGGAGGGCCGCACGATCCGCACCTATCCGGACCTCTCGCGCATGCCCCTGCCGCCACCGATCGAAGAGGATGAAAACGAGACACAAACGATCGCGCGCCTGATCTAGAGTCAGCGGCAGCACAGGCCCGGCGATGTTGCTAAAGCTAGCTACTGTCCAGGCCGTGAACGAGGGCCTTGACTTCGGCCATGGACGGTAAGTGCCCGCGGCCTCCCAGGGCAGTCGTGCTCAACGCAGCGGCTGCTGAAGCGAAAGCGGCGCATCGGGCGAGGTCGTATCCCAGTGCCACACAATACGCAAACGCCCCGTGGAACACATCTCCTGCGCCGGTGGTGTCTATGACCTCCGGCACCGAGAACGCCGGCTGGTGGAAGCTGTCCTGGCCGTGATATACGTCGGCCCCCTCCGCCCCACGGGTGACGACCAGGGCGGCCGGACCGTGCCTCAACATCTGTTGTCGCCCGAGGGTCTCGTCTGCTTCTCCAAGCGTCTCAACCAGGCCGGCAGGCACAATTATGTAATCGCTGGCCGCAAACAGCTCATCGAGCCGCGGCTCCGGTCTCTCCGCGTCCAGCACTACCGGCACGCCCTTTGCTCTGGCGACTCTGGCACCGCCGATAGAAGCGCCCGGATGGTGCGAATCGACCAGCAGGCAGCGGCAGTCGGTCAGTGCGTCCAGGTCAATTTCGTCCGCGGCGATTCGCGGCATTGAGCCATGTTTGTAGAAGATTGTGCGCTCGCCGGTCTGGCGATGGGCCACACAGAAAGCGAACTGTGAAGACTCGCCGACAATTATCTCCAGCCCATTGGTGTTGACGCCGAGAGTCGCAAACTCGGCCAGTATGTATTCGCCGAATCTGTCGTCGCCGGTGCGCCCGAAAACGGCAACCTGACCACCCATTGCGACGACTGCGGCGGCCGCTGTGCCGGCCCTGCCGCCGCCGTGCTGAGTGAACTCAAGCAGCGCAACCTTCTCGTCCAGAGCCGGGTAATGCTCGACCGTTCCAAGCATGTCCCAGCATACACATCCAAGTGCACAGACATCGAAAGTCGCATTCATAGCAACCTACCAAGCCTTTGAGAGGCCGGTCAGAGGTTAATCCGGTTCGATGACGCCGCCGCCCAGCAGTACCTCGCCGTCATATAGCACGCCTGACTGGCCCGGCGCGCAGACCTGTGGGGTTTCAAGCTTCGCCGCCGCGTTTTTCGCTACGACCTTCAGTACGGCATTTACAGGATTGCTGCGGTAGCGGACTTCCAGTTGGCCGGCGACTTCGCAGCCGTAATCCGGCGGCGGCACCGACACCCAATTGAGCCGGCTCAGACGGCAAGTCTTGACGAACACAGCCTCGCGCGGGCCGACGATCAGGGCATTGCTCTCCACGTCCTTACGGATGACGTAAAGCGGCCGCGGGGCGGCGATCCCCAGACCTTTACGCTGACCGACAGTGTAGGCGGCCAGGCCCTGATGCTCGCCCAGCTTATTGCCGGCCAGGTCGAGTATCGGCCCAGGCGCGAAGTCCAGCCGCTCCCGCAGGAAATCGGTGTAATTCTCCGAGGCGATGAAGCACAAGTCCTGGCTCTCCGGCCTAGCGGCGACCGGCAGGTCGCTTGCCGCAGCAAGTTTTCGCACCGCGTCCTTGGTGTACTCGCCAAGCGGCAGCAGCGTCCGGGCAAGCTGCTCCTGGCTGAGGCGGTAGAGCATGTAAGACTGGTCCTTGCCCGGGTCGTTGCCGCGCAAGAGCTGGTAGCGCCCCGTGGATTGGCGGATGCGGGCGTAATGGCCGGTCGCGAGATACTCGTAGCCGCCAGCGATGGCGTAGTCAAGCAGATGGCCCCATTTGATCGCCGGGTTGCAGACCACACATGGGTTCGGGGTGCGCCCAATGGCATATTCGGTGACAAAATGGTCTATGACGTGAGCGGAAAACTCGGCAGAAAAATCAACTGCCTGATGCGGGATGTCGAGTATGGCGCAGATTTGCTTTGCGCTGTCGAGGGCGTCCTGCCACAACGGTTCAGGGGCAGCAGACGCGACTGTCTGGATCGTCACACCGCAGACCTCGTGGCCCTGCTGTTTCAGCAGCAGCGCCGCGACTGCCGAATCTACTCCTCCGCTGACTGCGACCATCACCCTGGCCACTGTCTAACCATCTCCGCACTCGCAAGGGGTTGAGCCGCACTTGGGGCAGCCGTTGCCGTACTTGGCCGTCACAGCCTCCTGCAGGTCCACTCCGGCGATGGATGCGAGGGTGGCCAGCCAGGCTGCAACGTCGGCGAACTCGTCGCGCAGTTGAGCTTGCGAACCCGAGCGCAGTGCCCGCGAAAGCTCGCCGACTTCCTCCACAAACCACATGAAGGTGGCCTCCATGCCGCGAGAGCTGTCCTTTTCGTAGTATATGTCCTCGATCAGCTTCTGAAATTCTGCGATGGTCATAATCTCTCGTGCCTCTACAGACTGGTTGCGGCATTTTCAGCCCTGGTGGGCCGCCGCTTTGGTATGCAGATAGTATAAGCCAATACAGACGACATTTGCCAAGATAAGTGCCTGGGGTTAAGATATCAATGTTGCACGAGTAATGGTGAAACTAAGGAGTATCAGATTGCGCAGCAAGCCGGCCGTCTTTCTGGATAGAGACGGCGTAATCAATGAGGACAGCTACGATTACGTAAAGAGCTGGGATGAGTTTCGCTTCCGGGCGGATGCTCTGGCGGCCCTGAGGCGGCTGCACGAGCACGGGGTGGAAGTGTATGTGATATCGAACCAGTCGGGAGTAGGCCGGGGCTATTTCTCGGAGCGGACGCTGCTTGACACATTCACACGGATGCGCCTGGAGGTCGCTGAGGCGGGCGGGTTGATTCACGGCATACACTACTGCCCCCATCGGCCCGACGAGGGCTGCCATTGCCGCAAGCCCCGTCCGGGGCAACTGCTGACAGCCGCAGCCAAGTACGGCCTTGATTTGCAGAGGTCGCTAGTTGTGGGCGACAGTTGCAGTGATATAAACGCGGCGCACGCAGCCGGCTGCAGCAGCATCTTCCTGACGACGCGCAGGGAGCTGCCGCCTATACCCCTCACCCCTAACCCCTCTCCCAGGGGGAGAGGGGAAACAGAAAACGGCGACATGTCTTTGCCCCCCTCTCCCCCTGGGAGAGGGGTTAGGGGTGAGGGTAAGCGTTGGGCAACAGACAAGCCGATCGAAAAGGCGCACAAGCCTGAATACATGACACAGCTTTGCCGCCAGCTTCGCGCTGAAAGTACCCGCGCCGAGGCAAAGCTCTGGGAATACCTGCGCGACCGCAGAGTACTTTGGACTAAGTTCCGCCGGCAGCACCCGTTGGGAAGATATGTTGCCGATTTCTACTGCGAGGAAAAAGGCCTGGTAGTAGAGATTGAGGGCGCGGTTCATGCCACGACTCAAGAATACGACCAGATACGCCAACACGAGTTGGAAAACCGCGGGCTGACAGTTCTGAGATTCACGAACAGTGAGGTGCTTGACGATCTGTCTGGTGTGCTGGCTGGAATAGTGGATGCCCTCACCCCTAGCCCCTCTCCGGCCCAACGGCCCCTCACCCCTAACCCCTCTCCCTCAGGGAGAGGGGAAACAGAAAACGGCGACACGCCTTTACCCCCCTCTCCCTGTGGGAGAGGGGCCGGGGGTGAGGGTGAGGCTAAGGACCAGGTCGCCGACCATGTGGCGAGATGCGAACAGCCGCCCGACTATGTAGCAGAAAGCCTGAGCCAGGCGGTTGATATCATTCTCTCACTGCCGCAGTTCGCACAACAGTGATCGCACTCAGCCTCTGGGCATTGCCAGGAACTCACGTATCCGCAGGTCGAAGAACTTGTTGCTGAAGGTGGGCCTCACGACCATCGCCGTATCCGCGCCCCTGCCCGTGCCGGCGATGGCTATGACATCTTCCTCCATGTATAGCAGCCCGGCGTCGGCGGCCATAAGCATGCACTCGATGGCGACCTTGGTGCCCGGTGAGAAAGTGTAGTAGGTCCGCGCGATCAGTTCCACGGGAGGCAGGCCGCCAAACGATTTCTGTACGGCCCATCCGACGGCGCCCATCAGCCCGTGTGTGCCCGTGACGAACTTGACGTCCTTCTCCTCAGCCTGTGCTACTATCTCCGGGTCGGGCGGCGTGTCAATGTCCCACCACCCGGCAGCCTCGGTGACGCCGACAATGCGCTCCATCTCCGGCATCATCTCGGCGGCAGTTAGTGCCGTCTTGCCTGTGTTGGAGGCGAGCACCAGTTGCCTTATGCCCAACCGCTCCGCGCGCGTCCTGGCGGCCTGCAGTGTTGTCTCGGTATTATCTGGTCCGGGTTTTTCGAAATAATGCACTGACACGATTGCCAGAGGGCTCACTCCCTGATGATAATGTGTCGGGCTGGAACTGTAGTTATGCAAAAAATTGTTGGTAGAAGCAAGATAAGAGGGGGCATATGGCGAACACAGGCTTAAATGCAGCAACATTCAATGCCGAGCTCGCCAAGGATGCCGCCGATG
>JAUVVY010000083.1 GCA_030604405.1 bacterium | reverse complement strand
GTCGTGTTTGTTAGAGAGTCTCAACAGTTCATTGAAAGCAGCCTGCATTTTGTAGGGCGGGGGCTTGTACCCCGCCGCAGTTATTAGACGACTGCGGCAGCAATGCCAAAAAGCAGCAGCGTCTTTCGAGCCTGTGAATGTCGTCAATTGATGTCAATTGCTCTGTCAATGTCTTCCTGGACGACAGGCGTCCGCCACAGGTAGGTGACCAGTCACCAATCCTAACACAATTACTAGGTCTCAGGATAGGCTCTTATTACGGGAGTATGGTTCAATTATAGGGCACCGGCCTCGCGCCTGCAATGTTACAGGCCATAGCAAACGCACCGCCATTTCACAGCGGTCTTGCATCGTTGTTGACCGTTACAAACTGGTATGTTATACTGGATCGGCGTCGGGGCGTGGCGCAGCTTGGCTAGCGCGTACGGTTCGGGTCCGTAAGGTCGCCGGTTCGAATCCGGCCGCCCCGACCATATCTCGAAGAAAACTCCGGCACACAGCGGCCGGAGTTCTCCGTGTCAGTATGCTTGCTAGCTGCCTGATCGTCCTAGCCGACAGCCTCGCCCTCTTCCATCGCCTTGAGTTCCTCGGCGAACTCATCTGCGATGCTGGCGACGAAGTTGATGTGCATATCCAACGACTGCGCGTCCAGCGTGCGCACGTAGGCCTCAGACTGGCAGTCAATGTCGCCGTTTTCCACATCCAGGCACAGCTTGATAACCGGGTAATCGTTGTTGATCTTCATCGCCCGGGCCAGCACCTCGGGGTTGAACTCGTGCCCATCCTCGTAGTCCAGGATTGTTGTGAAGATCAGCACAAACTTCTTTTCCTCGTTGTTGTAGGTGACGAACACATCGAGCGTCTCGTCCTCTTCCCGTTCAAATGGCACTATATAGCTGTACTCATCAATGACCTTGTACTTCAGCTCCGTATCCTTCATCAAAGTGGCCAGCTTGTCATCCGGATCGGCCATGACCGGCGTACAAAGACACGAAACAAGTACGCTCACCGCTATTACCGTGACGAGGATCGTCCAGTCCGCACGCATGAGATGTCTGTTCATGGCTAACTTACCTCCTGAATTGATTGTTCTAGCCCACGCCTACTTGCCGCCATACGGCCATGGCCACAAGCGACCAATAGAGCCTTCTCCGCCGCTCTGAAGAATCCTGCCTGCGCTGCAGATTCCCTTCTTTGCGCCTCAGTCGGGTGTCACAACGGTCCGATTGGCGGTGGCCATGTCTTTGAGTAGTTGCAGCAGCCCGGGCACCTCGGCCCATTTCGCCAGCTTATTCAGGGTCTGCATGCGCACCGCCTCAGGACCTTCCTCCTCGACTGAGCCCAACAGGTTGACAAACTCTTCGACGAGCTTGTCGCGTTGCTCGAAATAGGTATCGGTGTCCATCTTCCGCACGCGGTCGAAGAACGCGTCCACCTTATCCCGCATGGCTCCGTCCAACTCCAGCCCCATATCCACGAATACCTCTGATATTTCTGCGAGGGCATTGGCTTTGAAGCCTTGCCACTCATCCGGTGCCGCGGCGCGTACTTTTCCAAGATTCTGCGCAATCTCGCGTGCGATAGTCTGTACCGGTGATCCGCCCAGTCGGCCTATCTGCTGCTCTGTGAGTACGCCCAGCAGCGCTTTGCCGATTTCATCAGACAGCTCGCCCTTTCGCCTCTCTATCGCATCATTGTCGCCATCTTCCTGTCCCAGCGTCCCTCGGGCCCGCGCAACTTCGATCCAGACGGCCTCGGGGATCGGCCCGCCTCGCACGAGCGCGTCACGCAGTTTCAACAGCGCAGCCCGCACCGCCGCCGAGTTCTCCTCCTCCCTGACGCTCTGCATTTCTTCGCAGGCCGGCCCCATAGCCGCTGCAGCCCGCGCCGCCTGCTCGGAAGTCAGGCCGATTTCATTGCACACGTTCAATATCTGAACCTCCTGCCAGATCAGGTATATGTGTGGCAACTCTGCGCCCGCTTCGTCGTCCTGGGCCACAACGCCCGCCCCGGCTGCCAGCAGTGCCAGGCCCGCCAATACAGTAACAACCGCAAATACCCTTTTTCTCATCATGCCACAGCCTCTCATTGCACCGACTTTACTCGTCCTGTTTGGTATTCTATTCTCCTCCTGCGTACACAATCCTGCAAGATCGTTTGCAGTCGTCAGGAGGATATGTCGGCACCCACGGCTAAATTACACAGTGTCAGAGCCAGCCAATCCCGGACTGCTGGAGCCACACGACCATGTGGCGGCAGTCGCAAGGTAGGGAGTATGTGATCATGCCCAGAGCAATCCGCATCGCAGCGATGGCCTCCGGCGGGGGCACGAATCTGCAGGCGATCATTGACGCCTGTGAGGCCGAAAAGATTTGCGGTGATGTTGCGCTAGTGCTGAGTGATAGGCAGGACGCCGGGGCCCTGGAGCGGGCGCGCAAGCACAATATCGAGGCGATACACGTACGCGTGCCCAGGACGGGAACGCCCGGATGGGAGGACGCCGACCGGCAGATTACCGAGGTATTCACCCAGCGCGACATTGACCTGGTGGTGATGGCCGGCTACATGCGCAAGATCGGCCCGGCGCTGATTGGCGCATTCCCTGACCGAATCATCAACATCCACCCAGGGCTGCTTCCGGCCTTCCCGGGCGTCGAGGTGCAATGGGACGCCGTGGAATACGGGGCGAAAGTGGCCGGGCCGACGATACATTTCGCCGACGAGCACTTTGATCACGGCCCGATCATCATCCAGGCCGCGGTGCCGGTGTTGCCCGGCGACAGCGGCCAGGACCTGGCCGACCGCATACTCAAGCAGGAGCACCGCATCTACCCGCAGGCGATCCAATGGTTCGCCGAGGGCCGCCTGCGTGTAGAGGGGCGCATCGTCAAGCTCCTGGACCCGCCGGACGCCGACGATACTCAGGCCATCATCAACCCGCCAATAGACGGGGATTTCTGACACAGGCATCAGCCCGCATTATTGATTGACGCGTGCGCATCCACGCCAGAGGCGTGGGTCAGCCTGAGCTTTGTGAACTTTGCAAAGCTCAGGTGAGAACGCGGTTTATCGCGTTCTCAGCTTCAAGCCCGAGGTCGTCTAAGCAAAGCTGTCCCAACAACAGAGAAGTTCCAAGGAGGTAAGTACATGCTAATTGACGTACACGCACATTGTCAGGGACCCTTGGAAGACGAGGACGACCCCTGGGGCCAGGAGAAGCTTTTCGTCGAAGCCATGGACGCCCTCGGCATAGACATCGCGGTGGTGTCCAACCTCAGCACACCGCGGCCCGCTACTGTTGAGGGCTTCCGGAAGTGCAACCGCGACATGCTCGCGGCGCTCAAGGAGTTTCGTGGGCGTTTCTGGGGTTATGCCTACGTCAACTCCGGCTACTCCAGGGAGGCCCTTGCTGAGATCGAGTACTGTCTCGAGGCCGACGAAGATTGCATCGGTGTGAAGCTCTACAATGAATACCAGATAAGTGACCCGGCGGTACATCCGGTTATCGAAAAGTGCATCGAGCTTGATGTGCCGATCCTGCAGCACGCCGGCCACTCGCTGGTCAACACCGAGGCGCAGCCCAATATCACGGATTCCGCTCACGCCGCCGCACTCGGACGCTTGTATCCGGAAGCCAAAGTCATCGTCGCTCATCTCGGCGGCGGCGGCGACTGGGAGTGGGAAATCAAGGCACTTCGCGACACCTCACCTAACATCAGCGCCGATACCTCCGGCAGCGTGACGGATGAGGGCTTACTGGAGTATGCCATTGAGATACTGGGCGCCGACCGCCTGCACTTCGCCTGCGACATGAGCGTCACCGCAGGCGTGGGCAAGTTCATGTCCGCGAAGATGTCGGACGAGGACCGCAACAAGATTGCCAGCGAGAACTTTCTCCAGCTCGTAGGACGGGAGGCGTAGATGATGATATTCGACACTAACGCATATCTGGGCCACTGGTTTGCCCGCCAGATCAGGCATAACACCGCCCCACAACTGGTGGCATTGATGGATGAAAACGATATAGACAAAGCATGTGTCGGCTCGCTTTCGGCCATCATGTACCGCAACGGGCAGCCGGGCAATGAGGAACTTGCCGAAGAAATCGCCGATCACCGTGACCGGCTCGTGCCCTTCGGTGTCATCAACCCCGATTACGCCGACTGGGAGCATGACCTCGATTGGTGCGTCAATGAGATGGGAGCAAAGGGCATCCGCATCTATCCGCAGTATCACAACTATACGCTGGCGGATGGCTGCTGTGCTGAGCTGTGCCAGGCCTGTCAAGAGCGCGGGCTGGTGGTGACGCTGGTACAGCGCCAGGTGGACTACCGACAGAGCCACTGGATGGTTGACGCCCCGGATTTGGTACTCGACGACATAGCGCAGCTTTGTTCGAATCACCCGGAAGTCAACTTCGTGATACTCAACGGGATAGGCTTTGTCCGCTCGCGCTTCGTCACCGAAGCCGACACGCTGCCGAAGAATTCCTATATCGAAATCTCGCGCAGCGCGGCATTCATCGCCAACGAGATGAAGACGGTCGTTGACACGCTTGGTGCCGGGCGCGTACTTTTCGGCACTGGCATCCCGATGAAGTATCCGGGCCCGGCCTTCCTGAAAATGCAGCACATCGAGACTTCGGAG
Organism: bacterium; assembly: GCA_030604405.1. Taxonomy (GTDB): domain Bacteria; phylum Armatimonadota; class Zipacnadia; order Zipacnadales; family UBA11051; genus UBA11051. The sequence continues at coordinate 1,354 of JAUVVY010000083.1, read as the reverse complement.
GAGAACAAGCAGAAGATCTTCGGCGAAAACCTCGCGAGACTTCTGGATATATAGAAGACGTTTGGCAAGGTAGTGCTTGTCTTGTCCAGGCTTGCACGCCCTCAACGGAGGCATAGGTTATGCGCTACCTGATTACCGGCGGCTGCGGCTTCATCGGCTGCAACCTGGTGCGTTTCCTGCTCGCAAACCGGCCCCAGGCCCAGATCAGGATACTCGACAAGCTGACATACGCGGGCAGTCTTGCCAATCTCGGCGAGGCTGCCGGCGATGCCCGCGTGGAGGTCATCGAGGGCGACATCTGCGACCCCGACGCGGCTCAGGCGACCCGCGACTGTGAGGTCGTCATGCACCTGGCCGCCGAGTCGCATGTTGACCGCAGCATCTTCGGCGCCGAGCAGGCGGTGCGCACCAACTTCGAGGGCACTTTCCGCATGTTGGAAGCGGCCCGCGAGGCACAGGTGCAGCGCTTCTTGCATATGTCCACCGACGAGGTCTATGGCGCGGCCGAGGGCGTGTCCTTCGATGAGAACGACCCGCTGATGGCGCGCAATCCATACTCCGCAACCAAGGCCGGTGCTGACCGGCTGGCCCGGGCATACTGGGTCACCTATGATCTGCCAGTGCTCATCACTCGTCCCGCCAACAACTACGGGCCGTATCAATATCCCGAAAAGCTCGTGCCGCTGTTTGTCTATAAGGCCCTCCGCGACGAGCCGCTGCCCGTGTACGGTGATGGCATGCAGGTGCGCGACTGGCTGCACGTGGAGGACCACTGTCGCGCGACGCTGCTGGTGCTCGAAAAGGGCGAGCCCGGCGAGGCCTACAACATACCTGCCCACAACGAGCGCCCTAATATGGCGACGATCCGCCTGCTCCTGGACGAACTCGGCAAGCCGGAGAGTCTCATCAGCCATGTCGAAGACCGGCCCGGGCATGATGTCCGCTACTCGATGAAGGGCGACAGGATTATGAAGCTCGGCTGGCGGCCGGAGCTAGAATGGGAGGCCGGAATGCGCCGGGCGGTGCGCTGGTTCGCCGACAATTTAGACTGGCTCGACAGCTCCTACCAGCGCGGCCAGGAATTCTTTGAAAAGTGGTATCAGAACCGCTGAAGTGGCGGAGTCCCGCCGGCCGTTGCCGTATGTAGGGCGGGGACCTGTGCCCCGCCGGCCGTTGCCGTGTGTAGGGCGGGGACCTGTGCCCCGCCGGCCGTTGCCTTTGCCGTTTGCCTTTCGGACTGTGTATGTCAATAGGTGGTGTGTTTTTGTGTCAGGCGGCGTGTTGTCGGCGGTTGTTTTGGTGGAGCTCTTCGTCATAGGATACTCGATCGCGCCACATCGCCGACAGCACTTTG
>JAUVVY010000031.1 GCA_030604405.1 bacterium | reverse complement strand
CTTGTTGTAGGGCGCGGGCTTGTACCGCGCCGGCCCTACTCCCTCCACGCTCCCGCTGAGTGGGCGCAATCAATTGCGCCCCTACAACGGCAACGGCATTGACAGGCTAGAAAGTGACATCGAATAGGTTGTGCGCTGCAAAGATATTGCGCCACACGACCGGCGCGGTACAAGCCCGCGCCCTACAACAAGCAGATACTTGATTCCTAATTCCGGAATTCACGACCAGACCTTCAATACACTTATTGTCTAATGACGAAATTCGCCGTTACGAGCCTACGGCAAACAACAGGGATGCCCCGCCTTCGCTAAAGCTTCCGCCTTCGCCAAGGCTATGGCGGACAGGATGGCGCGCAAGCTTGTCCTCCGGGTTTCTCGGGAGGGTCCTTCCTGTCCTACCGAGGATTCGACACGCACCCGCTACGCGTTCGTGAACAATGCAGCTTAGTGCTATAATGCTGCCATGACCAGGACCATGCGCGCTTTGCTCATCTGGGCCGGATTGCTTTGCATCCTCGCCGGCGTCGGTGCAGCGGAGCGTCCGCCGGTTGCCCGTGTAATGGAAAACGGCCGCCTGCTGGTTCCGGTGCGCGATATAGCCGAATGGCTCGGTGCTGAGGTCAAGTGGTCAGCGCCGACGCGCAGTGCGGCGATCAGTCAGCGTGGCGCTCTCATCATTCTGCAGGTTGACTACCCGACTGCCTGGGTCAATGGGCGGGCGCAGGCTCTGGAGGTCCCGCCTCGCCTGGTGGCCGGGCGACTGAGAGTTCCGCTGCGCTTTGTCGCCGAGGCTTTGGGGGCCAAGATTGACTATCGCGGTCGCTACATGGACATTATCCGGCCCGGTTCCGAGACGCTCCGACTATATATCGAAGCAACTGTTTTCACAGGGGTGCCATAGGCCACAACAAAGCCGCCCACCATGTCCTGGGGCGACGGTTAGGATTACTAAATACCACTGCGTGGCACTGGGCAGCTTGTCTATCAGCCCCCCGGGGCAGCCTCGTCTTTCGTGGTGTCCGGTGCTTCGGAGAAGATATCGATCCCAGGCTGCACCTGTACCCCCTGAGATTCGGGCTGCGCTTTCTCTAGATCCTGTTTTCCGCGGCGGAGCTTCTCCAGCAGTTCATCGGCTGTCTGCTCGCGCATGGGGTCTTCGGGGTCGGTCAACATAATCACACCGCCGCCCGAGGTGACCACAAAGGCCGGGGCCGAGGTGTCTTCGCGGAGCCGGACGTTGTTCATGTGATAGGTGACGGCGAGTGTTGCGATCACGCCGGCGGCGATCACGGCGCAGACGGCCAGAAACGATGGCGAGCCGATCATCCGCTTGCGAGCGGCGGCGCGCTCGGGCGACCTGCGCTGCCTGGCTTCGCTTTTGATCTGGGCGGCCAAATATCGCGGCGGCGTGGGTGGCTCTGGTGGGCTTTGCAGCGGCTGCGGGCCGGCCGCTTCCGAAAGCAGGTCGCGACAGGGCTTGCAGTGGGCGCAATGGTCGTCAACGGTCGCCTTCTGTTCGGCCGAAAGCGCACCGGTCAGATAGGCGTCCTGCAGGTCGCTGACCTCTTCACAAGTCAGTTGAGTTTCCTCGGCCTTGACGGGCGTTCTCATGATTGCTGTTGTTGCCTGTCAGGAGACTTCGTGCAGGCCTTTAGCTTGATGGCAAAAGCCTCACGGGCGCGCGAGAGCCGCGACTTGACGGTCCCGACGCGGCAGCCGATTACAGCAGCAGCCTCCTCATACTCCATACCCTCGAGGTCTATTAGTACCAGCACTTGCTGACTCTTTGGGGGCATTTGGCGGATGATTGCGTGGACCAACTCCCTGGTCTCTTCCCGCTCTGCAATCTTGTGCGGCATAAGCGAGAGATCCGGCACACCGCGTTGTATTTCGCCCTCCTGAGTCTGCACCACTGCATCCAGCGACGGCCCCTCGAGCTGGCGACGGCGTTTCATGCGGCGCAACTCGTTGATGCTGACATTCATTGCGATGCGATACAACCAGGTGCGCAGAGAGGCCTCGTTACGGAGTTCAAAGTTGTGCAGGCGGCTCAATGCCCGCAGGAAAACGTCCTGCGTGAGGTCCTCGGCTTCCTTGGGCCCGCACATGCGGTACACCAGGCTGTAGATTCTAGCATGATACCTGTCAACAATTGTCGAAAACGCTCGCTCAAGCCCCTGCTGGGCGCCAAGCACTAACTCGCTGTCGGACACGAGCTCGAGGCCGTGTCCGGCGCTCAGTGCCGCCGCTACACTCCGTGCTCCCGCCTGTTTGTCCATTTGCTGGTCGCTGCGCATAGGCTTCGTTGTACCACCTGGGGCCGATGAAATAAGTACGATACAGCCGGACTTGCCACCACTGTGAAATTATGCCCTATATGCGAGCCGATTGTCAACCAGCTTGGCTTCTGGCCGGCTTTCACAACAGCCGATACAGTAGCACCGTCTTATAAAGCTCTAGTGCCATGACTTGTTGGCCGGCAATCGTCGGGTGAACGCCGTCATTTCGGCTGATATAATCGGCCAGGCAGGTCAGATCGCTGTAATCATAGCATTCCCCGGCAAACTGCTTTTCAATCGCAATTTCGATAAATGTGGCATAAATATCACAAAGCACCGCGCCGGTCCCCTGAGCCACCTCCCTGACCACTTCGGCATAGGCGCTGATCGCGCCATTGCAGCCGCCATAGTCGTCGTAGGCGTGAGTGCCCCATGAGCTGTGCATGCGGTCAATCACCGGGTTTGGGGTCATTAGAACTACCTCAGCCCCGAGCGCCTTGCAGCGGTCGTATATGTCACGTAGGTTGACGGCGAAATCGTCGCGTTCGATCAGTTTGCCCGGCTCGGGGCGCAGGTCATTTAAGCCGAATTCGACGATTACCAGAAAAGGCCGGTGTGCCGCTACATCGGTATCAAAACGGGCCAGCCCCTCAGCGGTATTCTCTCCGCCCGCACCCGAGTTGACTACCTCCAGCCGCGGACCGGCGTCTCCGAGGAGGTAATTCAGCCGCCGCTCCAGCAGACACGGGAAGGCGTCATGCTCCGGCACGTGCGGCGTCCCCAGCGTTACCGAGTCGCCAAAACAGACTATCGTCAACTCATCCACAGTGATCGTGCCCTTCGTGAGCGAATACTCGCGGGCTGCATCTCTGGCGGGCCTGCCTTATCAACCGCGGACGGCGGCGACCGCTTCGTCCACCGTGGCGTATTGCTGCACCATGCGGTCCACGCCGAGTTTGGCAAGAATTGCGGCGACTTCGGGGGTAGCTGCAGCAAAGGCCATATCGCCCCCCTCGGCGCGCAAAAGCATTGCCGCCAACATAAAACTCGCCAGCGCCTCGCAGCCGATTGAAACCAGACCCGACAGATTGACCACCAGGTACTTGATCTCTGAAGCGAGCAGATTTTGCAGCAACGGTTCCAGTCGGTCCAGATCCCGCGAACAGTCAGTCGCCTCACCCTCGATGCTAAGAATGGTCACGTCCGGAGCTTGTGGCGCTACGCAAACGATCGTTTCCATAATCTCACCCAATTGCCATAATGTGTCCGCCGTTGTCCTTTGCCCACATCACCAGGGCATCAGCGGCTGCGTCAGGTACATCCACGCTGCCGACGCCCACCGGTATCGGTCCGCCGGGGCCGTGACTGTCACTGCCGCCGGTCACCAGCAGACCGCGCTCATCGGCCATGCGCAGGTACTTCTCCGTCTGAAAGTCAGTATGATCGGTGTGGTATGCCTCCAGGCCGCCGATCCCCAGTTGCAGCACCTCTCTAACCGCTTCGTCATCCCGGCACAGCCCCGGGTGTGCCAGCACCGCTACTCCGCTGGCTTGCCCAATCAGGGCGATCGCTTCGGCAGGCGACAGTTTGTATCGCGGCACGTATGCCGGGCCGCCCCTGCGCAAGAAACGCCGAAAGGCCTCCGCCTGGCTGCCGACCACCCCCTGGTCGAGCAGCGCCCTGGCCAGATGCGGCCGGCCGACGCTGCCCTCTCCGGCGATCTGCGCCACCCGGGCGTAGTCCAAGCTCACTCCCAGGCTGTTGAGGCGCTTGACCATCTCTCGGGCGCGCCGCACGCGCCTGGCACGCACTTCGGCCAGCTTTGCCAGTAGCGGCTCGTTGTGGCAATCTACCAGATAGCCGAGAATATGCACCTCGGCGTCGCGCAGGTCAGTACTGACCTCCACCCCCGGCAGCACCAGCAGGTCGCCCCCGGCGGCCCGTTGCGCTGGCGCAACCCCGGCCACATGGTCGTGGTCGGTGATGCTGATGGCATACAGCCCACGCTGTACGGCTGTTGCCACGATCTCTTCGGGCGTCCGTGTGCCGTCAGATACGGTGGAATGTATGTGCAAATCTACTGCCATAAGACCGCCCTGCTAAACTACCTTCTCCAAGCCCTCAGCACTTTCCTTCCGCCTCGTCGGACTGCGGTGCGTGCGTTTGCAGGACCTCGGCCCAGTGCCGGGCCAGCGCCGCGGCGCCCGCCTTATCGAGAGGGTCGTTGCCGCTACCGCAGAAAGGCGACTGCACACACGCCGGGCAGCCGCTTTCGCACGGGCAATTCTCGATCGTCTCCGCAGCCGCTGCCAGCAATTCGCCCAGGCGGAAATAGACCGCCCGCGCGATCCCAACACCACCCGGGTAGCCGTCATAGATGAACACCGTCGGCGCGCCGGTGTCGGCATGGGCCGGCTCCGACGCCCCGCCCACATCGCGCCGGTCGCACAGCGCAAAAAGCGGCAACAGACTGATCATTACGTGCTCGAGTCCGTGCAGGCTGCCGGCAAGATCAAAGCCATCTGCAGCGCACAACTCCGCCGCATCCGACCCGCTCAGCCATAGGCCGTAGGTTTCGAATTCTTCGGTCGGCAAGTCCAGGTCCTCGACACCGAGTTCCCGTTCGTGTGTCTGGCCGATTCTTCGGTAACCGATGACCTGCGACTTGATATTCACCGGCCCGTAACGCACGCTCAAATGGCCCGCTTGCAGGCTCTCGGTCGGCTGCTCCGGCTGCACCTGCGAGGCGGTCATCGGCTGGGTGTAGTAATCCACGTCCACTGCCGCCACCAGCGCCCGGCGCTCTTGCAGGTCGAGTTCCTCCACCCGGTAGGTCTCGCCCGCGTGCAAATAAATCGCGCCTTGATGAATCATCCTGAAAGCCGACTCGGCATCAACCGTGCCCAGGAGCGTATCGCTTTCCTGCTCGATGATGTCATAGGGCTGCCCTGCAATTGACCTGATGCTGACCTCTGCGGCGGGATAGAGTTCCGGGTGGATCCAGTACCATGCTCTTTGCCGGCGAGTCAGGAAGCCTTCCTGCATCAAGAGCTCCAGGAGTTGTTCCATATCGGGGCCGAACAACTTCGCGTCAGCGTTTTCTATGGGCAGCTCGTATGCGGCGCACAGCAGGTGCGAAGCCAGGATGAACTCGTTGCGTGGGTCCAGAGTCGCATGTTCAGTGCTTGCCTCCAGCAGGTACTCCGGGTGCTGCATCAGGTACTGGTGGATGCCGCCGCCGACGGCTATCAGGATCGCCAGGGCGTCGTCCCCGCTGCGTCCGGCCCGGCCTGACTGCTGCCAGACGCTGGCGATGCTGCCCGGATAGCCGACCATGATCACCGCATCTATGCCGCCGATGTCCACCCCCAGCTCCAGCGCCGTGGTCGAGGTCACCGCCAGAAGCTCGCCGTCGAAAAGCTGCTTTTCGATCTTGCGCCGCTCCTTCGGAAGATACCCGCCGCGGTAAGCCATCACCCTGTCGGCCAGCCCTGCCTTCTTCAGCATGTCACGGGCATAGCGCAAGATAAGCTCGGCGGTGCTGCGAGCGAGGGTGAAGGTGATATTGCGGACCTGGCGGCGGGCCAGCTCAGACAGCAGCCGCGCGGCCTCAAGGTTTGGGCTCAGTCGCTGGCCGCTAGCCGCGTCAGCCAGCGGCGGATTCCACCAGCCGATGATACGCCGCCCACTCGGAGCGCCGTCTTCGTCAATAAGATGAAAATCCACGCCGGTAAGCTCACGCACCAGTTGCAGGGGATTGCCGATGGTGGCCGAGCAGCAGATGAACCGAGGGTTGGCACCGTAATGGGCCGCGATCCGCCGCAGCCGACGAATCACATTTGCCGTGTGGGAGCCGAATATGCCCCGGTAGGTGTGAACCTCGTCTATGACCACATACTCAAGATTGCGGAAAAAGCCGGCCCAGGTGTGGTGGTAGGGCAATATCCCCACATGCAGCATGTCGGGGTTGGTCAGCACGACCTGGGCTTGTTTCTTTATCTGCCGCCGTGCCGCGCTGGGGGTGTCGCCGTCGTAGGTGGCAGCCGTGAAAGCCTCGCCGGCGCCGAAATCCGCCAGCTTGCGCAACTGGTCCTGGGCCAGAGCCTTGGTGGGATAGATAAGCAGCGCGCGGCTCGAGGCTCTCTCGGAAAGTCTCTGCGCTATCGGCGCCAGGTAGCAGAGCGTCTTGCCGCTGGCCGTGGCGGTGACCACTGCGGTGTTTGCGCCGGCCAGTGCCGCATCTATCGCCTCGGCCTGGTGGCTGTAAAGGCGCTTGATCTTGAGATCGGCCAGGATCTGCTGCACGCGCGGGGCCAGCTCCGCCTTGAGTTTGCCGTACCGCGCCCGCCGTGGCGGGATTGCCGCCGTGTGCACAAGCTGGTCGCGGTAGTCGCGGCGTTCAGTTATCGCATTGAGTACCTGCAGCAGGTCCATCAGCTCTCACTGTCCGTGCCGTCATCATCGCCCGCCTGCTCGTCGGGCTGCAACTGCGCATCCGCCTCAGCGTAGGACCGCTCGGTCTCCTTATCCAGGGCTGCCAGGTCGGCCTCCGCCTGCTCTGACTGCCGCAGGTGGCGGCCAATATCCATCGCATGGGGCTCACTGCTTGGCGACTGTTGGGGCTGCTGCTCAGGCTTTGCGGCATCGGTAGCAGGCCCGGTCTCTTCTTGCTGCCTGCGGCGTTGCCTCTGCGCCAACACAGTCAGAGCCAGGCTCAGGAAGTACAGTGCCACCATCGGCCCCGCCAACAGCATCATATTGAAAGGGTCCGGGGTGGGTGTGACCATCGCCGCGATCACCATGATGATGACAATAGCCCAGCGCCAGCTCCCGATAAATGTTGCGCTGGAGACCAGCCCCACGCGAGCGAGAAACCACATCACCAGCGGCATCTCAAAGGTCAGGCCAAACACCAGCAGCAAGCGCATGAAGAAGCGTAGATACGAGACGAGTATGAGCTGGGGCTCGACCCCGAGCTGGGTGTTAAACCTTATGAGAAAAGCGAAGGCCGCGGGTGTGACCAGATAGCAGAACCCGATGCCGCCGGCAAACAGCAGCACTGCCATTGGCACCACGAAATAGACGTAGCGGCGTTCGTCGGGCTGCAGCGCCTTCTCGAGGAACTTCCAGCCTTCCCAGGCAATAAAGAAGGACGCCATCACAACGCCGCCCAGCAGTGCCACCTGCATCATCAGCAGGATGCCGCCCGCCGGCTCAAAGATGTGGAAGCTGAAGTCCTCCAGCCCGGCCCGACGTGCGCCCTCAAGCGCCGGGTACTCCAGCCAGCCCATCAGAGTGTTGCGCAACCCCCAGCATATCGCCATCCCAACAACAACGGCTATCACGCAGCGTATGAGTCCCCCGCGAAACTCTTCGATATGCTCTGCCAGGCTCAGGCTTCTCGGATCGGCCATGTTGTACCATCCACCGGGCGGCTGCCGTTGACGCCTGTCTGGAATTGACGTTACATCCAGATCCGCGTCGGACTTTCCACTGTACTCATGCAGATTCCTAATGCTAGAAGGAGCTGTCGTTGGAGGGGCCGGCCCACGCACAACGCTATCCTCGCGAGGTTTTCACACCCAAACGGCCAACGGCGCCACACCATTCGCCCACAACTTCACCAAGGGCGACAGTCACCTATTTGCTATAGGATACTCAGGTCGGTAGCTGCATCAAAGAAATGGGCCCTGGACATATCGAGGCAGATATCAAGCTTTTCGCCCTCGATTGCCCGGGTTGTGCTGTCGAGGCTGGCGATCAGACTTTGCCCGCGAAGGGTCAAATAGACCAGCGTGTGGGCCCCCGTTGGCTCGATTACCTCCACACCCGCCTCCAGGCAGCTATCCTGACTTAGGGCCGAGGCTGCCGCGAGGGCCTTATCATGGATATCCGTCGGCCGGATACCGAACGTCACCCGCTGCCCGACATATTCGCGGAGGCGGTCTTGATGGGCCGTGTCAGCCTGCGCGCGAAAGCCCTCTCCGGCCACCCACAGTTGCCCGCCGACATCCTCCACTTCGGCGTCAAGGAAGTTCATCGGCGGGCTGCCGATGAAGCCGGCCACGAACCGGTTCGCCGGCCGGTTGTAGAGCCCCAGCGGCTCGTCGCACTGGTGAATCACGCCGTCTTTCATCACCGCGATCCTGTCACCCATGGTCATCGCCTCGATCTGGTCGTGGGTGACGTAAATGGTGGTAATTCCGAGACGCCGGTGCAGCCTGATGAGCTCGGCCCGGGTCTCAATGCGCAGTCTGGCGTCGAGGTTGGAAAGCGGCTCATCCATCAGGAAACAGGCCGGCTGGCGCACCACGGCCCGGCCCAGCGCCACCCGTTGACGCTGGCCGCCGGAAAGCGCTCTGGGCCGGCGATCGAGCAATGCGTCTATGCCCAGCATCTCCGCAGCGGTCTGTACTTCTTGTGCAATTGCATCCCTACCCAGGCCGCGCAGCTTCAGCCCGAACGCCATGTTATCGAAAACGCTCATGTGCGGATACAGGGCATAATTCTGGAAGACCATTGCAATGTCGCGGTGCTTGGGCGACACCTCGTTGACCAGGCGCTCGCCAATCCACACTTGGCCCGAGGTAGCTTCTTCGAGCCCGGCGATGATACGCAGGCAGGTGGTCTTGCCGCAGCCCGAAGGGCCCACCAACACCAGGAACTCACGGTCGGCGATCTCCAGACTCACATTCTCCAGCGCGGTGACCTCGCCATAGAGCTTGGTGAGGCTCACCAGCCTTACAGCCGCCATGGCTGTCGTCACACTCCGCGTCTGTGCTGAAAAAAGGCCGCCGCCACGTGAGTGTTAATCTCACTGTCTGCGGCGACCGGTTCGTTGCGTATTACTCGTCTGCCTATCTGACTATCGGGCTGAAGCCCGGGCGTCAGCCGTTAGTGTCTATTGGTTCAAGAACAGCGGGTCCTGGGGCCCGCCCGCGGTCTTGCTCCACTGGATGCTCTTGGCGTGACCGTCCATGAAGCAGATGTTAATGGACGGGTCGTGCCACGGGAAGTCATCGTAGGCCTGTTCCATATCCACCAGCGGCATGTGACCGGCGCGACCGGCGTGCGATTTGGGGCACGTGGATCTCGCCGACCAGGGGTTGTCGCTTAGCAGCATCGTGTTGGCCGGGCGCATAACCCTTCCGAGCACGCAGACCCGGTTCGGAAAGCAGTCTTCGCAGATTGTCGCATAGCTGATCTCCCCCCGCTCATTGCTCGGGAAGGTCGCTATCGTCTCCTGCGCGCCCGACTGGCACACATAAACCTGGATGTTGGTCGTGTACGTGTACCAGCGCCAGTGCCACGTTCCATCCTGTGTGCCAGGCGTGGAAGGCCGTTGCCCGATACTGAGTGCCTCATCGTAATCGGTTGCATACATCGAGGCTGCGGTGGCGAGCTGTTTGAGGTTGTTTATGCAGTTGGCGACGCGAGCCCGTTCCTGTGCCTTGGCAAACACCGGAAACAGGACCGCCGCCAATATCGCAATAATGGCGATTACGACCAAGAGCTCAATCAGCGTGAAGCCGCTCTGACATCTTTTCATCTTACCTGTTCTCCTAATTCATCGGGGCAGTAGGCTGTTGCAGCCTCATGCACAATCATGCGTATATCTTCGTTCGCCGTCTATTGCTCCGATTCCTGCGTAACGATTGCACAAACCTGCTTGCGACCGGCAACACGGCCCAGATTATCGGTCACTTCCACGTCTATCTTGTGTTCGCCCGGCTGCCAACGGCGCGCATCCCAGCGATAACGGTATGGCGCTACGTTGGTGATGCAGCGAAACTGCCCATCTATGGAAATGGCCACCGTTGCGGCTTTTATCTCAGCCGGCACATCTACGGCGATCTCAACCGTCCCGGAGACCGCATGGGGGGGAGCGCCGAGGATCGCCACCCAGATCTCGTCGAGGTCCACCGGCCCGATATCATCGGCAGCCAGCGGGCAGCTCGTTTCGGGGAGCACAGCAATCACTCCGGGCGTAGTCGTGACCGGGCCAATCGCCGTCGCAGCGGCCTCGCCTGTCACAGCAACCTGCCCGGTGCTGTCAACCACCGCCGACAAGAAATGCGGCTCGGCTACCAGGCTCCGGTACAGCTCCAGGACGCGCTCGTTCGCCGTCAGCGAGTAGTTGTTGTCGGCCAGGTCGTCGCTTATTGTATCAACTGAAAACCAATTGATCATCCGCACCCGAGGGAACTGCTCCACCAGCGCCGTGTACAGCCGCGACATCTGTGCGGTGCCAAAAGCCGTCACATCCTTCTGCTCGGCGCGGCAGTAGTGTGTTGCCCCATATTCGCAGATCGCTATTGGCTTGCGGTCCGCGTAAAGGTTGTAAACATAGCTCAACAGCGAAACCGGGTCCTCGGTCGGGGGCTTGGTCACATCGCCATCCTGATGCACCACGCTGTAGATATTGACACCGACCCAGTCAACGTAATCATCTCCCGGGTAGTAACTGGGGATGTTGGGACGCGGCGTGGCAAACGGGCACCATATCATCACCACATTGGGCGCTGTCTGCTTCATCACACGATAGACCAGCCGCCATTTCTTGATGTACTCTGCGGGGTTACCTGAATATGCCTGCCACGTGCCATTCATCTCCGAGGCGTAGCGCAAGAATATCGGCACACCGGCGTGTCTGGCCGCTTCGGCCCAGCCGCGCAGGTACTCATCATCCCGCACCAGGCTGAGACCGTGGTTCGGCTCCCAGGCGATATGAGCGACCACTCCGGCGGCCCTTAACATCTTGACCCACTGGAACGGAAATGGCTGGCCGTAGCCGATGTAGCGGAAAAAAGTCGCGTGATCTTTGCCAACAAGCTCCTGAAAAGCTTCAACATCGCCATTGATGCGACTGTCTAGCTCAATGTAGGCCCCGACGTAGCAGCCCGATTCCGGCTCGTAGGGGGCCAGCGCGCCTGTTGCGCCCTCGGCGCGCTGACAATTCAGCGCGACAACCATTGTGGCAATTGCGAAGCAATTGCGAATTGCAAGGCCACCGCCCCTGCGTGACATCAAGCTTTGTCCGATCCCTGCTGTTGTGCTGACAGTATCCGATCCGGCTTTTCGGCGCGACCTGAATGGGTGACGGCGCCCGCCCGCCAGACTGGTTTGCGCGCAGTCAGAGAGAGTATAATAGGTCGTGTGAGACACTGTCAACTAAGTCGGCATCCGGTTGACGCTGCCGTGCAGATAATCTATCATCAGTGCAAATCGCCATCGTCTGCCGTCCGTGGAGTAAGCTGAACTCATGAAAATCCGATTCGGGCGTACACCAGTAATCGTCATTGCGGCAATCGCTGTGCTGCTGCTGATAGGGACCGGCTGCCGCGAGCAATCAGCCGGGGCCGCCGACCAGGCGCTGCAGATCGCTGAAACAGCCCCCGAGGCCCTGCCAAGACGCTCCTTCACCATCGTTGCCGTCGGCGACATCATGCTCGACCGCAATGTATGGCGCGCCATCCGCAATAGCGGCTACGAAAGCATTTTGGCCAAAGTGCGTGATCTGACCCGCTCCGCCGACATTGCCTTTGCCAATCTCGAATGTCCGCTTTCGGACGAGGGGCCACATTCACCGAGCAAGTATCTGCTCTTCCGCGCACCGCCAGAGACCGCACAGGTCCTGGTTGACGGCGGCTTCGACATCGTCTCACTGGCCAACAACCACACGCTCAATGCCGGGAAGAAAGGCGTAGAGAACACCCTCGACACGCTTGAAAAGTACGGAGTGGCCTATTGCGGGTGCCGGCATCCAGACGAAAAGGAAGACGCCTGGCAGCCGACCTACTTCGCTGTCAACGACTATGTCCTCGGCTTCATGGCTTACACCGACTTGAGCTTCGAGCACGGCTCGTATGCCAAGATTGAAGACTACGATGAGCTGGCCAGGCAGCTTGCCAGCGCCAAGGCCGAATGTAACCTTCTGTTCGTCTCCGTGCACTGGGGCGACGAGTACCACAAGACCCCTAGCGATCGGCAGAGAAAACTGGCTCATTACTTGGTGGACAACGGTGCCGACGTTGTATTGGGCCATCACCCCCACATGCTGCAGGGCGTGGAGGTTTATAACGGCTGTCCGATCCTCTACTCGATGGGCAACTTTGTCTTCGACCAGCGCGAGGGCGAGCGGATGGAAAGCGCGATCTTTCATCTCAAGTATACCGAGAACTATGGCTGGAACATCTTTGCCAAGCCCATCTGGATACCGCGCAGCCGCATGGGGCCGGTCTATCCTGAGGCGGCCCGGGCACACAAGATCGCGGCTCGCCTGGCCGAACTGTCCGCCGACCTCGGCACCGAGGCATCTGAGAAGAACAGCAAAGTCTGGATAAACATCCGGCGGCCACGAGAGAACAGGGAAGCTAAGACTGACCAGATTACGCCGACAGAGGAGCAAAACAATGAACCGCTCTAAGACACTGTTAGTAGCACTGATTCTGGCGGGGACACTGACTGGAGCTGTCTGGAGCCAGACGGATGCCCCCGAATTTGCCGCAACTGTCAACCGCGAGAATATCCCCTACAGCCGCCTTGTTCAGGCTTGCCTGGCCCGCTTTGGCGTGGAGGTGCTCGAAAACGTGATTACTGCTGCAGCGATCGAGCAGGCCGCGGCAAGAGCCGGCGTTAGTGTCTCCAAAGAAGAGCTGGACGCCCGCTGCGTGGCCACTGAACGCCAAATCGAGGTCAATGCGCCTCTCACCGGCGTCAACTTCGCCAGATGGCTGCAGCTCGGCCAAATGACCCCCGACTTCTTCCGCCACAACGCCTACTTGACCATGCTGCTGGAAAAGATGGTCGCAGACCGGGTCAATATCACCGACCAGATGGTGGCTGAGTACTACAACCGCAATCACGAGAAGTTGCGACAGCCGGATAAGGTCAATGTCGCTCACATCTGCGTCTCGGACAAGGAAAAAGCCGAAGAGCTCCGCGGCCAAATACTGGCCGGCACCATCAGCTTCGCCGATGCCGCCAAGGCAAACTCCATTGACCCGTGGACCAAGGACAACAGCGGAGAGTGGGGCTGGATCGCCAAAGGCGAGGACCCGTTCCAGCAAGCGGCGTTCGCGCTCACCAAAGATGGTGAAATCAGTTCGGTGGTGCCGACAAGGATGGGCTATCATATAATCAAGCGGCTTGAAAGAAGGCCCGAAGGCCTCCCGCCGTTTGAGGAGCTTCAGGAAGCGCTGAAGCGCAGCCTGGAGCGCGACCGCCTGGGGCGCCTGGTCGCTGAGAAAAAGCTGCAAATTATGCAGTCTGCGAAAATCGAAGGGATCGTGAAGCTGGGGCCGTACCCGATCTCCGACCAACAGCCGCCCTCAGGGCCCACCACCGAGCAGTAAGCCAACAAACAAGGCGCAATGAGACAGCCCAAATTACCCCGGCACCGGAGGCAATGCAAATGCGCTATTTCGACATCCACAGGCACTACCACGTCCCCGAAGGCGAGCTTGAAGAGTATATCGCTCAGGCCAAAGCGGCCGGCGTCGAAAAAATCGGCATGTCCACTTGCGGGCCGCTGTTCAACCAGTATGACAACGAGGGCGTAATCCGCGCCAAAGAGCTTTACCCCGACACGATCATCGGCTTTGGCTATGTCCGCCTCGGCCTTGATGGGCCGCAGAAGGTGGACGAGCTGTATGCCCTGGGCTTCGAGGCGCTGAAGGTCATCATCCCCGCTACCTTCTACGACGATCAGAGCCTGTGGCCGATCTATGCCCGGGCCGAGGCGCTCGGCATGATGATCAACTTCCACTGTGGGATGCTCGGCCGGCTGAGCAATGACCGCGGGCACCATACTTCGGCGCGCTATCAACGGCCTGTCTGCCTCGACGCCATCGCGCGCAGCTTCCCGGACCTCAAGATCCTGATGCCTCACCTCGGTTTCCCGTGGGTCGAAGAAGCCTGCGCGGTCATCGCCACCTGGAAAAACATCTACTGGGACCTGACCGGCGGTTGGCTTTTGCGCCTCGATACACAATGGCTCAAAGAGCACTTTTTGCGGCAGGGCGAGGAGGTCTGGCAGGGCATGTTGGAGCGGCTGGTCTGGGCCTCAGATACCCATCCGCCGCAGAGGTTAATTGACCGCTATGAGGAAATTCTCGACCTGATGGGCGCGACCGAGGAGCAGAAACAGCGCATCTACTGGGCCACCGCAGCCGAGATATTCGGGGTCGAGTGAACGCGGTTCACAACGATCTGAGAGAGGTGAATTTACCATGTTGCGAAATCTTACAGCTACGCTACTACTATTGCTGATGATGGCGGCCGCCCATGCCGACGAGGCGCAGGACGCCCGCCGAGCGGCCATCCGAGGCACGCTGGCTACGTACGACGGCGAGCCGCGAAACGCCGAGAAAAGAGTGGACATCCCACGGCTCGTCGCGGAGCTCGAGGAACTGCATTGCAACACTTATGACTTCCTGATCTGGCATGCCGAGACTGATTGGGCCGACCTCAAGGACTTCCTGGAGGCGACGAAGGAGAGCGATCTGAAGGTCTGGGTGTCGCTGGTGCCGCCTGCGGAGGCGAAAACCATGAAGTCGGAGCCATTCGGCCTTGACTATGTCGCCTGGGCGCGAGCCATCGGCCATCTGAGCACCGAATACCCCAACCTTGTGGCCTGGAGCATTGACGACTTCACCCATGCTCTCAGCTTCTACAACCCTGACTACCTCGGGCAGATGATGGATGCCGCCCATGCGGAGAACCCGCACCTGGCCTTCGTGCCTTGCACGTATTTCCCGAGGGTGACCGCCCACCTGGCCGAGAATTACAGCGATCTGCTGGACGGGCTTCTGTTCTACTACCGCCATGAGTCTGCCGGCGCCAACCTCAGCGACCCGAGCCTGTGCGAAGAAGAGCTCGCCAAGGTCCGCGAGATTATGGGCCCGGACATGGCGATCATTCTGGGCTTTTACGCCACCGGCCATTCTCGCCTCGGCCAGACGACCCCGGAGTATTGTGAAGAGGTCATGAATTGCGGGCACGAGCATGCCGACGGCGTGCATGTCTATTGCCATCAGAGTCCCAATTCGCCGAAAGGTGAGGTCATTAAGCGCCTGTTTGGCGAGTGGAATCCGCCTGGCGAAGATTAAGCCGCTCATTGGGACGAGTGCCGTCGAATAGCGTTCAAATGTACCCCACAGAGGGGCCGTCATGCGTAGGACAGTGCTGGTGCTGTGCATCCTCTTTTCGGCATCTTCGTGCTGGGCCAGGGGCGAGTATCGCGGCCGTGAGTTGGCCATCCGCGGCATGAAGATGGTTGCGCGCGAGGGCGCGACCCAGGCCCAAAAGGACCGCGGCTGGGACTTGGTAGCAAAGGGCCTCGGCGTACTACTTTCTCTCCCCGGCAAGTGGGAGGAAGACGAAGGCACGCTCACCGGCGACATCAGTTGGTTTCTGCAGAGATGCGCGTGGGCGGCAGGCCTGCCGGAAGCGTACAGGATTGAAGACCTTAGCGATAGCGGCCAACCGATGCGCGACAGGTTCGGCCCGTGTGACGCGATACTTGTGGTGATCCGCTACTGGGACAGAATACAGGATGGCCCATGTCTCCCTACCTGCCTGATGGTTATTGGCAAGTTGGGTGATACAATGATCGCCTCGGCGGTGCGGGAGGTCACAGGGCGCCCTGACAGAGTTAACCCAATGCCCTGGGCCCTGGGGGTTTGGGAGATGGGCGCGTGGATGTCGCGCGGGCGCCTCTGGACGATACTCGCAGGGGCGAAGGTCACGGGCGGAAATGCTTCGCAGCCTTCGGCACTCCTCTTAAGAAACCAGGGAGCCAGTTGGCGGATAGTGGATCGCGTTAATTGGCACCAACGCGAGCGCGCCGGCTTTCGCTTGGATGACGTGAACGATGACGGAGTACCGGAGATAGTTGCTAACTTCCTGGAGTACTGCATATCGCCCTACGTTCGGACAAGTATGGATTACGTCGTGTACAAGCTGGTGAAGGGAAGATACAGGAAGGTCTGGCACGCGCCGCTGGAGACGTTGGAAGCGTCCCTGACGCGCTTGTGCAACGCATTTAACCGAGGGGACGAGGCGGAAGCTCTTTGCGTCACCACATCACGCTTGCCGGTCCAGCGGGCAAAGAGCTTTGGCTGGTGGGGCCGTGCTTCATGGTCGGAGGAGGACAGGTACTGGGAAGGCGGCCTGCAGTGGTATATTGAGCAACTGCACGATGCCGTCCCACAGCCCTACGCCATCGGCAGAATCGATAATAAGCTCTACCGCATAGACCTGGTGAAGCTCTCCAAATGGCGCTGGCGCATCAGCGGCATAACGCGGTGTGAAGAATGAGAACAGCACAACCCGTCCCCGCCTGGCGCCGCGGGCGGTGCAAGGAGGTGCGGCTGTGCGGACGACAGTGCTGTTGCTGTGCATCCTCTTGTTAGCATCTTCGTGCTGGGCCAGGGGGGAGTATCGCGGCCGCGAGCTGGCCGTCCGCGGGATGAAGATGGTTGCGCGGGAGGGCGCGACCCAGGCCCAGAAGGACTGCGGCTGGGACCTGGTAGCTCAGGGCCTCGGCGTACTGCTTTCTCTCCCCGACAAGTGGGAGGAAGACGAAGGCACGCTCACCGCCGATATTGACTGGTTTCTCGATATGTGTGGGCAGGCTGCCAGCCTGTCTGTTGACTATCAGATATCTCTGGGGAGCCGCCTTACAGACGTGCAGTGCGACGAGTGGGGTGCTCGCGATGCAGTCCTGGTGAGCATAGATTATACCCAAGCAGCCCTCAGGCTCGGCCTCCCGATCGCCCCAGCCACTCGAATGCTTATCGCCAAGCGGGGCGACAAAATGATTGCCTCGTCTGTGCGCGGGTTGAAGGCGCCCGATGATGACGACCTTGCATTCCTTTGGCAGGGATGGGTCGAGGCATGGGGAGCTTGGGTGTTCGGGGGCCGAGTATGGGCGGTGCTGGCGGGCCATGGGAGACACGACCTCTGCCGCGCCCGTTATCCCTTGGCAGTCCTCCTGCGTAGCGAGGGAAACACATGGCGCACCACGGATCGCGTTGAACTGGGGGGCTGGCACCGCGACGGCTTCAAGCTGGACGATGTCAACGACGACGGAATACCGGAGATTGTCGGCCACTTCGCCACAGCGGACGTGCAACCGTTCGTTGAGGAGCACACTGATTACTTGATCTACAAGCTCGTGGGGAACAGCTATGTGAAGGTATGGCACGCGGATTTGGCGACTCTGCCGGCGGTACTGACACGCTTTGGTGAGGCCCTCGCCCACGGTGACGAGGCTACGGCCCGCAGCCTCGCCACTTCGCCATCGGTGGTCAAGCAGGCAAAAGCTCTCGGCCTTGGCCCGGATTGGGCCGCGGGCTTGCGCTGGTATGTCTGGCACTTGTACGACAATGTCCCCGACCCGTACGCAATAGCGACGATAGGGGAGGACACGCATCGCATAGACCTGGTGAAGCTCTCCAAATGGCGCTGGCGCATCAGCGGCATAACGCGGTGTGAAGAGTAAGGACAGCCCAGCCGGAGAGAAAGAAATGCCGCTGGGAAGCGGCTTTTTCTTGGCTAATTTGAGATCGCGGGAAGGTCTTGCTGTCATATCCTGTGAATATCGCACGAAGCACACTGAGGGCGAAGCGGATACGGCTGACCAAAACATCAATCGCCGGAGGGATCAGCAATGGCTATGACGGCCAAGGCCCACGTCTTGCGAGACTACGACAAGCAGCGCGCACCGGAGACAGATCAGTTCGGCGAAGAGGGCGTTGACGAAGAGCGGCTCCACAACGCCGTCGCCTTTACTTCCCTGCTGTATAACCAAGCCGACGGATTGGTCTATTGCGGCATTACTGCCTACGATTCGGATATCTTCTATACCTTCAACCCGCAGACCTTGGAGTTCACCAGCCTCGGCTGGGCCGATGTGGGCGAGAGATGTGACGTGAAGGTTCACCGCTCGCTGTGCATGGACAACGATGGCATCCTCTACGGGGCCACTGCCTGCCTCCACGATGTCACGCAGCGTCTGAAGGCACCCGGCGGCAAGGTATTCTCCTATGATCCAAAGACCGGCGAGCTGAAGGTCCTGTGTACCCCAATCGAGCATGACTACATCCAGACCATCACCCTAGACCCCGAGCGGATGCTGCTCTACGGCCAGACCTATCCGGTGCCCAATTTGTTCAAGTACGACATCGCCAAAGATCAAGTCACCAACTTCAGCTACATCGGCTCCGGCACCCACATATCCGTGCTTGATGACAGGGGGCGCTTCTGGGGCAGCTACCGCTCGCGCGGCAATAACCTGTTGTGCTACGACCCCGACAGTGATGACATCACCTGGTTCGATCATGGTCTTCCCAACGACGCTGCGGTGGACGGCATGACCAACGGCGGCGATGGCTATATTTACGTCGGCTCCACAGGCGGCGAGCTAATCCGCCTCGATCCCGAGACTGCCAAATGTGAGTACCTGGGCAAGCCCTATCCTGAAGGCCGCATGCCGGGGCTGATGGTCGGCGAGGACGGCCTCATCTACGGCTGTGCCGGCAATGCCCGCGAAGCCGACGTAGCGAAGCTCTTCTGCTACGACCGCGAGAAGCGCGCCTTTACCAATCTCGGCAACCTCTACGATCCTGAACTGGACACAGGATGCTACTACGCCCATGACATTACGGCCACCGACGCTAACACTTTCTACGTCGCCGAAACCGACAATCCCCATCGCTCGGGTTATCTGTGGGAGTGTCGCGTGGACCTCTGATCCATAAGTTATCTACCCCCGACGCAGGAGCCGTGGCGGGCCACGGCGAAAGTGCCGTTTTGACGGCTCACAACGCCCCGTACTGGAGGAATCAGCAATGCCTCTGAAATGCAAGGCCCACATCCTGCGAGACTTCAGCATGAAGCACGCGCCGATGGAATCGGACGAATTCGGTGCCGATCTGGACGCGGAGCGCCGCCGTAACTATGTCGCATTCACCTGTCTGCTCTTTAGCGAGGACGACGGGATGCTTTATTGTGGCATCACCGCCTATGATGCGGACATCTTCTACAAGTTCGACCTCCAGACCCTCCAGTGGACCAGTCTTGGCTGGGCGGACGTGGGCGAAGAGTTTGACGTGAAGATCCACCGCTCGCTGGAGTTCGATACTGATGGCACCATTTACGGGGCTACGGCATGTTTGCACGATGTGTCGCGGCGACTGGAGGCGCCCGGCGGCAAGATCTTCACTTACAAGCCCGACACGGGGCAGTACGAGGTCGTGTGCACGCCGGTGAAGCACGACTACATCCAGACGATCACATTCGACACCCAGCGGCGCCTCATTTATGGCCTGACCTATCCGGTGTTCAAGTTCTTCAAGTATGACATTGACGCCGACGAGGTCACCGATTTTGATTTCATCGGCTCGATAACGCATATTTCGGCGCTGGATGACAGGGGCCGCTTCTGGGGCACCTGGCACTGGACGCTGCACAACCTGTTTTGCTACGACCCCGAAACCGACGAGATTACCTGGCTCGATCACAGCATTCCGAATGGTCCTGAGGGCAAGGACATCATGTATCCGGGCGCTGGGCCGGTGGACTGCATGATCAACGGTGGCGACGGCTACTTGTACATCGGCTCTACGCTGGGCGAGCTGATCCGCCTGGACCCGAACACCGCCGAGTGCGAGTACCTGGGCAAGGCCTATGATTCGCGCCGCATGCCGGGGCTGATGGTCGGCGAGGACGGGTTGATTTACGGCTGCGGAGGAGACGGCGGTGGGGGGCAGCTTTTCTGCTATGACCGGGAAAGCGCCGCGTTCCATAACCTCGGCGCTATGTATGATCCTGATTTAGATGAGACTTGCTACCGCACCCATGACATTGCCGTGGATGACCGCAACGTGTTCTACATTGCCGAAACGGACAATCCCCACCGCTCGGGATACCTCTGGGAGTGTCACGTAGATTTGTGATGCGGCTATTGGCAAATCCGGACATCGCAGGGGAGTCTTGTCACAGCTTGAGACGCCTGAGTTGTTACTTGCGAGAAAGCTTACCGACAGCGAGTCTGTGGTCTGGTCACTGGCAGAATCGATCTCCCAGTATTGCGGCTCGCCCTGGTCAATCATAATACGTCGCTCACTCGCCAGCCACTGCAGGCTCCGGTGGAACGGCCACAGCCCGATGACGGAGAACAGGAAGAAGGCTGCGAAGGTCGGTGGCAGTAGCATGCGCAGGCTGGCGAGATAGCTTCGGGCCCTGGTGCGGCGCTGGTCGGGTGCTTGCCTCGCCCGTTTTCGCAGGCCCAGAAGCAACACCACGCCCAACCAGACGGCGATGCCAATGCTTGCTGATATGAGGGGGGTCACCAAGTAAAGGGGGTCGGTGACGGATATTATGCCCCACACTATCTGGACTTTGGTCATAGTGGCGAAGATCTGTCCTGCAATGAGGCCGATTCCCAGTAGCAACAGCCACTCTCCGTAGCTCCACTCGAGGCGGCCCAGCGCCTCTCGCCAATATCGGGCTGCGACGGAGACTACTCCCGCCAGAAACCACAGGGCTATCAAGACCGCCGCCTGAATCCATACGACCCATGTGTGGCGCATAGGGCCGTCATGGAAAGCTGCCAGCAACTGGCCTATCATCCGCTCTAAAAGGTCGTCGCTTCTGTTTCGCCACTGCGCAACAGCTTGGACATCCTTCTGGTAGGCCTGAGCCAGGTCAGTGCGCCCATGCTGCCTGAGGTAGGCGGTGAAGTTGGCGGCGTGAGCCTCATACATGCGCTTCGAGCGTTGTTCCCGCTGCCGAATAACGCGCTCCTTCTGCTCCCGTTCGCTTTCGGAGAGGGAGGCCTCCCGTTTGGCCTCCCGTTTGGCCTCTTCACGAAAGAACTTCTGCATCTCTCCGCGGTTTGGATGCTCCACATGGGCAAACAGAGCCTCCCCAAAAGCCTGCGAAGCTCGGTCACGCTCCGCGGCATCCTCCGTTATCGGCGTTTCCTTTTCTATCTGCTGCTGTTGCTCCTGCGAAAGGAAAGGCCACGAAGTGATGCCCGTGATGGCGACACCAACGAGGCCCTCTATTAGCGAATACGCGTCGGCTCGCATCACGTGCCCCAAATGCAACGTGGCCTCGTAGTGAACAATAGCTTCCTGGTGCTTGCCCTCGGCTCTAAGCTTGTCTCCGAGAGCGACCACAGTGCGGGCCAGCGAACGTAATCGGCTATACAAACCCCGGTGGCCGAGAGCGTGTATTGTCTGTGTTGCCGTCGGCACCATGAGAGCAGGCATATCGGTACCCTCCAAGAGGCGGAGGACTGCCTTAGCCGCCTCGCGGCCATGTATATTCAAACGAGGCCGTTTCATGGCGGTTTGCAAAGCGCTCAGGGCCTGCTCATCTTTATGCTCTGCAAGGTAAATAGAGGCCAGCAAGTAGTCAGAGGCGGCGTTCTGCGGGGCCAGCCCTCGTGCCTGCTTGAGCAGTCGTTCTGCGTGGTGGAGGTTTTCGATTTCTGCAGCGGTACGCTGGATCGGTGCTTGCGACTCCTCATCATATTCTTCATCCCGCCCCACCTCCCCGCTATGCGCAAGAAGATACGATGCGTAGAGGACATACGGTGTCGCTGAAGCGGGCTGCAGAGAAATCGCTTGCTCATAAGCTTGGCCCGGAGACAATAATTCGTCAAAGAAGGGATGCCCTTCCGGCACCGATTCTCCCCCCCTGGCACACTCAGCGAGACCTAACCAGATTTCGACGTCCTGGGGATGGTCGCGGACAAGCTTCTCAAGCTCCGCTTTGGTGGGGTACTCCAGGGCACCTTTGCCGCACCAAACAACCATAGTGCGCAGCGGGAGCACCGCGACCATTAGTATTATAGCAAGCGCGAACAATGTGACCGTAAGTTTGCCTGCATGCATGGTCCCTCGCCCCAGCTAACTGCACCGTTCGATGATGTCTTTAGCCACCGCAGCCGCCCGTTCGCCGGACAAGAACATCCCGCCGAAGATCGGCCCCATCCGTGGTGAGGCGAATACAGCGTTGGCAGCCATGCCGGCTACGATCAGCCCCGGATAGACCTCCTGGGTGTTGCCGACCAGCGCGGCCTCCCCGACCTCGGCGTGCATCGGCCGCTCGCCGGGCACAGTGCCATCGTCGGTATTGAACCGCGCGCCAGGAATTTTCCTGAGCACGCCGCGTGCGATTTCGGCATCGTGCCCGGTGGCGTCAATAACGCACTTGGCCGACAGCGCCAGCGGGTCAACGTGCAGGCCGGCGGCTTCCACCGCGCCCCAGTTGATCACCACGCCGCATATCTCGTCGTTGTCGCGGATCATGACATCTTCGACGGCCACGCCGACCCATATCCGCGCACCGGCGTCAATCGCGGCGGCGGTGCATTTTGCGACCGTCTCCACCGAGTCGGCCACATAGTAGTCATCGTGCGGGGCGAGCTTGATACCCACATCATCCATGATGCCCTTGGCGGACTCCTGCACCACTATGCGGGGAAAGAGCATTCCTCCGCCCCAGATGCCGCCACCGACGGCCAGCTTGCGCTCGAATACCGAGACGTTGTAGCCTTCGGCGGCAAGTATTCGCGCGGCGGTCAGCCCGGCCGGGCCGGCCCCGACTATCGCCGCATCCATCTCCATGCACTCGCCGAAATCTTTCGCAAAGCTCTCGACGATGAGCGAGGTGATCTTGGGTTCACTCAACGGGGCTCTATCCATGTTCCAATCAACTCCAGATATTCTTAAGCACGCCAACCGGTAATCAAACTGGCCTGCAAAAAGAGGCTATACTGCAACGCGTCCAAATTCTACTGCATAACATGCGCTTTCGCAAGCGCCGACAGCGGCTGTCGGCATCAGGCTTTGTAGGGCGCAAGCAGCACATCGTTGACCTCTGCAAGCCTGTCGAATCTGACAAACTGACGGCCCGCCCGGGCAAAATCCTCGGCCAGCGCGTCTTTGGCGAACACAACGTCGGCGAACCGAGCCGCGCACAGGTCGGAATGGCCGTCGCCGATGTAGATGGTGCGGGAAAAATGAGGCCGCAGGCGCATCAGGCGCGCGGTTTTGCAGTTGCCACACTGCTCGCAGTCGGGACTCCTGTGTGGAAATGTTATCTTAACCCCGTGGTCAGTGACCTGCGCGTGGTTTGCATAGCGGGGGATGCAGCGGCGCGGGCGCTGCAGCACCGTTTCGCCCGGGCACGTCTCCCAGCCCAGCCGACCCAGCATCCTATCCACATAAAAGTCCAATCCGTCGCTGACCACCACCAGCCCCGCACTGATTTCAATCGCCGCCTCCGCCAGCTCGTTGAAGCCTTCGTCCAGTTCAAAGCTATCTATCATCCGGTAGATCGCCGCTGGTGGCAGGTCCACCATCCCCCACTGCCGGCGCAGACATTCCATCGAGTCGATCTCTCCGCGCCGCCATTGGTGCTCGACCTCCCACGCCTCGTCCAGGTCCAGGGCATCAATCACCGCGATGCCGGTATCTTTGACGCTGATGGTGCCGTCGAAGTCTATGAACATCAGATCGTTCCTGGCCAGATACGATGTCGGGCTGCAATCCCGACCTGTGCGATGGCTGCTAAACGGTCCCTTGTCTGCGTCAGTTCCTGCATTCTGCATCAGTATTGCCTCGTCATGGGGAGATTGGGGACAGTCACCTGTTTATTGCTACTTCTCTAAGTCCCACTCCTATTCCTCTGGAATAGGTGACTGTCCCCAGTTTCCCAGAGCAGGAGACCTCCTTCCGGCCGGCGAATCGTCTATCTGACCAAAGCGGTATAGCTATGGAGGGGCGTTATGTCTGAAGTTACTTTTCGCGAGTACACGCCGGACGATGCCGAAGACTTGCTGACCTTGCGCAATGCTATCTTTCCCCCGTTGACGCTGGAGCAGTGGCGTAAGCTGGAGCCTGTCAACACCGCTGCCATGGCCTGTATCGGCGACGAGCTGGTGGGCGCGATCCCGCTGGAATTCCGACCGTTTCAGGTCGCCCCGGGTGCGATAATTGACACCGCCTTCGAGCACGCGGTCGGCACACGCGAGGACATGCGCTCCAGGGGCATTGGCTCTGGTATGATCGCTGCGGCCAGGGAGTTCCTGCAGGATCGCGCCGAGATGCTGATGGTCTATCGCGGTGCAGAACGCAGCCGTGGGTATCGTTTCTATGAGAAGACCGGCCACGTGGACCTCATCTACTTGCGCGCCGCCACATGGGAGCCGGAGCAGGTCCCGCAAGGCGACTGCGCCCTCGGCGGCCTGGATGAGTTGTATGCCGATTCCGAGCAAATCTTCTCCGTCTTCACGGCAATGTTCGGCGACTACGGCGGCTTTCCGTATCGCGATGGGCCTGGCTACTGGGAGCTGGCGATGAAACGCGGCATCTACATGGTGGTGCCGCAGGACACTTACTACATCCGCTACCCGGCAGGCGGGCCGTTGCAGGCCTATATGATCGTCGGCGAGAAGACCGGCGACCGCGCCGACCAGCCGTTGCAGATCCAGGACGCAGCGGCGACCGACGCCGAGGCCCTCCAGCACTGCCTCCAGACGCTGGCTAACATGGCGGTTGAAAAGGGCAAGCCGGTCACATGGCTACTATCCAGCGAGCACCCCTGCCGCCAGATCGCCATGGACACCGGCTTCAAGCCGGACTTGCGTTACACGATGATCATGGGCCAGGTGCTGGCCCCACAGCGGCTCTTTCGCAAGGTCTGCACCGACCTGGACCTGGTGGCAGACCTCAAGGTCAATGTGTGGACGCCGACGAGGGATTACACCCTCTACGAAGGCCCGGAGGCGAACACTGAAGTCACGATTGAGGCCAAGGACTGGGCGATAGATCGGCTGCTATGCCGGCGGCTGGATTTCGCGGGTGCGGTGAAGAGCGACATTGTCAGCGTGCTCAACGCCACGCCTGACATCATCGAGCGAATCAGCAATGCCCTGCCGTATAACGCCTGGGCCTATCCAACTATTGACTATACCTAGCCGCCGTATGTCCTGGCAACAGCCGGACTTGTAGTACCCGGCCGATGTCCCGACCGCATTTGGCTTGACAAATTGGCGCAGAGTCGGTATAGTTACGGCCTAGTCGCACAAAGACTGTGAAAGGGAGTAGTAGGCGGTTCGCGCGATATAGAGAGGTCGTCCCGAGGGTCAGAAGGCCCCTGGCTGGAAGACGACTATCGCAGCACTGCCGAATCTCGCCCCGGAGTTGCGGGCTGAAACGCGGGCAGTTGCACGAATTTCCCGCCGAGTAGGTACCGACGGCACTTCACCGTTATCCGAAGAGGGTGTCGGAGATTGGCTTTGCTCCCGCATCCACAAAGTGGGCGAACCGTAAAGGTTCGTTAAGAAGAGTGGTACCGCGTGGGAACATTGTCCCTGCGTCTCTTCATCGAGACGGAGGGCTTTTTTGTTCTCCGTCACAGCAGGTTTTCAATCAGAGACCGCCGGTCCGATTGTTGGCCGGTGAGGCGGAGGTAGCAACGATGGCACGAAAAATCGTGATATTTGACACTACGCTGCGCGATGGCGAGCAGTCGCCGGGCGCCAGCATGACTATGTCGGAGAAGCTGGCTCTGGCGCAGCAGTTGGCTCACCTCAATGTTGACGTGATTGAGGCCGGCTTTCCGTTCTCGTCGCCTGAGGACTTCGAGTCGGTTTCGCGGATCGCCCAGGAGGTGAGCGGGCCGACTATCTGTGGCCTGGCGCGCACCAAGGCCGAGGACATCGAGTCCTGCTACAATGCGATAAGGCACGCCGCCAAGCCGCGCATCCACACCTTCGTGGGCACCTCCAAGGTCCATCTGGAGAAAAGGCTGCGCAAAACCGCAGACGAAGTACTGGCGATGGCGGTTGAGAACGTGCAGCACGCCGCCAGCCTGACGGCAGATGTCGAGTTCTCGCCAGAAGACGCGATGCGCACCGACTTGGGATACCTGCGCGACATCGTGGAGGCGACCATTGAGGCCGGCGCCACCACCATCAACATCCCCGACACCGTCGGCTACACCACGCCGTGGATTATGGAGGAGACGATCAGAGAGCTGTTCGAAAACGTGCCGAACATAGACCAGGCGGTCATCAGCGTGCACTGTCACGATGACCTGGGCCTGTCGGTAGCCAATTCGCTGGCGGCAGTTAAGGCAGGCGCCGGCCAGGTCGAATGTACGGTCAACGGGATGGGCGAGCGGGCGGGCAACGCCTCGCTTGAAGAGATCGTGATGAGCATTAGAACGCGCTCGGACGAGTTCGACGCCTACACTGAGGTCAATACCAAGGAGATTGTCAAGACCTCAAAGATGGTCTCCAGCTTTACCGGCTTCCCAGTGCAGCCGAACAAGGCCATCGTCGGCGAGAATGCCTTCCGCCACGAGGCCGGGATTCACCAGCACGGTGTGATAATGGACCGCGAGACGTACGAAATCATGGAGCCGCAGGATGTCGGCTGGGTCGAGAGCGAGTTGACGCTGGGCCCGCGCTCCGGCAAGCACGGCGTGCGCCAGCGCCTCAAGGACCTGGGCTACCAGGTGACAGATGCGCAGATGGAGGACATCTATGCCCGCTTCATCGAGATGGCCGATAAGAAGAACCAGATTTACGATGAAGACCTCGAAATCCTGATGCGCGAGGCCACTACCGAGATGGCGGAGACCTGGTCGCTGGCGTATCTGCAGGTCAATTCCACCACCGGGGCCCGATCGCAGGCTACCGTCAGGCTGCGGAAAGAAGACGCAGAATATGAGAAAGAGGCAGTGGGCAACGGCCCGGTGGATGCCGTGTATGCCGCGATAAACCTCAT
Organism: bacterium; assembly: GCA_030604405.1. Taxonomy (GTDB): domain Bacteria; phylum Armatimonadota; class Zipacnadia; order Zipacnadales; family UBA11051; genus UBA11051. The sequence goes on along the minus strand of JAUVVY010000031.1, from coordinate 22,850 downwards.
AACGGAAGTGCAGACGACGCTGGACGACTACTCGATTCGCAGCGTGACCCGTGGCAAAGACGCCCTCGGCGAGGCAACGGTTCGCATTGCCACCGACGGCGAGAGTGCCATTGGCCGGGCCGCCAGCACCGATGTCATAGAGGCCAGCGCTGCGGCGTATCTGAATGCCCTCAACCGCCTGCTGATCCGTTCTGAGCTGGGCAAGCAGGACGCACAGGACACGCCATGAGCGCACCCGATTGTGGCGACAAAGTCACGCAAATTGACTTGAAGATCTGCGGGATAACAAGGATCGCCGACCTGCGGCTCGCAGCGCGGGTCGGCGCGGCCTTCTTCGGGACCATCGTGGCGATACCGCGCTCGCCCCGCAGCGTCTCGGTCCAGCGTGCGGCCATGCTGGGCCGGGCTGCCAAGATCCCACACGTGTGCGTGGTCGAAACCGAGAATCCGGCGGCAATCAGCGACATCGTCGCCACCTGTCGGCCCGCTGCAGTACAGCTTCACTCCGATGCGGAGGCCTCCGCCATTGCTGCGATCAGGTCAGAGCTTGCGTGCGAAATCGAACTGTGGCTTGCCGTTGGCCTGCCGCCGCGGGCCGAAGCCGGGCAGATTCCTGTCGCCGAAACACTGCAGCGCATCAACGAAGCTGCTGAGGCCGGTGTGGCCCGCATCGTCCTGGATACGGCCACCTCCGCAGGCACCGGCGGCACCGGAAAGGTCAGCGACTGGCAAGCCGCTGCGGAGATAGTGCAGCAGTCGTCGTTGCCGATCATGCTGGCAGGAGGCATCAATCCGGACAATGTCGCGAGGGCTGTGGTCACAGTGTCGCCGCAGGGAATTGATGTTTCGAGTGGCGTGGAACGCGCTCCGGGCGTCAAGGACCCGAAGAAAGTGGCGGAGCTGGCGGCCAGGTTGCAGGACGCCATCTGAAGAATGCAGTGCTGCAAGCGTTGAGCGAGATCAACGCGGCTAACGCTTAAACATCCACCAGCTCATCTTGGGGCAAGGGCAGGTCGCTACTTGCGGTGACATTCAGCCAGCCGTGGGCGGCCAGATTGCGAATCGTGTAGGCGACTTGATTCTCATTCAAGGGAGGGTCACGCTTTTGCTTCCAGGCCATGACCTCCGACAGGAGGGCCATTTCCGTCGGCGGGCCGCCCTTGCTCTCGGCTAGGCTTTGAGCCGAGAAAATGACTGTGGCGACAACTTCAGCCTCTTTGGTCGGTATTCTCATAAACAGGTCTGACACTTTGTGGATGATGGGCTCCCAGGCCTGCAATTGTTGGGCATAAGTCCGTTGAGCATCTTCGAAGGTGGGGCCTGGACTAATAACAAACATTCTTCCGACACGTTGCTCGCGGACGAGGCCGTTGTTGACAAGCTCAGTCTGAATTCTTTTGAGCTCCTTGGCAAAGGGTCCGTAGCTCCCCTTTTCAAAGTGTAGGCCCGTAGGCAAACCCTCGGTGCTAGCGACGTACACTATCTTCTGGAAGGCGGTGCGGCCCACTGGCCAGTGATAGGGCTGTTTCTCGATCCGGTCCAGGATGGCAGCAACACCAACCCATGCGGCCGCGATGCCACGAGGGTCTGGGGAGGAGAGGGGTGCTGCTGTGCCGCGTGGTTCCCGTTGCAAGAAGTCATGCTGAAGCTGCGCCCTGGGTGTGCCGTGAGGTGCGTAAAGCTCTACGGGGATATCCATTCGCCTCAAGTATTTGTGCAATGTCGGACCGACAATCGCCCATTCCAGTTGGCCCTCACCACACCCCAGCGGCGGCACGGCAAGCGATTCGATGCCCCACTCCTTGTGGTGCCCCAGTAGGTATTCCAGCCCTGCGATGATATCCGCAATCCGTGACACCGAGCGCCAGTGATCCTTCGTCGGGAAGTTGACCACCCACGGGGGAATGAGGGTTCTGTACAGGTATGGAGTGCCCAGCTTGACTTCGCCACGACGACAGCGTTGCTCGTAGTCCTTGTACATGTCGGGGAATCGTTCTTTGAACTGCAGGGCGATGCCCTTGCCCATGACACCAACGCAGTTCACCGTGTTGACAAGAGTCTGTGCACTTGACTCGAACAAGTCCCCTACGCGCACCTCAATGGTCATCGCGCTGCCCCCCTACAAGAAGAACAGGTGTGCGTCCAGTGTTATGGCGATGTCTATGCCCTCCGCTTCTACGGCTTGCTTCGCCGCTTCACACGAGACATAGACGCCAGCAATGTGCTCTGGACCAACTCGGTCCGGAACCAGAACCTCAGCGCACTTTCTGCGTATGCGTTCGTAACGTTCGAATTCTACACCAATAGCCCACCACTCGGCAAAGCTCAGTTCAGCGTCCACGTTGCTCAGTCCCTCGGGAGAGGGCCAGAAGCCCGTGTAATCACTCGATGCGTTGCCGTCAGTGATGATCACTCCCTCCAAGTACAATATATCGGTTCTAACGCATACAACGCACAGCTCTTGATCAGTTGATCTGAGAAGCCTGAAGAGCATCGGATTGCGGGCGTGAATATACAGGTTGGCATATTCGTGGAGGTGTCGGCCCGCCGGAATTCTCTTGTCTTTGCGCCTGGCTTGGACTGTTGCGTTGGCGACGGATTCGTGGTCAAGTCGGCTTGCGCGCTCATGCGACAAGATGCCGTGCTTCATTACTGAAGGCAGATTGCTTATTGGGGCAATGTAGTGAAGTTCAGTCAAGTCCGAGATGTCCATGGAGGTTCCCTGAGTACACCTGAAACTGCACCATGTGCCTGACGGAGACCACTCAATCTTAGGTTTCGTTGGACAGACCAAGTATTCCTGCACAACGCGTGGGCCGGTATCTAATCTACTCATTTCGGGCTGCCGGTGGAGCCTCGGCCACTTCCGGGCGTGCGTACCATAGATTCAGGAAGCCATTGGCGCCGGGCTTCTGGCGCAGTATCGCCCAGAACAGCCTCCAGACCTCGTCGCTATACCTGCATAGACCGGCCCAGTGGCCGCCCATCCCCGCATCTCGCATCTCGCCCTCACCATCAACGCGGCCGGCGAACCTCGGCTCCGCCACCGAGCCGTCCCAGATCTGGTCGAACAGCGTGTGGGCAAAGCGGGTCATGTCCTCTTCGCTGAACACTACGCCGCGATTGGCCGCCTCAATGGCGAAGCTCAGCGACAGCGCGCCGTGGCCAAAATCATCGGCGCCTTCGGAAAGCTCTTCGACGGGATCCCAGTACGCGAAGGTGTAGGCGTCGCCGGTCTTCCGCAGCTTGCTCTTGAAGTAGCGAGCCATCTTGGCGGCCTTGTCGCGCCACTGGCTCGCCAGTGGCTCGTCAACGACATCGGCCATCACGAGGTAGGTCCGGCCGAGGGCCAGGTACTGGTTATGCGGTATCGCTCTTATCGTATTCGGTATGTCCTGGGGAGCAATGCTGCGCAGGTACGGGTTGGCGACTATCGGCTCCCATTTCAGAAAACCCATCCCCTCGGCCGGCTCCACCCACACATAGTCCCACTTTTTCAGGAAATTCTCCGTCAGCAGTTTGGCGTATTCGTCAGCCTTCTCGCCGTAGTTCTCGTGGAGCGCCGCGTTCTTCTCTACCGCCTCGACGAACAGCGCTATCGCGTAGGTGACGGTGCCGTCGTGCACAGCCCATTCCAGCGGTATGACGGCTTCGGTGCGCACTTCGAACTTGTCGCCCTTGGCGGGAGTGCCGGCGATCGTGACCTTGATGCCGGGGATTGCCGTGATCGCCGCGCCGGACTTATACGTCTCTTCCCGCGCGACCAGCATCACCGCATCAGTGTCAATGACGTTGAAGCTGTCCGCCTCGACAAATTCGATGGTGTAGGTGTGGCCGGTGACATCGGTGTTGTTGCGGACGCGGACCAGCTCCGGTGCGATCTCGGCCTCGCCCTTGTTATTCTCGTCGGCTTTCGGCCAACCCAGGGCATCTGAATATGTAATCGTCTGCCAGCCCAGATAGCCGTCGCCGTCGGGGTCGGAAAGATTGGCTATCATCCGGTCGAAATGATCCACTATCTTATCCAGCCAGTAGGCGTCGTCCGACACGCGGTAGCACTCGATGTACATCAACAGCCGCGATGCCTCAGCCCAACCGAGCATGCCCGAATCGGGGCTGTCTGAGTAGCCTTTGCCGCTGCGGAAGGCAATGTCGTAGGCCTTCAGGTCGGCCATCGCTTCCTCTACGGTAGGGATCATCCCCGCGAGCTCTTCGGCTTGTGGCGGCGGATTGGCGGCGATGGCGCTGATTATGTTTTGGGTTATCGTCTGGGCAAACTCCACTCCGTCTGCGGCCATCTCCACCAGGGGCAGCGTCAGCCACAGGCACTTGCCGGAGCCGTATTCGTTATAGACGGCCAGCGACAGCGTCTCCGGCTGCTGGTTGTCTTCGGTGGCCTCCGGGACGCCCGAAATCAGCGGCCGCGCGCCGATCACCGGGAAGTAGTGCAGCGCCGCACACAGGTACGGCTTTGCGTTGGGCCGCTTCGCCATATCCAGTACCGTGCCTGTCTCAGTGCCTTCGGTGAGGGCAAAGCCGTCGGCCAATCGTAGCTTGGCAATGGTCAGGCCACTGGCCCGGGCACCTGCTCCGGTCGCCGGTAGGATCCCGGTGCGGCAGGCGCCTTTTTCGAGGCGGATTATCTTCCAGGCATGTTTGTCTTTTATGAAGATGTCCTTGCCACTCTTGTCGAGAGACGTGGCGCTGTAGAAGCCTTGCAGCAACAGCCAGCCGCCACACTGGACGTACTTCTGGAGGGCGGCGAATCCGGCTTCGGTAAATGCGATGGTTCCGGGGACATACAGGGCGTTACAGTGGGCCAGCGTTTCGGGGTCGGGAAGGTCAGTGGTCTTGACCAGCTCGACGGTCAGCCCCGCCTCGCGCATCGCCCTGACCCACCCGTCCTCATCGTTCACGGCCGGGTTCTCAAGCCCGCCGTAGGTTACATAGCCCACGGTTGCGGCCACAGCCGTTCCCAGACTCAGCGTCAATACCACCATCACAATTATCAACTTACGCACGAGATAGCCTCCCTAAGTCCAGTCTGTGTCTTACGGATTTGCTACTTGACGAAGCCTTCGAATTTCAGGAACTCGGTGAAGCGCTTTCTGGTCTCAGCATCCACCTGCGCCAAGGGCATGCGCGGTGGCCCGACCGGAAAGCCAAGCACCTCCACACCGAGCTTGCACAGCCCCGAGCCGCCAAGACCTTGCGCGGTACGAATCAGCCGATTGGCAATCTTCTGGTTCTGTACGGCCTCGTCCCAGTCGCCGCGAGTGGCCGCATCATAGGCTCTCACGCAAACATCAGGTATTACATTGTACCAGGTTCCGACCGCGCCCGTGGACCCCATCAGCCGCGCCGGAACCATCATCTCGTCATAGCCGGACAGAATTATGAAGTCCTCGCCCTGATCCGCGCGCATCTGTTGGAGCATATACAGGTCCGAGTCGGTGTACTTCAGACCGGCGACATGCGGAATCTGCGCCAGCCTGTCAATAAGTTCCAGCGTCAGGCCGACCCCGGTCATCCGTGGAATATGGTAAAGCAAGGTCGGTCGCTGGGCAATGTCAGCGAGAGTTGTATAGTGCGCCACCAACTCGTCCGGCTCAGGCCGGAAATATGTGCCCGGGATCGCGGCGATCGCGTCAACACCAAGTCCCGCGGCATGCTCTGCCAGCCTGTACGCCTGCAGCGGGCTGGCCGAGCCGACGTGGGCGATGATCGTGGCCTCCTGCCCTACCTCTTCCATGACGGCCTCAAGGACCGCCTCGCGCTCTTCGTCGCTCATCAGCAGGCCCTCGCCGGTGCCGCCGCACACGAACAGGCCCTTGCAGTCCTGCTCAATGAGCCAGCGCGCGACCTGCTTCTGCACCTCAGGATTCACGTCGCCATTGCTGTCATAGGCTGTCACAATGGCGGGAAAAACGCCCTGATATCGTTCAGTCATTCTTTTCGCCTTTCAAATGAAATCCAGCCGCAACTGGCTAACCTCACCTCAATATAGATTCATTGCTACGCGGCTGCAAACCTTCATGCGCGCGTAACTTTGGCCCGACGATTAATCTGCAGAGCAAGGACTCCGGGCCTGGGGGGCGAATTGTGATTGTGTCGGGCATACGCTGAGGTGCAGATATGAGCAATATCCAGGTGCTTCCCGAAAGTGTGGCCAACCGTATCGCCGCCGGCGAGGTCGTAGAGCGGCCGGCCAGCGTGGTCAAAGAGCTTATTGAGAACGCCATTGACGCCGGCGCCTCGCGCATCGAGATTCAACTCGCCGCCGGCGGCAAGGAACTAATCCGTGTCATTGACGACGGCTCCGGTATGAGCGCCGAGGACCTGCGGCTGGCCGTGCAGCGGTTCGCCACCAGCAAGATCAGCGCAGCCGAGGACCTCGACAGCATCGTGACGATGGGCTTTCGTGGTGAGGCGCTGCCCAGTATCGGGGCGGTGGCACAGCTACAGATTAGCACCCGACAGCAGGATTCTGCGGAGGCGCACCGGATTACCGTGCGCGGCGGCGAAGTTGCCGGAGAGGAGACCGTCGCCGCCCCTGTCGGCACCGATGTCGAGGTGACACACCTGTTCTACAATACGCCGGCCCGCGAGAAATTCCTCGCCACTACCGCCACCGAGCGCGGCCACTGCATCGAATGGTGTCAGCGGCTGGCGCTTGGCAGGCCCGACATCGCTTTCAAGGTACTCCACGATAACCAGACGGTATTGACCACGGCGGGCCAAGGCGGCCTGCAGGCAGTCATCGCCGCCATCCATGGGAGCAATGACGCCCGTCTCTTTTTGCCCATGCGCCTGGAGACCGAGGACATTACCATCAGCGGCTTTATCAGCTCGCCGCGCCTGACCCGCGCCAATCGCCGGGCTCAACTTTTTTTCGTCAACAACCGCTTCGTGCGCAGCAGCTCCCTGAGCCACGCCGTGACCGCGGCCTATGGGATGCTACTGCCGAGTGGACGCCAGCCGCTTTGCGTAATCCATATCACCATCGGGCCCAATGCAGTGGACCCCAATGTCCACCCGACCAAGATCGAGGTGCGCTTCGGCAATCAGGGGCGTATCCATGGCCTGTGCCAGCAGGCTGTCGAGGCCGGTTTGGCCGAGGCCGGGCTGCGCTCGCTGAGCACCAGCCGCCCGGGACTGAGCCGGACCGATGCCACAGGCGCGCCGCCACAACCTGCCGCCGGCCGCTGGGACGGGCCACTGCCCGACATGTCACGCCGCGCCGTCCGCCTGCGTGTCAACCCGTTCGTCGATTCGATAGACGCTCGCGACGACGGCCTGGAGGTCTTCGCGGATGCTCCGCCCGATGCCGCCGATCAGCAGGAGGCCGACCAATCCGCGCTGCAGGCCGAAGCCGCGCAGGCTCCGCAGGTGCTCGGACAGCTCAGCGGGCGGTATATTATCGCCCAGGCCGGGACTGACCTGCTGCTGATTGACCAGCACCGTGCCGCCGAGCGCGTGCTGCTGCACCAGATGGGGGATAAGACCACGCCGGTTGCACGCCAACTGCTCGCCGTGCCGCTCAATCTGGAGCTGACGCCCTCCGAGGCCGCCGCGGTCGAGGACAATGCGGAAAGCCTACTGGAACTTGGCTTCGAGTTCGAGGAATTCGGCCCCAGCGCGTATCTGTTGCGCTCGATCCCGGCGGCGCTGGTGGGTCGGGACTATGAAACGGCGGTCGGCGACCTTATCCGCGATCTGGCGCAGTGGCAGGCCCCGTCATCTCTGGAGCGCGCGCGGGACGAGCTGGCCGCACTCGTCGCCTGCCACGGCGCGATCAAGGCCGGCACACAGCTTACACACGCGGAGATGCAGCGGCTCGTTGAAGACCTGGCGGCGACCGATGCTCCGGCCGTCTGCCCGCACGGCGACCCCATCATAATCGCGATCACCGCCAGCCAGCTTGACAGCAAGTTCAAGCGCAGTTGAACCTCGCCGCTTCGGGTCCTGCAGAGTTTGCTCTCCACCGTGTTTCGTGCTATCATTTCCCCGATATCGGAGGCTTGTGATGACGTATGCGGTCGGCGTAATCCTGCTTGTGATGGCCGTGGTCATCGGCATCGCCATGGCCCTGCAGATCAATGCCTTCACACGCGGGCGTAGCATCATCAGCCCTCGGCAGTTGGGACTGCGCATCGTCTGCGGCGCGCTACTCTTGATTATCGTCGGGATGATCTACTACGGCCTGGCGCACGAGTGGAGCGACCCGCTGCACGAGCTCATCTTCTGGGCCGTATTGACTCTGCTGCCGCTGATGGTCATCGTTGTGGCCTACATTGACCTCAAAGAGACCCAGGTGATCGGCGAGCTGAGACAAGCCAGGCTCTACACCGGCGTTCTTCGGGATGAACAGGAGGTCCGCAAGGACCAGGAGCAGCCGGAAGAGGATAATTAGGCAGATGCACCGCTCTTATATGCGCAGGGCTTTGACGCTGGCGGCCATGGGCCTGGGCAGAACTGCGCCTAATCCCGCCGTCGGTGCGGTTGTCGTCAAAGACACGAAAATCATCGGCGAGGGCTACCACTCAGCCGCCGGTCAGCCGCATGCCGAGGTGCTGGCGCTGCAGGAGGCCGGGGATGCGGCCCGCGGCGCAGACATCTACGTGACACTCGAACCGTGCTGTCACCACGGGCGCACACCTCCCTGCACAGAGGCGGTCGTTGCAGCAGGGATAAGGAGAGTCTTTTACGCGTGCGAGGACCCTAATCCCCAGGTCGCAGGCGGCGGGCACAGTGCACTGGTCGCCGCGGGCTGCGAGGTCTTCCAGGGCCCGCTGGGCAATAGCGCTAAGCAACTGAACCGGGCCTATTTCAAACACAAGGCCACCGGCCTGCCATACGTAACACTCAAGATGGCTATGACGCTGGACGGCAGAGTCGCCATGGCCGACGGCAGCTCGCAGTGGATTACCGGGCCGGAGGCGCGCAGGGCCGTTCACGAAATGCGCAGCCAAGTGCAACTTGTCATGGTCGGCGTAGGGACCGTGCTGGCCGATGACCCCAGCCTCACCACGCGACTCGGCGAGGGGTGTCATTGCTCTGGCGCGCTGATAGTTGACAGCAGTGCCCGTACGCCGCCAACGGCCAAGGCTCTGTCAAGGACTCGGGCTGGAAGCCCGAGCCACGCGGAGGGGCAGCGGGCGGATGGAACGGAATGTCTGGTGGCCTGCTGCGAAGGGGCCGACGCTGGCAGAATCGAGGCCCTGCGGCAAGCAGGAGCCAAGGTCCTGACTGTGCCTGAAAAAGATGGCCGGGTGGACCTCGGCGCTTTGATGAGACAACTGGGCGCCAGCGATGTCATCAGCATTCTGTGCGAGGGCGGGCCGACGCTGGCCGCAGCTTTGATAAGAGAGGCGCTGGCGGATGAGGTGGTATTTTTCGTAGCGCCCAAGCTGCTTGGCCAGGGACCGGGACCGGTAGCCGACCTGGAAATAGGCGAGCTTGCCGACGCCGCCAGGCTGGAGATCGTCGAGACGCGCCGGGTGGGACCTGACTTGATGATTAGAGGCCGGATATGTTCACAGGACTGATCCAGGAGACCGGCAAACTGCTGCAGGCAAGCGCTCGCTCGTCCGGAGTGCAGTTGCGCATCCACGCTCCGGGGATCGTCGCTGATTCAGATGTCGGCGACAGCATCGCCTGCAACGGAGTGTGTCTGACCATCGAGCGGCTCACCAGCGACAGCTTTGAGACCCATGCCGGAGCCGAAACAATGCGCCACACCACGCTGCAGAGTTGGCGGAGCGGACAACTCATCAACCTGGAGACGGCGCTGAGGCCATCTGACCGGCTGGGCGGGCACTTCGTTCAAGGCCACGTTGACTGCGTCGGTATCTGCACCAGCCGCCGTCCCGAGGGCGAGACTGTCCATTACAGCTTTGACATCCGGGCCGAGCAGATGATCTACGTGGTGGAAAAGGGCAGCATCGCTGTTGACGGCATCAGCCTGACCGTCACGGCAGCAACAGATAGCGGCTTTTCCGTAGCCATTATCCCGCACACCATGGCCAAAACGACTTTGCCCCGGATCAAGGCCGGCGATGAGGTCAATGTCGAGCTCGACATCCTGGCCAAGTACGTCCGCAGAAGCCTGGCCAGCGCCGATGCTGCAACGGCCCAGCCCGGTGGTGGCATTACCGAGCAGTTCCTGCGGGAGAATGGATTTATCAGTTGACGATGTCGGGCTGGCAGCCACTAGCATCTCTTGAGATCGAAAAGATACCGAACTGCCGCGTAGGACGGGCTTTCTAGCCCGTCCGGCATCCAGCACTCCTGGAAGCAACGGGTGTCGGGCTGGAAAGCCCGACCTACGGAATACTAATAGCGATGCCCGACCTACGGAATACTAATGGCGATGCCCGACCTACGGGATAGTAATGAGCAAGCCCGACCTACGGGTTCCTGGTGTGGACGGATTCTTAGTTTGAGTGAATGTATATGCCTGGAAACATACAGGAAGCATTACAGGACATCGAACAGGGCAAATTCGTCATCGTTGTTGACGAGGCCGATGACTACAACACCGGCGACCTGATCATCGGGGCGGAATTCGCCTACGCGGCGGCCATCAACTACATGATGACTAAGGGCCGCGGGATGCTGTGCGTGGCTCTGACCGGCCAGCGCCTCGATGAGCTGGATATTCCGCCAATGGCCGGCGGCGATCCGCGCGGACGCATCACGGAGCAGGGCCGCTCCGGCCCCGCCTTCACCGTATCTGTTGACGCCGCCGAGGGCATCGTGTCCGGGGACACGGCCGGCGACCGGGCAAGGACCATCCAGTTGCTTATCTGTGAGGATACTCGGCCCGCTGACGTGGTCCGTCCCGGGCACGTCTTCCCCATCCGCGCGGCCGAAGGCGGCACGCTGGCCCGCGTCAGGCACACCGAAGCCGCCGTTGATCTGGCGCGACTGGCCGGGCTTTATCCCGCCGGTGTCCTGTGCCAGATTCTCAGCCCGGATGGTACCGTGGCCGATATGGAGGCGCTGCAGGAATTCGCCGAAGCGGATGGCCTGCAGATCGTCACCATCGCCGACATTATCAGACTGCGACGCCGTACCGAGCGGTTGGTGGCGCGCGAGGCCGCGGCTCATCTACCCACGATCCACGGCGATTTCGAGGCCATAATCTACACTTCAAAACTCGGCGAAGGCGTCTATATAGCAATCACCAAGGGCGACCTGAGAAGCTGCGAGGCGCCGCTGGTGCGGGTTCATTCCGGCTGCGTCACCGGCGATGTGCTGGGATCGCTGAAGTGCGATTGCGGCTGGCAACTACATGCGGCCCTGAAGGCGATTGAAGAGGCCGGCTGCGGGGTGGTCATATATATCCCGAGCCACGAGGGCCGCGGCATCGGCCTGGCTAACAAGATCAAGGCCTACCACCTGCAGGAGAACGGCTACGATACCGTGGAGGCCAACGAGGCGCTGGGCTTCCCGGCCGATATGCGCGACTACGGCCTCGGGGCGCAGGTGTTGGCGGATTTGGGCATTACCAAGATGCGGCTGATGACCAATAACCCGGCCAAGTACACGGCGATGGACGGCTACGGGTTGGAGGTTGTGGAGCGGATTCCGCTCGAGGCCCCGCCGACGCCCTATAACGCCGAGTATCTGCGTACCAAGAGAGAAAAAATGGGGCACCTGCTGGGCGAGCGACAGCCCTGCTCAGGCGACGATAGGACAACCCTGGAAACCTGGGCCAAGCGAAGCGCTTTCCAGTACAGCGGCTCCGTCGCAGAGGGGACGATAATTCACTACGGGCATGATTACTGCTTCACGGCTAAGGTGTCTGCCGAGCAGTACGCCGCGCTACTCGGGCTGTTCGCAGGGCGTACCGTCAGCATTGGGACTTCGCGTGAGAAGCCCCCGACTGGCAGCGTGGGCGAGTGGTTACAACACAATGTCACCAGAGCTGCTATCGCATCGTACGTGGGAGCCATTCTGGTATCTGAGGGGTGTGCGGAGAGGGTCGAGGGCTCAAGGATACGATTCTTTGATTGAACTAAACACAGAAATGAGGTAAGAGGCATGGGACAGGAAATTGCTGGTGATCTTGCAGCCAAGGGTCTCAAATTCGGTGTGCTGGTGAGCCGCTTCAATGAGTTCATCACCGGCAAGCTGAAGGACGGCGCGATCGACGCCCTGATCCGCCACGGAGCCGATGAAGACGACATCACTATGGTCTGGGTGCCGGGTAGCTTCGAACTGCCCCTGGCGGCCAGGAAAATGGCCGAAAGCGGCGACTATGATGCGGTGATCGCAATCGGTGCGGTGATCCGGGGCTCGACACCCCATTTCGACTTCGTGGCAGGCGAAGCCGCCAAGGGCCTGGCGAGGGCGGGCATGGACACCGGTGTTCCGGTCATCTTCGGCGTCGTCACCGCAGAGACTCTGGAGGATGCTATCGAGCGGGCAGGCATTCGCTTGCCGAACCGTGGCTTCGAGGCGGCCGTGACCGCCATCGAGATAGCCAATGTGATGAAACAGCTCTAGGCCGCAGTGCAAAGCTCTGCCATGAGGCGCAAGCCACGCGGCAATGATTTGGGGAGGATGCGGATATGCAATCCAACAGGATAATTAGCCCGGTGGCCTTGCTCATTATGGCACTGATTGTCGGCTTGGCCGGCGGCTTTCTGGGTGCGTCGTTTTACCGCCAGCTATGCACCCCTGCCCCCGGCGACGATGGCGAGTTGAGTTATCCCCCGCTTCGTCCGACAGTGGAAATCAAGACCGAAAAGAACGCCATCGTAGAGGCAGTGTCGCGGGCCGAGGCCGCTGTGGTCAGGATCGAGACCATCAGCACCAGCCAGCCGCGCAATATGTGGGAATACCTGCAGGGTCCCCAGCCTCAGCCGGGGCTGGGGTCCGGCTTCATATTCAAGTACGAGGACCGCTTTCTGGTCCTCACCAACGCCCATGTCGTGGCCGGTGCCCAGGAGATCACAATCGAGCTCATTGACGGGCGCAGATTCCAGGGGAAGCTGATCGGCGCAGAAATTGCCTCCGACCTGGCCGTCGTGGAGCCTGTGGACGCGCCTGATGATCTGACCGCCCTTGAGCTGGGTGACAGCGACGGCGTGAAGGTCGGTGAATGGGTGGTCGCCATGGGCAATCCCTTCGGCTACACCGGCACTGTCACCGTCGGTGTGGTCAGCGCCAAGGGCTACCGTCCCGTCGGCCCCGATCGCCAGCGCAATGTGATCCAGACCGATGCTGCCATCAACCGGGGCAACAGTGGCGGGCCACTGCTCAACCTCGCCGGCCAGGCCATCGGCATCAACTACGCCATATTCTCGCCAAACCGCGAGGCCACCACTATCGGCATCAGCTTTGCCATACCGATCAACGAGGCGAAGATGATGGCGCATTTCCTGGTCCACGGCGGGCCGTGGCTCGGTATCGGCGATATTACGCCCAATAGCTCCGGCCTTGCGCACTGGATCGGCCTGGCCACCGACGCGGGCGTAGTAGTGATGCACGTGTTCGAAGGCGGGCCGGCACATCGTGCCGGATTGCGCCGCTTTGATGTCATCCTGTCCATTGATGACGACAAGATTGGTAACGGTGAAGAGTTGCGGCAAGCTATCCTTAAGCGTAACATCGACGACGAGTTGGAGCTCGTCATCGATCGCGGTGGCGAAGAGCAGACTCTGAAGGCGGTCGCCGGACGTATTCCCAGGCGCTCGTAGGCCGGGATTGTTCAGCCACATAGATCCCGACGGCCAGCAGGGCGCCAGGGTCGTAAGCGTGGATATGCTTGCGCGATTGCGAGAGCACACGGGCAAAAGCCTGCAAAAATCGTTGGGCGGCATAATTGTGTATTGCATCAGATCCGCAGCAGCGACAGCTCTCCTATTCTTGCTTCCTTGGGTTGGCTTCGCGCAGGCTAGTCCTGCAGAGCCACAGGAGAGCTATGACCCCATTGTGCTTGTGTGGACGGAAACACTGGGGGTGCCTCGTTTGGGTCAGGGCTTCGTGGTTGGTGATGGCACTCTGGTGGTCACAGCGCATCACGTAGTCCACGAAACCTCTGGCAAGGACAAGGGTGTAGACCTGTTTGTGCGCAGCCCTGAGGGGTCCCACTGGATGGCGGGGGTGGTCACGGTGCTCAGTCCGTACCTGGGCGCCTCATGCGATGCGGAGATAGTGGCGTCTGATCCCGAGCTCGACCTGGCGGTGCTGCGGACCCCCTGGAAAGGCCATCCCGCTTTCGGGCTGGCGGATGATGACAGCGTTCGCCTCGCCGAACGCGTTACAGTTGCAGGCATGACGTACGTACTCCTGGCTCTTAGTTCGCGGGCTGAAGAATCCCTGATCGAGTGGAAAGGCATCGAGAGCCAGACTCTGCCGGTTGATTTTGTTGCCGTCAGGCAGGACACCCCACGCTTTATCCAAACCGCTGCGGTCGGAAGTCTGGGCCCGGGCGCAAGTGGCACCCCTATGCTGCTGCCCGAGAGGCCAGCGGCGGTCGGATGTTTCACTTCGGTGGTGGGTCGCAAGGAAGGGGAGACCGGGGAAGTCATCGCAGCAAAGGGCCCCGCAAGCGCGCAAGTCAGGGAGCTGCTGGCGAAGGCCGGCCAAGCCGAATCCTTGAACGCCGCTGAGCAACAGTTGCCGCAGCCGCCAGACGCAATGGAGGCCTGGTCACTCTGGCTGGAGATCTTGTCCGCCTGGGGGAGAAAGCAGCCCCAGGAAGCTCTGGAGAAGGCCCAGGCGTTGATCGAGTTGCGCCCGGGGTGCGGTTTTGCATACCGGATCGGTGCCGACGCCGCTGCAAGATCGAAGAAAGATGATTTGGCAGAGACATTGTGGCAGGATGCCCTGAGCGTAGACACTGAAGGCGCCGCAACACGTCTGTTCTACGCGAGCCATCTTTCGAAGCGAGACGAGCACGACAGGGCACTCGAAGAGCTGGACGCACTGTGGCAAGCCGGCAAGCACCGGTCCACGGTCACAACACTGATGGTCAACATTCTCTCGGATCGTGGTGAATACGCCCGCTGTGCCGACTTATTGACAGAAGCGCTGAAAGACGAACCAGATAATGCGTGGCTGTGGTACCAGCTTGGTGGGATGTACGCTGAGCAAATGGACTATGTCCCCGCAGCCAGTTGCTTTGCCCGAGCGGTCGAGTTAATGCCGGAGAATGAGCGTTTCCAGAAGGCCCTGGACAAAGTGAAGAAAAAGGCCGACAATCCGGAGGCCAAAGACTAAATCAACTCTGATAACTGCTGGTAAGATCAGAGCCGGAGTGCTGAGCGGGATGTTCATCAATCGCGGTGGCGAAGAGCAGACTCTGAAGGCGGTCGCCGGACGTATTCCCAGGCGCTCGTAGGCCGCGATCTGGAACAAACCAACGCAGGTATCGTCGAACAGGACGGGGAAATTGTAGTAGAGCTTGAATCCAAAGGTATGAGCCGGCTGCCTTTAAGGTGCAGTAGTGTCGCCGGTACATAATGCGTGATGGAGTGGTGATCGAATGGTACGCAGAATACAACGAACAATTTGGGCCGTAGGTCTGAGCCTGGCACTGGTGGGCGTGCTGGCTGCAGCCGGGTTCTCCGCGCCGACAGTCATGGTTAACGGCCAGGCGCTTGCCGGTGGCGACAAGCTCGTCGTTATCGAAAACGCGATGCTGCTGCCGATGCAGACTGTCGCCAATGCTCTCGGCGCTCAGAGCGACTATCGAGCCAACGAACAGCACAAGATCATCTTGACCCGTGGCAACGATACGCTCAATCTGTGGCTGGGCAGCACAATGGCGACGGTCAACGGCAAACCGGTGACCGCAGATGTCTCGCCTACGATGGTAGGGCTTACAATCTACGTCCCGCTGCGTGTGGCGGTGCAATCGTTCGGCGGCAGCGTCCAGTATGACCCGGTCAGTGGGATCGCTTACGTCAACATCGCCCAGGTACCGGGCCCGGGCGGCCCGACTCAGCCACCAGGTCAGACCGTGACACTGCAGGGCGAGGTCTTACAAGTGTATCTCGGCGTGACTACATCGCTGATGATCCGGGACGCGACCACCAACGCCACGAGCCTGATTGCGCTGGCTGCGCAATGCCAGATCCTGAGAGGCGCGGCGGGGCAAGTGCCCACAGTGGCCCAGCCCGGTGACCTGAGGACTGGCGATCAGGTGCAGGTGACGGTTACCGGGGGCCTGGCCGTGCGTATCATTGCTACGGCTCCCGGCAGCGGCCAGCAGTTGCAGCATATGCGCGTGCAAATCGTCGGTGTCGCCGGCAAGTACCTGCTGCTGCCGGATGGCAAGAGCTTGCTGGTGGCGGACAACGCCAGCATACTCGACGAGAATGGGCAGGCCATTGCTCTTAATGCCCTACGTCCTCAGGACCAGGTTGTAGTTATCTTTGACACGGTCCAGAATACTGCGCTCAGCATCACCCGAGAGGCCTCGGCCGGTCCTCCAGCGGCCGATACCGCGCCGCCGAGATTCGTCGCGCTCACACCGACGCTCAATGCCACAATCCAAAACAGCAGCCCGATCGTCGAAACGCGCTTCGCTGATGACCACTCGGGTATCAACAAGGCCGCGACTACGATGACCTTCGACGGCCAGGATGTCACCGCGCAGTGTGAGGTCGGGGACGACTACATCCGCTGCCAGGCCGTACACCTCGCCGACGGCCTGCACCAAGTGGACGTCAACATCACCGACAATGCGGGCAACACCAGCCGCAATCAGTGGGCCTTCACCGTACAGGCCCCGGCTGACAAACAGATTCTCATAGTCTCTCATAACGGCGAGCAGACTCTGGGAGCGGGAGCAGTGCTGAAGGTGACAGCTAAGGTCGCCCGGCCCGGTGGCACCATAACGTGCGCCATCGGCACCTTCAAAGAAGGCCTGGCGATGCGGCAGGTCGGCCAAAGCAACACCTATACCCACAGCTACAAGGTGCGGGCGGGCAACAAGGTCACCGCAAGGATCAAGGTGACATATACGCCGCCGCAGGGGCAGCCGGTGGTCGCTTACTCCCAAGCTGACGCGGTTATTGATGGCGGCGTGGTGCCTACGCTGAAGGTAACGAAACCAAAAGCGAATGCAACCGTCGGCAAAGAGATGGTCGTGTCCGGTACCGCGACGGCCGGCTACCGGGTGCGGGTCAATGTGAAATTCAACAAGAAACGCTTATTGGACATGTCACACGATCTGCCACAACAGATTGTGACCGCCGGCGCAGACGGTAAATGGGAGACCGCGCCCTTTGAGATGGAGCACGCGCTGTTCGACAAGGCCGATACCTACGACATCAAGGCCGAGCTGCTGGCCCCAGCCGTAGCAGGACAGGAAGACACAGTCATAGCGACGGCGAAACTTACCGTGAAGGGCAAATAGCCGGCCAAGTACGTCGTCGGGGAGAATAGCAGAGGCCGCCAACCAGTACATCGGTTGCGGCCTCTGGCGCTTGTGTCGCATCTTGTTGTAACTGCGTTGACGACCTCGGGCTGCCCTTCGAAGTTGCTCAGGGCCGTGAGCTTGTCGAACGGGAAGCAGAAAGCTCAGGCCGAGCCACGCGCTCGTAAGTAGTACGCGCTAAGATACCCTCGTTGCCTGCTACTATCGCTGAGGCCCCGGCGTGCGCAGGATACCACCGCGCGTGCGGGCAATCGGCTTCTTCACCTTCAAGGTGCGCAGGTCGTAAGAGTCGGTGTTTACGATCAAGCGCAGCGTGGCACGGCCGCGCAGCAGCTTCACCCGTTGCCCGGTCGCCATGTCTATAACCTGCGTGTTGAACGGGAGGGGTTCTTTGAGGGTCACCCGCACCTGCTGAGGTTGATCGGTTGAATTGATCACCGCCAAGCAGTCATCAAACCACTGCACCCGGATACCCTCACGCACTGGCCATATCTTGCCGTCGAAGTCTTGCGGGGGCACTGCGGGCAGCGCCCTGAAGGCCCGTGCAAAGCCGCGCAGCATCCACTCATGGCCCGCCTTGGCGTCCAGGCTGCTGCGCAGCGTCAGGCAGTACGGGTTGTCCAACACTATGGCCTGCAGCAGCGGAGCCAACAACTCGCGTCCGGCGCCAAGCTGCGAGCACTCAATCTGTACCTCCATGCCGTCGGCGGTCGCATAATCCGGCCGGTCTTGTCCGCGGGAATCGGCGCTGGCGGCTATGCGTATCCCGTGCTCTTCGGCGAACAGCCTCGGATCATAGCCGTGGTGGCGCAGCAGCTCGAGTTGCGAGTGATCGTCGCGCTGTGTCGGCACTGGCAGCGCCGTATCCACCAGCAGGTAGCGGCGGGGATTTCGCGATACCACCAAGTCTCGGCACTTGGTCCAGAGGCTGTGCATGTGCGCGCAGCGGAAGTCGAGCCAGCGCTGCCATACCTGCGGGCTGCTCTTCAGCCAGTAGTAGGCCTCCAGCGGAGTTCCTGTCCGCGATGGCACAGCTATTCCGCTGGCGACCTGGAACCGCTGCAGGTCAGATGCCGAGTAGCCCACCTTGTCCGCCGTCTGCTCGTCGTTGACCGTGGCGAAGCAGGTGCCGCTCGCGCCATCCACGCTCAGGCCGATGGCCGGCACGCAACCGTAGCCATCTGTCTTGGCGCAAAGCTCGTCGAGGAATACCAAGAGCTGTTTTTCAACCTCGCGCCGCAACGGGTCCGGGCACCTGTGACCCGCGGCGTCGAGTATCAGCTTGCCGTTGATGTCCACCTGGAAGCTGTCGGGCGCGCTAAACGTGAAGAGCCGGTCAAAGTTCGAGAGCGACGGCAGCAGGGGCACGATCTCGATGCCAGCCGGCACCGCCAGTGGCAGAATGTCTTCGAAGAGATCCCAGCGCCAGGCATTCGGGAGTATGCCGCCGTCGTAGAAGCTCTGCATGTCGTTGCCTGCCGCGTAAAGTTGCAGCCGGTCGAAGCCGACGAAGTGCATGTAGTGGAGCAGGTGCCGCAGCGAATACTGGCGCTGCATGCGGTCCTTGCCGCTGGAGCCGAAGCCGTCGTATATCAGCTCGCTATGGGCCGGCAGCAGCGCGAGGCTTCTGCGCAACGACCTATCGGGCAGTTCGGCCGCATTCACATTCCCAACCGGATAATCCAGCAGCTTATAGACCCCCAGCCACCGCACCGGCGCGACAACACTCTCGCGTGGCTCTACCATCGCTGCCAGTCGCGTAAAGCGCACCTCGCAGGCCTCCGCCTGGGGATAGAACAAGAACGATTCGCGAGCCCTGGCAGTCCGTGTCTGCGTCGGGTTCAGCGCCGCCCAGACCAGGAAATGGTCCTCAAGCTGCTGGCCGCCGGCCGCCAGCACCTCCAGACCGAAGCTGTAGGCGATATTAGGGTCCATCTCGACCACAAGCAGATGGGGGCTGGCCGCGCCGTCTTGTGGATCAGCGCTGTTTCTCAATATGTGACTGGCGGCGGCGTCATCGCCGGCTACCCGCACCTCGTCAACAGCCATGCAGCGCAAGGCATCGCGGATCCTGCCGCTCTGATACAGCTTCAGCGCCGTTGCCCGGCCGTCTTCGTTATCCCGGTAAAAGCGGCCCTCATATAAGAAGCCGCTACCTGGCTGGCTGGGCAGCCACGGCGCGCCTTTGTAATGAACCTGCTCGCCACGAAGCTCGTACACGGGCACCTCAGCCGCCCGCGCCGGTGCCACTAGCGACACCAGCGCCGCTGCCCCTGCTGTAGGCGATGAAGTGGCGGTGCCTTCAAGGATCGCAGCCAATGAATACTGCCCGCGCGCGAGTTGGATGTAGTCGGGCATCTTCACGGTGATTGGCGCCAACTCCACAGGTTGGCCCGGCTGCCATGTCGCGGCCGCGGGGTGCGGCATCACCGAGGCGAGCGGAATGTCGGCCAGTGTTATCAGTACCGCGTGTGGCCTTGTCAGCGGCTCGTCAGCCAGGGCCCGCAAATGTACGGTGAATTCCTCGCCCGCCCTGACACTGGCCGGGGCCGTCATCTCGATGAGCTCGGCCACCTCCAGCGGCAACCGCTGGGCAACCGTAGCGACCTGGTCCGGGCGCAGCATCCGGTCGAATACCCGCACGTCAGAGAAGGCGGCAGCCGCCGTCAGTGAGCCGTCGTAGTCGGCCCCGATGTTAAATGCGGGCCACTGCTGCGGCTCGTAGGCGAAGCGCTTTTCGCCTGCCAGTGCGCCGTCAACATACAGCGTTATCCCCAATGTAGAGTCCCACGCCACCGCCACATGGTGCCATTCGCCAGCCGCCCAGTCGGCGATCGTGGTACTCAGACTCTGCTCGGGGATATTCCCGACACTGAACTGCAGCGTAGAGGAGGGCGTCTTGAAAAGGTAGAAGGAATTGTATGCAGACTTGTGCGTGGGGGCCGTATCGGAGAATATCGCGTAGCGCTTGCCGTCGCTGCCATGCCATTGCGGCTGAATCCATAGCGAGAGCGTGCCCGCCGACTTGGCGAAATAGCCGCCACTGGAGTACAAGAGATAGCTGCCACTGACCAGCAGCGCTCCCTGCCCGTCCGGTGCGCTTATGTAGGAAACCTCGCCGTGCATCATCTGCGAGGCCGGCCCAGGTGAGGCCGCTACTGTGCCGTCATACGGCGCATGAAAAGTCAGTCCCGGTGACCCGGCCATCGCAATAGACGCCACTGCCCCAAGGAGTAGCAAAGCCGCCAACTTTCGCATACCGACATTCCCTTCTAACATAAGGTGTGTGTTATAATAGATTTCGACCCGCGCGGGCCGATTCCTTCTATGCGCGCCATCAGTATTATGGAACGTAAACAGCAGCCACGGCGTCTAACAACATCATGGCGAAAGCCCGTCGGACGAATTGTACTAATCACTTCAGGAGGCCCTTGTGATGAACACCAGGAATCTGCTGTACGGCGTATTTATCGCGCTGGTATTCGCTGCCGGAGCATTGTGCGGTGACCTGTTTCGCGCGCCGGCTCTGGCCCAAGGCGACGCCGACACAAACGTGACGCAGCCGCTTGACCTCAAGCCCGCACCGGTCGTCGCCGCGGTGCCCTATCAGACCAAGACCGAATACGACATGGACCCGTTCGAGCGCGACCGCGTCCGCTCGACTGAGACCGAAGTGAGCACACTGATTCTGGTCCGTGCCGACGGCGGCACCGAAATCGTCAAAGCCAAGTAGCAGTCAGATCCACACGGCCCGCCGACAAACGCCGGCCCACTCGGGCAGAGCAGCAGGACGAGTCGGTTTGCGCTTGCCACGATCGTTCAATGAAAGGGAGTGGCCCTATGCCCAAGGTGAAAGTTGATTACACCAAGTACTTTGCGCAGTTGCATGAGTCACTGGGTTCGAGCGGGGCGCTGCTGGTGTCGCTTGATCAAGACAACAGGCCGAACGCAATGACCATCGGCTGGGCGACGCTTGGCGTCGTCTGGTCGCAGCCGATCTGCACCGTGCTGGTGCGCCCGTCGCGTTATACCTATGGCTGCATCAATGCCACCGGCGATTTCACCGTGTGCGTTCCGTACCCGGAGATGCGCGATGTGGCGGACTTTTGCGGAACGCGCTCCGGACGCGACTACGATAAGTTCGCCGAATGCAACCTCACCGCGCTGGCGTCTGAGACGGTTCAGTCGCCCGGCATCGAGGAGTGCGGGGCGATCTGGGAGTGCCGCACCATCTACACCAGCGACGTTAAGGCTGAGACACTCGCCGCAGAGATAGACAATTCCGCCTACGCCGGCGGCGACTACCACCGCGTCTATTACGGTCTGGTGCAGCGCTGCATCGCCGACGAGGATCTTGAAGAGCGCTTCTCAGTCTGACCCGCATGATTGATTATCGCGCGGGACCGGCGTTCGAATTGTCGGGTGTACCTGACAGCAACGGTTGTCGGGCTGGAAAGCCCGACCTACGGCTACGCGGGAAATGGATGCGGCCTCACAGATTGAAAATGCGCTTGGCATTCAGGCCGATGATCAGGCGCTTTTCCTCATCCGTAATGCGGGCTGCCAATACTCTCGGAAGCTGGCAGCGAATGTCAATGAACGGAAGGTCGCTGCCGAATAGGATCCTGTCGGCGCCCACTTCCTTGACCATGTATTCGAGGCCGCCGTAGGGACGCCCTGAGCCGGCCAAATCGAGATATACGTTCGAGTTCAGTTTCGCCTCAGGGACCAGTTTCTTGATTACTTCCCAACCGTTTCCCGAATGAGCGTGCAAGAAAGCTATGTTGGGATATGCAGCGGCCTGTCTGGTCAGGAAGCTCTTGCCGTCCTTTTCCGGGCCGTCCCAGGCATGGGACAGAATCGGCAGCCCATGCTCGTTGGCGTACTCGTACGCCGGTCCGTAGCCGACATGCGAGCAGTCAACCTCGTGACACATGGAATGGAACTTGAAGCCCTTGATGCCGCCCAGCAGATCGTGATAGTACGCTATTTCGGCCTCGATCTGCGCCAGCGGGTAGCGCGGGTTGATCGTGATGTAGGGCACCAGGCGATCCGGATACTTCTGCGCAGCTTCCGCCGCCTGCCGGTTGCCCTCCTTGATGTCCGGGCCGATGCCGATATGCGGCGAAAAGACGGCCACATCTACCCCGATCAGGTCCATGTTTGCGATCATTGACCCAGGTGTGCCATCCCCCGAGATATGGAAGTTGTACCACGGCCCCATGTGAGCGTGGTCATCTATGACGACTTCATCATCGAGGCGGATGCCGGATTTGAGCTTTTCGACAAGTGTGGTGTCAGTCATCATCTCTCTCCTCTTTTAAGGTGTCGGGCTGGAACTGTAGTTATGCAAAAAATTGTTGGTAGAAGCAAGATAAGAGGGGGCATATGGCGAACACAGGCTTAAATGCAGCAACATTCAATGCCGAGCTCGCCAAGGATGCCGCCGATG
>JAUVVY010000095.1 GCA_030604405.1 bacterium | reverse complement strand
CAACGACAACGGCACCCTCACCCCCGGCCCCTCTCCCAAAGGGAGAGGGGAGAACGGCAACGGACGACGGAGTCGGGCAGCCCTTCGACAAGCTCAGGGCCTACGGGATGCCCGACCCACGGGATAATTATTATCATGCCCGAGCTACGCGATGAATAAAAGGCATTGCCAGGCTGGAAAGCCTGGCCCACGCACAACGCTATCAAGGCAAGGTCGCCACACCCCAAACGGCCAACGACAACGGCAGGGCCAGGCTTGCAAGCTTCGCAATGCGAAGCTTGCTGCGACAGGCCCCTCCATTACGACTAACGACACCACACCATCGGCCTACAACTTAAGTTGCCCAAAATTTGCATAACTACAGTTTCCAGCCCGACTTCGGAGATTTCGTCTCGGAGCCGACAAAGTCCTACTCGCCGCGCTGCGGGCAGAGCTTTTCCTGGCACAGTATGTCGTGCAGGTCGAGGATGTCGGCAAGGCAATAGTGGGCGGTCTCGTGATCCTGGCGCAGCAGGAAAGTGATCATGCCCAGGTCGCGGGCGGGTACGAGGTTGGCCGGATTGTCCTCGATGATGCCGATTTGCTCTGCGGGCAGATCGAGAACGGCGATTGCGCGCTGGTAAACCTGCAGAGCGGGCTTGGGCCGCCAGCCGGCAAACTCGATACCGAAGACATGGCCGAAACGGCCTGCAATGCCCAGGGCACGAAGCACACCGTCGGCGTAGCGGCGAGTGGCGTTAGTGAACACGTGGAGTTGTGCCGGTATGGCGGCAAGCATCGCGTCTAGTTCGCGTGCGGGCTGGAGGTAACGGGTCGGGTCCACCTGCTCGACGGTGGCGGCATAGAAATCGGCCTGGGACGTGCCGAACTGGGCCTCGACTCCGGCGGCCGTGGTCCCGTACTGGTGGGTGAAGCGGACGCGGAGTTCTTGGGCGGCGTCCCAGTCGAAGCCGAACTCATCGCAGAGGTATTGAGTGATGGTGCGGTCGCCGGCCTGCAACATGCCGCTATCAGGGTGGTAGAGGGTTTCGTCCAAATCAAACAGCAGCACTTTGAGCATGAGGCCTGGTCTCACAAGAGAGCCGGAGGCTGAGCCTCCGGCCCATTTGGTATCGGGCGGGGTACCCGTGCAAGTACACGGTCACACCAGCCACGCCACACGAATAAGCGAAGAATGCTTGTAACTATTTACCTATCCCCCTTTGATTCCCTCACCCGCGCCTCTGGCGCGGGTACCCGCTGCCAGGGAAGGGGGGTAGGGGGTTAGGCCAAGCCACAACGTGAGTAGTTACGAATATTCTTGTCAGCCGTGAGGCGCTATTTGATGGTGGCCGGGTCTATGCCCAGAGCTTGCAGGGCCTGATCCACACACACTTCGCACAGATCGAACTCGCCGGCGGTGAAGTGCGCGCGCGAGGCCTTAAGCAGGTCGCCGATAGGCTTGGCGCGGTCCGGGTCTCCGGCCCGCAGAGCATAGAAGGGGTCCTTGACGGCGTCGAACTTGCGGCCGATGCGCTGCTTCTGCGGCACTCTGACATAGGACGGATCGCCGGCGTGCTCGGCGGATACAGTGGGCGCTTCGATGGTTGGTACGGTTGCCGGGGTACCCGCTGACGGCTCCGTGATTGGCTGCTCGGAGATGACGGTCGTCGGGAGTGTAACGGCAGTGGTGGTGGGAGCGGTGATGGTCGGCTCGGTGATCAGCATCGGCTTGCCAGCGACGAAGCGGCGCAGGTTTTCCAGCAGGTTGCGGGCAATCTGGGCGCGTTGGTCAATCCACTCGTCTTCATTGAGGGCGCGGCCGATACGCAGGGCGTCTATGATCAGCAGCAGGGCGGCGCTTTCCGGGATTTCGCCGGTGGCCGGCTCCACGGTCGGCTCTGTGGTGGTCGTGGTAGCGGGCTGGGCTACTACGGTCTCAGGACTCACGGTGGTGGTATCTTCTGTGGTGGTGGTTGTTGTGGTGACGGTGGTTGTCTCCGTCGTGGGGCCGAATGGGTCCTCCATCTTGCTCACCGGTGTGGCCAGCGGCAGGCGCTTGCGGAAGTTCTCCACCCACAGCGCTCCGAGTTGTTTGGCGGGGAGGTTATTGGCCTCGGCTTCGGCCGGATAGACGCTGATTACGGCTAGATCCCAGCAATAGACAGTCCAGATGCCGTCTTTCTGCTTGAGTGAAACCTGCGGATGTTCGCTGTCGTACTTGGATATGAGCTCCACGATGGCCTTATCAATTGCCGCTACGCGCGCATCCACGCTTTCGTATGGCCCCTTGTCGCGGATGCGGGCGACGATGCCGTTGGCGATGCAGATCTCGGCGCCTTGTTGGGCCAGCAATGGCAGACAGACAGCCAAGAGCACAGTGACGACGGTCACAGTTATCAGGGCCCGGCGATATGACATGACAGACACTCCTCGCAGGTGATTTTGTGACATCAGACGCCATTGCCGCTGCTACGGCTCCGCGCACAGGTGCGGCGCTGCAAGCCGCTGCTGTCGCAGACAAGCAACGGAATGTGTAAGAATCATGATAGCTGATAACGCTGGCACAGTCAACCGGGATACAGATTACAGCGGGTGCGTGTAGAGATCTGTAGGGGACAGTGCCTTGGGACTGTTCCCGCACGCAGAAAGTTTTTTTCTATTTCGAAATTCGAAGAAGGAGTTTGCATAAGCTTGTGCAAATACTATATTATGCAGGACAAGTCATCACGCCACCAAGGACTTTTTCGATCTGCGGCGAAACAGGTTGGGTGAGGGGTAATCGTCGGAAGTGCAGCGTACAGCGATCCTATACTAGTCTGAGGAGGTAGAGTTATGAAAAGGGGCTTCACGTTAATTGAGTTACTGGTGGTGATAGCAATTATCGCCATCCT
>JAUVVY010000066.1 GCA_030604405.1 bacterium | reverse complement strand
GGCATCCTTGGCGAGCTCGGCATTGAATGTTGCTGCATTTAAGCCTGTGTTCGCCATATGCCCCCTCTTATCTTGCTTCTACCAACAATTTTTTGCATAACTACAGTTCCAGCCCGACTCCGTTGCCGGCGCCTTCCGGAGGACGCCAGCCTCAAAGCACCTGCGCCTCGCGCAGCCTATCAATCAGCGCCTTGACCTTCTGCCCGGTCGTCTCGCCCTCGATTATTTCGCCCTCCACCTGGCGCGTTGGGCTGAATATCTTGATGACGTTGGTGGGAGAGCCGTCCAGGCCGCAGCGGCTCTCTTGCGCCGAGATGCTTTCGCGGGTCCAGATCTCTATCTCAGCCTTCTTGGCCTTCATGCGGGCCTTCAAGCCCGGCATCCGCGGCTCGTTGAGGTGCTTGACGGCGGTGATGAGGCACGGCAGCTTGGCGCGCACTACCTCGAAGCCGTCAGCCAGCAGCCGCCGCACCTGCACCTCCGTGTCCGTGACCTCTTCGATAGCTATGGCGTAAGTAATCTGCGGAATGCCGAGATGCTCGGCCAAGCCGGGGCCGACCTGGCCGGTATCGCCGTCGAAGGCCTGCTTGCCGCAGAAGATCAGGTCAAAGTCGCCGATTTTCTTGATGGCCTGGGCGAGCGAGTAGGAGGTCGCCAGCGTATCCCCGCCGGCCAATGCTCTATCGCACAGCAGCACTGCTCTATTGACCCCCATCGCGATAGCCTCGCGCAGGCCTTGCTCGGCTTGTGGCGGGCCCATGCA
This sequence comes from bacterium, assembly GCA_030604405.1. Taxonomy (GTDB): domain Bacteria; phylum Armatimonadota; class Zipacnadia; order Zipacnadales; family UBA11051; genus UBA11051. Next base: position 12,043 of record JAUVVY010000066.1, on the reverse strand, counting down.
CAGGCCGATGACCTCGCCACCGCGCTCCTCGACGATCTGCACAGCCGCCTCGATGGCGTTTTCGTCGAACGGGTTGATAATATGCGGGACTCCGTCGCGGATCAGCGTGCCGCTTTCGGGGTCCATCTTGACCTCTGTGGTATCAGGAACGAATTTGATGCAAACGATTATTCTCATAGGAAAGCTCTCCTGCGCACGCTGGGTGCGTGTATCTTCTGAGCCTGCCTGCGCCAGCTACTCATCTTGTGGCTATGGACTCCGTCAAATCAACACAAGAGAGTACGACAGGCGTCTCGCCTGTCGGCCTTTCCTAACCCCCGTTCCCCCTTCCCTACCAGCGGGTACCCACGCCGAAGGCGTGGGTGAGGGCTAGGGGGATAGGTATATCCAAGCCCAAGGTGACTAGTTGCGAATGCGGTCTGCCCTGAGTCTATCGAAGGCAGCAACGTCAGGGGGCAGCCCGCGAATGTGCCTCTTTCAGCAGTTGGTTAGCGATGACCAGACGCTGGATCTCGGAGGTCCCCTCCACGATCTCAAACAGCTTCGCCTCGCGCATGTAGCGCTCGACCGGGTAGTCGCAGCAGTAGCCGTACCCGCCGTGGATCTGCACCGCCTTCGAGGTGACTTCGCCACAGACTTCAGAGGTCTTGACTTTGGCCATAGCTGCTTCTTTTTCGAAGGGCAGTCCCTGGTCTTTGAGCCATGCGGCGCGGTAAGTCAGCAGGCGGCCGGCTTCGATTTCCGTCGCCATGTTGGCCAGATGGTTCTGGATGAGCTGAAAGTTGGCGATACGCTCGCCGAACTGCTCTCGCTGCAGCGCATACTCCACGGCTGCGTCGTAAGCGGCCTGCGCCAGGCCGACCGCGCCGATGGCCATACCGATGCGACCGACCCGCAGCGTCTCCATAGCGACCGCAAAGCCGCGCCCCTCCTTGTGCAGCACGTTTTCAGCCGGCACGCGGCAGTCGCTGAAGATCAGCTCGCGATTGGAAAGCGACTTGAACGCCATTTTCTCTTCGTCCTTGCCGAATTCGAACCCCGGCCTCCCCTTCTCCACGATCAAGGTGGTTATGCCCCGCACGCCTCTTTCCGGGCGACTGTTGGCGACAATTATGTAAATTTCTGCCTCGCCGCCGTTGGTGATAAAGACCTTGGTGCCATTGAGCACGTATTCGTCGCCATCCTTGATCGCGGTGGTTTGCACTGCGGCGGCGTCAGAGCCCGCCATGGGTTCGGTCAGTCCGAATGCGCCGATGCTATCGCCGCTGGCCAGGCGTGCCAGGTACTTTTCCTTCTGCTCGTCGGTGCCGAAGAACATGATGGGATACTCAGCCAGCATGTGCGCGCCGAAGACGGCGCCGGTGGTCGTGCACGCGCCCGACAGCAACTCGCCGATTACAGCCCATTCCAAGAAGCCCAGGCCCATGCCGCCGTACTGCTCCGGAACCGGTATCCCCATCAGGTCCATCTCCGCAAGCAGCTTCACCTTATCCCAGGGGTATTCGCCGGCTGTGTCGGTCTCGCCGGCAAACGGCTTGAGCTTTTCGTCGCAAAATTCCTGCACGTACTCGAAGAGTTCCTGCTGATCCTCCGTAAAGCCAAAATCCATTGGAAGTCTCCCTCCGTAACTACTCGTCTTATGGATTCGGAGCATATTCCAGCTCAGCCGTTGGTCGGGCACCCAATCCGAAGCAGTGGGGCCGGCGTCTCGTCTGCTGCCGTTGCCGTTTTTCCCTCTCCCTCTGGGAGAGGGTCAGGGTGAGGGTTCCGTTGCCTGTCGCCGTTGCCCTTTTTCCCTCTCCCTCTGGGAGAGGGTCAGGGTGAGGGTTCCGTTGCCTTTCGCCGTTGCCGTTCTTCCCTCTCCCTCCGGGAGAGGGTCAGGGTGAGGGTTCCGTTGCCTGTCGCCGTCGCCCTTTTTCCCTCTCCCTATGGGAGAGCGTCAGGGCGAGGGTTCCGTTGCCTGTCACCTTGCCCGCGGCCTGCCTCATTTCTCCCAGCGCAGCACTGCCGCCGACAGGCAAAACCCGGCCCCGAACCCGACCAGCAGCACCAGGTCGCCGGTCTGCAAGCGGCCATCGCGGTAGATCTCGTCGAACGCCAGCCCCATGGATGCGGCCGAGGTGTTGCCGTACTTCTCGATATTGCAGACCACCTTTTCCCGGTCAATGCCCAAGCGGTCGGCGGCGGCGTCGAGGATCCGCTTGTTGGCCTGGTGCATCACTACCCAGTCAATGTCTGTCGCGCTGATGCCGGCATTTTTCATGGCCTGGCGAGCGATGTCCGGGACGCCGCGCACAGCCATTTTGAATATCTCGTGGCCGTTCATATATATCTTCGTCGCGTTTTCGGCCAATGCTTTTTCATCCGGCGGCCACGCCGAGCCACTGGAGGGCAAAGACAAAAACTCGCCGGCAAAGCCCTGCGTGTCCATCACGTACGACAGCAGGCCCTTGCCCGGCTCATCGGGCTGCAATACCACTGCCCCCGCGCCGTCCCCGAACAGTACGCAGGTGGCGCGGTCCTCCCAGTTAGTTATCCGGGTCAGTGCCTCGGCAGCGACCACCAGCACATTGTCGTAGCTGCCGGCCTGGACGAACTGCGCACCGGTCACCATCCCGTCCACAAACGCTGTGCAGCCGGTGACCATGTCGAAGCTCGCCGCGCGATTGGCCCCAAGTTTGTGCTCCAGGACCGCAGAGGTCGAAGGAAAAAGGGTATCCGAGGTGACGGTGCCCACTATGATCAGCTCGAGGTCCTTCGCCGCCATGCCCGCATCATCAAGCGCCACTCTGGAGGCTTCTATGGCGAGGTCGGAGCAGTTCTGATCCTCCGCAATTATGTGCCGCTCCTTCATCCCCGTGTGAGTCACGATCCATTCATCGGTGGTGTCAACGATCTTCTCGAGGTCGGCGTTGGTGAGGATCCGTTCAGGCACGTAAGAGCCGAGGCCGGCGATACTGCATCCGCGTAAGTTCATAATTTCGCTTAGCTACTCTCTTGCTCTGCTCAGCTACCGCCAACACCTGCCGCGCCCTTGTCCTCCAAGCCCTCCTTGTCCCCACCGATTACCCAAAGCGGTCTCCCTACACAGCATCCCTGGTGGTGGTTAACGGACTCGGCCGGAGCATAAACTGGCACATTGGCAGCGGCATCAGTTGGCCGCATGCAGAGCCTGAATTTTGTCTGAGCTACTGACTATCCGACAAGACCTGCCCTGGGGTTTGTAGCTCAGCTAACTGGTGCACCGACTGACGCATTTGCTCGATGATGTCATGTTCCACAGCGCCCGCCGCCACCTCGATGGCTTTGTAGATCGCTTGGCGGTCCGAGCGCCCGTGGCTTACCACACATACACCATTGACGCCCAGTAGCAAAGCCCCGCCATACTCCGCCCAGTTGTAATGGGTTTGCAGGTGACGAAAAGCCGGCTTCATCAGGAGAGCGCCTAACCGCACCAGCTTGCTGTTGAGAATCTGGGTACTAAAAATGTCGAAAATAGCCTGAATGGTGCCTTCGAGCACTTTCAGCACGACATTTCCCACAAAGCCGTCAGCCACTATCACCTCAACATCACCGTCGAAAATGCCGTTGCCTTCGATATGGCCGACGAAGTTGATAGGCGCTTGTTCCAGCAGAGGATAAGCCGCCTGGATCAAGCTATTGCCCTTGCCGGCTTCCTGGCCGATGTTGAGGATCGCCACTCTCGGCTGTTGCAGTCCCAAAACGTGCTCGGCATAGCAGCTACCCATCGTGGCGAACTGAAGCAGGTGTTCCGGCTTGCAGTCGGCATTGGCTCCTGCGTCCAGCAGGATCGCCTTGCCGGTCTTGGTGGGTATGAAGACGGCGATGGCGGGACGGCTGATGTCAGCGATGTTGCGCAGCCGGGTGATCGCCAGTGCCACGAAAGCTCCGCTGTTACCGGCCGAGACGACCGCCTGCGCCTCGCCCTGCTTGACCATCTCGATGCAGTCGGCTACAGAGGAGCTGCGACCCCGCTGCAGTGCCGCGCGGGGACTTTCCTCCATGCCGATTACCCCACCACAGTGTCTTACCGTTACCCGGCCGGCGCCCTCACGGCCGCGCCCCAGCAGCTCGTTTAGCTGAGCCTCGTCCCCGACCAGACAAATCTCGGCATCCAGCCTCTGGGCTGCGCTAAGCGCTGCAGGGACGATCTCCGCCGGTGCGTAATCACCACCCATTGCGTCCACAGCAATCCGCATCCGAGCCCCTTAGCGTTTCCGAGACTTGTCTTCCTCTTTCACGGTGTGGTCAACCTTGCGGCCCTTGTAGAAGCCACATTTGCCGCAGGCATTATGTGGCAGCACTGCGGCCCCGCACTGATCACACTTAACGATAGCGACGCTACCTGATAGGCGCTGGTGTGTCCGCCGCTTGTTCCGTCTGCTCTTTGAATGTCTCCGTTTCGGTAATGCCATAATAGCTCTCCTCGATCCGGGGACACCATATTTCATCGTGTCCCGGCAACTCCCGCCGGAATTCCCAAAAAACTCGATGGGGCGAGCTTGCCTGCCGTGAGCTTGTCGAACCGTCGAAGCGGCCGAAGCGGATACCCACTGCACAGCAGGGGCTGCGACCAGCCCGATGCCACTCAACATGTGACGCGAGTTTAGGTCACCAGACGCTACTCTTCCGCCGGGCAGTGGCAACTGCCCTCATTGAGGTCCTGGCCGCAGTTCGGGCACAGCCCTGCGCAGTCGGGCTTGCACAGTGACCGCGAGGGCAGGTGCAGGTTCAGCAGTTGCCTGACCAACTCGCTGAGGTCAATCTCGTTCCCATTCAGTATGGGCGTCAGATTGTCATCCGCTTCCGTCTCCTGATAGGTTTGCGGTTGGTCTATATCTTGCAGTGTGCACTCTTCGCTGACCTGTATGTCCAGCGGCACCACATGCTCTTTAGTGCAACGACTGCATGGCAAGGTCACCTGGGTCTGCAATCGTCCTTCGGCCCTCAGCCCGACACCACTATTTGTCAGCACGATGGTACCGGTGACTGTATCTTGGAATTCCGGTGCGCTTCCGGCTGGAGGCGGCGCGCATATTTCAGCTTCGGCCCAGCCGCCTTCTTGGGTTATGTTTGCTTCCAGAGTAAGTCTCATAATACAGACCGCGGCTCTGAAAGCCGCGGGTAGCTCGATTTGCTCAAGCGGCGTCATTATACAGTAGCCGAATCAGAGTTGTCAAGAAAGCCTCAGCCGGCCCCACAGCCACCAAAATCACGCCGGTATCGCCGCCAAAACAGCCACAGCCATTGACAAGCCACACCTGCTTGTCTAGAATTCTATAGCGCACCACCGCTGGCCCAAATTAGTCATCAACGCCTGGGTCGGGCATTCAGAATCCAATCGCCTGGCGCGGCCCTCCCAAATCTATTCGCCCGGGTCGGGCATCCCTTTTATTCATCCCGTGGGTCGGGCTTCCAAAAACATCCCGTAGCTCGGGCTTTCCGCAGGCCCTGCCGCGTGCGCCCTGAGCCTGCCGAAGGGAGCTTGTCGAAGGGCAGCCCGAGTCCGGTGCCGTTGCCTTTCGGCTTGCCCGCCATAGCTTTAGCGAAGGCGGGAGGGGCCGCATACGAGGCGGAAGCGCAGCTTCGGCCGAGAATCCGGCCCAGCCGTTGCCACAATCTGCATCACCACAGTTCTAGCCCGACGGCCTTGCCGTTGCATGGAGACCGCCTATGACCGCACGCACAAGCGCCAAGCCGAAGACCAGGCTGCCTCGCATCTTGTCACTCATTGTCCTGCTTGCGTTGGGCCTGGGCGTGCTGTGGGCCTCACAGTCCCTACAGACAGCGCTGGTGCCGTCTGACTCCATGGAGCCGACGCTCAAGGTGGGCGATCTGCTGCTGGTACGCAAGGACGCCTACAAGCAGGATCGCACACCCCGCCGCGGCGACATAGTGCTTTTTGTGCGCGAGGGCGTCCCGGACTATTTTGTCAAGCGCGTCATCGGCCTGCCCGGCGAACACATGATAATCGGTTCAGGTCAAGTCGTCATCGCAGGCGATTTCCTCGATGAGCGGTATGTAGAGCGCCAGATGATTCGCGAGCGCCCAATAGAAGGCACGTTGTCCGAGGGCGCGTATTTTCTGATGGGCGACAACCGCGCCCACAGCGAAGATAGCCGCGACATCGGCCCGGTCGAGCTCGACGACATCAAGGGCAGGGTCGCGGCTGTCATCTCGCCACCGAGCAGGCGCGGCAAACTACTCAACCCCTTTGATGAGTGAGACTTGCCACGTCGGGTGAAGTCGCGTGCGGCGGGCATCCCAAATACATTCCCGTGGGTCGGGCATCACAATCATTGTCCCGTGGGTCGGGCATCACAATCATTGTCCCGTGGGTCGGGCATCACAATCATTGTCCCGTGGGTCGGGCATCCTGCCCGACTCCGTTGCCTCGCTCCCCTCTCCCGTTTCGGCGGGTACCCATTCGGGCACCCACTCTGCAGGAGTGGGTCAAGTGGGTGAGGCCGGGGGTGAGGGCACCTTTCGCAGGGCCAGCTTCTGGCCTCTCCTCTGGACGCAAAGCTCGAGAACACAAATTTCCTGTTTAGGCATCACGATTTCGGGTATAATATTAAATTGTGTTCGGGGCATACTGTGGCGAAACACAGGCCATCAGGGAACGATCCGCGATGCTCACCAGACTGACCATATTGGCAGTTTCCGCGGCGGCGATCTTGCTGCCACTCGGCCAGATTGTCGCCGAAGCGCCGCAACAGACGCCCTCGTACGACAGCTTCCTCGAGGACCATGAGGAGAGCGCCGACGACAACAGCGCCACGACTCCTCCCACCACCTGGGGCGTCAGCCCCGGCAAAGACGGCGCAATCGGGCCGGAGGATCCCGACGAATCGTATGAATTGCTGGTGGATGCACCGCTGCTTGATCTGGATTCTCTGGGCCCGCAACTGCCCGACGTGAGAGTGTTGCCCGAACCGGATGATCCCTTGACTCTGGCCGCTCTGCTGGCGTCAAACGACGGGGCCCCGCCGGATGAGCCCAGCTCCCGTCGTCAGCTAGTGCGCATCATACTTATCGGGCTTGCCGTGGTGATAGTCGGGGCACTGGCGGGCGTCGGCGTGGAGCTCTGGCGCGCGCGACACGGAAAGCGCCCTGATCCTGCGCGCAACCCAAGGGTCTTCAGGTAGTCTGCCACATCCCCACACGACATACCCCACGACTATCGGTGTTCCTGCTCACGTAATTACTCAGCTTCCTGCCCTGCGCTAGAACCCGACCCCGACCGTCCGCCCATCGAACAGTCCCAGCGCAACCGTTCTTGCCTCGGCCGCCACATCCAGGCTCACTATAGCCATCCCGGCATCGGCGTGCGCCAGCACTTCGCCGTCACTGTCTAGCACGAACAGTGTGCCGGTCCGCGTGCCGACGAGGATGCGGTCCTGGCCGTCAATCTTGGCCGCTTGCAGGGCCGTGACTGCTGCCCCAACATTTGTGCGCCAGACTAGTTGCGCTTCTGCGCCATCGGAGAGCAGATACACATCCCCGCTGGCCCCACCGATGAGAATCTCATTCAACCCGTCGCCGTCGAAGTCGGTGATGACCGGGCCGTAGCTGGTCAAACCGGACGAGTTGTACGTCCACCAGGCCGTTGGCTCTGCTGCCGCATCGTTGACCCAGACGGTTCCATTGGTATGCTCCAGGCGCACCATCGCCAGCGGGCCTTCGGCGCGCAGACGGGCGAATGACGCTCGCTTCTCGCCATACCCGGCTCCATAGACCGCAATCTTCTGACCCTGCGAGTCCACAATATACACATGGCATCCGTACGTGCCCCCGCCGGTGCCCATTGCTATCTCCAGTTTCCCGTCGGCGTCGAGGTCAGCGCAGGCAATCGTATCAACCGTGCCACCGAAGTTGAACACGTGCCAGAGCTGTTTGCCTTCCAGCGACAGCACCCACAGCGTCCCATAGACATGCCGGCTGCCGTGCATGAAACACTTCGCGCCGGCCAGTATCTCCGGCGTCCCGTCACCGTCCAGGTCCACGATCTTCAGGCTGATGAACTCGCCCTCACTGCTGACGTAGCGGCCGATACCGAGCTGCCCGGCCAGCTTATTGGTGATCTCCAGGCCCTCATTATTGAACACCCAGACCTCCTGCCCCTGCAGGTCGGTCGCGTACAGGTTGTAGTCGTCGCAGGCCGACAGTATCTCCAGCTTCCCATCGCCATTCAGGTCAACGACCGCCACATCATTGATGGCTTTTTCGGCCTTATGCCGGCAGATCTCCTTGCCATCTGCCGATAGCACCACCGTCGTGCCGTCGGTCAGCCCCGCAACGGTCTCCGGCTTGCCGTCGCCATCGAGGTCGGCGACCTTGACGGCCTTGGTCTCGGCCTGGATTTCAGCATCCTGCCACTCCCACGCGGGTTGCAACTCTTCCCCGGCGAGTTCTTCGGCCTCGCCTCCTCCAGGAGGCTGGGCGCTTCTCCATACGAACAGGTCCGCCCACCCCATAATCGTTCCGCCAACACCCATTTGGCGCCCTAGGTTAATTTCGTGCCGACCGGCTGTGAGTTGCATTTCAGAGCGGCCTATAGAGATTGTACAAGGCTCTTTAGCCTCGACAATGCCAACGCCACTATACCTCTCAAACTCGATGTCCACGGGCTTATCGCTGGCAAATTCGAGGCCATAGCTGTCCCATTCCAGGGCAGTTGCCCCGGTCAGCGCAAAGTAGCTCGGGCTCATGTTAAATGCTTTAGCAGTGACGGATATGCCTCTGTCAACGGGCTTGAACTCGCGCGGCTGGCCGTCGGAAGACGCTCCCGCGATCCAGTAGTCTTCCCCGTCGCTGACAATGGCGCAGCCGTCGGCCAGGCCCCGCAGCGAGTATTGTGCCTCCATGCGTTTCACGTCTCCGGCCTCTTCGAATCCGCCGTTGAGCAGCAGGTTCTTGTCCGGTTCAACAACCTTCACCACTTCCAGGCTGTCGAACCACGCGATGCCCCCCTCGGCCTTGTAAGTGGTGTGCATCAGCCACAGTTGGGCGGTGTGGCCCTTGGGCACACCCTCAAATTCAAACTCGAGTTTGGTCCACTGCTCTTCTTTGGTAGTCACATTGGCCACGGCGACCTTCTCTGCCACCGGGTCGCGCAGCTCGATTACGCCGCCGACTTGCCCATTTGTCCGCACCCAGCCGCTCACGCGATACTTCGCCCCCGGCTCAAGTCTAGGCAGTGCCTGCGTCACACATTGCCAACCGACCCCCGTATTGACCAGCCGCAGCGACACACTCCCGGCCTGCGGATTCTTGCTCTCGAAGTTGGCCGTTTCCGCGGTGGCCTGCCAGCGCCGCCAGCCTTCCAGCCTCGCGGTGCCACCCTTCACCCACAGCAGGTTACAGAACGAAGCCGTCTCACCCGGCTCCATCGTGCCACTGCGGCCTTGCCGGTACATGTGCGAGCCGACCGTCCCGTGTGCCGACTTCTCGCCGCTGACTGCCAGGGTCGGACTCCCGGCCGTCTCGATTACCAGCGCCGGCTCTTTGTCGCCCACAACGGCTCTACCCGCTTCGATCTGCGGCTGCGGCCCCACGCGCCACTGGCACAGGCACGTATAGTCGCCGGCCTCCTGCGCGCGCACGTCATCGAACACCAGCCAATAGCGCTGCTTGTTCCAGACCACGCTCCGCATCCAGTCCGTGGCATTGTACTTGGGCATCTGCGACTGCACGAATCCTGTCTGCGGCAGGTCGCAGGCGGTCTCCAGGTTACACATGTATGGTATCTTGGGGCTGGCCTGCCCGTTGTGGATTACCAGCATCGTGTTGTAGTACTTCATCAGCGACATGCCCCAGCGGCCGTTGACCGCCCAGTTGCGGCCCTTGTCGTGCAGGACGCTGAACGCATTCGCCGCTGCGCCGTAGTGGAACCCGATGTTCACGCCCGCAATTCGGGCGTACTGGTTCGAGGTATTGAAGTCCGTTCGCATCGCCACCTGGTTGAAGGCCTTTTCCTGCGGCACATCCAACTCCCCGCGCACTCTGGCGAGCTCTTTGTACCAATTTTCGCTCATCCGGAAGGCACGCATACCCGTGATGTCCATCGGCGGCGCGGGTTCGATATCAGGCCTGCCAAGCCAGCAGTTCCGCCTCAGCTTGCCGCCCGTTACTTTGGCGCTGTAGTCACTGCTGCGGCGCTGGAAGCTGCTCAGCCACAGCCAGCGCCCGTCGTTGTAATACCGCGCTGCCAGCAGATGCGACGGCGACCAGCCACCCATGGCCGTGCCATTGTTGTCGGTCACCATCGTATGGTACTCTTGCCAGCGCAGCGCCTTTTTGTTCTCATACCAGCGGTAGTCGTCGGCGTACTGTGTATAGTAGGCCAGCAGCTTAGGATGGTAGCCCAGATAGCCCGTCTCGGTCACAAAGCCGTCCGTTTGAAAGTAGCTGTCCATCGCGACACGTAGATCCTCCATGCCCTTTTGCAGCCGCTCCATCGGCACATCCGGATAGTACTTTGTGAAATAGGCATGTCCGTAAGCCACAGACACTATCACGACATGCCCCGTAGTGCGCATCGTCCCGGGCTCCCAGTTCCGCACCCGCCCCGACTCCCCCATCAGGATGGCATAGTCGTACAGCAGATTCGTCATCTCCAGCCGCACTTCGTCGCTGATGCTGGGGCTCTCCTCCACCAGGTCCCAGGACAGGTACATATCCGGCATGGCGTATTTGGGGGTGCTCAGTTGCCGCCCGCGCGTGTACTTGTAGTACTCCTCCATCCACCGCTTGATGACTTCGTTATAGATCTTGGCGTACTCCTCGACCCCGGTCAGATAGTAGTCATACGCCAGCCGGTATATCCTGCCTTCGCAGCCGTAGGGCAGAGACTCGGCCTCCAGGTATCTCTTGCGGTAATCCTCCCATTCTTTCTGCAGAGCCTCTTCGGTAATCGTCTCCTTGCCGCGCACGTAAATATCCGTCAGCAGCGGCAGCACCAGGTCTTTTCCCGGCTTTATCAGCGGGACGAAGGCATCAACCGCCTGCTGCACGCCGCCCGCGTCGCTGCCACCGAGCATGATCACATTCTTCTCCTTGCCCCACGGGTCGCAGGCCGTGCGCACCACGTAGCCTTCGGGGCCGGGATAGTCCAGGTCGCAGGCGATATAGCGCTGCCAGTACAGCCGCTCGGCCAGCGAGTTATTGTCCATATTGCCCAGCAGGATCACGTGCTGCTCCACCTTATCGGCGCTGACCTGCGAATGGAGCTTGACTTCCAGTGTCGCTCCGGTTGCATCGCTGATGGCTCTTTTCACTTGCAGGGCCATTGCCCGATAGTTATCGCCGTCCGGCACCACGATTATCGCATCGGCGGTGCCGCCGCTGACCAGCGCGGTCTGCCGGCACTGCTTTTTGAGCTGGGTAATGATCTGCTCCGGCTGGCCGGCGGGCTGGGCGAGACAGGCACACGCCACGGCAAGAACGAGCACTGCTGTCAAATACAGTCGCGATCTCATGAAACACCCTCCTGCGATGAGATTTCGTTTCGCTTCCCTTCAGAGCTTCAATTCTGGGGCCACCATACTCAATTCTTCACTTCTGTCAATTGGACCTTTGGCTGATGCCTCGGAATTGGGTGTCGTATCCCGACAGTTGTCCCCAAAGAGTTCCGCAAAAAATCTCAAAGATTTCTCATCTAAATCTGGTAAACCACCTCGCTCAGAGACACTCTACTAGTGAGGGACGTCTGTTTACGTGCACAATTCCGGGGACACCATACTCAATTCCTAATTCTCCACTCCTGCGAACCGTAACTACTCAGCTTGTCTAGTGCGGGCTAAACGCAAACGAGGTCGCGTGCCACAGGCTTTCCAGCCTGTGAATGCCTCTCATTCATCCCGTGGCTCAAGCATCCCAAGTATCCTCGCGTGGCACAGGCTTTCCAGACGCTGCTGCTTTGGGGCTGGTTTGGGAGGCGGTTATGTATGTGAGAAGGCGATGTGCCAGAGTTGTTGTTGATCGAGAGAGATTCGGCGTCGAGTCGCCCCAAGCGGCTTGT
>JAUVVY010000043.1 GCA_030604405.1 bacterium | reverse complement strand
CATCGGCGGCATCCTTGGCGAGCTCGGCATTGAATGTTGCTGCATTTAAGCCTGTGTTCGCCATATGCCCCCTCTTATCTTGCTTCTACCAACAATTTTTTGCATAACTACAGTTCCAGCCCGAGTCGGTGGGCGGCATCTTTCCCATCTACGGACAATCTTTACATGCACTCTGTTGCATCCGTCCTATTGACATTCTGACAGTTCAATTCAAAGGGCCGGCATGAAGCCGGCCCTTTTCTATTTCAGCGGCAAGCCGACCCAGCGCCTCAGATGCTGCTGTGGTAGATCCGGTCCACTAATTCCATCGTCTTGGTCGCGTCGGCAAAGCACGTCTCCGGCTCCTGATTGCTCTGGATGCAGTCAACGAAGTGCCGGTTCTCGTGATAGAAGCCGTAGAAGATGCGGTTGTCATCGCTGTCGGCGACCTCCTGCGGCGTGAATACTTCGGCCTTGCGTTCGTTATCGCGGTTGATGATTACCTGCTCGTCGCCGTTGATGAAGCAGGAAATGCCGGCGGCGTGCATCTCGAAGGTATGCTCGCGACCGCCGGTCTGCCAGTTGGCCAGCAGCACGCCGACCGCGCCGCTTTCGAACTCCACCAGCGCAGTGAAGCTGGTGTCAAATGGCATCCCCAGATTGCGCACCTTGGAGGCGACCTTGGTCACATCCCCGCCCATGAACCGCAGCGCGTCCACGGCGTGAACCGCGTCACAGGAGAGGATATCTGAGGCGCCGTTGTAGTACGGGCCGGCGGTGTGGTACTTGTAAAATGTTGCGACACACTGATTCAACGGCCCCACATCGCGCACCATGTCGCGGCACTTGCGGAACGCCGGGATGAAGCGCCGGTTGAAGCCGGTCATCGTCAGGCAGCCCTGCTGCTCGGCCAGACGGGCCATCTGGCGGGTCTGCTCGGCCATCAGGCCAGGCGGCTTCTCGACGAACACGTGCAGCTTCTGCTGCAGGCAGTGGATGACCAGGTCAAACAGATGGTGCGGCGGCATCAGGACATACACGCCGTCCGGGGCGGTCTCCTCGATCATCTGCTTGTAATCCATGTAGCGCTTTTCTATTCCGAACTTGTCGGCCGTCTCGTTCAGTTTATCCTCAACCAGATCGCACAGCCCCACCATCTCCACGTCATCCATCTCGGCCAGTGACGGATAGTGTACGCTGTTGGCCATCCCGCCGGCGCCGATCAGAGCCAGGCGGACGTTGTTCTCGGCCATCATTTTCACCTCGCTTGGTTATGCACGACTGTCATGTATGCCCAATGGCAATTGTGATAGAGCATAATTCCTGCTATGCGCAGATACACCTTCATACAATGGGGGCTATGTCTCTCAAAGACGCGTGGGTCAGCCTGCCCTGCCTGTCCGCCGTAGCCTTGGCGGAGGCGGGAGCTTGCCGAAGGGAGCCACATCGAAGGGCAGCCCGAGGCCGTTACATGTGCAAGAAAACTTTGTATTGACTCCCACCTGGTGTTCTGCTAATCTAGCACCCGACAATTCAAGTGCAGGAGATAAGTGGCGGCCGCTCTGATGGGTGACCGTCGCAGTGGGAAGCCGGTGCGAGACCGGCGCTGCCCCGCAACTGTAACCGGCACGAAAGCTACTTCAGGCCACTGGGCCGAGCGAGACTGGGCCCGGGAAGGCGTAGCGAGTAGGTCAAGCCGGAAGCCAGGAGACCACGCCCTGCATCGGCACGTTAGTCCCCCGAGGGCGGGGAAGTGATGCAAGGTAAGTCAACGGAGGTCCTCAGGGGCGTCCGATTCTTTTTTGCGCACCTACAAAACCAGTACATGTCGGCGGACACGGGGCCACCGGTCCCGGAACACGGTGCAAATCCGTGGCTGTCCCGCAACTGTAACCGGATACGAAAGTCCACCACGCCACTAGGCTGAGCGAGTTCAAGCCCGGGAAGGCGGACGAGTAGGTCAAGCCGGAAGCCAGGAGACGATCTGCCGACACAGTCCACACCCTCCCTGCGAGGCACAGGAGGTGAGCACAACAGTCCAGCTCCACGCGGCCATCTCACCTCGAGATGGCCGTTTTCGTTTCAGTTGAAGAATCACCAAACTTGGACGGGAGAGATATTGATGAAACACCACACACGCCACGCCTTCACACTGATTGAACTGTTGGTCGTGATCGCTATCATAGCGATCCTCGCGGCCATTCTATTCCCGGTTTTCGCCCGGGCGCGTGAAAAAGCGCGCCAGACGAGCTGTCTGTCGAATATTAAGCAGATTGTCCTGGCCTTTATGATGTACGCCGAGGACTACGATGAGACGATGCCCATGGGCGTATATCCCGACTGGACGACCTACTGGGACACGAAGGTGGACTGGAGCGGCAATGTTATTGGCGACGGACTGATCACCCCCTACACGAAGAACCAGCAGCTCGCCGCCTGCCCCAGCTTGAAAGGTGTCTCAGCGGACCGCCCGTACAGCGGATACGCATACAACGCAAGCTACATTGGCCCCACTCCCGGCGATCCGTGGGATCCTAATCCTGGTCAACCGGCATCCCTGGCTGAAATCCAAAGTCCCAGCGAGACAGTCCTCGCGGCAGACAGCGCGATATGGTCATCATTTACCAGCGAGCTGTACGGTAACAATTTGCTTCGTGCGCCGAGCCATCCGCATACGGCCTGGGACCCCGGGCCAAACGTCCACTTCCGCCACAATCGGACGGCCAACGTCGGTTATTGCGACGGGCACGCGAAGGCGACGGCGAAGATGTACCACGTCTCCGGTAGCAATCAGTATCTGGGGCACTTATCACAAGGCGATGAGGCGTACGATCTGAACTAGTACTGTCCGTCAATCGGCTCTGCGGCTGAAGAGGCCGGTCTAAGGCGAGAACTACTACTTGACTTTTTGCTGTCAGGGAGTATAATTATGTAGCGCGATTTAGCACTCTATCTTGTAGAGTGCTAAATCGCCTGTGCTGTGTGACATCCAACAGCCCCGTTACACGCGCTCTATGGGGCACGAGTAGAATCTCTCTGAAGGTGGTGTATTCTGAATGCTACAACCGCTTAATGACCGCGTACTGGTTCAACCGCTGGAGGCCGAAGAGAAAAGCGCTGGCGGCATCATCTTGCCCGAAACCGCTCAGGAGGCCCCGCGTGAGGGCAAAGTCATTGCCATCGGCCCAGGCAGGCTGCTGGACAACGGTGAGCGCCAGGAGATGAGTGTCAAGGTGGACGACATCGTCGTCTATAGCGACTACGGCGGCACCGAAGTCAAGGTTGAGGATGCGGACTATCTGCTGATTGACGAAAGTTCGATACTCGCAGTAAAAGAATAACTGCCGGACGGCAGCGAAATCCAACTGCCGGCTGGACCGATAGCCGCTGGCAGTTCGACGGAAAGGAGAATTTGGTATATGGCACCCAAGAAACTTGCATACGATCAGGAGGCCAGACACGCCCTGCAGCGGGGTGTGGACATCGTAGCCAATGCTACTAAGGTTACGCTTGGCCCCAAAGGCCGCAATGTAATACTTGAGAAGAGCTGGGGCTCGCCCACTATTACCAAAGACGGCGTCACCGTAGCCAAAGAGATTGAGCTGGAAGACGAATATGAAAACATGGGCGCCCAGCTTTGCAAAGAGGTAGCATCCAAAACCAATGACGATACCGGCGACGGCACCACCACCGCCACCGTCCTGGCTCAGGCCATCGTTCAAGAGGGTATGCGCAATGTGGTCGCCGGCGCAAATCCCATGCTCATCAAGCAGGGCATCGAAATGGCCACCCAGGCGACCGTTGATTTCATCAAGGCTATGGCCCAGCCACTCGAGGGCCGCGATGACATCGCCAATGTGGCCGGCATTGCCGGTAATGACCCCGCCATCGGCGAACTGATCGCCGAGGCAATGGACACCGTCGGCAAAGACGGCGTCATCACCGTCGAAGAGTCCAAGGTCGGCGTGACCGAGATGGAAGTCGTCGAGGGGATGCAGTTCAACAAGGGCTACGTCTCGCCTTACTTCGTTACAGACGCCGAGAACATGGAATGTGTCCTGGAGGAGCCCTACATCCTCATCCACGAGAAGAAGATCTCCTCCGCCGCTGACCTGGTGCCAGTGCTCGAAAAGGTTACCAGCGCCGGCCGGCCGTTGTTGATCATCGCTGAGGACGTGGACGCCGAAGCTCTGGCCACAATGGTCGTCAACAAGCTACGCGGCACCATCCAGGGCTGTGCTGTCAAGGCCCCCGGCTTTGGTGATCGTCGCAAGAGCAGTCTTGAGGACATCGCAGCTCTCACCGGCGGCACCTTCATCTCTGAAGACCTCGGCATCAAGCTGGAGAACGTCGAACTTGAGGACCTTGGTACGGCCGAGCGCGTGAGCATTGACAAGGACGACACTACTATCGTTCAGGGCGGCGGCTCGCAGGATGACATCAACGGCCGCGTAGCCCAGATCCGCGCCGAAATCGAAAAGACCGACTCCGATTACGATCGCGAGAAGCTCGAGGAGCGGCTGGCCAAGCTGGCCGGCGGCGTCGCCGTCATTAAAGTGGGCGCGGCCACTGAGACCGAGCTCAAAGAACTCAAACACCGCTTCGAGGACGCCCTCTCAGCGGCTCGTTCGGGCCTTGAAGAAGGCATCGTCCCCGGCGGCGGCGTGACTCTACTGCGCGCAGCAATGATCCTTGACGACCTCGAGGCCGAAGGCGATGTAGCCGCCGGCGTTCGCATCATCAAGCAGGCTCTGCAGGCCCCAACCAGGCAGATCGCCATGAATGCCGGTTACGAGGGCGGCGTAGTCGCCGAGAAAATACTGGGCTACAAGTCGCACAAGTACGGCTTCAACGCCGCGACCGAACAGTTCGAGGACCTGGTAGCCGCCGGTGTCACAGACCCGGCTAAGGTCGTCCGCGCGGCGCTTGAGAATGCGGCCAGTATCGGCGCCCTTGTACTCACCACCGAGGCGCTCGTGGCCGAAATTCCGCAGGAAGCCCCACCGATGCCGCCGGGCGGCGACATGGGCGGAGGAGGCATGCCGGGCGGAGGCATGTACTAGACCCTCGCCGGCCCAGACGTTCGGGCGGTGTACGGGGTCCATGTGCGGATCAACAAACGAAGAGGGACGCCAGAGCAGGCGTCCCTCTTTTGCGATCCAGGCGAACAGGTTGCATCCGCTCAACAGCTACCAAACAACGACGGCCAATGCCTCATCAACAGTGAAGCTGACGCACGCCTGCCCGACTTTCTGTTCAACGCTCACGGTCTGCTGCTCGTGGCCCGGCACGTACAATTGCGCTTGCTTGACCGCACCCGGTACACGGGCTGTGACCTTCCCTATTGGCCCCTCGAAGCCGACCAGGGCCAGCACCGACCGGCCATCATCGCTCAGCCTCCGGAATGCCCCAATACTGTCTTCGCCCTCGACATCCGGCGCTACGAGCTTCATCACTTCATCAGGTAACTGGCGCTCATCTTCCAGGCACAGCACGGTTCCGCGCCCGATGGCGTGCTGTCCCGGTGCGCTCACGTTCTTCCCCAGGGCGGCGGACAATGCGCTCTGAGATCGCCGGCGTCCGTACTGATCCGTCCAGCCGGTATATGGGGTAACGAGCAGTTGGCCGCCTTCGCGCACCCAGCTCGCCAACCTTTGTGCGCTCTGCTGTCGCAGACACATCGCCGGCGCACAGATAACGGACAAACCCTCCAGATCATTGCCCCGGCAGCCGCGCGGTTCCCACAGCCCGCGCATGGCAACACCCGCGCCCAGCAGTTCCTGCAGCCAGGGCTGTGGCATCTGTCTGCCGCGAAGATCGCGCGCCTCCGGCGAGAATAGCAGCCCGACCTCGGCTGCGTCCTTACCGCCGCCCAGCAACTCGGCATGTCCGCTCCAGAACGCCATATACTCGGTCAGCACCTTTATTGACGGCTCGTTCTCCTCACCCGTGAAGCCGTAGAAAACGATCCAGGGGTTAGCGCCCGCGCCGATACTGGCGGCACAAATGCTCCGCACTCGTTCGGGCGGCCTCAGTTTCCGAAAATCTTTGTCGTCGAAGGTCCCGATGTAGTTCCATAGTGGCCTGCCCTGCGCCAGCGCTCGACCCAGCGTCATCTTTGCCGCCATTCGTGCTCCGTCATGCCCCCGCGACTCCGACAGCACTGCGTCCTCGTGCTCGTACTGCCGGTCAATGGCTAGAATCCAGCTTCCGTACAGATACTGCGTATTGGCCAGCACTACCATATCAGCATTGATCTGCCGCAACTCGGCACGGTATGCCTCCATAACCTGCGCCCAGACCCGCTTCCGCCACGACAGCCACAGTCCCCACAGCGGCTCCCGTTCATTTTCCGGTATTCTAATCTCAGTCGCCGTCAGTCCCAGGATTTCGTCCACCTGCTCGTCTTTGAACCGCTCCAGCACGTACTGCCGAAACTTCTGCTGGCAGCTTGCACAGTAGCACGTTGGCTTCTTGGCTTCGCTGAACATGAACTCGTTGTTGTCCAGCATTACGGCGTCGGCCTGAAACTTGCGCGCCAGGTCCGCAGTGTACTGCAATGTGTACTCCAACGCCCCGCCGGACGGGCACAACCACGGGTTGCCATAAGTCGTGATCACACCACCATCGGCATCCCGCATTGACCACTCCGGGTGCTCTTTGGCTATCTCACCAAACTGCCACGCCGGCCCGTGCCCGCAGTGCATCACCGAGCTGTACATGATGAACTTCATGCCCTCTTTGCGGTAGCTCTGAAGTGCGCCGGCGAATTGCTCGTCGCTGATGCCTTCGTGCATTCTCGCTTCGCCCACCGTGATAGCATTGTGCGCCTCCGGTGGCAGCATGATGATCGCATCAAAGCCGAAGTCGTTGGCGAATCGCGGCGCCCACTGTTGGGCTTCGCGTATGGCGAGCGTCTGGGTGCTCCCCCACGGTTGGACGATGTTGGCCGCCCGCGTCCACTGACCGCGCACTTCCGAGGCGGGCAGGGGAAGCTCCGGCGGGTATTCACAGTAATCCCGGCCAACTGGCTCAAGTGCCAGCAATGCTTGCTCGCGCCCGTTGCATACCAGCTTGACGCCGCCGATCTTCACGGTGACCGGGAAGTTCGACACGGCCTTCTTGTCATACAGCCGCACGGCGATCTGGCGTTTGCCCGCGCCTGCGGGCATTGCCACTTCGACGCACTGAGCCACGGCAGCGCCGGCCACATCCTGCTCCCAGCAGACCTGCCCGTCCACCAAGACTTGTACGAAATGAAAGCCTGCGGTCGGGCCCAAGAAGTCATCGCTGCAATACAGGACAAGCTTGCACGGGCCTGCCGGGAATTCAACACTGCTCGCCCACTCGGCGAACCAGCCGGGCTCCGACCACTGCTGCGCGGGGAAACTCAACTCCAGAGCACTCACTACCATCCCCTCGACGGGCAGCAGCATTTCGCCCTCACCCGTCATAAAACCCTCACCGTTGATTTTCGCATCCCACTCAGCGCCCGACGCGCTACTCATGCTCAGGCCTCCCGCGCACAGCAGCAGGCAAGTGATGATATTCGCCTTCATCATGCCGTGTCTCTCCTTGCTCGGTATATACATGAGTGTATCGGCCAAGATCGTAGCTAGCGATTTTGTGGGTCATTCAGTCCGGGGTTTCGTCCTTCAACTCCTCGATATTCTCGGCGACCTTCTGGATCGCTGTGCCGATGTCGCGGACGGCCTCCTCGTCGCTGAGCAGCCAGCTCTGGTGGACGCTCATGATGACGTTGTCAATCAGGTCACGTGCCTGTGGGAACTCCTGGCTGGCGTAGTCAATCTTGCGGCCGTAGAAGCGGGCCTTGTCGCGCTCGCGCATCGGCCCGGCCAGCAGCGGCATCTCAGTGAGCAGTTGGACGTATCCGAAGCCCACGCCTGCACCCTCGGCGCGCGCGGCCTTGGCGAACGCGTTGCGGTGTATGCCGCCGGCTGCCTCCTGGTCGTAGTGCATGACGTAGCCCAGGTAGCTGCACGCTGTGACCTGTTCAGGCAGCTCCAGTGCATTGACCATCGGTACATCGGCCAGCATCTCGTCGAGTATCTGTGCGCTTTCGTTGCGTTTGGCGATCAGGTCATTCACTTTAGTCAGTTGCGCGCGGCACACTGCCGCGACGAATTCGGCCATCCGGTAGTTCCCGCCGGCGACCGCATAATCGTGCTCGGATCCTTCAAACGTGCTACCGAACTGCCGATACGATTGGCACAGGTCCCGCAGTGCCTTGTCGTCGGTGAGGATTGCCCCGCCGTCGCCGGAGGTCATCGTCTTAGCGCCGTGGAAGCTCAGCGAGCCAAAGTCGCCGATGGTCCCCAGCTTTTGCCCACGCCACTCCGAGCCTTGCGCCTGCGCGACGTCCTCCAGCAGCAGCAGGTCATATTTCTCCGCGAGCTCGACCATTGCATCCATGTCGCAGGGGACACCGGACAAGCTCACCGCCATGATCGCTTTGGTATTGTCATTGATATTCACTTCGACCGCGGCGGGGTCGAGGGCGAGGTTGTGCTGGGTGATATCTGCGAACACTGGTATCGCCTGCGCCAGCAGGATTGACAGCGGACACGCTATGAATGTCATGGCTGGCAGGATGACCTCGTCGCCCGGCCCGACGCCGCCCGCCTTCAAAGCGATGGTCATCGTCTCGGTGCCGTTGATCGTACACAAGGCGTACTTGCACCCCATCCATTCAGCTAGTTCCTCTTCGAGTTTCACACCCTCTTCCCCGACCCCGTACTGCCCCGTGCCGCTGTCAATTACCCGGCACAGCGCCTCTTTCTCCAAGTCGTCCCACGCGGGCCACTTCGAGTTCGGGCCCTCTGTGCGCACCGGCTTCCCATCGTACAAAGCTAACTTGCTCATTGCACTCCTCCATTGGTCACGACCAAAGACTAAGAATGCTGTGGGACTAAGGTTGCCAGCGCATGGCAGGCGATTGCCTTGCCCTCGCCGGCCGGACCAAGGCCTTCATCTGTGGTAGCCTTCACGTTCACACACGATACCGCCACAGATAATATGTCAGCCAGCGACTGGATCATGCGCCGGCGATGCGGCGTAATCTTTGGGTCCTGTGCGATTATCGTGATATCAACATTGCCGATGCCCCAGCCTGCGTCAGCGGCCATCTTCACGACCTCGGCCAGTAGCACCGTGCTGTCGGCGTCCTGGTATTGCGGGTCGGTGTCGGGGAAGTGCTGGCCGATGTCTCCCAGCGCGGCGGCTCCGAGGATTGCGTCTGCGACCGCATGAAGGGCCACGTCACCGTCGGAATGTCCCAGCAGTCCGCGGTCGTAGTCGAACTCAATTCCGCAAAGCACCAGTCGCCTGCCCGCGATCAGCCGGTGCAGGTCATAGCCGTGGCCGACGCGGACCGCCGCCATAGCGGGCAGCCCCAGCCGCCGCCGCAGCAGCCACTCGGCATAGGCCAGATCATCCGGCTCAGTCACCTTCATGTTCTCCCTGGAACCGGGCGACGCCACCACCGGATGCCCGTAGGCCTCCACTACAGCCGCATCGTCGGTAGTGTCGAGGCCGTCCTGCTCAGCCTTGCTATGAGCCGCGACGATGAGCTGATAGGAGAAAGTCTGCGGCGTCTGGATCGCGCGCAACTGCGAGCGGTTCAGCGTCTCAAGCACCGCCCCGTCCTCGGCGAACGACTTGACAGTATCAGCCAGCGGCACTGAGGCGACAGCGGCCCCGTATTGCCGGCACAGCTTGATGCTCTCTCCGATAATCTGGGGGGTCACCAGGGGGCGAGCGCCGTCGTGGATGCAGACAATCTCCGGCGGCTGCTGTGCCATCGCATGCAAGCCCGCCCGCACCGAGTCCTGTCGCCGTTGGCCGCCGGCCACTACCTCCCACGGCGTGGCAAGAGCCTGCCGCCGGCAGATGTCAGTCGCCATCTCGACATGCTCTGACCCCACCACCAGCACCAGCTCTGTGACCTCCGCCAGGCTATCGTAGGCCCACAGCGACCACACAAACATTGGCTCGCCGCACAGGTCCACATAGACCTTCGGCAGCGAGCCGCCAAACCTTTTTCCTGCGCCCGCAGCTACTATCAGCGCGGATACTGTCTCTTTCACGACCTGTCCCTGTCTGAATCCCGCACCAGATCGGCAAATATCATCTTGCCCGCCGCTGTTTGCAGCGAGCTGGTTACGCGCACCAGTACTGTCTGCCCGACGAGGTTCTTGGCCTCCTCAACTACGACCATTGTCCCGTCCTCGAGATAGGCCACTCCCTGCCCGGGCTCCTTGCCCTCTTTTACGATCGTCACGGTCGCATCTTCGCCGGGCAGGTAAACCGGCTTCAGTGCCGCCGCAAGCTCATTGACATTGAGCACGCGCACGGCCTGCAGCTTGGCCATTTCGTTGACCGAATAGTCGTTGGTGACTATCGCGGCCCCCTTCATCTTGGCTATCTTCACCAGCCGCGCATCAACCTCAATGTGCTCCTCTTCGGCCGGATAGTCATCATAGACCCCGACATCTGATGACTCGAGGGCCTTCAACTGGTTCAGCACCTCGAGGCCGCGACGCCCCCGCGCACGCTTGAGCTCGTCTGACGAATCCGCGATGTGGCGCAGTTCCTGCAGAATGAACTGGGGGATCAGAATTGGCCCATCCAGAAAACCCGTAGCCACGATATCTGAAATGCGCCCATCTATGATGATGTTGGTATCCAGCATCTTCGCCTGCATCGGCCTCAGCACTTCCTCATCCGACGTGGTGGTGGCCAGGCTGGGGAAGATGAATATCACTTGCCGCTTGGCGCTCATCGTGAACCCCACGCCAAGTATCACGCCGATAACGCTGGCCAATATCCGCAGCGGAATGGCCAGACCCTCGTTGCCCAGAGGCGCGGTCGCCAACAATGCAACTGCCAGACCAAGTATCACGCCCAGCGCGGCTGCTGACTTGTCCAGAAGCGAGACCCGTTCGAGACGCTGGATGTAGAGTACCAGCTTGCGAAAAGCGAACAGCGCAAAAAGAAAACCGAGTAAGCCGCCAACCAGGTTGATGCCGATCGTGAACATCATGACCTCGCTGATGCCCTCACCCTCCTCGCCCGCCTCGAGTTTCAGCATGCGGACGAGCGCCTTTCCTCCCTGATGAGCTACCAGCACTCCCACCAGCGTGACTGTCGCCACGAATAACGACCACAATCCTCTAAGCACGATCATAGCGCCTACTCCATTGGCTAACGTAATAATAGCGGTATCTGGAAATAATGGGAACTACGTGTTGCGTTCAACGACCACACAAGCTACTCTCACTGCCCCGCTAAGTCCCAGTGGAAGCAACAGTATAGTCCAGTATGGCAGGCTTACTCAAGTTGTTGATACTATTATACCAGATAGTAACACGCAGGAGAAGGGCTAGAAGCTGTTTCAAAACCTCGTTTTCGGAGACTCACAGGCTGGAAAGACGCTGCTGCTTCTTACCCAGGGGACTGTCCCCCCATCCGGTACGCTGCAAATGCCTATTGTATCACTACCACAACAAAGCTCTTTGGTCTGACTCTGGCGCTCAGCACTCCGTCGTCGAGGTTTAGCGGGCGGCCGCTCAGGGCGTTGCGGGCTACGATCTGCCTGCCCGCCAACCCCATCTCTGCCAGCTTCAGCCGAATCTGTGCCGTGGTCGGTTTGTCGGAGAGATTGCCGATAACCAGCAGCGCGCGCTCTCCCTCGTGCAGGTACGCGCTGACCTTCACATCTCTACTGTCCGGCACGATCACACCTTTTTCCGCCTCGTAGTACGGCAGCCAAGTGGCGTGTTCCGCGTCGAATTCATCATAGACGTGCCACAGATTGACGAACTTTCGCTGCACGTCATTGCGACCGGTCGGGCCTTGCACCCAGACTGCCACACCGTGTAACAGGGAATACGTCGTGTGCAGCGATGTGTAGATGTGTTTGCTTGAGCCCAGCATGATCGTCCACACGCCCCAGTTTTCGCCCTGCCAGCGCACCCGGAAAGTAGTCAAGTCCTCGTAGTACTCATGTTCGGCGGTGTAGTGTACGTCCGTGAACGCAAGCGTCGGGATTGTCAGGCCGCCGGAGACGTGGTTGACCAGAAAGCCCTTCCCAGGCTTCTTCGCATGGATAATCTTATAGACGCGCTTAAGGTACTCCCGGGTCGCAAATATCGGCCATGTCGGTCTCAGGATGCCCTCGTCGTCGTAGTATCCGCACCCGTGATGTACGTTCGTGCATGGCTGCACGTGCGGGTCGCCGTCGGTGTAGATGCCGTCAACGTCGTAATCATCCATCAGCCACTCGGTGCCGGCGGCAATGTAGTCGGCGTACGCGGCCTTGGCGCAGACATTGAGATAGTAGTGTCCCTTGGGTGGTTCAGCGGGTTGGGTGGAGACCGGCTCACGTCGCCACTCCGCTCCGAATTGCTCGCTCCATCCGCCCGGCGCTCCCAGGGCCTTGTAGCCGACGTAAGGCACGACCAGGACATCGTGGCTGTGCAGCCAGGCGACGAGCTCCTTCAGATTCGGTTGCAGCGGCGTCACGAACAGTTGCGGCGGCCAGCCACGCAGCATCTTACCCGGCTCAGGTTCGCTCCAGCGCCACAGGGAGGTATAGCCGACCCCGTGCTCCCTGGCAACTTCTCGCTGGGGCCTTGACGGGCAGATCATAGCTAGCGCCTTGCCGAACTTGCCGTCAACGAAGCTGCTGCCGATGCTGGGCACGCCGCCCAGCTCGTAGGTGTCGCCGGAAATCTTGGCCGCCCTCGTCTCGGCATCCTGGCCATCGGGGCGGAATTCGTCATCGAGATGATCCAGAAGCAGCGTGTGATCGTCGGCGGTCAGGGCCTCTGTAGGTACGGAGAAGCTGTCGGCAGTATAACGCACGTTGTCAGACAGCCGCATCTCGTCCACTGCGATGTTTGTGTAGCCGCGCCATTCGTTGGCTGCTCCGAAGGTGAGCACGGGCGGCTCTTTCGTCTGTTCCATCCCGTCCGCCCAGGCGAGCTTCCCGTCCACCTCCGCTACCTGCTTGCCATCAACGTAGAGCGTCACTTTGTCTCCCCACGTAATCGCCACATGAGTGAACTTGTCCAGCTCAAATGGCAGGTTATCGGCTTTGACCGTGCTGTCATTCGGGCCGGTGAGGTTCATATAGTGTGTTGATGCAAAAATGTACTTCAGCGAGAACCCGCCAGGCAGTGAGACTACATCGCGCACAGCGCCGCCCGGCCTCCATGCCGGTGCCATGAAAAACTCCAGCGTGCCTTGCTTGTAGTCAACATTGCCCGCCACGGGGTATCTGAGGTGTTCCGGGTAAGACACCAGCGGCCCGTCCGGCTGCTTATCTATATGAAAGCCGCCGTGAATGCCACCGAACCTGTAGGCGAACGGGTCGTGATGCGGTATCTCCTTGACCGGTGTCGCCTGTAGGCCGAATGTGAAGGTTATGGGGCTGTCTATGGTGCGCGGCTGGCGGATGATATTGGCTGACAGCACCACGCCGTCAGCGCCTGGCTCGACAGTTAGCATCTTCTGGTCGCGCGGCTGCCAGTACTGGTCGCTTTCGGAAAACCAGCACAGGCCCATGTAGTCGTTGCCAATCCATATACACGGGTGAAATCCGGCTTCCCACGGCGTGTCAGGCACCGCCATCGGACTGGCGTTGCGGCCGGTGGATGGCAGCATGAAAGTTGCGATGTCCTGGCGCAGCGGGATCCGCACAAGCAGCTTGTCAATCTTCGTCTCGCGTGCCGGTGTGAGGGTCAGGTCGCAGCGCATCATGCCGTCAAATTCGGTCGTCGTGGTGCACTGGGCGGTGATGTCACCGACTTTCAACTCGGCGCTGCGAACCGCACGGTCATTGGGCGAGGACGCGGCCTCTGCACCGGTTGCACCTAAATCCATCGTCTGCCCGCCGCTGGTGATAATCAGTGCGACGGGGCCGCTCAAGAGCGACTTGCCCTGGCTGGTAATTTGCCGGGGCAATACGCCCGCGTTGCACTGATATTGTCTGCCCCAGACTTCGATGGTGCCATCCCCTTTTGCAGCGACCGGCGTCCACGGTTCGGGCACCGTGTTATCTATGCCGGCCTTCGAACGCCAGAACGGCGGCTGTTGATACTGAGTGACCTGCGTGTGGGCAGCGGCCAGCGATTTGCCGTCCGCGGCGACCGCCTCGGCCTGCACAACGTAGGTGCCCACCGGCAGTTGCGTTATGTCAATGGATGCCTGGCCGCGGCCCCTGTCGAATTCAGCAGCCTGGCAGGTCCCGAACACCTCGCCGTCCTTTTGCAGGCTGGCTCTGGCGGTGAGGTCTTGGCCGTCGCCTTTCACGCCACTGACATCGAACGTCACCCACAGCCTGCCCTCGTACGGGTAGATGTCGGCGGCAACATCGAAGGCTTTCTCGACCTTGAACGGCAGCCGCTGGTAGTAAAGCTCGCGGCCGTCCTCCGATGAGGCACTCAGCGTCAACTCATACGCCCCGGTGCTAAGCGGCGGCAGGTCGAGCATCACTGACTTGAAATCCATCAGCTTGGTGGTCTGGTCAATGACAGGTTTGGCGCTACCGTCAAGCAGCCGCTGCGTGATGCTGACTATCGGCGCGAACCCGACGCCCAGCAGGTCAAGTCTTCCACCGAGGTCGCCTCTGGCGAAGCCTCCGAGCTGCGACAGGCTGACAGCACGCTCCTCACGCCGGAAGATGAACTCTCCGAAGTTGGCGACGCGGTGAAAATTGCCGTCCACGTATGACCACGATGATAGCCGGCTGAAGTTGGCTGCCTCAGCGTCCCGGCAGATGTTGACGCGCCAGACCTCGCCATCCTGGGGCGTTGCGCGGCCCTCGAGGTCGGCAAATGGTATGGCGACTTCGGCAAGCCACCCGCCCTCTTCCCTCGCTGACGTCTTCACTTGCCAGTCGGGGTTGAATCCCGGGTCCATCCGATCGTCGCGGGTGGGCTCCCGGCAGAGGATCTCGAACCGCGTCCCGATGGCGTTGGCCGCCAGCATGTAATAAGGGAATTTGTCCGGCTCAGGTCTCAGGAATATGTCGAAGGCGTCCTCTGTAAAAACGGCGGCATCGCGCTGCACCAGGGTACCAACCACCGGGCGCTTTTGTGGGTCGGTAAGTTCCAGGCCAATGTACAGGTTGTGATCGTCGAAGGCAACGTGAGCAATCGTCTGGTCATCAACTAAGTACGGGCTGTTGAGGCCGACGAATCCGGTGGTAGTAGCTGCTTTGTCCCATTCGCCTTCGCTGATTCTTCCGTCAATGACGGGCGGCTCTGCAATGAAGGGCACGCTTAGTATCGGATGGTCAGGCACCTGTTCTCCGCCCGGGCCGAGTATGTGTAGGTCGTCAACGGCGAACTCGGCGGCGACAGTGCTATAGCCGACCCATGTACCAAGCTGAATGCGCAGTTCCGATGGATCCACGGAAATCGGTCCGAACAGGCCGTTCCAGGGCTTGGAGGCTTTCTTTTGATCGTCGCACCACAATTCCAGGCTTCGGCCCCAGCGCAGCGATATGTGGTGCCATTCATCTTTCTTCCACGGCGCGGTGAAGGCCTGATATAGCACTATCTGTCGCGACGGATTGCGCACGGTCACGCAGATGCTTTTGAGCACCGAGTAGATGCACACCGAGCTGTTGCCCGGCCCGAAGATGGTAAAGAAGAATTGGTTACTGACGTTCTTGCCCGGCAGCGGTGGCTTGGCCTGGGGATCGAAGTTGTACGCCACCCACAACTCGACCGCCCCGGCGGACAAATTGACATTCCCCTCCGCCGGGTAAGCCATCTTCATGACATCGTGGAGCCGGAAGGCCTTGCCGAATTTGCCCTCTATGAACTCGCCACCCTTCATTGGTCGGCCGCCGCTCCACTCCCCGCTTGCCTTGATTAGCGCCGGCGATGTCATCAGCGCAGCATCCGGCGCGAACGGTTCATCAAAATGGTCGAGGAGCAACGTCCGCGGCGTCGGCTGTGCGGGAGAGGTTAGATCACCACACGCAGCCGGCATCGCCAGCAGAATCAGTGCGACGCACAGCAGCATCATCATTGCGCATCTTTTCGACATGCGTTGGACCCCCTGAAAGTGGGACGGCGTTGGCGCAACTCTAGATGGTGGCAGTTTCACCACGAACGAGTGGAAGTCCTTGAGAGGCGACAAAAAAACGGAGCAGGCAATGCCTGAGTGCCTGCTCTGAATGGTCAATTGGCCGCTATCGTACCCGGATCAGCTTCAGAAATCTTCGATTGTCTCGCCCGACAGCGCGGTCCGCAAACACTGCGAGAGCTGCTGGAGTGTAAAGGGCTTGCGCAACACGCCCATGAGACCCGCCGGCAGCTCCTCAGGCTCCGTACCCTCGCGCACAAAGCCCGTTATCAAAAGCCCTTTGGCCTGCGGGGCGATCTGTCGTATCCTCTCGAACGCTTCCAGGCCGGTCATCTTGGGCATCCTGATGTCGAGCATAATCAGATCAATACTGGTCGGCTGCCGACCATACGTTTCAATGGCCTCAGCGCCGGTGCTGGCTTCGATGACGATGTAGCCGAGACTGCTGAGAAGCTGCTTGAGGTTGGTGCGCACCGCATCATTGTCATCTACCACCATTATCGTCTCAGACCCGGTCTCCAGCGCCGCCTCAGGTCGTTTGCGCGGCGACACTTGGTCAGCGGCTACCGGAAGGTGAACGGTAAAAGTCGTGCCCTGGCCAACTTCGCTTTGCACTCCAATAGTGCCGTCGTGGGCGTGGACGATGCCATAGGCTACAGCCAGCCCCAGCCCTATTCCTCCCTCATCCCCACGAGTGCTGAAGAACGGGTCGAATACCTGCTGGGCCGTCTCCGGCGACATCCCCACACCGTTGTCTGTTACTTCCAGCCTTACGTAGTGCTCGCCCAGAGTCAGTGCCGGATTGCTGGTCACTACTGCATCGGTGGCCTGCTCCAGCCCGGTGCTGACCTGCAGTTGCCCACCGTCGCTGAATGCCTGCAAGGCGTTTAGGCACAGGTTCATCACAACTTGCTCGAGCTGAGTTGCATCGCCCACTACCACTGGCAGATCAGCTTGCAGCTCCTTGGCCAGCGTGATGCGCTGATCCCGCGCTCTCCCGACTATGGCCAGCACATTGTCAACGCAACTGTTTAGATCCACCGTAGCCCTGTCCGCCGGCTCCGGCGCGGCCAGGGCAGTCAACTGTTTGATAATCTGGGCCGCGTGCTTCACCGCCTCCTCAACGGACGCCGCCTTGTCTTGCTGCCTGTCGTTTAGGTCGCCCAGCGTCCGCATCAGTTCGATATTGGACAGCACCGCCTGCAGCATATTGTTGAAATCATGAGCGATGCCGCTGGCCAGTGTAGCAATCGCTTCCATCCGGTGGCTCTGCCGCACTTGGCTTTCGAGCTCACGATGCTCGGTTACGTCGAGCCCTATCGCTATGACCTGCCACACTTCGCCTCTTTCATCAACAAGGCCTGTGGCTCGCCATGTAATCAAGCGCTCCTCCCCATGCTTGCATAGCCACTTGCGTTCGAAGGTCTTTGGGAAGTCTCCGGAAAGAATATCCTGGAACGGTTTGGCAGTATCGCCGGCATCTTCTTCAGCGACCATCACGTGCCACGGTTTGCGGCCCACCACCTCTGCGGCTGTGTATCCAGTCACCTCTTCGGCGATATTATTGAACAGGGTGATATTCCCGTCCTTGTCCAGGCCGATTATCAGGGCCTGAGCGTTGTGTACCACGCTGTGTGAGAAGTTGCGTTCCCGCCGCAGCGCCTCCTCCGACATACGCCGCTGCACCGCTACACCAATGCTCGAACCCAGTTCTTCGAGGTAGCCGACCAACTCGGCATCGAAGCAGTTCTCACGCCGGTCGCCGAGCTCAAGCAAGCCTACTACCGTGCCCGCCGACCGCAGCGGAATTACTGCGACCGAGGCGCTGTTCGCGGCGACGCATGAGCTGTTGGTCAGCTCGATCAGGTGTGCGGCCTCATCGCACTCGCCCAGTTCCAAAATGTTATTAGTCCAGAAGCTGCCGCCCTCGGTGAACCACTCCAGGTTGGCGTCAAAACGCCCTCGCAGCAGATGGTCGTAGGGCGCTTTCAGCAACGGCCTGCCATTGCTGCCCGGTTGCTGCTGGCCGCTGTCGCCAAACACCAGAAGGTGACTGTAGCGCTGCAGGTCATCGCTTGCCACGCCCTCCGCCTCGAAATACGGATAGTCGTCATCCTGGTGCAGCCTGATGGCGATCGCGTCACAGCCCGTCAACTCCTTCACTGCCCCCAGGATGTTACTGATCATTGTCTGACTATCCGGGCTCTCATTGAGCGCTTCTAGCACGCCCAAGGCGGTCAACCGCCGTCTTTCGGCCTCTCTGGCTCTGGTCACGTCCCTGCCGATGGATATCATGCCCGCGCTGCTGCCGTCCGGGCTGACGAGGTTTGCTGAGTTCCATGCAATGATCTTATAGGAACCGTCCTTGGATCTTATTCGCGTCTGCGCCTCAGCAGGCTCCAGTTCGCCCCCAAGAATCCTGTGCATCCTTTGCATGATCTCGGCCCGGTAGTCCGGGTCCGGATAGAGCTTTTCCCAGATCTCCGCAGAGCCCACAGCTTCTTCGGCTGTGTACCCGGATATCCTTTCGGCCTCCTGGTTCCACAGGGTGATATTGCCCGCGCCATCCGCCATCGTCATCCATACGTTCGCCGTCTGCATCACGTATTTCTGGAACGCCACCAGCGCAACGGCCTCCCTCTCGGCCGCCACCAGCGCGTGATACGCTTCCCGGTGTGCGGTGATATCAACTGTGAAGCCTACTATGCCGACGATATTGCCCTGCGCATCGCGGTAAGGGACCTTATCGGTGCTGTGCCATCTCTCGCCTTTGACTGTGCGCACCGGCTCAACGATCGCAAGCCTTGGCTCGCCGGTCGCCATAACCTCCCTGTCATTCTCCAGATAGCGTTCGGCTTGCTCAGGGTACAAGTCGTAGGTGGACTTGCCGATAATTTCTTCCGGCGCCATGCCCAGCGAATCAGCAAAGGCTTGATTAACCCGTACATAGTTTCCGTCGGCATCCTTCCAGAAGATCATCACCGGCACATGGTTCAATAGCACCTCTTGCTCTTCAGCTAATCGTTGCGACTCCAACCGTATCAGGTGAATCTCGGTGATGTCTTGCGCCGTGGCAACGCTGCGCCTGGTGTCCGGTATGAGCGCAACCGTGGCCAGTATGTCATGAGCCTCGCCCTCGCTATCCACCATTGTGAACTCGTAGCTATCTGGCGCCCACTCCCCTCGCCGCCGTGCTGCATGGTAGTCTCTCAGCCTTTGCGCGTCTTTCTCGGCGACGAAGTCGCTGAATGTCCTCCGCCCCTCA
This sequence comes from bacterium, assembly GCA_030604405.1. GTDB lineage: Bacteria > Armatimonadota > Zipacnadia > Zipacnadales > UBA11051 > UBA11051. Next base: position 11,373 of record JAUVVY010000043.1, on the reverse strand, counting down.
ATCTCCTCGCGTGGCACCTTGACGATCCTCGCGAACTCGCTGTTCACCAGCGAAAGGGTGCCGTCTTCCTCAACTATGGCAATGCCAACACTCGTGGTCTCGAACATAGTGCGGTACGGTCGCAGTTCATTCGCAACCCGCTCGTAAACGAGTGTGTACATCAGGAACAGCCACAAAAGCGGTATTGTTACCTCGACGTAGTCCTCGAATATGTCCGGATACTGCGCGATGCCGCTCCACTGGGCGATATTGGCGCCGCCCAACGCCGCCAGCATTAGCATCCCTGCCGCCAGGACGCGTGCCGATCTTTCCCAGGCTTGCACTTGTAGCAGTCGCAGCGCATACAAGAAGGCGGCCAGATAGCAGATGGTACCTATGATCTCGAGGTTGGTTACCAGAACGCTCATTGCGCTCCGCCCTTTGCGTGCCTCAGCAGACCTTGACAGGCGATTAGTGCTACTACGGCCGCCGCGGCGTAGAAAAAATGCTCCAGGAAATTAAACAGTTGAGCGTAGAAGAAGCCCTCCAGAACCGTGAAACTCCACGCAAACAACTGTAGTACAAACCATGCAATGGCAGTTGTGAAAAAAGGCTGCTGCCTGAGCCATTTGCGATGGGCGAGCAGGAAGATGCCGGCCGCCAGCGCAATAGCCAGAACAGTAACCTCACTTGGTTGGTACGCAGTCATGACCATCTCCTCTTACGCCGGTCGTACTGCCTCCTACCTGCCTGGCGTACTCACCCCAACTACTTCTTGACGTCTTGGTCGCCCTTTCCAAACATATTCCGCTGCGTCGGGCTTCTCAGTTCTATCCCCCTTTGATTCCCCCTTCCCTGCCAGGGAAGGGGGCTAGGGGGTTAGGAAATGCAGCCGTTGCCGTTGTCATTAACCCATACAAGCGCCCCGGGAGAACGCATCTTGTGGCGCGTGTGATGCGAACATTTTACGCCCACCCCGTCTGTCAATACTACTGCGCTGGGCATCTCATGGCCGCGCCGCGAATTCGCTTTTCCAGCCCACCCCGATCTTGATAAAATCATCACCGTAGCGTTCTGCAAACACCTCTATTGCGGCATCGCCGGTGCAATGACAGGGCGCGGCGCGCTGTACCCCCAGCCTTTGCAGCCTGCTGATAATGTCCTCCACGCCTGCGACTGGCGTGGCCATCAGGTGGAACCCGCCCATCACCAGGGCAATGTCTCCATCGAGAGCGGCTTTCGCCTGTGTGACCATCTCCACCACGCCCGGGTGCGCACAACCGGTGACGACCACTAAGCCGTCGGCGGAGTCCATAACCACTGCCTGCTCGATGATCCCGTCCCCCATCTGGCCGGAGGTGTACAGGCCTGGGGCGATCTCGCCTGCGTCATCAATCTCCGCCAGTTTCGCCCCTGTAGCGGCTACGCGGTCCTTGAAATCGCGAGAGAAGCGGCTTGGAATTACTACGGTGACATCCGGGTTGCCTGCCAGCACCGCTGCCAGCCCGCCCGTGTGGTCATGGTGATCGTGCGATATGGCCACGAGGTCAAAGTCACGCGGCGCAAAGCCGAGCTTGTCCATATTGCCCAGAAGTATCTGTGCCTCAGTGCCGGTATCGAACAGAACGTTGCTCTCCGCCAGCTCTATGGCACAGGCAAAGCCCCAGTCCGGTTGTGGGTCAGGCTGCAGGGCTGTGTTGTCGTAAAGAACGGTCAGCTTCATTGTTTGCTCCGGGTTCTCGAGTCCAGTCCTCATTCACCGACGCATAGCTCGGGCTTCCCAATATATTCCCCTGGGGCAGCCATTCCCGCCGGTACTCGACGTATGACGCGAGTTCGAGTGAGCCGCCACTAGTTGTCGGCGAACGGGCACGTGCCGGTGGGGCAGGTTCCGCTGGCACAACTTGGGAGGCTGCTGGCGGCATTGCTGTTGCCTATGGCAAAGCAGGAGAACTGACGCTTGGTTTTCTTCGAATTACACTTGGGGCATTGTACTTTAGCGTCTTTCTTCCCTGCGGAAACCAACTGCTCGAAGACCTCACCACACTTGCCGCATCTGTACTCATAAAGAGGCATCAACCTTACTCCTGTCAAGCGTCGTTGCTGTGTCCGTTGCTGAATCATATTACTTCGTATCTGCTTCGTCAAGCCGTTCGCCCAACAACATACAACGCCCTTTGTCGTGCCTCTGTGTCTGGTTTGCCAAACACCGCTTCATCGTCTATCATACCCCCTACGGGCGTTTTCTCTCTCAAACTCAGCGCAAGATTGGAGAAAGAAGATTGAACATCAAGGTGCGCCGCCCATCGCAGCACGAGCAATTCAACTTCCAAACGTGGCAACAGATAGATCAAGAGCTCAAGCGCCTGGGCCTGAGCCTGCCCTATAGCGACAACATCGCCGTGCTGTTGCAGCCGCTGCAGGTCGGGCCGTTCGCCATCCCTAATGCACTGGCCGTTCATCCCGTGGAGGGGTGTGACGGCTCGGATGGCGGTGCCCCGCAGGAGCTAACGTTGCGCCGCTACCGGCGCTTTGCCGCCGGTGGTGCGGGACTGCTGTGGATGGAGGCGACCTCAGTAGTCCGGGAGGCCCGCGCCAATCCCCGCCAGTTATGGCTGCATGACGAAACCGCCGCCGACTTTGCCCACCTTCACGAAAGTATCATTAAGGCGGCTGAGCAGTTTGGCGCCGATCATCGGCCGGCGACCGTTGTCCAGTTGACCCATTCAGGGCGCTATAGCAAGCCGCACGGGGTGCCGGAGCCGATTATCGCCCACCGCACTCCGGTGCTCGATCCGCGACCTGGCCTCGGACCCGACCGTCCCCTCATCACCGACGACGAATTAGACGCCTTGCAGGACTATTACGTCCAGGCCGCCCGCTTGGCCTACGCAGCCGGCTTCGATGCCGTGGACATCAAGGCCTGCCACGCCTACCTGATCAATGAGTTGCTGGCCGGCCACACTCGCGAAAACAGCAAGTATGGCGGCAGCTTCGACAACCGCATCCGCATGTTGATGGACGTGGTCAAGCGGGTGCGCGCCGAAGTGCCCGAAATCGGCGTCGCGTGCCGGCTCAACGTCTATGATGCCCAGCCGCACCCGTATGGCTTCGGCATGGCCAGCGATGGCTCGATGGAGCCTGACCTCAGCGAGCCGATTGAACTCATCAAGCGCCTCTACGAGGCCGGCGTGTGCCTGGTCAACGTTGCCTATGGCAACCCGTACTACAACCCGCATGTGGAGCGGCCTTATGACACGGCCGAAGTCGGCGGCTACGTACCCGGGGAGCATCCCCTGGTCAACATCGCCACCATGGTGCAGATCCAGCGCGAGCTGGCCGAGGCTCTGCCCGAAGTGCCGATGGTGGCTACCGGCTTCACCTGGCTGCGGCAGTTCGGCCCGCACGTGGCCGCGGCGATGCTGGAGCAGGGCCTGTGTGGCGTCGCGGGCTTCGGCCGCATGGCTCTGGCCTATCCCGACTTCGCCAGGGACCTGATGGAAAACGGCGAGCTGATCCCCACCAATACTTGTATCGCCTGCTCGTCGTGTACGCAGATTATGCGCGACGGTGGGCGTGCAGGCTGCGTGGTACGGGATCATGAAATCTACGCCCCGATCTTCTACGAGGGCCAGATGCGCAACCCGGCCGTTATGCGCGAACTGGCGGCTGTCTGCCGCGAATGTGCTGCCCCGACATGCCAGGTAGGATGCCCTGCCGGCGTGGATATCCCCGGCTTCGTCCGCGCCATCGCCGACGGAGACGAAAAGCGCGCCTATGAAGTATTGTGCGAGGCCAACCCGCTGCCGGAAATCTGCGCTTATGTATGCCCGGCCGAAGTCCAATGCGAGGGGCATTGTGTGCAGCAATGGATCGGCCGCGGCCCGGTGCCGATCAGGCTCCTGCAGCGTTACGTCTCCGAACGCGCTCGCAACGAAGGCTTCAGCAGCCTGCCGCTGCCTGAAAAAGTCCACGACAAATCGGTTGCGGTCATCGGTGCCGGCGTCGCGGGGCTGGCCTGTGCAATCCGCCTGCTGCACAACGGCTACCAGGTCACCATCATAGACGCCGGGGAGGGGGTTGGCGGCGTGGCCGCTGAGACCATCTCCACCCATCGGCTCGAAAAACAGACCGCAATTGCCGAAATATCTGGCATCCTGGGGGATGTCCCCGAAGAGCGCCTGCAGTGGCGCCTGGGCACGAGAATGGGGCAGAAGCTGACTGTGGACGACCTCTTCGCCGAGGGCTTTGAAGCCGTATTCATCGGTGTCGGTCTGAGCGAGTCGATATCCCTGCCGGCAGCTACGCCGCCGCAATCAGGCGTCGTGGACGCACTGAGTTTCTTGCGCGATATGAAATCGGGCCCGGCCACAGCGATGCCTGCGACTGTCGCAGTTCTCGGCGGTGGCAACACCGCGATGGACGCGGCGGTGACCGCAAAACTCGCCGGCGCGAGAGATGTGTATTTGATCTATCGCCGCGCCTTCGCCGAAATGCCCGCGTGGCCCAGGGAGCGCGATGAGGCCCTGGCCGAGGGCGTACACTTCCTGATCCTGACGCAGCCGCTGGATTACGTCACTGACGAGAGCGGAAAGCTGGTGGGAATCAAAGTCGCAAGCACGATTCTTGGCGAGCCGGACGCCAGTGGCCGCCGGCGCCCCGTGCCCGTAGCCGGCTCAGAGCGCGTGGTGGCTGCCGACCTGGTCATCGCAGCGCTAGGGCAGAGCGCGCCTGATGATATCGCGGACTGGGCGGCCGGCGTAACACTCACTGAGGCCGGGCTGATAAAGGTCGCGGAGGACGATCTGCAGACCGATCGGGCCGGGGTGTTCGCGGGCGGCGACATCGTCAACGGTGGCACTACGGTTGTGCAGGCGGTCGCCGATGGCGTCAGAGCCGCCGACGGAATAGCGGCATTTTTTGAGAAATAGTGCGGCCCACTGTTCGCCCTCGCGGCGAGAAATTGTGCTTGCCGGACTCGCGTAATAGAGATAGGAATACCTCCAAGAAGCGCAGAAGAAGTGCCTCGAAAAAGTGACACTTGTCCACTTTTTATGGTAGTGCGCCGTTCGCAAAATGGCTTACTCACCTATAGCCAGACTAGCCGTAGCGCGATTTCGGCACACCGGCAGGCGGCTTTTTGCACCTGACCCCCCTGAGCAACCAGCCCCTGAAACAGCGGGCCTCCTGCGGATTTGATTGGGTTGCTAGTGCCACTGATAGGGTTTGAAAAGGGTGAGGTCGAAATCTTTGCTCATGGGTAGCAAAACCGCTTCGAAGCGACGAGGCCCTGATAATCCGGCCTTGGTGCTGGGTATGAGGTCCGGGTGCGGGAGCAGCCGGAAGACGTGCTGGGGGGGAGCAACGTGAAGAAACTGTGACAAAGAGGTGCTGAGGCCCTGATGCTGCGGGCTTCGTGCTGGGTATGAGTACGTTGGCGGATGCTGCTGGCGCGGTATGGAAGCGATGGAGGGTAGCTGAAGATAACAGCAGCCGCCTCGGGCTGGAAACTGAAGTTTTGTGAATATTCGGGCAGCTCAAGTTGTAGGCCGAGGGTGTGGGGTTGTTAGTCGTAATGGAGGGGCCTGTCGCAGTGAGCTTTGCAAAGCAAAGCTCACAAGGCCGGCCCAGCCGTTGTCGTTGGCTGTTTGGGTGTGGAGACATTGCCCTGATAGCGTTCTGCGTGGGCCGGTCTCCCAGCGCACGAAACGACTGTGCGCTGCTCGGCGCGGCCCCTCCGGAAGGCAAGGGAGTCGGGCAGGATGCCCGACCCACGGGGTTTTTTGGGAAGCCCGAGCCACGGGATGATATGTGACATCCCCACCCGGTGGAGCAAATAGACGGCATTGTCAGGCTGGAAAGCCTGACCCACGCGATTTTTCTCCGAAGCCTGACCCAAGCGATCTCTTGGGGTGCCCCAGCCAAGCGATGATAGCAGAATGGAGTCGGGCTGCCCTTCGGCTTCGCTCAGGACCTGCGGGATGCCCGACCCACGGGTCTTTTTGGGAAGCCCGAGCCACGGGATGATATGTGACATCCCCACCCGGTGGAGCAAATAGACGGCATTGTCAGGCTGGAAAGCCTGACCCACGCGATTTTCTCCGGAGCCTGATCCAAGCGATCTCTTGGGGTGCCCCAGCCACGCGATGATAGCAGAATGGAGTCGGGCTGCCCTTCGGCTTCGCTCAGGACCTGCGGGATGCCCGACCCACGGAGTTTTTTGGGAAAGCCCGGGGGACAAGGTGAGTACGTGCCTTGCGCCTATGGCACCAGGCAGGTGACGGCATCGGCCGTCGCGGCAAGCAGCTTGACGCCGTCGCCGGCCCGCAGCGCCTCGACCATCACCACTTCGCCGTCGGCCTGCCAGCGTGCCAGCGGCTCCGCGGCGCCATCTACCAGATATACCCCGCCGCTGCCCAGGCTTGCCGCAAGCAGTGGTTTTTCGTCTCCGGGCACCAGCGCCAGGTCGGTGACGACCTCGCTGAAGTCAATCTGGGCGATAACTTCGGCCTGCGCGTTGAGCACGTACATGTAGCCGGTTTCCGAGCCGACCAGCAGCTCATCGCAGTCATCGCCGGCGACATCGGCCATGATCGCCTCGCGGCAGCCGAACCCGTAATTGTGGAAATGAAGCCTCTCGCCGCCGCCGAACTGCTGCAGAGTAAAGGAGCCGGTTGCCGAACCGTTCGCTATCTCATAGTCATCGTCGTCGTCCATGTTGCCGATAGCCATCTCGACATCGCCCAGCTCGGAGTACACCATGCCCGCGCGCTTGCCATCGGCGTTGAATACCTCGACATGGCCGTACTTGTTGGCCGTGACGATTTCCTGCACGCCATCCCGGTCCAGGTCAACCAGAGCCATCTCGCGAGTACCGTGGGGTATCGAGTCATAACGCCACTGCTTATTGAAGTCCGCGTCATAGCGCACGAGGTTGCCATTGAGCATGGCGGCGATGATGTCCAGGTTGCCGTCAGCGTCGAGGTCGCCGACCGCCACGTTGCTGAGCTTCGGCTGGCGCACGCTGCTTCTACCAACCCGCAGCGGCCAGTTGGCGTGATGGTTGCGCAGTTCTTCACCCCTGGCGTTCAGCACGTAGATGTGTTCGTCGTCGGAGCCGACCAACACCTCCCGGACGCCGTCGCCATCGAGGTCGGCAGCACACACGGCGCGATTCTTGCCACCGGTAGCAAATCGCCACAGCACCTTGCCTGCCGCGTCCAGGCAGGTGGCCCATTTGCCGCGCAGGACGATGACTTCCTGATTCCCGTCATCGTCGAGGTCCACCGGGTAGATCGTAAAGATCGGCTGCGGGTCGTCGCCCTGCTCCAGCGCAATCGGCGTTGACCACGCCGGCTCCATCTGCCGGGGTGCGGCGAGCATCTCCTGGGCTGCAGCCGGCGGACTCTGCACCTGGGCCATCAAGTCGTCGATTGCTGCGGGCATCCGCTCGCGGCCTTCGCGAAACTCGTCCCATTGCCTGCAGTCAACGACTGCCTTGCCATCGGTGAGTTGAATGGGAGTGCCGTCCGCCCTGGTGATGTTGGCGTCCAGTGGAGCAGAGATTGTGGCCGTGGCGCCGGCGAAGTTGATCTCCACCGCCACCGGCCGATCGGCAGAAAACAGGCCCTCAAATGCCGTCAGCCCGACGGCGTGGAGGCGGTCGCTCATGATCACGCCCATCCTATTGTCGGGCGTCGGAGGCCCTGTTACTTGCTCGCCAGCGCTGAAGAAGGCAAACGGTTTGCCGTCCTTGAGTACTGCCGCCCAGTGGTCGTTTATGCGGCGAACATCGTAATTTTTTGGCGCATCGGAGGTGTCGTTGTAGAAGATGTTGCAGAGGGTCGTCGTCTCGCCTGCGGCCATCTGCCCGCCGAAGCGCTGGCGCAGGTAGGTTATCTTGCGGCCGACGTGATTGATGCGCCCCGCGAGGCTGTTTTGCGCAAAGCCGTCGTTCTTCACATAGAAATCGCTGGTGCCGGGTTCTTTCAACTGGTCTTCCGGCAGCGGCGGGGTGTCTTCGGCCTGGATCTCTGCGACCACCTCGCCCTCCAGGTCCTGTATCACGAAGCGGTCGAGCATGATCCCCGGGCCCTCGCGGAGGGTGAAGGTGAAACGATGCAGGCCGTCGTCCTTGACTTCAATATTCGGCGTAGGTGTGTCCTTGGTAGGGGTAGATGACGAGGGCCCGAAGCGGTTGATGGGGGTGTGCAAGGCGACCCTGTCTGCGCCGTCAACGCGGAGGTAGAGGCTGTCTGAGCCGGTGCTGGTGCCGGATGCGTAGGTGGTGATGGCGTACTTTCCGGCGGGGAGTTGTATGCCGGTATCGAGCCGGGAGTAGGGGTCGTTGAATTTGACCGCCTTCTCCACACCCTCGGCCGGCTTGGTGACGATCACCAGGCCGCGACTGCCAACGCCGCCGCCGGCTGTGCGCGAGGTCTTGAAGATGCGGCTGTCGGCCAGTTCCTGATCGCCTTCGGCCAGAGTCTTCCAGCTACCCACGAAGGTGAAATTCCCCGCCTCGACGGCCTGCAGCTCGTCCATCACCACTGTGAATTCGCCCTTCAGCCAGAAGATGGCGCGCGTCCAGTCGGCCCCGTTGTAATCATAGACTTTGGTCTGGGTGAAGCCGGCCGTCGGCAGATCGCCGATGGCCTCCAGCGCAGTGCAGGTCGGTACGAGCGTCTCACAGCGGCCGTCGCGGATGATGCTGATCATATTGTGGTCGGTGGTATTGCGCACCAGATAATCGCCGTCAATGAGCCAATCCTCGCCATCGGCATAATACTTGATGATGGCATTGCCGTCGTATTGGAGATGCTTGCCACGGGCGTAGCCGTCCAGGAGAAAGTACTCCCCGTTGGCGTCGAGACCCTCGCGGAAACTTATCTTGTCGAAGGCCTTCTCCAGCGGCACATTCGGCGGGGAGATCGGGCCGCCGTAGTAGCTTTTGTCCTTCGTGTATTCATAGACCTGCGGGTGTAGTTGATACACAGTAACACCGGCCAGCTCCGGCCATTCCACCGGCTCTATGGTCTGGTCGTAGGGACTCTGGTAGCCCCTTTCCAGGACTTTGTTGAGCCACCACAGATATCTGCCGTCCTGGTAATACCACAGGGCCCAGTGAATGTTGCGGACATAAGGGCCATGACCGTAGCCGGAGTCGCCGAAGCCGCCCGGGTCGCCGGTGTTGTCGCAAATGCCGACGGTGTAATCGGCATGCTGGCGCACAGAGTCGTGTTCGAAATAGCGGTAGTCATTTTCCGCCAGCGTGTACTCGATGGTGTGTTGGGGCACGATCGAGTAATAACCCAGCGAATCCTCCTGCGGCTTCCAGGAGGTAATCTGGCCCTCGAAGCAGGCGGCGACCTTCTCGAGCATGAGCTCCATCTGCGAGTCGACATCACCGTAGTAGCGGTAGAAGTAACGGCTGGCCCAGTAAATGCCCATCAGGGGGAAGGTGGTGTGATTCCAGATGATGGTCGTATTGCTTTCCAGGCCGCCGTAGCCGGTGGTGTGTCGGGGTAGCTCGTGCAGGGCCATCAGAACGATATTGGTGCACTCAAGCCGCTCCTGGTCGGTGAAGACGGGAGCCTCCTCCAATACATCCCACATTGCGCCGATCATGTTGGACGAGGTCTCCTCCGGCCAGGTGACGCTGTAGCCAGGATTCTCGATAAAGCGCTCGCCACAGTAGAGCAGAACCTGTTTGGCGCGCTCGGCGTAGGCCAGGTCGCCAGTATCTCGGTACTGCTGGGCAGCCATCCAGAAAACTCTCAGGGCGTCAATGGTCGGGTCCTGCGCCAGCAGCTTGTTGCGAGCTTCATCATTCATCGGCTGGTAGCCGGAAACATGAAGCAAGGGCCGATCCAGGACGAGGTCGGGGCCCTGTCCAAGCCGCGAGATGAAATCATCCACGCCGGCCGCCAGACCCTCGTCGTCACCAGCCCCGATGACTATCACGTTCTTGCCCAGCGGGCCATTGTACGGCTCATGGACGGTCTGCAGCACGTAATTTCCGGGGCCGGGCTTGAGTGCATCGACCTGCAAATACTTGTTGAAATAGAGCCGCTCGACCATGCGGTTGTTGTTGAGGTTGCCGAGAGCGATGATCGTTTCCGGCGATGCGACGGTGCCCTGATACTCGCTTGTGACCGACAGCTTTGCACCCGATCTGGCCTCAACGGCGTCCGCCAGCTTCTGACCGAGGGCCTGGTACTGCGGACCTGCGGGTACGAGAATTGTCGCCGCCGACCTGCCGTTCGCCACTAGCGGCGTCTGCAGGTTGAGCTGACGCAGCTTTTCGATGCCGGTGCTGCCCCTGCCCAGTAGTGGTCCGAAGATGGTCCCGGTGTCTATGTTCAGCATCGTCAGGGAGGCATCGTCAATCAGGCTGTCACTGGTCCAATAGTGCATGGTGTAGATGTACATACATACCTGGGTGGTGCCCTGCGGAGCCTCGCCGATTGCGCTGTATTGCTTCCAGTCGCCGCCAATGGGCGGCTTGAGCTGGACCTGGTGGAGCTTCCCGCCGGGGAGGAAACGTATCTGGATATTCAACGCGCCCTGATTGTTGCGGGCGAGGGATTTGACCCACACCGAGCCCTTGTAGAACTTGCCACCCTCGGCCTCGACCGTTTGGACTACGCCAATGCTGTACTTGCTCTCGCGCTCCTGGGGGCCGGTGTCAATCAGCCGCACCGCACGCTGGCCGGAATGGGCGTCATCCACGACTTGCAGGGCCGACTCGGGCACTCCGCCGGCATGTCGGCCCCAGCCAGCAGGCAGGCCATTGTCAGCAATCTCCTCGAAGCCGGGATTGGTCAGAAGTTCCTGGCCGAAAGCCGGAGCCGCAAGCAATATGGGGACCAGGAGCGTTGCGAGGGTAAGGAGGTTCTGATGCAGCCTTGTCATCGTAGCTCTCTCCTGTATGCGGAAATGTGCCAGCGATGATTGATTTCGCCGCTGGGGGGCGATGACCTGTCAGTGGCTGTGTCAGGAAGGCAACGGTTGCCCTCACCCCTTTGATTCCCCTCTCCCGAGGGAGAGGGGAAAACGGCAACGGCTGGGTCGGATGGGGGCCCCTTCGAGTTTCTTCGAAACTCTCATCCCCATTCGGCCCCTCCGAACGACTCAACGGCAATGGAGTCGGGCAGGATGCCCGACCCACGGGATTTTTTGTGAAGCTTGACCCACGCGATCTTGTCCAAAGCCTGATCCAAGCGATCTTCTGGGGTGCCCGATACACGGGATGAATGAGAGGCATTCACAGGCTTTCCAGACGCTGCTGCTTTGGGGCTGGTTTGGGAGGCGGTTATGTATGTGAGAAGGCGATGTGCCAGAGTTGTTGTTGATCGAGAGAGATTCGGCGTCGAGTCGCCCCAAGCGGCTTGT
>JAUVVY010000062.1 GCA_030604405.1 bacterium | reverse complement strand
GGAATGGCTCATGTCACTGCTGGATGCGGCATTGCGTTTTCAACGTGGTCTGTGAACCGCCGTGGTACGGAACCGTATGCCCGGTGGTGTGAGAGGCCGGGGGCGCAAGCCCCCCAGCCTACTCGATCCACCAAGCACAATGGCGCGGACCACAGAACAAATTATGGCTGTCACAGCATCTGGCAGGAGGGGTTGAGTCTCCGGCGGCGAAATGAAGCGCGTGTACGTGATACTGTGAACTCAACAAAGTGACAGGCTCTACTGGAGGCATTTGAATGAGTGTACTGGCGATTAATGGTGGTAAGCCGATTCGAACACAGGGTTATCCGGGCGTTGGCAGCGCGGCCGGCCGGACGGTCGGGAAGGAGGAGCTCGCCAACCTGCAGGAAGTCATTGCTTCGGGAATGATGAACCGCGCGGGCGGCAAGTTCGTAGCCGAGGTGGAGAAGAAGTTCGCCGAGCATCTGGGGATGAAGTACTGTGCGGCGTCAACTTCGGGCACCGCGGCGATACACGTGGCAGTCGGGGCGGTCAATCCCAGCCCGGGTGATGAGATAATCACCGGCCCGATAACCGACATAGGTACTGTGATCCCGATTCTGGCGCAAAACGCCATACCCGTATTCGGCGATCTGCGCCGCGATAACATGGGTCTGGACGCCGAGGATGTGGAGCGGCGGATCACGGAGCGCACCAAGGCGATTATTCCGGTGCACCTCGCCGGCAATGCCACCGATATGGACCCGCTAATGGCCCTGGCAGAGAAGTACGATCTGTCTGTTATCGAGGACTGCTCACAGGCCTATGGCACGCTCTACAAGGGCAAGCACGTCGGCACCATCGGGCATCTGGGCGCATTCTCGCTGCAGCAGAGCAAGCACATTACCTGCGGCGACGGCGGGCTGACTGTGACAAATGATGACGAGCTGGGTGACAGGATTCCGCTGTTCGCCAACAAGGGCTGGCCCAACTACGGCCAAGGCGAGCGCGATTATGTGATGTTCGGCATGAATTATCGCATGACCGAGTTGCAGGCGGCGGTGGTGTCGGCGCAGATTGAGAAGGTTGACTGGGTTACGACCCGGCGGGGAGAAGTCGGCGACAGGATTTGCGAGGCGGTCAAGGACTACCCTGGCATTGATGTGCCCTCCGTTACCGAAGCCGGGCAGCACACCTATTGGTTCCTGGGGCTGATGGTTGACCAGGAAGCTCTGGGTGTGAGCACCTCGTACCTGGCCGGCGCGTTGGGCAAAGAAGGCGCCCCGGCAAGCGCGCATTATATCGGCATACCGATCTTCATGTATGATGTCTTGCGCAACAAGAGAATCTACGGCGATTCTGATTTCCCGTTCAATCTCCAGCCTGAGGGGCAGCAGGTGCGCTACGAGGCGGGCGAGACGCCCGAAACCGAACGGATACTGGACGATCTGTTGAGCATCAGCGTCAACGAGAACTACACCGACGAAGATACTGACGACATCATCAAGTGCTTTGAAAAGGTGTTTGACAATCTCGATGAGTTGCGCGAAAGCTTCAAGGCCCAGGGCTGACGAATAGCCCCACGGGCGCTGTCGGGAGCAATGGTGCGCAGATCGGGCTCACGGCGTGCGCTCAATCAGCGGGAGCGTGGAGGGAGTAGGACCGGCGCGGTACAAGCCCGCGCCCTACAACAAGGCCCACTCAGCAACGGTGTGGAGGGCGTGATTGGACATTTCTTGACGCTATCCGGGCGAGGTCTGCACACCCAAACGGCCAACGACAACGGCTGGGCCAGCCTTGGAAGCTTCGCTTTGCGAAGCTTCCTGCGACAGGCCCTTCCATTACGACTAACGACGCCAGAGCGTCGCCCGATAGCTTGAATTGCGCAAGATCTGCATAACTACAGTAGAAAGCCTGACCCACGCCTCTGGCGTGGGTGCCCACGCGTTGACGAATAATGCGAGCTAGGTTTCTCGGAGGAATGACATGCCAGACCAACTGAAAGTCGGTGTTGTGGGATGCGCGGGACGCGGCGGAGCCTTTCTCAATACCTTCAACATCCATCCGAATACGACGCTGCACGCGCTTTGCGACATCAACGAAGAGGGCCTTAAAGAGCGCGGCGCAGAGATGGCAATCGACGAGCTTTACACCGACTACGAACAGATGCTGGCGCGGTCGGGCGTGGACATCGTGATGGTCGGCACGCCGATGCCGCTGCATGCGCCGATGTCTGTAGCGGCCCTGGAGCGCGATATTCATGTGCTATCCGAGGTGCCTGCCGCTGTGAGCGTGGAAGAGGCCAGGGCGCTGGTGCAAGCCGCCAACGCCAGCGAAGCCACCTACATGATGGCCGAGAATTACACCTACATGCGTCCCAACGTGCTGGTGAAGGCGCTGGCGCACAAGGGCCTGTTCGGGGAGATATACTTTGGCGAGGGCGAGTACCTGCACGAGCTGAAAGGCCACAATGAGATCACCAAATGGCGGCGCAAATGGCAGACCGGCATCAACGGCTGCACTTATGGTACCCACAGCCTGGGGCCGGTGCTGCAGTGGATGCAGGAGAGAGTTGTCAGCGTGATGTGCGCCGGCAGCGGCCACCACTACCAGGACCCGCGCGGGGATTATTATGAGAACGAGGACAGCATTCTGATGCTGTGCCGCATGAGCAAAGGCGGCCTGGCAAAGATCCGCGTGGACATGCTTTCCGACAGGCCGCACAACATGGTTTACTACTCCTTGCAGGGCAGCGCCGGGGTCTATGAGGCGGCTCGCGGGCTGAGCGACGAGCCGAAGATATGGCTGCGCGAGTTGCACGGCGATACTCCCGAATGGCACCCGCTGAGCGAGCTGGAAGAGGAGTTCATGCCCGAAATCTGGCGCAACCCGCCAGAAGAGGCAGTCAAAGCCGGGCACGGTGGGGGAGACTATTTCGAGATAATGGACTTTGTCGAAGCGATAGTCACCGGTGCGCCTCCGCCCACTGACATCCACGCGGCGATGCACATGACGCTACCCGGGCTGGTCAGCCAGCAGTCTATCACAGGAGGCTCGGTGTGGCTGGATGTGCCCGACTCGCGGGAGTGGTAGCACTCTTCACAACGACAGATGGAAGACGCATAGATGGTAGAAGACCTGCCTGATGCCAAGCTCAAAGACGGCAGCACCATGCAGGTGAAGCGTGTAGTGCCGCCGGACGATGAGTGGGGCGAGCGCCTGCTGCATTTCATGTACGTGCGCCGGTCTGATTATACCAACTGCAACTGGCACCACAACTGCGTCCGCGTGCTGGCCGGCGACTACGCCGACGTCTCGCACGACGTATTCTTTTCCGGGCTGCTGGACGGTGAGATCGTCGGCACCTCATGGTACGGCGCGCCAAAAGACACCCTCGATGTGGCCACCTACGGACGCATCATCACCCGCGAAGATCACCGCCGCAAAGGCATCGCTTCGGCCCTCTGCGCCTTGCCTGTCGAGGAGTTCAAGAGCCTGGGCGGCAAGGCGATGTATCTGGGCACTGGCCGCACTAGTCCGGCGCGGCTCATCTATGAGAGGTTGGGCTTCGAGCATTACAATTTCATCGAGGGTGCCGGCACGATCATGCGTCTGGTTTTCTCAGGGGATGTAGAAGAGTTCGAGGCAGAATACTACCAACCGGGCTGCCGCACCACTATTCGCCCGCTTCACGGCGGAGATTTGGCTCGCGCCGAGGTACTGTTCAACCTGCCGCTGTGGGCAGTTAAGGACAGCTCCCAGAGCGTCATGTACAACACGCCATTTGAAGGGCAATTCTTCGATATTCTGACGCATCTGGAAAAGCCGACAGAAAGTGGAATGGCGCTGGTGACCGAGGACGCAAAGCGGATGATGGGGATGGCTTATGCGGCTCAGGCGCCGGGCTGGCAGGTGGGGCAGACGCATGTGCGGTACATGGAGTTCCTGGTGCATCCCAATTACACTGAATATGGGGGAGAGCTGCTGCTGAGCGTTGAAGAGGGCAGCGAGGCTGAGATCTTCGTCGTGCGTGTCGCGCAAGCCGACGAAGACAAGGTTGCGATAATTGAACAGGCCGGCTACCAGCAGGTGGGCCGGCTCCCAAAGGCAGTCAGGTCAGAGCAGGCCGAAAGCGACATCCTCATCTACCAGAAGATGTGAAATCTGGCGCAAGTCCTATAGCTCCAGCGGCTCGGCGCTGTCGAGATTCAATACCGTTACCACGTCATCCTGGATGAAAGCGCAGGAGGGCACGCACAGGGCTTCGTGCTTGGCCAGCGGGTAAGTGGTCGTGCCCGGGTTGAGGTGCGTCACGCCCGCGACGAGTGCCAGGCTTGGCACATGCAGATGGCCGGTGAGCAGGTAGTCAATCCCCCATTTGGCGGCCAGAGCCAGCAGCTCATCGGGTGTCTGCAGATGGCCGTGAGCGGCCAGGAAGCGCTTCCCTTCGATCTGGGCGAAGACGTAGGGCGACTGAATCGGGGTCTCGATGACCAGCGCATCAACCTCCGAGTCGCCATTGCCCTGGACGATCAGCAGGGGCACTTGCAGGGCGTTGAGGGCGCTTGCGATGCCCTTAGGGCCGTGGCCGGGGCCGGGATCGAACTTGGGCCCGTGATAGAGGAGGTCGCCGCAGTGGAAGATTGCGTCGCAGTCGTGCAGGACCAGCTCCCAGGCCCGCTGCCACGCCGCAAAATCCCCGTGGGTGTCAGATACCACGCCGATTTTCATGAGCGTACCTCCGCTGTGTGGGTCGAATTCCTGATGCAGGCCGTCGCCGCTGCTACGGCTCGGCGATGCCGTATTCGATACGGCTGGAGCTGCTGGACAGGACCTGTGTGATGCCCAGTTGGTCCCACAGGGGCGTTCCGTAGCGCTGTTTGATTACGACCCTGCGGCGGGCGACACGCAAGGCCTGCTGCAGCGCCTCGGCAGTGACAGTGGCCTTGTCAGCCAGCGCGCGCAATGGCTTCATCGGTTCGGATTTCTCCACCGGCTCGTGAAAGACCGGGTCGAAGTACACAATGTCGAAGCTAGCGGTTGCGCAGGTCGGCAGGTAGTCATTGTAGTCGGCCTGGACAACCTCAATGCGGCGAAGAAGCTCCGTAACCTTCCGGCTGGAATCCTCGTAGGTTGCCAGGCCGTGGATGGTGAGCTGAGCAATGACGGGCACCTTTTCGAGGCCCAGGATGCGGCCCTGCGGGTCCGCGACGTAAGCGGCGACAATCGCGTCACTGGCGCGGCCGACGGTGCAGTCGAGTAACTCATCGCCGGGTCGCAGTTGCATGGCCGCGATCATGGGGTCGCCGCGGCCGGCCTCGATATTGTGGATGCGTACCTTGGCCATCCCCGGGTGGAAGAAGTACTCAAGGCCGCTAGCCGGCTCGCGATAGACCAGGCGATCGTCGGTGATGGTGAGAACTCCGTCGGCATCGTACTGCTCACAGAGGTGCGCCAGGCTGCCCTGGCGGGCTACGGCGCGAGCACCGAGACGTTGTGCCCACTGCTCAGCCTGCCGCCAGAGCTCTTGCGATGAGCGGCGCGAAGTTGTTACGATTATAGTCGGGTTCATGCGACACAATGGTGCAGCCACTAGCCGGGGGGCCAATTCATGCGGCGGCCGCCTAACACGTGCAGGTGCAAGTGAAGTACCGACTGGCCGGCCTTTTCGCCGTGATTGGTCACCACCCGATAGCCGTCTTCTTTGATGCCCTTTTCCGCCGCCACCTTGTCGCAGACCCGGCACAGATGGCCGAGCAGTTCGACATCTTCCTCGCTCGCATCGGCGAGGCTGGCGAGGTGCTGCTTGGAAATGACCAGCACATGCACCGGAGCCTGCGGGTTGAGGTCCTCGAAAGCTACGCACAGGTCGTCTTCATAGACGATTGTGGCGGGAATCTCCTTGTTGGCGATCCTGCAAAATATGCAATCTGACACGCCAAGCACCTCCTGCGTAGGCTACGCTTTCATCTGGATTCTTCTACGAAAAGTCCGCCAATATGTCAATCTACCGGGCCCGGTTGGCCATGGGCGGTGTTATGTCACAGGTCGCGGCTCGCCAAACAGGGCACGATATACTTATCGCCCACATTGACCAGGTATTCATATCCGGCTTCAAAATCCGTGTTATCCTTGAAGCGGCGGATTATGGTAATGTCGCCGGTCGAGATTCCGTCGGCTGTCAGGGCTTCAATCTCGTAGCTGGTATCGAGAGGCAGCTCGTTTTGGAAGTGGATAACCTGGCCGACGAGATCGGCATCCTGTGGCAGGGGCGGGTCGAGGCTCACCTTGTTACTCATCGGGTCGCTGGCATCAATGGCAGTGACCGTTCCCTCGTAAGCCGGCGGGTCCGCAGCAAGCTCAACTTCGCCGACCTTCAGCAGTGAAGCATTACTCGTGCGCATGAGCTTCACTTCGCCCTCCACCAGGCGAATCATGCCGAATTGCCCGTCGAATTCCACGCCGCCCTCGATAGCTACCTTCGTGCGCTCCTCGCAGCTTATGAGAATGTCAGTCGTGCCGTCCGCCAACTCTACGGCGATCGCTGCGACTGAATTCGGGTCTGCATCATGCTCGACCTGCAGCTTGCGGACCTGCTTGATAAAGGGAGTGGCGTCATACGGCTCCAGCACTGTGATGAACTGGCTCTCCACATTGTCGCCCAGGCGGCTCTGGATGAGGTAACGCAGTCGGCGGGGGTTGCCACGCTTGTTTTGCGGCGGGTCGCCGCTGCACAAGGCCACCTCGTCGGCGGCACTGAGCGAGTGCAAACGCAGGTGCGGCTCTTTGCCCTCTTTGATGCGACCACGGAGGTCTTCGCATTTCCAGTCAACAGTGAAGTAACTGTCAATCGCGTCCGCTGAGCGCTCCACATCATACAAGTACGTAAAGCCGCTCGCCTTGTAGAATGCAGCCTGCTCCCCGTCAAGAGTGGCGAACTCGACCTCAGGACTGGCGAAGGTGCCGGTTTGCTGCTTGACAAGAGAGATGCCGGTAAGCGTCGCGGTCTGAGCTGGGCCGTGATACGAGAGGCGGTGATTACTACCGCCGCGGGCGCGGAACACGTCAACGACGTAACTGTTAGTTTCCGAGACATCCACCAGCGCCACAGTGCGGCGGTATGTCTGCATGTCGGAATATGCGGTCAGGGAAGATACATCCATGACCCGCAGCGGCGGCTGGACGGCAAACAGATTGAGCTTGCCGCCCGGGCTGTAACCTGACGCCTTGTCGCCCACTATCAGGGTGTTATGGCTGATGGTATTGGAGGTCCAGGCGCCACGCTTCGGCCAACCGCCAGTGTATTCGGGGTAGCCCAGCTCCGGCAGCATGTCTATGTTCTTGGCGTAGAGGCCGATGTTGAGGCAGTCGCGATGTGAATGTCCCTTGCCGTAGCCGTAGTGAAGCCACAGACTGCGGCCGTCTTCGGCCTGTTCAGTCTGCAACACGGCCTGCCCGTAGCGGCCGGTGTGTTCGCACTTGAGTTTGAGCTCGTCGAGCTTCGCGACGCTGGCGATCTCTTCTGCAACAGCGTCCGGGTCTGCTTCGTATATGTCAGAGCTCGGGAGGCGCAGCTTGACCGGATCCTGGCCTGCGTAGCGCCAGGCCAGTGCGGCCATGCGCGGGTCTTTGTAGAGCTTGAAGCCACGAAGAAATGTAATATGAGAAGGGCCCCTTCCCCATGTCCCCGTTGCGCCGCTGTCACCAATGTTGGGTATTCCCGTATCCAGGCAGCACAGGCGCGACTCGATGAAGAAAGCCTGCTTCAGCTTGGGGTACTCGGCAATGATGTCGTGGTTGGTGTAATCAGGGTACGCGGCGAAGACTTCGGCCAGATCAATGAGACTTCTCTTCTGCATCAATCCGTAGCCTCCGCACATGCTGCCCATGCCATCACGGTCGAGGCCCTCCACGGCCAGCCACGGGACCGGGTTCTGATATTTCTCGTACGGAAAGCCGGGATCAAACAGGTAGTCCAGCCACTCCTCGGTGAGCTCGCCGCGGTCGAGAGCTATTGCTGCGGCGGCGGGATTGCGGATGCGTGCCTTATTTCCGTCAACTCGACCGTCTTTGTAGGAGCGCAGCATTTCCAGCAGCAGGTTCTCCTCAACGTGTCGGCAGATGACCTCGATGCTGCTCTTGTCGCCGAGCTTGTACTGCGCGGACTTGTCACCGCAGAACTTCACCAGCTCTTCGTCGCTCTGGATGGCGTCATAAATCTTATCGTAGGCATGGGAGACCCACCAGACCGTGTCGTTCTCCCACAGGCAGCCCTGGATGCGGCCTATCTCACGCCCGCCATGGGAGTGTTCGAACCCCATTTCCGCCAGTGGTGCGAAGTCCATGTCCGGATAGACGTCGGCGATGCGGTCTAACAGCACGGCGCATTTGTGGGCGTATTTCGGATCGTCAGTTAAGGTGTAGGCGCGGGCCAAGTTACTCATGCCGCGCAGAATAGTTCGCCAGTGAACCCAGGAGTTGTAGTAGGCGATTACCCGGTGCCTGACGCCTTTTTCGTCAACCATGCCGTAGCCGTCATCCACATAGACTCTGTGCAAGGGGTCGTTGGGGTCGGGATGGTCGGCGTTGAAGAGCAGTGACCTGTCTCCCAGCTCGCGGCGGAAAAAGCCGTGCTCATCAAGCGCGGTCTTGTAGAAGGCATAGAAATCGTTCTTCGGATACTTCTCGCCGCAGTTGGGGCATGTGAGCTTCCAGGGATCGCCCCAGAAGTTGGATCTCCACGGATAGTTGCCGTAAGGGGCGATGCCGTCGCCGCAGCCAGGGCAGCCGGCTTCTTTGTTGGTGTGGATATCACGGGGCAGCTCCTGGGAGGGTATCAAGGCCCAGATTTCATCGTCAGTGAGCTCCATCCACGGCTCGACCGCCTGGATGCTCTTCTGCTGCTCTGCAGCGGCCCAGTCGTACTTCTTCACGTTCGCCACCGCGTTGGCGCGCATCTGGGCCGTCACGAACCGGCTGCACTCCTTGGCATGGACACCTGATGCGACAGAGAGTAGCAGCATACTCATAAGCAAGCTAACAACGAGTCTCTCGGGCATGTCTTTCGCTCTCCTCAAGACACCGGACTGCACTGCCCTGGTGGCTGTGACAGATATTTCGTCCATGTCGGCTCATGACCTGCCACGTGTCGGGCTGGAAAGTCCGACCCACGGGATAATAATAAGACAATAGCTACGCTGCGCGTGCGTGCGAGCCACGAAGGCAATAGATCGGGCAACAAGAAAGGGCTACCCGGTCAGGGCAGCCCTTTGTGTGCCCGAACTATAGCAGAGCCTAGAACAGGCCGACGATATCGCCGTCTTCGTCAATGTCCACATCAACGGCCGCTGGACGCGTCGGCAACCCCGGCATGGTGCGCATCTCGCCGCAAAGCGGATACAGGAAGCCCGCGCCTAGCGAAGGCCTGATGTCGCGCACCGGCACCGTGAAGCCGGTGGGGCGGCCCTTGATGTCCGGGTCGTGCGACAGTGAAAGATGGGTCTTGGCCATGCAGATGGGCAGGTTGTCGTAGCCCTGCTTGGTGAACTGCCGGATTCTGCGCTCAGCCAGTGCGGCATATTCCACGCCATCGGCACCATAGATCTCAGTGGCGATAGTCTCGATCTTCTCCTTGATCGAGGCTTCAAGCGGATAGAGGAACTTGAAGTCGTTGCCCTCCTGGCAGACGGCCATCACAGCTTCGGCCAGGTCAACTCCACCTTCGCCGCCCTTGCCGTGGACATAGGTTTCGACGGCGGCTTTGGCACCTGCGGCCAGAGCTTCTTCCTTGAGTACTGCTAGTTCGGCGGGCGTGTCGGTGGGGAAGACGTTCATGGCGACGACTACCGGCATCCCCATCTTGCCCATATTCTCGATGTGCTTGGCCAAGTTCGCACATCCCTTGCGCACGGCAGCGACGTTTTCGGTTTCGATTGCTTCCGTAGGCGGCTTGCTGCCGGGCTTGAACTGGAAAGCCCCGCCATGCAGCTTCAGCGCTCTTATAGTGGCGACGATGACCACTGCCGAAGGCTGCATTTTACCGACGCGGCACTTGATGTTGAGGAACTTTTCGGCCCCACAGTCGGCCCCGAAACCGGCCTCGGTGACGACATAGTCGGCCAGCTTGAGCGCGATCTTGTCGGCCAGGATTGAGTTGGTGCCGATGGCGATATTGGCAAAGGGCCCGGCGTGGACAAACACCGGCCCGCCGTCAACGGACTGCGCCAGGTTCGGCTTGATGGCCTCCCTCATCAGCACCGTCATAGTGCCGGCGGCGTCGAGGTCTTCAGCAGTGACCGGATTGCGGTCGCGGTCAGTGGCGACCTGGATGCGGCCGAAGCGCTCGCGCATGTCGTGGATGCCGGTGGTCAGAGCCAGAATCGCCATGACCTCGGAGGCGACGGTGATGTCGAACTGCGCTTCCCGCGGCCAGCCGCCTGTTCTTCCGCCCAGTCCGATGATGATGCTGCGTAAGGCGACATCGTTCATATCCACGTTGCGGTTCCAGCTTATAGACATAGGGTCTATATCCAGGGGGTTCTTGTGCCACAGACTGGCGTCCAGCATCGCGGCCAGCAGGTTATTGGTCGCTCCGACGGCGTGGATATCGCCGGTGAAGTGGAGGTTGATCTCCTCCATGGGGAGCACCTGTGCGTAGCCGCCGCCGCAGGCGCCGCCCTTGATGCCAAAGGTCGGCCCCATAGAAGGCTCGCGGACGGTGCAGATGCCGTTTTGACCGACGTGCCGCAGGGCCTGGCCAAGACCAAGCGTGATGACGGTCTTGCCTTCGCCCAAGGGAGTTGGGGTGACGGCAGTGACGAGGATGAGTTTGCCGTCTGGCTCATCGGCAAGCCGATCCAGTGCAGACAGCTCGACCTTCCCCATGTGGTTGCCGTAGAGCCGCAGCTCCTCGGCAAGTATTCCCGCATCAGCGGCCACGTCCGTGATGTTACGCAAATCAACCTGCTGGGCAATTTCAAGATCACTGAGCATGTTATTAACCGCCCTCTCTTAAGGCATTGTCAGGCTGGAAAGCCTGACCTACGGAACTGGATTGTCAGGCTGGAAAGCCTGATTTACGCGACAAGAATAAACGTACTCACTGACAAACAAAATGCGTTGAATCATCAACGCCTGACGCGCAACTCCATGCCGCCTGGAGATCCGTCAGCTAATCGCATGAGCACGCCGGTGCGTTGGCAGCACCGGCATCGTACTTTCGGTTATCAGCTCTGGGTCTGTTTTCAGATGCCAATAATAACGGATGATGGCTCTAAACGCAAGAGCTTTTGAAGGGCTATAGCCGGCGCACCGATTGGTGTCGGACTAAGCAGCAAGAGTATGGGTGTGGCCTCAAGAAAGCTGGCGCGGATGCCAATATATGTAAGAGCTTGCGGGGTGATGATATAGGGGTTTGAACATGGTGCCGGCGGGGTAGAAATACTAAGAGAGAACGCTTGAGGGACCGGAGTTAATCGTATGCGCTGCGGGCCATCGGTAGTGGTTGGCTAGTGGGGTGTTTTTTGCGGCGCGAGGATCGGGCATCGGAAAACGAGCCCTTGACAGTAACGACGATAGGCATTATACTTATCATCTGCACACGGTGAACCTTGAAAACTGAATAGCGTGAAAAGCCAGAAGACTGTACGAGCATAGGATTATACTTCGGCTGGGGACATGAGCTCCAGTGCGGAGTGGACTTTTTAATGGAGAGTTTGATCCTGGCTCAGGACGAACGCTGGCGGCGCGCCTAATGAATGCGAGTCGAACGAGAAACAGACAGTTGAGCTCTTCGGAGTGATTCAGTCTGTGGGCAGTGGCGTACGGGTGAGTAACACGTGGGTAACCTACCTCCGAGACGGGGACAACGCAGGGAAACTTGTGCTAATCCCCGATGGTCTAGCGACACAGATGTGTTAGCTAGTAAAGGCTTCGGCCGCTTGGAGATGGGCCCGCGGCTCATTAGCTAGTTGGTG
This sequence comes from bacterium, assembly GCA_030604405.1. Classification (GTDB taxonomy): domain Bacteria; phylum Armatimonadota; class Zipacnadia; order Zipacnadales; family UBA11051; genus UBA11051. The sequence continues at coordinate 1,533 of JAUVVY010000062.1, read as the reverse complement.
AGGTAAGAGCTCACCAAGGCGACGATGGGTAGCCGGTCTGAGAGGATGGTCGGCCACACTGGGACTGAGACATGGTCCAGACTCCTACGGGAGTTAGCATCAGGGAATCTTGCTCAATGGGCGCAAGCCTGAAGCAGCGACGCCGCGTGTGTGATGAAGGCCTTCGGGTCGTAAAGCACTGTCAGGAGGGAAGAATGCCACGCCTCTGGCGTGGAGTGACAGTACCTCCAGAGGAAGCCCCGGCTAACTACGTGCCAGCAGCCGCGGTAAAACGTAGGGGGCCAGCGTTGTCCGGAATTACTGGGCGTAAAGCGCGCGTAGGCGGCTTAGCAAGCGGAGGGTGCAATCCCGAGGCTCAACCTCGGAACTGCTCTCCGAACTGCTAGGCTAGAGTGCGGGAGAGGATAGTGGAATTCCTGGTGTAGCGGTGGAATGCGTAAATATCAGGAGGAACACCGGTGGCGAAGGCTGCTATCTGGAACGCAACTGACGCTAAGGCGCGAAAGCTAGGGGAGCGAACGGGATTAGATACCCCGGTAGTCCTAGCCGTAAACGATGGATACTAGGTGTTAGAGGTATCGACCCCTCTAGTGCCGGAGCTAACGCATTAAGTGACCCGCCTGGGGAGTACGGCCGCAAGGCTGAAACTCAAAGGAATTGACGGGGCCCCGCACAAGCGGTGGAGCATGTGGCTCAATTCGAGGCTACGCGAAGAACCTTACCAGGGCTTGACATCTGCGGAACCCCTCTGAAAGGAGGGGGTGCCCTTCGGGGAACCGCAAGACAGGTGGTGCATGGCTGTCGTCAGCTCGTGTCGTGAGATGTTGGGTTAAGTTCCGCAACGAGCGCAACCCTCGCCCTATGTTGCCACCAGTTCGGCTGGGCACTCATGGGGGACTGCCAGAGCAATCTGGAGGAAGGTGGGGATGAGGTCAAGTCCGCATGCCCCTTATGCCCTGGGCTGCACACATGCTACAATGGGCGGTACAGAGGGAAGCAAGACCGCGAGGTGGAGCCGATCCCAAAAAGCCGTCCTCAGTTCGGATCGGAGTCTGCAATTCGACTCCGTGAAGGCGGAATCGCTAGTAACCGCAAGTCAGCATCACTGCGGTGAATACGTTCCCGGGGGTTGTACACACCGCCCGTCAAGCGATGAGAGTCGGTTGCACCCGAAGTCACTGGCCCAACCCGCAAGGGAGGGAGGTGCCGAAGGTGCGGTTGGCGATTGGCGCTAAGTCGTAACAAGGTAGCCGTACCGGAAGGTGCGGCTGGATCACCTCCTTTCTAAGGAGTCACCCAACCGGACGCTGGCTCTGTCTGTGTCAAACGACGGGCCGGTGACCGAGGACTCCCAGGTCGATCAACCATCCGGGCACTGTTGGGTTTTCAAGGCCGGCGAGGAGAACCTCGCAGAGGCAAGTTCGTGATTGACCGCGAGAGGGCGCCGCAGGCGCCCTCTCGAAGTGTTTTTGCGGTGGGCCTCTAGCTCAGTTGGCTAGAGCGCCGCCCTGATAAGGCGGAGGTGGCTGGTTC
>JAUVVY010000036.1 GCA_030604405.1 bacterium | reverse complement strand
GCAGGCTGCTTTCAATGAACTGTTGAGACTCTCTAACAAACACGACAAGACTTTCGAGGAACAGCAATAGCGCACTCAAACCTATTCAGGTAATAATCGCTTCGTATCTCAAAAAGCAGCAGCGTCTTTCCAGCCTGTGTGCCTTTGCCGTTGTCCTCAGGCAAAGTACCTTAGAATTGTGCAATATGCAGCAAGTTTGCGCTCGCGGAAGGGAAACGTGGCGAGCTTGGTGAAGCCAATCCTGAGCGTACGCTGCCAGAGACACTGCGAGTGCCGACGGCAAGGAGTTGGCTTGACTGATGTCTGAACCTGCGCCATTTGGAAATCGCTTATTGGAGGTCGCCACAGAACGCGCTGCAGACCCGGCCTTGCGCCACAAGGGTGAAGTCTGGTCCTACGAGCGATTGATTCGCCGGGTGCTGGCAATCGCCAGGGCACTGCGCGACCGCGGCCTTCAGAAGGGCGACCGGGTGCTGGTGCTCTGCGAGGAGAAGCTGCCGCTGTTGCTGTCCCATCTGGCGACTATGCTTGGCGGCGGGACCTCGGTTCCGCTGAATCCCAGCTTCACCGTGCACGAGCTTGGGTATTTCCTTGCTGACGCGACACCCCGTCTGGCAATTGCTGACGGTGCTGCGGCCGGGCTGCTCGCGGAGCTGATCGAGCAGCAATCGGCAGCCTGTCAAGTGCTGGACGCGCACGGGCTGGCGCAGGAGGACGGTGTGCCCCTGACCGAGCCGTCGTTGGGAGCCGCTGACGACGCTCTGATGCTTTATTCCTCGGGCACTACCGGCCAGCCCAAGGGCGCGGTTCACACTCATGGTAATCTACTGGCTGCAGTCGCCGCAATTGCCCGGTGCTGGCAATTTACACCAGACGATAGACTTCTGAATTGCCTGCCACTATACCACATACACGGCCTGTCTTTTGCGTGCCATACTGCATTGGTGTGCGGCTGCGAGATAATGCTCGAAGACCGCTTCCACCCCCGCGAGGCGATGCAAAAGATGCGGGAGGCGACGGTTTTCTACGGAATTCCACCGTTCCACTACGCTTTCATAAAGCGGCCGGAATTCCGGGACTACGCTCGTCAGTGGAAGGACCTGCGCCTGATTACCTGCGGCTCTGCGCCGATCCGGCCTGAGGTGCTGCCGGAGCTGGAGCAGATCGTCGGCCAGCCGATAATTAACCGCTACGGGATGACCGAAACGCACGTGAACACCAGCTTGCCGCTCGCCGGCCCTCACAAGCAGGGCTCGGTCGGCCTCGCTCTGCCCGGTATCGAGCTGGCCGTCAGGAATAAGGCCGGGCAAGCGGCCGACGTGGATGAGGTCGGGCAGGTTTGGGTGCGAGGGCCGAATCTGTTTGACCGCTACTGGAACATGCCGGACCCATTCGAGGCGGACGGCTGGTTCGAAACCGGCGACCTGGGGGAACTGGATGAAGACGGGTTTCTGAGCTTGCGAGGTCGCGCGACAGACCTCATAATCGTCAGCGGCTTCAACGTCTATCCGCCGGTGGTGGAGCGCGTGCTGAACTCCTGCCCGGCAGTGCGCGAGTCGGCTGTCATCGGCGTGCCGGATGACCGCAAAGGCGAATGTGTAGTTGCAGTTGTGGTCAGACAGGGCTCTGAAGCGGATGAGGCAACGATTATGGCCTACGCGGCCGAGCGATTGGTGGACTATCAACGGCCCAGCCGCATCGTATTCGTGGAGGAGCTGCCCCGCAACACCATGGGCAAGGTGCTCAAACGCGAACTGCGCGACACGCTGGCATGATTAGCTGGACCTTGAAAAACGCCCCCGTAGGGCCTGGAAACCTCGGAAAGGCTAACTACTCACCTACCTCTGGCAGATGCGGAAAGGGTGAGTGCATACCCGGAAATGCTTGCCGCGCAGATAGGTCACCAGGGTCAGGCCGAGGTGGTCGGCCAGCTCTAACCCCAGGGAGCTAGTATTCGACATTGTGGCCAGCACCGGGATGCCTGCCCGCACCGTCTTGACCACCATCATCGAACTCGCACGACCGCTGACCATCAGCAGCATATCAGCGGTCGGCAACTTCTGTATGGCACAGCCGCCGACCACCTTGTCGGCTGCGGCGTAGCGGCCCACATCTTCGCGCAGGACTACCAGCTTCGCCTCCCGGTCGAACAGCGCCGCCGCGTGCACACCGCCTGAAAGCCGATGCTGCTCCTGGTGGTCGCGGAACTGCGGCGGCATAGCCAACAGGTCCGCCGCACGCCAGGTTGTCTCGGGAGCAAGCTCAAGAGGCCCAGGGAGCATATCTTCGGACAGCTCTTCGCCATCCATGCAACTGGTCCCCACCAGCCGCGGCCGCTCAGGCGGCTCGCCCTGGATCAATACATCAACTGTATTGGCATCGGTCTCGCAGTGCCGCACCGTGAGAAGCGCGCTGGGATCCCCGATCAGCCCCTCGGTCAGGCAGTACCCCACAGCCAGCTCGATGTCGTCGCCTGGCTGACGCATGATGGTCGCGGCGGGCTCGCCGTTGACGCGGAGATGCAACGGCGCTTCCACCGGCACCTGGACCTCCTGCTGGCCGGGCTGCTCTTTTGCTCCGAAGACCTCAACCAAATGAGATTCACTGCGCATCTATTCACCACCAGTCTCTACTGACGCTAGCATGATCGCAGAGCACTCTGGGGATCAACCCTCACCCCCTGGCCCCCTCTCCCGGGGGGAGAGGGGGAAGGTGGCATCACGGCGACCGAGGTCTTCGCTTTGCGCAGCCATCTGCTGCGCCAGCGAAAGCTCCTCAGGTGTATTGACGTTGAAAAACAAGACCTCAGGCGAGCCGAACTGGGCCAATTCCTCTTCGGGCAGCCTGCACAGGCGCATCTTTGAGAAAAAACTGGCGACCCTACTCTCGCCAGCCGCCAGCGCCTCGATAATCGCAGGCAAGCAGCTACGGCCATAGGCAGCGCACAGCGGCTGATCTCGCCCGCCGACCACTGGTACGACAGCATCAAATCCGTCGCCGGCAACAAGCAAATGCCGCAGCAGGTCGCTGGTGATAAAGGGCATGTCGCAGGCTACGACCAGATAAACGTCAGCAGGGGCGGCTTTCATGCCGGTGCAGATGGCCGCCAGAGGTCCGGCCCCGGGCTGGTCATCGGCCACCACGCGCACATCCTCCAGCGCCAACGCACTTCCGACGACAATCGTCTCATCTGTGACCGGGATCAGCGCTGCCAGGACGCGGTCTATTATCGCAACTCCGCCGACCAGACGCCGGCCCTTGTCGCTGCTGAGTCGCCGCCCTGCTCCGCCCGCCAGCACCATGCCGATAACGTGCTTTGCGCTCATCGAGCTTTCTGCCTCTCGGTCACCGGCTTGATACTACGTGAACCATTCTTTGCCCCCGCGGTCAAGACCTGCGGGCGAAACGACTCTGGCGGAGGTATCTTCCCTCTCAGGGGCGAAATGAGACTGCCATGGCCAAGGATACCTTCCGCGACCTGACATCTTTAGACGAGGCACTGGAGCTGTGCCGGCAGCAGCTTGAGGGCCGGCGGACTGAGAAGGAGCTTGTGCCGCTGCAGCAGGCGCTTGGACGCGTGCTGGCGTCACCAGTGCGGGCAGATGTGCCGCTGCCCCACTTTCCGCGCTCAACGATGGATGGCTATGCGGTGCGGGCGAGCAATACCTTCAGCGCCTCGGCAGCCTCACCGGTGATGCTGCGGCTTGTCGGTTGCATACATATAGGGCAAGCGCCAGACTTTGTGTTACAAGCCGGCGAGGCGGCGGAGATTCCCACAGGCGGGATGCTGCCGGCCGGCGCTGATGCGGTAGTAATGCTCGAATACGCCGAATTGATGGGCGACGACACCGTCCAGGCCTTCCGACCGGTAGCCCCGGGGCAGCACGTCCAGCAGGTTGGCGAGGATATGGCGGATGGGACCGAGGCGCTCGCTACCGGGACGCTGTTGACCAGCGCCCATATTTGTCTGCTCGCCGCGCTGGGGAGGATGGAAGTCGAGGTTTACCGCCGGCCGCGAGTGGCGCTAGTCAGTACCGGCGATGAGATAGTCGCGGCCGAGTCCGAGCCGGGTCCCGCGCAGACCCGGGATGCCAATGCTCACGGCTTGGCTGCGCTGTGTGGGCAGAGCGGCGGCGAGCCGGTAGTGCTGGGAATAGTGCATGATGAACCCGAGGCGCTGTACGAAGCGGCTAAAGAAGCTCTGAACGACTGTGACCTGTTGATCATCTCGGGGGGCAGTTCGCTGGGAGCGCGAGATATGACGCTGGAGGTGCTTCAGCGGCTGTGCTCGCCGGGTGTGTTCGTCAATGGCATTGCTCTACGGCCGGGCAAGCCCACGATCATCGCCTCCGCCCAGGGCAAACTGGCTTTCGGCTTGCCGGGACATCCGGTTTCGGCGCTGGTTGTGTTCCACCGCCTGGTGCGTCCGGTCGTGGCGTGGCTGAGCGGAACTGAGCCGCGTGAGGCGTGGCTTTCTGCGCGAATAACCCGTACTGTACCGTCAGAGCCCGGGCTTACTGAGTACGTGCGGGCGCGTCTGAGCTGCGAGGATGAGCAGTGGCTTGCCGAGCCGCTTTTCGGCAAGTCGGCATCCATCTCGTGTCTGGCGGATGCTGACGGACTGGTCGAGATCCCGGCAGGAACAGAGGGAATGGACCAGGGAGAACTGGTCAACGTAATTCTATGGAGTTGAATGGCGGGAAATGTCGGCTGACCGACGAGTATATCTGAAGATGACAGGCGCCGAGCAGGCCCTGGAGATGCTGCTGAGCCGTGCTGGTGAGCTGCCGGTGCTGCCCGCTGAAAGCATCCCGACGACTCAGGCATCGGGCCGGGTGACCGCCGCGCCGATATATGCTTGCACCTCGGCTCCCACTTTTCCAGCGGCGGCAATGGATGGCTACGCGGTGGTGTCGGCGCTGACTTTCGGCGCCTCGGAAGCCCAGCCTGTATCACTGTGCGTTCCACAGGAGGCCGAGCCGGCAGATACCGGGGATGCTTTGCCCGAGGGAAAAGATGCGGTCTATAAGATCGAGGACGTGCATGAAGAGCAGGGAAGTATCACGGTGCTGGCGGCTGCGTGGCCGGGGCAGCACGTGCGGCTGGTGGGTGAGGAGGTCACAGCCGGCGAATTGCTGGTCACCTCCGGCGAATGGATCGGCCCACAGCACATCGGGTTGCTGCTGGCAGCGCAGGTTTGGTCGGTGCCGGTCCGGCGCAGGCCTGTAGTGACGCTGATACCTACCGGAACAGAATGTGTGCCGGCCGGAGATGAACCCGGTGACGGACAGTTCGTCGAGTATAACGGCCCGATGCTGGCGGCGGCGCTTACTGAGTGGGGTGCAGAGCCGCAATTGCTCGCGCCGGTTGAGGATCAGCCAGACGCGCTGGCCGACGCGATTGTGGGGGCGACTGAGGACAGCGATCTGGTCGCCGTTATTGCCGGCTCCTCGGCTGGCAGGGAAGATTTCGTGCCGCATGTGATCTCCGAGCTTGGGGAGTTGCTGGTTCACGGTGTGCGGATGATGCCGGGCAAGCCGCTGGCCCTGGGATGGATAGCGGATACGCCCGTAATCGGCCTGCCGGGCTATTGCGTAGCCGCGTGGATCGCCCTGGACAACTACGCCCGGCCGTTGATCTGTCACCTGCTCGGAGTTGCGGTACCGGAGCGGCCGCGGGTGCAGGCGCGCGTGCAACGGAAGCTGCCATCCAGTGCCGGGATGCGGGAAGTGATCCGGGTCGCCTTGTGCGATAGCGGCGGCGATGAGAAGCCGATCGCTGTGCCGCTGCCGCGCGCAAGTGGGTCAATTACCTCCCTGGCGAGGGCGCACGGGCTGCTGGCTATCGAGGCTGGCAGCGAAGGCCTCGATGCGGGAAGCGAGGCGGACGTGGAACTGCTGGTCTCACTCGAGGAGATCCAGCGCAGCATCGTGACCATAGGCAGCCACGATCTGGCGCTGGCGGTGCTTGCAGAGCGATTGGCGCAGCGCCGACCGCCACTGGCCTTGCTCTCTCTGAGCACGGGCAGCGCCGAGGGGCTGGCAGCGCTGGGCCGGGGAGAAGGGTTTATGGCCGGCACGCATCTGCTCGACCCCGCAACCCAACAGTACAACATCGCCTACATTCAACGCTGGCTGCGGGAGCTGCCCCTGATACTTGTCAACTTGACCTTCCGGCAAGTGGGGCTTCTGGTCAGCCCTGGCAATCCAAAGGCCATAAGCGACGTCGGCGACGTGGCCCGCGATGACGTGACCTTGATTAACCGACAGCCCGGCTCCGGCACGCGGGTACTGCTGGACTTCCTGCTTCAGCAGCGCAGCATCCAGCCCCAGGCGGTGCGCGGGTACGAACGGGAGGCCTACACTCATACGATGGTTGCGGAGGCCATCAGACAGGGAAGTGCCGACGCGGGTCTGGGCATCCTGGCCGCAGCGCGGGTCTTCGGCTTGGACTTCGTCCCCGTGACCGAAGAGCGCTACGATTTGGCTATTCCGAAAGTGTTTCTGGACCTGGACAAAGTGGCGGCCGTGCTCCAGCTCCTGCGCGACCCGAGTTTTCAAAGTGAAGTGACGCAGCTAGGCGGCTATTCGCTCCGCAGCACCGGGGAGGCTGTCCATGAGCAATAGCACCCCGGCCGACAGCCCGGTACGTGTGGCAATACTTACCGTCAGCGATTCGGCGGCCCGTGGCGACAAAGAAGATGTCAGCGGCCCGACGCTGGCGAAATTGGTCGCGGCGGAAGGCATGGTCGTAGTGGCTGCGGAAACAGTAGGGGATGAGCGGGCCGAGATCGCCGGATGGCTGCGGCGGCGTGCCGCCAAAGCGGATATTCTTCTTACCTGTGGCGGCACCGGCCTGGGACCGCGAGATGTAACGCCCGAGGCCACGCTGGATGTCATCGAGCGTCAAGTGCCGGGCATAGCAGAGACACTGCGCGCAGCCGGCCTGGCCCACACGCCACATGCAATGCTGTCGCGAGCAGTAGCGGGCGTTATCGGCAGCACGCTGGTCGTGAATCTGCCCGGAAGCCCGCGCGCGGTCGAGCAACAGTTCCAGGTGCTCGCGCCGGCGCTGGCACATGCGGTTGAACTGCTCCACGGCCACACCGCGCACCCGGCTGATAATAGAAGGAGTTCGCAACCTTAATGCTGATTGATCGCTTCGGACGGCGAATAGATTATCTGCGGATTTCGGTTACCAGCAAGTGCAACCTGCACTGCATATACTGCCGGCCGTCAGACTGCCCGCGAAGCGAAACCCCGTGCGAAGAATTGAGTTGCGACGAGATCGCAACCGTGGCCCGCGTGGCCGGTGAGCTGGGCGTCAGTCACGTACGCCTGACCGGCGGTGAGCCGCTGATGCGCGCCGGTCTGGAGATGCTGGTACGGAAGCTGAGTGCCATACCGGAGATTGACGACCTGTCTATGACTACTAACGGCCAGTTGTTGGCTGAGCGTGCTGCCGAACTGGCCTGCGCCGGCCTGCAGCGCGTGAATATCAGCCTCGACAGCCTGGATGCCGAGACATATTGCTCGCTGACCGGAGGCGGCAGCCTCGAGCGTGTATGGGCGGGAATAGAGAGCGCGCAGAGCGCAAGCTTGCGGCCGATCTCTGCCCAGCGTGGGTCGGGCTTCCAGCCCGACACCACTAAGATCAACGTCGTTCTGGTGCGCGGGTACAATGACTGCGAAATAGTCCAGTTTGCTGAGTTAGCCCGAGACCGGGCGCTGCACGTGCGCTTCATCGAAGTGCTGCCGGCCGGTCCTGCGGCATCGCAGGCGGGCCCTCTCTTTTATCCTGCGGCAGAAGTGCTCCGGCAGCTTCGGACAGACCGCTTGCACCGGGAGGATAGACCAGGCCCGGGGCCGGCTCAAGTATGGCGCCTGGGCCGCGGAACGGTTGGCATCATCTCGTCGCTGACGAATCCGCCCTGCCCCTCGTGCAACCGGCTCAGACTGACCTCCGATGGCACGCTCCGCCCGTGTCTTACCGACAATACGGAGATTGATCTGCGGCCGGCTTTGGCAGCGCCGCGGCCCGGGCCCGCTATCGCCGAGGCACTGCGAGAGGCAGTGGCCGCGAAACCGGCGCAGGGAGCGCACCTGACCGGACAGTGGACTGGCGGCCCCGCCATGTGTCGTGTCGGCGGCTAGTGGCCTTGTCGCGTCGGTCAGGCTGCTACTGTGGTTGTGTAGATCTTGGGTACTTCTGCTTGCGGGGTGATGGCTTGTAGCCGCAAGTCGTAATGGAGGGGCCTGTCACAGGGAGCTTTGCAGAGCAAAGCTCACAAGGCCAGCCCAGCTGTTGTCGTTGGCCGTTTGGGTGTGGAGACCTCGCCAGGATAGCGTCCTGCGCGGGCCGGGCTCCTTGCGGTCGTCTGCGACGACCGCAACTCGACGCGGCCCCTCCTTTCGTACACGTAGGTCACACCGGTTCCATCTCTTCATACTCAGACCCGAATCGCCGCAAGATTCGCATAACCACTGTTCCAGCCCCACACGATGGGAGAAGGTACATCATGTCGGACACAGATTCCGAGCAGCCAACATCAGCCGCAGACATACGCATGGTTGATGTTACCAACAAAGAGCCAAGCCAGCGGCGTGCGACGGCGGCCGCCGAGGTGAGGCTCGCGCCAGACACCATCGAGCGCATCCTCAGCGGCCAACTCCCCAAAGGCGACGTGACAGCGACCGCCCGGCTGGCCGGCATCATGGCGGCCAAGCAAACTCCGCAACTGCTGCCTCTGTGTCACAGCGTGTCCTTGACCCATGTCGAGGTCAACCTCACACCGATCCCGTCCCTGGGGCGCGTCTGCATCCAGGCTGTCGCTACGGCTGTCGCCAGGACCGGGGTGGAGATGGAGGCGCTGACTGCGGCAAGCGTTGCTGCCTTGACTGTGTATGATATGTGCAAAGGCATGGATCGCGCGGCGGAGATACGACACGTCCGGCTGCTGACTAAGGTGGGCGGTCGCAGCGGCTGCTGGCAAGCTGATGGCGTTGGTCGGGTGGTGGCTGTTTCGCTCAGCGAGCAAAGGGGCACCAGGAAGCACAACGTTGAAGAAATAACGCTGGAGACTGATTCGGGCGTCCGCGGCGATGCCCATGCCGGGCCCGGTCTGCGCCAGGTGAGCCTGCTGGCGAATGAGAGCATCGCCACCGTCCGGGCGCGGGGCCTGGAAGTCGGGCCCGGCGACTTTGCTGAAAACATCACCACCGAGGGCCTGGAGCTGCCCTCGTTGCCTATTGGAACTCACCTGCTGCTGGGCGCTTCGGCGGTCGGTGCAGTTACCCAGATCGGCAAGCAATGCGAGTCGCCCTGCGAGATCGGCCGCCAACTGGGCGACTGCGTAATGCCCCGGGAGGGCATTTTTGTGCGGGTCGTCCAGCCCGGCACCCTCCGACCGGGCGACTTGACACAGGTCTTGGCTGATTAGCGCACACATCACGCTGTGCGCCTCACAGGACCAGCGCAATAGCTGATTATTCGCACGTTCGCCATAGCCGCTGTCAACATGCCCCGGGCGGCGCCCTCAGCGCACGGCTAAGGCTCCAGGTGATAGAGAACGTTTGGCTGTTCGACCCCCGTTAGAAGTTCTATGGCACCCGGCGCGGTCAGCCCCAAACTGGCCGCATCGGGGCACTCGGCACTCCGAAATAGCACTTTCTCTTCGTTAATCAAGGTCTTATTCCAGATAGTGTACTTGAAGTCTTTGCCGAAGATCTTTGTCCCGACCTCGGCACCGGCCGCGCCGATGAAGCTGGCCTTCACCTCCACACAAGGCGGTGTGAACGTGAAGCTGCCGCCCAGCAGGAATGCGGGTTGTATCCAGCCAGTCAAGCTGTCATATATGCTGAGTTCAACGCGCGGAAAGCCCACGCCGAAGTTTGCTCCGATGGCCATTACTGCGCCCACCTCGGTCTTCTTGTCAGTCGAGCCTAGAGACCGCAGACCGCCGTCCACTTCCGGCTCCGCACCCGTTAAGCGAAAGCCCAGGTCACTGTCGTACGTTAACTTGATCTTCAGATTCGCCGAACCCTCTACCGGCACACTTGCCTGGATCACGAACTGGACCTTTATGGCCAGCTCCATGTAGATAGGCCCGACCATAAAGGGCAGCTTTATCAAGGTAAAGTCCGGCTTGTAGTTGATGAAGTCTTGCCCCGAACCGGCCACGACCACGGTGAGAGTGGCCTCGCCTTGCATTTTGTCCAGCTTATTGGCGAACTCTTCGACCTTTTTGTCCTTGATAGATACACGGCCCTGGCTGCGGAAGCGCTGAACCTCGCCCTCGGCGATTAACTTTGCACCCGCAGGACCGGCGAGGCTCTTCTCAACGGAGAACTTGAACTTCACCTTGTCGCCCAGCGCTTCAATGTCCACGTCGTACGTGTAGCCACCGTATGTGAACTGCTTTTGCGGTAACACCGCGCCTTGCATTGGCCTGAGCCGTTGAACGTCAGCGGACGCCTCTGTCACCGATTCAGGGGTGAACCTCGGCCGGTAATCCCACTCGATCGTCCCGTCAGTAATGGCATCGGTGAGCGCCGCGTACTCTGTCTCCAACACCAGGTTCGGGCCGACTTGCTGCACCGAGCTAATCGTGCGCAGCGCCACGCCGTGGATGACCAGGACCCGTCCGACTGAAAGGTCCAGGCCGCTTTGCTGCACTCCGGCGGCGTCGAATGTGTACACGTGGTTCTCGGTGTCGGCGTCCTTGACCAGGTTGAGTTGATCCTCGTCCACAAACGTGGTGTTCGGATCCCACTCCACATCGAAGGTTGTTTGGATGTCCTCAGCCCCGTCGCCAGGAATGGTGCCTGTGCCGTGGCAGGATGTCAGCATGACCAGCACCAGCAACATCCCCGCGATCTTTGCCCAAGTCCTCATGTCTCGCAATCCCCTTTCAGATTCCCGTGCTCTTCTCACACCAACGTTCAGCTCTTCGACCTATGAGAGAACGGTCTTGTGTAATCTCATTTCGCTAGTGCGCGGCATTCTCCTTCAACGACACAGCGATAATTTCCCCGATGGCCAGCAGCGGCAATACTCGCACAGCGCGAAATGAAGCTTGAAGCAGCTCTTTTGCTGCGAATAATTTTCTGGGGGTGGAAGGAGAGGCACTCACAGGAGGCGAAATGAAGTGTCAAGGTAGCTCTGGATTTGTGACGGGGGCAGTGCGCATCTGCCGGCACTTGTGAGCCTCGAACACACAGGGCTGCAACATTGTCGTTGAAATCCGCAGGAACTAGAGAATGGGAGATGGCCGATGATGTCCGATGATTCCACCAGAGAAGAACAGGACCTGTCCAAACTGCTCGTAGAGGAGCGGGTGTTCCAGCCCCCGGAGGAGTTCGTGGCTGTGGCGGTGGTGCAGGATCCCTCGGTGTACGAACGAGCTGCGGCTGATCCGGAGGCGTTTTGGGCCGAGATGGCCGAGCAGCTCGATTGGTACGAGAGGTGGGATGAGGTGCTGGTGTGGGAGCCGCCTCACGCGCAATGGTTCGTGGGCGGCAAGCTCAATGCCTGCTACAACTGCGTGGACCGGCATCTGCAGAGTGGTCGGCGCAACAAAGCGGCGATAATCTGGGAGGGGGAGCCGGGGGAGCGGCGCACCCTCACCTACTGGGATCTGTACCGGGAGACCAACAAGCTCGCCAACGCGCTCAAGAACCTGGGGGTGGAAAAGGGCGACCGGGTCGCCATTTACATGCCGATGATTCCCGAGTTGCCCATCGTGATGTTGGCCTGCGCGCGCATCGGCGCGATCCACTCGGTGATCTTCGGCGGCTTTAGTGCTGAGGCGCTGCGGGAGCGCATCCAGGATGCCGGCGCCAAGGTGCTGATAACTGCCGACGGCGGCTATCGGCGGGGCAAGGTAATCGCTCTGAAGGACGCTGCCGACGAGGCCCTGGAGGAGACGCCCAGCATCGAACACGTCATTATCGTCCAGCGCGGAGAGTTCCCGGTGCAGTTCGTCGAGGGACGCGACCACTGGTATCATGAGCTCATTGAGAACGCCGAGCCCTACTGCGAGCCAGAGCCGATGGACTCAGAGGACATACTATACACCCTCTACACCTCCGGCACCACCGGCAAACCCAAGGGGATAGTGCATACCACCGGAGGCTACATGACGGGGGTGCTGGCGACCCTACGGTGGATATTCGATCTCAAGGACGACGACGTGTATTGGTGCACTGCCGACATCGGCTGGGTTACCGGCCACAGCTACATCGTGTACGCCCCGCTGGCGGCGGGGGCCACGATGCTGATGTATGAGGGCTCACCGGACTGGCCGGACCGCGACCGCTTCTGGCAGATTGTGGAGGAGCACGGGGTCACCATCTTCTACACCGCGCCCACCGCCATCCGCGCCTTCATGAAATGGGGCGACCAGTACCCCCAGGCCCACGACCTCTCGTCGTTACGGCTGTTGGGTACCGTGGGTGAGCCGATCAACCCGGAGGCGTGGATGTGGTACTATCAACAGATCGGCGGCGAACGCTGCCCCGTAGTGGATACCTGGTGGCAGACGGAAACGGGAATGATTCTGCTCACCACCCTCCCCGGCATTGACTATATGCGCCCCAGTTATGCCGGGCACGCGTTCCCCGGCGTGAGTGCGGCAGTGCTCAACGACGCCGGCGAGCCGGCGGCAAGCGGCTACCTGGCCATCACCCGCCCGTACCCGGCTATGCTGCGCACCCTCTACAACGATCCGGAGCGATATGTGGAGCAGTACTGGACCATGTGGGACAAGGGCACGTACTTCACCAGCGACGGGGCGAAGCAAGAAGAGGATGGGTACTTCGGGCTGCTGGGGCGCGTGGACGATGTGCTCAATGTGTCGGGCCATCGCATCGGCACCATGGAGGTGGAAAGCGCCCTGGTTGACCATCAAGCCGTGGCCGAAGCGGCGGTGGTGGGCATAGCCGATGAGCTCAGGGGCCAGGCGATCGCGGCCTTCGTCACCATCAGGGAGGGCAATGAACCCACCCCGGAGCTCAGCGAGGAGCTCAGGAACCACGTGGCGCAGAAGATCGGTCCGATCGCGCGCCCTCAGAGCGTGATGTTCGCCGCCGATCTGCCAAAGACACGCAGTGGCAAGATAATGCGGCGGCTGCTGCGCGACATCGCAGAGGGGCGCGTGCTGGGCGATGCAACCACGCTCGCCGACGCCTCAGTGGTTGATGAGCTGAAACAGCGCTATGAGCAGCAGGAGGGCGGCTGAGAAACTCCGCCACCAAGCCACGAATCGCCGGGCGCTCAGGCGAGTCTGCTAAAGCTTGTGGGGTAACCGCAGCAGGCAGAGCAACTGGCCACTGCCCAGCCCGCATTATTGGTCAACGCGTAGGTCGGGCTTTCTACTGTAGTTATGCAAATCTCTGGTCTGTGGCTCATCGCATCTGTAATTGTAGGCGCTGGTACTGTGATGCGCCTTGGGCCGGATGGGGGCCCCTTTGAGTTTCTTCGAAACTCTCATCCCCATTCGGCCCCTCCTGACGGCAACAGCTACTTGCTACTGCCGTAGCCTTCCGGAGGGGCCGAATGGGGGTAACCCACGCCCCAAGGCGTGGGTGGGGTCCCCATCCGGCCCACGGCTTATCATCCCGCCATCGCCTACGATCAGGCGTGCGCCGGTCACAAACCAAGAATCTGCATAACTACTGTAGAACTCCCGACTGGGCGTAGTCAGTGGGCGCGGGAGTTGTGTCAGGTCTGCCCCTGAGGCAGCTCTGCGGCAGGCCAGCCTCTGACGGGGAGCCAGTGGCTGCCTTCTCGCATGACGAACAGGACGCTCTTGCCCTCGCACAGCGCGGGGCGCAGTCCGTTTGCCGCGATGATCTCTCCGTCGGTTACAGCTTTACCGCCTACTTGTCTTACCTGGGCGATACCGGCGTCGTGTGCCTGGAGAATAGACACCGGCCCCTGCAGCGCCCGCACCTGGCCAACCTCCACGAAGCGTCCGTCGTTGCCCGAGCCGGCCAGGGCAGCAGCCGCCAATGCGCCGATAATCCCGTGACCATCGCCTGCCACTGACCGCAGGACAACACCGGCTGCCTCGGCGGCCTGCCGGGCTTCCTGCATTGTCACCAGCCTGTGCTGGGCGGAGCGGCCCAGGGTCACAGCCGTCAGCGCCTCAGCAGTCCCCTGACACAGACCGGGGCGGCTTCCTGAGCAGCAATGCGCCGCGACCCACTCGGTTGCATAATCGAGCAACTCATCCAATTCCGCCGGCGGGCAAATCAGGTGGACGGCGTTGGCACTGTTCTTGCGCGTATAGGGGATTTCGGGTAGGATGGCCAACTGGTGTCGGGTAACGCCCCAGATTTCGCAGCGATTGGCAAGCGCTTCGGCCAGGCCGCGGCACAGCCGCCCCGTTCCGCCCTGTTCCGCCGTGTCGGTATCGTCCACTGCGATGATCAACTTGATCATGATCGTCTCTGGTCGCCTGCGCTTCTCGTGGACACTTCGATATTCCGCGCAGCTTAAGTTCTTCACTCAGCACACCACATCCTCTCTTGGTGTTTAGTTGTTTGCACGAACTTCAGAAAGGGTAAGCGACATCGTTTCATAAGCGAAGCATAAGGAAGCGGATTTGTCATGTCAAAGTCGCTTAATTCGGGGACAGACGCCTGCGATGGGAGGAATTGATGTCGCCCTCAGAGAATGTGACAACAAGGAATAAGCTATGTGAGAAATGCCGACTGGAATAGGGAGGACCTGTTGACATGGAGCCATACGCGATCCTGCGTTTCGGGACGATCTTGGCCTTGCTAGGTGTGGCGCAAATGGCTGTGAGCGCACAAGATTTGTTCCCAGAAGCTTACGGCATCATTGGTCGTCAGGAGTATCTCTTCCCGGCGGACATGGGCGACTGGCCGGTCAAGATCGACTCAAGGCACCAGCTTTTCGTGGATGACTATCTAGTCAAGTCCCTCTCTGGCCTCGAACGAGAGTATCACAAGTTGCAGCGCTATCCCGGCAACCCGATCTATACGGCGCCGCCAAAGGGAATGGCCATGCTGTTCTACGTCATGCGCGATGAAAGCGGCCTTTTCCGGTTGTGGCACCAGGTACACGGGCTCTACTACACGGATAGCCAGGGCAACCAGCGACGTCATCCCACCTGCTACATCGAGTCGGATGACGGGCTTCACTGGCGTGCGTCGCAGTTGGGGGTGGTTGAGGCCAACGGCAGCACCGAGAACAATTATGTGTTTGAAAAGTCGCTTGAGGGCATGTTCTATGAACCGTGGGAGCAAGACCCAAGCCGCCGCTACAAGGGCCTGGCGCACATGGAGCCTGGCAATGACAACAACCAGCCGGAGCCCATCGAGGGATACTGGTTGTACACTTCCCCGGACGGCATCCACTGGACACGAGCCCGCCAGGACCCAGTAGCCTCAAGCAACCTCGGCTATAAGATGCCTCAGACCGGCATCGGTGACACCAGCTCATTCCGATACGACCCCGTTTTGAGCAAGTACATCTGCAACGCCAAGTTCGTACTTCCGGGCAAATACCGGGCCTACGGTATCTGCGAGAGCGACGACCTCATCCACTGGACAGCGCCGAGGATGATGTTCTATCGAGACGAGCAGGATCCCGAAAAGATGCAGTTCTACGCGCACATCACCTTCAATTATGAAAGCATGTGGTTCGGTCTGATTAAGACAATGGTCATAATCCCGACCGAAAAAGGCAACTGGAAGCACTGCGAGCTGCAACTTTCAGTGAGTCGAGACGGCCGCAATTTCAGCCGCATTCCCGACCGCAGCCCCATCCTGCCGGTGCCAGAGAGCCTGGATGCGTGGGACATGGACTATCCATGTGTGCCATCGGGGGTTCCCATTCGGGTGGGCAACGAACTGTGGTTCTACTACTCCGACTGGCGGGATTACCGCCGCATGGATGTCGAAGAACGCACTGCCGGCGCGCTTGGCCTGGCCACGCTGCGCCTCGACGGATTTGCCTCGCTCAACGCCGGCGATGAGCCCGGCACGGTGGTGACACGGCCGCTGACTTTCGATGGCAAGCGACTGCTCGTCAATGCTGAGGTGGATGAAGGCGGTTACGTCAAGGCTGAACTGCGGACGGTTTGGGGGGAGGTTGTTGAGCCCTACAGCCTGGCAAACTGCCAGCCGGTTACTGACGACGTCTTTGAGGGTCGCATCACGTGGGCAGCAGCGGACACACTCCAACGTCCGGCCAAAACCAGTCTGCGCCTGGCCTTCGAACTGAAGAATGCGAAGCTGTACTCGTTCTGGATAGAATGAACAGTTAGAGGCGTCACCACGTCAGGGCTTGAAATATCGCACAAGCGCGGTCGCTTATCGTGGCGTGGATCTCCATCTGACCGCGCCGACAGGTAGCGATTATTTATAGCAAGAAGGTCATACGTCGCGGGACGGCGAATAGCGCGTCAGCGTTTTCGGATTGCCGGCGGGGAACTTGTGAGCAAATGAACCAACAACACATAAATTGGGTGCCCAGCGTCTGTCCATTCTGCGGCGTCGGCTGCGGGTTCCTCGCCGGCGTTGACCGCGGCCGCCTGGTCGCGCTCGAGTACCTGATCGAACATCCGGTGTCCGAGGGTGCGCTTTGCCCCAAGGGCAATGCTGCGCTGGACACGGTGCACCACGCCGACCGCCTGCTGCATCCGCTCAAGCGCGTCGGCGACGGCTTCGAACGCATTTCGTGGGACCAGGCTCTGCAGGAAATTGCCGAACGGATCCTGGAAATCAGGGAGGCGCATGGCCCCAATGCTTTGGCCTTCCTGGCTTCTGCCAAGTGTAGCAATGAAGAGAACTATTTGATGCAGAAGTGGGCGCGTCTGGTGGGCACCAACAGCGTGGACCACTGTGCGCGTCTGTGCCACGCCTCTACGGTCGCCGGCCTGGGTAAGACCCTGGGCGCCGGCGCGATGACCAACCCGGTCACTGACACAGTCAACGCCGATTGCATCTTCGTAATCGGCTCCAACTATGCAGAATGTCATCCCGTGGCTGCTCGTTGGGTTGGGGACGCACTGGAGCAGGGAGCATTCCTGATGGTGGCCGACCCCCGGGTGACCCCGACAGTGTGGCATGCTGATTTGTGCTTGCAACTGCGCCCCGGCTCCGACGTCGCTCTGATCAACGGGATGATGAAGATCATCGTCGAGGCGGGCCTGTGCAACGAGGAGTTCATTGGCTCGCGCACCAGTGGGCTTGAGCAACTGCGTGAGCTGCTTCAGACCGTGGAACTTTCCGAGGTTGAAGAGATCAGCGGTGTGCCCGCGGATGCCATCGAGGAGGCAGCCCGCCATTATGCCACAGCAGAAGCCTCGGTCATTATGTGGTCAATGGGCATCACCCAGCATATCACAGGCACTGACAACGTCATGTCTCTGGCTAACCTGGCCCTCATCACCGGACACCTGGGGCGTCCCGGGGCGGGCTTGATGCCACTACGCGGCCAGAGCAACGTACAAGGCGCCTGCGACATGGGTGCGCTGTCTAACGTCTTGCCCGGTTACGTTGCGGTGACCGATTTCGAGCGACGCCGCCAGATCGCCGCCAAGTGGGGCGTCACCGAGCTGCCTACGGCGCGGGGACTGACCGTCGTGGAGATGATGAACGCCGCGGCCTCTGGTGACCTGCACAGCCTCTATGTGATGGGCGAGAACCCTATCGTCAGTGACCCGAACGTGCAGCATGTGCGCCAGGGCCTGGATAACATTGACCTACTGGTCGTACAAGACATCTTCATGACCGAGACGGCTGAGCTGGCCGATTACGTGCTTCCCGCAGCGCTGTGGGCGGAGAAATCCGGAAGCTACACGTCCACCGAGCGCCGCGTGCAGTGGCAGCCGACACTCGTTGCGCCGCCCGGAGAAGCCCTGCCGGACTGGCAAATCATCTGCGAGATGGGACGCCGGACAGGTTATGCGGACTGCTTTCCGTTTGCTTCGCCCGGAGACATCCTGACGGAAATCAACACCGTGTCACCGGCCTATGGGGGCATAACGCCCGAGCGTGTCCAGGCTCTGGGCGGCCTCATTTGGCCCTGTCCTGATGAAGATCACCCTGGCACACCGATCCTGCACCAGGAGAAGTTCGGCACTGAAGACGGCCTCGGTCACATCACGCCTACTCCGTACCGGCCCCCGGCGGAGACGCCTGATGAGCAATACCCCTTGACACTGACCACCGGCCGCCTGGTGCTTCACTACAATTCCGGTTCGATGACTCGGCGCACTAAGGCGCTGCTCAGCCGCGAGCCGCGACTTTTTGTGGAGATCTCCGCAGCCGATGCCGCCGAGCGCGGAATTGAAGATGGCGAGCTTGTCCGCGTGGCCACGTGTCGCGGATACACTGATTGCGTCGCGCGAGTGGTGCCGACGGTGGCGGCCGGCGTCGTTTTCATGCCGTTTCACTTCTCAGGCACTAATATACTGACTTCCGATGCACTCGATCCGACCGCCAAGATTCCAGAATACAAGGTCGCTGCTTGCCAGATCGAGAAGTCGCCCCGGTGACAACAGAGGACCTTCTTGCTTAGACCGCGAACCAAGCGACCGACGCTGGGGGAGAGCGCTATTACCGCCTTCCCGTGCAAGGCCAAGGGCTTACGGAAGGTGAAATTGCTTCAGTCGAGAACCCAATGGGGTGTAAACGCAGATCGGAGCGGCGAAACTTACATCCCCATGACTGAAGACGCAAACAGGGCGCTTGCTGCGGCGCTGGAGAGGGTTACTCAGCGTGTGACCCGCTATGCACAGCGCGGGCCGTATGAGTTGTTTCCCGACGAGGTTGTGGTGCGGAACGTGCTGGCGAAGATGGCCCGCAATCTCGTTGAATATGGGAAGCCCTACTGTCCGTGCCGCGAGGTAACTGGCGACGACCAAGTGGACAGGTTGAATATCTGCCCTTGCCGGAGCCACCAGAAGGACATTGCCAGGGACGGTCACTGCGAGTGCAGGCTGTTCGTCAGCAGGGAGTTCCTGCAAGCCCGAAAAGCTGAGACCAAAGACAAGGAGGCATAGAGATGACCATTTCAGTCGGTGCAAAAGCACCGGACTTCAACTTGCCTGCCGTGGACGGCCGGAACTATGCGCTAGGGAGCTTTGCCGACAAGCAGGCGGTAGTGGTGATCTTTTCCTGCAACCATTGCCCGTATGTCGTGGCCAACGAGGATCGCATGGTAAAGCTGCAAGCCGACTACGCCGATAGGGGCGTCCAGGTTGTGGCAATCAATCCCAACAATGAGATCCAGTATCCAGCCGACAGCTTCGAAGCGATGAAGGTGAGGGCGGCTGAGAAGGGTTTCAACTTCCCGTACCTGCGGGATGAGACCCAGGAGGTAGCCCGCGCCTACGGAGCCTCGGCGACGCCTGAGGTCTTCGTCGTTGATGCCACGGGCACCGTAGTTTACCACGGTCGCATTGACGACAACACCATGGCGCCAGATGACGTGACCCGCCATGACCTGCGTGAGGCCCTGGATGAGCTGTTGGCCGGCCAGGAGATTACTGTCACGGATACTGAGCCGGTCGGCTGCTCAGTTAAGTGGAAATAGTCGCGGAATAACTACATCAGTACCTGAAATATCGTGCACCAGCCGCCCTTAGCGGAGTTGGCTATGAACGTCCTCTACCTTGACCTCAACCGCTGCATCTACTGCCGGGCCTGCGAGGTGGCCTGCGAACGGGAGCACGGCGGTGTCTCCCGCATCTTCGTGACGCTACTGGACTGGACCGAGCCAGTGCCGGTGGCCTGCCGCCACTGCGAAAAGCATCCGTGTGTCGAGGCTTGCCCGGTGGATGCGATCGAGGTCACTGATGAAGGCGCGGTTATCATCCATACCAACAAGTGCATCTCTTGCGGACTGTGTGTGATCGCCTGTCCCTTTGGCGTCATCGAGTTGGACAAGGCCGGTAAGATTGCGGACAAGTGTGATCTGTGCGCTCACAGGCTGGCCGACGGCCGGCAGCCGGCCTGCGTGCTGACCTGCCCGACCCGCTGCATCCAATACGGCGAGTTCGAGGAGATAATGGCGCGGGCCCGGGCTAAGCCGGGCCTGACCTTAGTATCGGCCGTCGGCGAGACCGGCACCGTGGTCACAATGCCCGACCGCCCGGCCGGCGCCGTGCAAAAGGCGACGAGCGGCTCGGATTGACATCACCACTACACTTTACACTGGCGTCTGCGGCAGCTATCCTGGCCGTTGAGGTGTGACAAGCAAATGATCATCGGCAAGCTCAAAGAAGCCATCATCTGCCTGCGGGCCGGCCGCGTGACCCTGCGTTATCCGTTCGAACCATCCGTTGTGCCCGAGGGCTTTCACGGTCAGCCACAGCTTGACATTGACAAATGCACCGGCTGCGGGGCCTGCAGCATGGCCTGCCCCGCTCGCTGTATCGAGATCACCGACGAAGCCGACCAGCGGACCATGCTCTATTGTCTGGATCGCTGTTCGTACTGCGCCCGCTGCCAGGAAGTCTGTCCGGAAGAGGCCATCGTCCTGTCCAGCGAGTTCGAACTGGCCACGGACAGCGTTGACGACCTCCGCGTCACAGCCCGGTTCGACTTGGTGCGCTGTGAAGAGTGTGGCGAGGTGGTGGGCACGCGGCGGGAGATCGAGAAGCTGGCCGCCGAGATGCCTGAAAAGACCGGCATTTCTGTGGATCAGATATCCTGGCTGCAATTGTGCGCAGAGTGCAAGCGGAAGCGCAGTCTGGAAACCGCGCGAGACTTACAAGCACCTGAACAATAGCCGGCCGCTGATACCCAGAGGCACAGCCATACAAGGCGGTACGAGATCGGTCCCATTCTAATCGCAGTTGTTATGACTTAGGTTGATAGCATGGAGTACCTACTGCTGGCAACGATTGTGCTGCCCATACTCGGGGCGGTGTTCGTGGGCCTGAGCCCGGGCCGGGCTGCGGCGCGGTTGGCCCTGTTCATCGCTCTGGTGACGGCTGCGCTGGCTATCTTCGCCGGAATAGGTAGTTTCCCCGGTATTACCGAGCTGAAAGTCGGAACTCTCCCGTGGATGGCAGAACTGGCCGATACTGACCTATTCGGTATTCTGCTCGACCCGCTCAGCCTGCTGATGCTGCTGGTTGTCGCAGTCATCGGTTTTCTTGTGGTACTGTACTCGAACGAGTACATCAGCCGGCGCAACCGCGAGCACCCTCACGAGAACGGCCAGGCCCGGTATTACTTCTGGCTTCTACTGTTCGTCGGCGCCATGACCGGGGTGGCACTGTCGCCCAACCTGCTGCAGTTGTTCATGTTCTGGGAGTTGACCACGATATGCTCCTGGGCGCTGATCTCACACACCCATGAAAAGTCCGCTCTCAGGGCCGGCTACAAGGCGCTGATTATGACTCATCTGGGCGGGCTGGGCTTCCTGATCGCCATCATCGTTCTGTACGTATCCGTCGGGTCAGTGGAGTTCAGTGCGCTCAGTTTGGCGTCGCCGGCTCTGGCTTCGACGCTGTTTATACTGTTCCTGATAGCTGCGTGGGCCAAGGCGGCTCAAGTACCCTTCTACACCTGGCTGCCGGAGGCTATGACAGCCCCCACACCGATCTCCTGCTACCTGCACGCGGCCGCCATGGTCAAGGCCGGCGTGTACTTGATCTGCAGATTGGTCTTGGCCAACGGCGGGCTGCCAGGAAACGCCGCTCTGGTCGGCATTATCGCCGCGTTGGTAACCATGGCCGTCGCTGTATTCTTGTATTTCTTCCAGACCGATCTCAAGCGACTACTGGCGCTTTCCACCATCTCGCAATTGTCCTACATAATCCTGGGGGCGTGTCTGGGAATATTCGGCTCAACGCTAGCCTATAAAGGGGCTGTCTTGCACATTGTGGCTCACGGCTGCGCGAAGGGTCTGCTGTTCTTGTGCGTGGGAGCCATCGCCTATGCGACGGGGTGCCGTCGTATCCCCGACCTGAGGGGCCTTGCGGCCAAGATGCCGCTGGTGGCCGTTTGCTTTGTAGTAGGGCTGTTAGGCGTGGTGGGGGTGCCACCATTCGGCACCTTCTGGAGCAAGTTCTATATCATAGCCGGGGCCTTTAGCCTGCCGGGAACCTTGGGGCCGTTGGTGGGCGTATTTCTGCTCGTCGAGAGCATGGTCGTATTCGCATGGCTGCTGTACGTGACACAGCGGGTCTTTTTCGGAGCCGCCTCGGAAGCAGCCGAGCTCGGTGCTGATCCGCCCTGGCAGATGAGCGGATCGCTAATCATCCTGGCGGCCCTTGTCATAGCGGCGCCACTGGCGGCGCTGGTAGTCGTAAGTCATTTGCTCTAGTGGGAACATGAATGCGAGCACATAGTCTGGTACGACAGGCGTCTCGCCTGTCGCCAAAAATGTCGGGCTGGAAGCCCGACATACGCGAGATTAGAGTGGTGGACTGACCATGAGTCCGACTGACTTGGCAGTATTGAGCATGGCGCTATTTGTCATCGGAGCGGTTTGTAGCGCGGTGCTGGCTCGCGATCGTATCCGCTGCGGATACATCGCGTTTGTGTTCGTACTGGCCGCGGCTGCGGCGGCGAGCACCGCTGGGGTAAGGGTATTCTTGAATGGGCCGGCAGCGGATGCCCCGCTGCTGCGGATAGCTGACCTGGGCGCGAGCCTGACAGTACACGTTGACTACCTCTCGGCCCTGTTTCTTATTGTAGTCGCCCTCATTGCCACTGTCACGACGCTATTTTCGATCCGCTACCTCGAGGCCCACCCGCAGGAAAGTGCCTTGCGCTATTATCCAATGCTGCTGCTGTTCTTCGGCGGCGTAGTCGGTGTCGTGTGCACCTGGGACATGCTGTTTTTCATTGTATTCTGGGAGTTCATGACGCTGGCCTCGTACTTCCTGGTGGTTTATCACCGCGACGATGCCGTTGCACTGAGGGCCGGGCTCAAATACTTCATCGTGACCCACGTTGCCACAGCCTGCCTGATCGCGGCGGTAATCATTCTTTACGTCCACGGCGGGCGTTCGTTTAGCTTCGAGGCCATGCGCGTGGGCGTCACTAACCTGGCCGTGCATGCGCCGGGCCTGCTGCATGTGGTGCTGGGGCTTTTGTTCGTTGGGTTTGCCACAAAGGCCGGGATCTTTCCCTTCGGCGACTGGCTGCCGGACGCGTATCCTGCGGCCCCCGCTCCGGTGACGGCAGCCTTCTCGGGAACTATGACCAAGCTTGGCATCTACGGACTGGTTCGCGTGTTCTTTCAGTTCTTGCCTGTGTATGATACTTGCCTGGTGTGGGGCGCGATTCTCGCCGCCTTCGGGACGCTTTCGATTGCCATAGGAACCTTGACCGCGCTGGCACAAGACGACTCCAAGCGGCTGCTGTCGTTCAGTGTGGTGGGCCAGATGGGCTACATCCTGCTGGGGGTCGGTCTCGGCGTGTACTTCCGCCCGCTGGTTCCGGCGTTGGCCGCGCTGGCCGTTGTGGGCGGACTATTCCATATGGTCAACGACGCGTGCTACAAGTCGTGCTTGTTCCTTAGCGCGGGGGCAGTGGAGCACCGCACCGGCACCCGCGACCTGAACCTGATAGGTGGGCTGGCCGGCCTCATGCCGCTGACCGCTGTAGCCGCGATATTTGCCTCCCTGGCCATATCGGGGATCCCTCCGTTTAGCGGCTTCGCCAGCAAGTGGCTGCTGTATCATGCGGCCTTCATGGGCGGCAAGACCGCGCCCTTCACGCTGGTTCTTGGCCTAATCGCAATGTTCGTCGCCATTGCTACTCTGGCGTTATTCTTGAAGTTTGTCACCATCACATTCTTTGGGAAATTGCGAACTCCTGACCCCAAGCGAGAACTCAGAGAGGTGCCGTTGAGCATGGTGCTTCCACAGGGGGTCCTGGCCGTGCTCTGCGTGGTGTTCGGAGTCGCACCGATGCTGGCCGCCAAGCCTGTCTATGCGGGCATTGCCGGTATGCTGACCGGCGGGGAGATCCCCGGTTTTGCGGCAGTATTCGGCAGCGGCTCGGCAGGCCTGGCACTGAACACCGGGGTCGGTATCCAAGGGGCCTGGATGCCGTGGCCAATACTGATAGCGCTGGCGGCGACCGCGGCGCTGGCCTATGTCATCTACCGGGCCGGTGACGCCGAAGTGCTCGTATCACCAGTCTGGTACTGCGGAGAGGAACACACCGACGAGGAAACAGCGTACCTGGCTCACAGTCTGTACCGGCCGTTCAAGGACATGCTGCGGGTTCGCATCGGGCCGTACGAGACCGAAGGCATCTATCCGCGCTTGCCGCGATTGCGTGCTCCCGGGTTTGGCTGGCTGCGGAGGCTGTTCGACTTCGACCAGTGGGCGTACTATCCCTTCATCCGTTGGGGTGCGCGCCTGGTAGGCCGGTTTTCAGAAACACACTCGGGAATTGCGCAGTTGTATCTACTGTGGATGGTCATAGGAACAGTCGCAGCCGTTGCAGTGCTATTGTGGTTGGGTGGAAGTTAAACGAGAAGCGGCCTGTTCAAAACAGGTTTGCAGAACCTCGGCAAAGGTAAGTGGTTTTGTGTCTGTAGTACAAGACATTATTAAACAGATGAGCCTCGGAGCGCCAGGTCTCCTTCAGGAAATAGAGGAGCGGGCTCCACAGCAGCTTTACGCCACTGTAGCACCGGAACAGGTCGTAGCTACGGCCAAGTATGTGGTCAATCAACTGGGTGGCAGGTTCCTGATTACGGCAGGCACAGACGATCGGGAGCCTCGCGGCGATTTCTGCGTGTCCCACATATTCTCGCTGGACGAAGAACACATCTTCTTGACCTTGCAGATACGCCTCGAGCCACAGGACCCGCAGATTCAGTCCATAACAGGAATTGTCCCTGGCGCGTCCTGGGCGGAGCGGGAAATGCAGGATTTGCTGGGCATCAGAGTGGTTGGCCTGGACGACTCCCGCCGCCTGGTGCTGCCGGATGATTGGCCCGAAGACCTCCATCCGCTGCGCCGGGATGTTCCACACGATATTCGCCCAGAACCGGTGACAGGGGCAGAGCCACAACGGCGCGAGCCGCCTGAAGGGGCCACAGTCGTCGCCATCGGACCGTTCTTTCCGGTGCTGGAAGAGCCAGCCTACTTCCGGCTGTTTGTGGATGGTGAAACAATAGTCGGCAGCGACTATCGCGGGTTCTACAACCACCGCGGCATCGAGAAGCTCGGCGACAGTGCCCTGACCTACAAGCAAGTGCCGTTCATCGCCGAGCGCATTTGTGGCATCTGCGGCTTTATTCACAGCAGTTGCTACTGCGAAGCAGTCGAAATAGCCATCGGTATTCCGGCACCGCCACGGGCCAAATACATTCGCTCAATAATGCTGGAACTGGAGCGGATTCACAGCCACATACTGTGGTTGGGAATCGCTGCTCACATTGTAGGCTTCGAGACCGCTTTTATGCAGTCGTGGCGAATGCGCGAGCCGCTAATGTGGCTTTGCGAAAGAATCTCCGGCAACCGCAAGACCTATGGCATGAACCAGGTGGGTGGGGTGAGACGAGACCTCCCCACTGATATTCATCCGGACATACTCAACGTCTTGGACACGGTGGAGAAAGAATGGTCGGAGCTGTACAGCGCGATCCAGGATGACACCACTTTACTGATGCGCCTGGCCGATGTCGGGCCGATAACGCCCGACTATGCCAGGGCAATGTGCGTGGCTGGGCCCACCGTGCGCGGCTCAGGCCTACCGCGCGATGCACGTGTGGATCACCCCTATGCCGCCTATGCGGATTTGCCGGTAAACGTAATTACCTTCGACAGTTGCGACGTCCTCGCCCGAACACTCGTTCGTATCGAGGAGACCCTCAACTCGATCAAACAGATCCGGGTGGCACTGCAGGATATGCCGGACGGTGACATTATGGCCGAAATCGAGGAGATTCCAGCCGGTCGCGAGGGAATTTGCACGGTCGAGGCCCCCCGCGGCGAGGCCATTCACTATGTGCTCACCGGATCAAACAACCAGTTGGCCCGCTGGCGAGTGCGTGCACCAACTTACTGCAATCTTCAGGCCGTGCCAGGCATGCTCCAGGATCAGAATATCGCCGATGTGCCGATCGCTATCGGGAGCCTTGACCCGTGCTTTTCCTGCACGGAACGCATGGAAGTAGTAGATTGCAAGACCGGATCGGTGCGGGCCTACAGTCATGAAGAAATGATCAATATGTGTCGCTTGCAGGATGGACTATCCGATTGAGGTAATTCGGACGGAGCGAGTAGTGTTGGTCGGGAGACAGAAGATAACGTGACGACTGTAATTGGCGCGAGTATTCAAATTGGGCTGGTGCTGCTGTTGGGGCCGCTGCTTGAGGGGCTCATGCGGACGCTGGTGCGAGCACGAATCCATTCGCGCCAGGGGCCGCCGATATTGCAGCCTTTTTACGACATCTTCAAGCTGCTGGTCAAAGCCGATGTGCAGCCGACCACAAGCTGGATCTATGCACTACCACCGGTGTTGTGCATGGCAACTATTCTCACGGCCTCATTGCTGGTGCCGGTATTTGGCCAGGCCGTCCTGGGCGACTACGGAGACGCCATTCTATTCATCTACTTGATGACCGCATCGGTAGTGGCTATCGTGCTGGCGGGCGCAATGTCGGCTTCGACATACGCCTTCCTGGGCCTCGCACGCGAGATAATGATGATGTTGACCGTGGAGCCGGTACTGATCATCTGGCTGGTTACCGCTGCGCTCAGCGCGGGATCCTTGAACCTGTCGGACATGGCCGCATGGAATCTCGAGCATGGCCCCTCCGTGTCAATGATAATAGCCGGCCTGGCGGTGCTACTGGCCATCCAGGCACAGGTGGGAAAACTCCCCTTTGACATCGCGGAGGCGGACCAGGAGATCATGGGTGGGCCCTTTATCGAGCTGAGCGGGCCGAAGCTTGCTATGTTCGAGTGGGCACTGTGGGCAAAGCAGTTTGTCTTCGTAGCAATGTTGGTGCAGATATTCGCCCCCTGGCCCGCTGTAGCCGCCGCGCTCGCCGGCAGCGTAGCCCTCGGTTACGCTGTTAGTGTCCTGCTGCTGCTGGCCAAGGTGCTGGTAGTGGTGGTCTTGGTGGCCTTGATAGATGCCGTCAACCCACGGCTGCGCATAGAACAGGCCATGCTCTATTTCGTGAGCATCATTTTCCTGGCGGCCATTGGGCTGGCCTTTGCCATAGTCGGCATCTAGTATACTCGAGCGAAGAGCCGCAGCGCATACAACGGCTTCAAACGGTCTCAGGGGCCCATGAGCTCCTACTCTGCGAGAAGAGGTCACAATGGAGGACGTACTGGCACACAATAGCCAGCTTGTTTCGTTGATGGCGGCTCATCTGATCGCGTCACTGGCCGCGGCTGAGGTTGGACACCTCAAGTGCGCCATTATGTGGTTGATGATTCAGTCTGCGCTGCTGGCCGCGATCTTTGCAACGGTTGGCTACGCGACCGGAACACCACACCTGTACCTGTGGGCTGCCGTCTGCGTACTTACTAAGGTTGCACTCATCCCGCTGCTGCTGTGGCACTACTCCAATGAGCTGCCGCCGCGGGAAACACGGCCCATAGTGGGGCTGCAATGGTCAATTATCGTGGTAGCCATAGCTCTGGTAGGGTTCTATCGCTTCCTGCATGGGTACCTGGGCTTCGTCGCCCCGGGGGCAGGGGCGGCCGCCGAACCGGCGCTAACCGGCTGGGCGATTGCTTTCACAGTGATCGCTCTGGGCCTCTACGTGCTGGCCGTAAGGCGGGACGCAATCAAGCTGGTAATCGGGATTATCCTGATGGAAAACGGAGTCCATCTGACGCTGTTGAGCCTGGCGCCAACGGTGCCAGAGACGACGATAGTGGGCGTGACGACAAACGTAATAGTCTTGGCGTGGCTACTGCTCTATCTCACCGCCGGAATATACCGACTGATGGGAACCACGGACGTAACCACACTATCGCGGTTGAGGCGATAGGTAAGAACATAAACTTCGCTGTGCCATGATGCGCGTTTGTGCGTGCTGAGTTGAGAGCATGAATGAGTTAGTTACGACAATAGCGTCGCCGCTGCCTGTGTTAGTTTTCGTGGTGCCGATTGCGTTCGGCGCGATCATATTGCTGGCCGGGCCAACCTGCAGATGGTGCCGAGAGCTGCTGGCGTTTGTGGGGGCGCTGGCCACGGGCGCTATAGCTGTCCAAGTTGCGCAGGAGGCCATGGCCGGCCACGTACTGACTGGCTGGGGTAGGCTGCTGTACGTGGACGGACTGAGCGCCTTGATGGTGCTTCTCGGCTGCCTTATGGTCATCGTCGTCATTCCCTATTCTCTGCGTTATATCCCCCAGCATTTGCCCGAAGAGCAAAGAACGCCCCGCAAGCTCAACCTTTACTACGGACTACTGCTCATGTTCCTGGGAGCGCTAAGTCTGACGTGCGCTGCCAATCATATGATCCTGCTGTACCTCTCGGTGGAGGCCACCACACTGGCGACGGCGCTTCTGCTTATTTTCTATTGGCGGCGCGAGACACTGGAGGCGGCGTACAAGTACCTGATTCTAGTCGGCGTGGGCATCACCTTTGCGCTGCTTGGTTTCATCCTGCTATATGTCGCGGGCCTGCAAGTCCTGCCGGGGTCGGAAGCGTTACTGTTGACCTCACTGGGCCAAATCGCCGACAAGCTTCCGGTGAACTTGGCTTTGCTCGCCGCGGCATTCTTCGTAGTCGGCTTCGGCACCAAGGCCGGATTGATGCCGTTCCATGCCTGGCTACCAGACGCTCATGCCGAAGCGCCGACACCGATAAGTGCCTTGTTGTCGGGCGTGGTTATCAAGGTGGGAGCCTACGCCCTCACCCGCACAATAACGGTCCTGGCGCCTCACTACCACGCGATCGTCGTTTTCGTGGCTATACTGGCCTCCGTAGGCATGTTGTTGGCCATATTCATGGCCTGGGCACAGGATGATCTCAAGCGGCTCCTGGCCTATCACAGCGTCAGCCAGATGGGCTATGTCGTCGAAGGGCTGGCCCTGGGGACGTACCTGGGCATCTACGGCGGCCTTTTTCACTTGCTCAATCACACACTCTTCAAGGCGCTGCTGTTTATGTCGGTAGGCGCGATTATGTACACAACCGGCGGCATGCGCGCCATCAGCCGCCTGGGTGGCCTGGGCAAGAAAATGCCGATCACGGCAACTTGCTTTTTCATCGGCGCTCTGGCAATGGGCGGAGTCCCGCTGCTCAACGGCTTTATGAGTAAATTGACGCTCTTTATCGCCGTGGCCGAACAACGGCTGCTATGGGCAGCGGTCATTGGCATTATCACCAGTCTGCTGACTCTGGCTTGCATGGCGCACGCCGCCTATCGGGTCTTTTGGGGTGAGTGCGATGACGATTCTTTGGCTAATGTCAAGGAAGCGCCGGCCGCATTGCTCATCCCTATGATACTGCTGGCCGCTCTATGTGTACTGCTGGGGCTGTATCCCCAGGCCGCCTATCCGCTGCTGGACACGGCTGCGCGAAGTGTTATGCACGCGCTGGGCGGAGCTACGCACTAAGATGGGCTCGCGCGGTTACTGCTGCCGGTGTGCTCTATCCTGCAATTTGCAGAAGATGAACCGGCAGCCGCACTTATAAGCCGCTGGAGGCAATCATGTTCAAGGAATTGCTGAGCAAGTACTTCCCCAAATCACTGTGGGTCTATCACGTCAACACCGGCGCGTGTAATGGCTGCGATATTGAAGTCCTTGACGTACTGACGCCCTATTACGACGTAGAGCGATTCGGTATCAAGCTGGTCGGCTCCCCGCGTCATGCCGATGTTCTGCTGGTCTGCGGCCCGGTGACGCGACAAGTGGCGCCGGCACTTCGCCGGCTCTACGACGCGGTCCCGCCGCCGAAGCTGGTGTTTGCGATTGGCAACTGCGCGGTCGGCGGGGGTATGTGGTACGACAGCTATAGCGTGCTGGGTGGTGTGGACAAGGTCTTGCCGGTGGACTACTATATTCCGGGCTGTCCGCCGCGCCCCGAGGCAATTCTGTACGGCGTGGCTGTCGCTCTGGGCCTGGTGCCCAAAAAGGTAGCGCCAGTGGCGTTGAGCGCCATCGCTAGCGAACAGCGCGAAGTGGAACACGACGCAAGCTGAACTGCTCAGACCTGGCACGACCAACCTGCTGTTTGCAGTCCAGGTGATGCTTGACAAGATTCTGGCTGAGACATATACTGGCTGGGTTGAAAAGCTTGGTAGATAGCCGTTGCCCGACAGCAATGGCATATCCAGGGGAGTATGGGTCGGAGCGATACTTAAGCCTCCGATTTTTTCAAGTCTATAGGATGTGGCCCACAGCTACACATTTGATCGCGAATCCGCCCCGCTGTGCGGTTCACCGGGGCGGCAGTATGGCACAGCGGCGGCATTACGCGCCGCATCAATGCACAGAGGGATAGGCAAATGGCAGATGCAAGTGACCGTTCTGTTGACAAAGCCGCGCAAGAGATGATCGCCCGGGCACAGGACGACGACATCGGCCTTGCCTGGGACCGCTATGACGCAATGCAGCCGCAGTGCGGCTTCGGCCAACTGGGTATCTGCTGCCGAATTTGTCACATGGGCCCGTGCCGTATTGATCCCTTTGGGGATGGACCGCAAGAGGGAGTATGCGGAGCGACCGCCGACGTAATTGCCGCGCGCAACTTGGTGCGCATGGTCGCCGCAGGTGCTGCCGCACACTCCGATCACGGCCGCGATGTGACGCACGCACTACTGCAAGCAGCGGAAAATCCCGAAGGCAGCTACTTGATCAAAGACGAAGCCAAACTGCTCTGGCTGGCCGAGGAGTTCGACATTCCCACCGACGGCCGCCAGACAAATGAGATCGCCGCCGAGTTGGCTCACAAAGCCCTGGAAGAGTTTGGCCGGCAGGAAGGCGAGGTAATTCCAACTCACCGCGCGCCTCAGCCACGGCAGGAACTGTGGCGGCGCCACAAGATCATGCCTCGGGGAATCGATCGAGAAATCGTGCAGATAATGCATCAAACGCACATGGGTGTAGATGCCGACTATCGCAATATTCTGATGCAAGGTCTGCGTGCCTCTCTGGCCGACGGCTGGGGTGGTTCGATGCTTGCCACCGACCTGCAGGATGTGTTGTTTGGGTCGCCAGAGCCGATCCGCTCTCAGACTAATCTGGGCGTGCTAAAAGAAGACTACGTCAACATTGTAGTGCATGGGCACGAGCCGGCCCTGTCTGAGATGCTGGTGGAGGCGGCGCGCTCCCAGAAAATGCTCGCCAAGGCCGAGCAGGTGGACGCCAAGGGCATCAACCTGGCCGGAATGTGTTGCACCGGCAACGAGCTGCTCATGCGCCAGGGAATCCCCTCGGCGGGTAGTTTCCTGATGCAGGAGCTGGCGGTACTGACGGGAGCCGTGGACGCAATGGTGGTGGACGTGCAGTGCATTATGCCGGCCCTGGCCGACTTGAGCCCCTCATTCACCACCAAGCTGGTCACCACCTCACCCAAGGCGAAGATGCCCGGAGTCGAGCACATCGAGTTCAGCGAAGACGAGGCGATGGTGGTAGCCGAGCAGATTGTAGCCGCGGGCATCGAGAATTTCCCCAACCGTCGCGACAGCCGCGTGCAAATACCTGACCACGTGATGGATTTAATTGGCGGCTTTTCCGCCGAGTACGTCCATACCATGCTCGGCGGCCGATTCCGCCCCTCCTACCGGCCACTGAATAATGCCATTATTGAAGGGCGGATTCGAGGCGTTGCCGGGGTAGTCGGGTGCGAGAACCCCCAAATTCCCCAGGGCTACGGACATGTGACAATGGCCGAGGAGCTCATCAAGAATGATGTGCTGGTGCTTGTCACCGGCTGCTCCGCACTGGCCGATGCTCGCGCCGGCCTGCTGCAGCCGGACGCCGCTCTGGAGATGGCCGGCCCGGGGCTGCGCGAGGTCTGTGAGGCAGTGGGAATGCCGCCGGTGCTGCACGTGGGCTCATGCGTAGATAACAGCCGCATCCTGATCGCCTGCTGCAATGTGCTCTTGGAAGGCGGACTGGGTGAGGACATCTCCGATCTGCCTGTCGCCGGCGCCGCCCCCGAGTGGATGTCAGAGAAGGCCATTTCTATCGGCTTCTATGTCGTCGGCTCAGGAATATTCACCGTCTTTGGGACGCCACATCCGGTTCTCGGCTCGGAGAATGTCACCCGGTTCTTGTGCGAGGACATGGAGGAGATAGTGGGCGCTTGCTTCGCCTTCGAGCCTGATCCGATCAAGGCCGCTCAACTGATGATTGACCGCATGAACCGTAAGCGCGAAGCCCTGCGCCTGGAGCCCATGATGTACGCCGAGGCGGCCAGTACCTAGGAGACACTATCAGTGAAGCAAATCATCGCCATAGACATCGAGAAATGTGTGGGCTGCCACAGTTGTCAGATCGCGTGTGCCCTGGCCCACTCCGACGCCAAAACTCTGTTCGAAGCGGCACAACAAGAGCCCCCCGTCCAGTCGCGCATCTCGGTACTGTTGGCTGGCAACACGCCAGTTGCGGTCCAGTGCCGCCACTGCGATGACCCACCGTGCGTCGAAAAATGTCCCACAGACGCCATGCAAAAGCGCGACAGCGATGGGGTCGTGACTGTTGACTCCGAGCTTTGCACCGCGTGCAAGGTCTGTATCAAAGTCTGCCCGCTTGGCGAATTCGGGGTCATCTCGATCAGCCGAGACGAGGAAGCTGAGACCATAATCAAGTGTGACATGTGTGTTGAGCGCATCGGTCGAGGCCTGCTACCGGCTTGCGTGGAGGCTTGTCCGACCGGGGCGCTGGCGCTGATGGACCCCGAGGCGGCGGCCGCGCAAGGCCGCTTAGTTACAGTGCAGGAGTTGGCCGCAGCACTCGACCAACTTCAACAGATCCCGCAGCCGGCGTTGTCCGTGTCAGGCTCCAGTGACGAAAAGCAATAGACTGGTCGGACCGCCCCCAGAGGGCGGAAGCGATGAAGGAGCTGGCATTCGCAAGGAGGTTTCATCTGGATGTCTAAGATTGTTGCAACAGCAGCGATACGGGGATCCCACGACGCAGTAAGCCGGGCTGATGCGCGCCTCAAGGCCGCCCTCGAGGAGCACGGCGAAGACCAACAAGTGGCCTTCCCGGAGACTGCCTTTTACCTGCCGATGGCCTGTGCTCTGCTTGGCGCCGAAGTCGAGACCCTGGGGGAACTGAGAGAGGTGCTCGAATACGCCCAGGGGCTTCTGGTGGACGAGCCGTCGGAGGCAGTCTGGCTCCCGTATCTGTCGGGAGTCCTGGATGCAGGCATCGCAACGCTCTTATCTCAGGAGACCCTCAAAGCCCTCGACTATCTGGATGGCACCGCGCCGCAGGATGGATGGCACGGTTTCATCTCCGATACTGTCCTGCGCACTCTCGGCATTCAGCTCGTGGACGGGCGCATGCCGGGCTTTGCGGCGGTCGTCGGAGCCGCTCCCGATTTGGAGACAGCGGAGTATATTATCCGTGAACTGCAAAAGCGTAGTATTCTCACCTTCCTCATCGGCAACCACGAAGGTCAGACGATGCGCGACCAGTTACTTGAGGCAGGTGTCTTGACCGATGCCATCGTAGAGGATCCCGCCAGTGGCTGGGACATATATATAGTGCCATTGGGGCCGGACACTGACTCAATAATCTACGCGCTGAATTGGGCGATTCGCGGAGCGCTGACCTTCGGCGGCGTGCAGAAGGGCGACTGGAAGGGCTGTCTCGATTACACCCGAGCCCACATCTTTGCCTTCGGGCTGGGCCTGGGCACGATAGATGATCTGAAATACGCCAGCGGCGCCGGGGCCATCACCATGGGCTTCCCGGTGATTGCGGACACAGAGATACCTGAGATTCGGCCGACCGGAGTCTGCACCTACGAGGAGCTGGTTCGCGAACTGGATCACGACCGCATCGTGCAGACCTGCATTGATGTCCGCGGAGTCAAGGTGACCGTCCGAGAAGTGGATGTGCCGGTACCGGTAGCTGCAGCCTTCGAAGGCGAGGTCATACGCCGCGAGGATATGCAGGTCGAATTCGGCAGCAAGTACTCTACCGCCATCGAATATCTGCGCATGATCGACGGCGACGAAATAGAGGACGGTAAGGTTGAGGTCAGCGGGCCCGACCTCGACACCGCAGACGAAGGCGGAGCGCTGCCTTTGGGGCTGCTGATTGAAGTGGCAGGCCGCAAGATGCAGAAGGACTTCGAGCCGATTCTGGAACGCCAAACTCACACCGCCATCAATCATGCCATGGGCCTCTTTCACATGGGTCAGCGCGACATGGCCTGGCTCCGCGTTTCCAAGGACACCTTCAAAGCCGGCTGGCGCCTGCGGCATTTCGGTGAAGTGGTCATTGCTCACCTTAAGAACGAGTTCGGCGTAATCGTGGACAAGGCCCAGGTTACAGTGACCAGCGTGGACGAAGAGGCGAAGCAGCTACAGGAGTTGGCGCGCCCGGCCTATCTGGAGCGTGACGAGCGCATCGCAGGAATGACTGACGAGAGTGTGGACCTGTTCTATTCCTGCACCCTGTGCCAGTCCTATGCTCCCAACCACGTATGCGTCATCAGTCCCGAACGCCTGGGGCTTTGCGGGGCTTATAACTGGCTGGACGGGCGGGCGGCCTACGAGATGAACCCGCACGGGCCCAACCAGCCGGTTGAGAAGGGCCGTTGTATAGACCCGGTCAAGGGCGAATGGGAGAGCGTTAACCAATTCGTGTACGACAATTCCCACCGCAGCGTCGAGCGGGTCTGCCTCTACTCCTTGATGGATGCGCCGATGACCTCCTGCGGATGCTTTGAGTGTATTATGGCGGTGCTGCCGGAAGTGAACGGCTTCATGATCGTCAATCGCGAATACACCGGGATGACGCCTCTGGGACTCGCGTTCAGTACCCTGGCGGGTAGCGTCGGTGGCGGGCACGTGACCCCCGGCTTCCTCGGCGTAGGACGCCGTTATGTCATCAGCCCCAAATTTATCTCCGCCGATGGCGGACTGCCTCGGCTGGTGTGGATGACCAAGGACCTGAAAGACGACTTGCTTGAGGGGCTGGGCGAGCGGGCCGAGAAATTGGAAATGCCGGACCTGCCCGGCCAGATAGCGACTGAGGAAGACGCCACCACCCTCGACGAACTGCTGGCCTTCCTGGAAAAGGGCGGGCACCCGGCACTGTCCATGGACCCGCTCTTCTGAGTTCAGTCAAGGAGGATGACCGGAATTGGCTCTGACCGCAGTGGAGATTTATAAGTTTCTTCCTAAGACCAACTGTGGGGACTGTGGAGTGGCCACATGCCTCGCCTTCGCCATGAAGTTGGCGCAAAAGCAAGCCGCGTTGGACGAATGTCCGCACGTTACTGAAGAGGCCAAGCAAGAACTGGAGGGCTCCGCCGCCCCACCGATGGCTACTGTCACGGTCGGCCGGGGAGAGCGCGAGTTGAAAATCGGCGGCGAGACTGTCCTTTTCCGTCACGACGAAACCTTCCACAATCCTTGCGGCCTGGCTGTCACGCTTGATACATCGCTTCCCGATGAGCAGATCCAACAACGCATCGAGCAGCTCGAAGCCGCACGCTACGACCGCGTGGGCTTCATGCTGGGGGTTGATCTGATTGCCTTGCAGGATGGCGGAGACGGACGGCTGGCCCAGGGCGCGCGCCTCGCCGGCGAGCACAGCAGTCTGCCACTGGTTCTGATGAGCACGGACGCGGGGGCCATGAAGGCGGCTCTGGAAGTCTGTGCGGACGGCCGGCCCCTGCTGTGCGGCGCGACGACGGACAATATCGAGGCGATGCTGCCTCTGGCCAAGGAGTACAATTGTCCTCTAGTCCTGACAGCGGACAGCCTTGAAAGCCTTGTACCCTTGAGCGAGACTGCTGCCGAAGCGGGCTCGGACCAACTGTTCCTGGATACCGGCGCGCAGGAGATCGGACGAATTCAGAGTGATCAAACCATCATCCGCCGAATGGCGCTGAACAAGAAGTTCAGGCCTCTGGGCTTTCCTACTCTGGTAGCCTGCTCGGCCGCCGATCCGACCCAACAGATGCTGCAGGCGTGCTCTGCCATCGCCAAGTACGCCGGAATTGTAGTTGTAGATGTGGCTGATGATGAGTACCTTCTGCCCCTGGTTACGGCACGCATGAACATCTACACCGACCCGCAGAAGCCGATCCAGGTTGAGCCGGGAATATATCCCGTTGGCGAGCCTGACGAGGACTCACCGGTGCTGATTACGACCAACTTCTCGCTGACCTACTATCTCGTTGAGGGCGACACGATGGCCAGCAAGGTGCCCGCCCACATCTTGGCGGTTGACACCAACGGTACTTCAGTGATGACCGCGTGGGCCGCCGGCGACTTGACCGCTGAAGTCATCGCCGAGCACATAGAGAAGTTCGACATAGCCGACAAAGTCTCCCACAAAACCTTGGTTCTGCCCGGCGGTGTTGCCGTGCTTCAGGGCAAACTGGAGGAAGAGGCCGGCTGGGAGGTCAAAGTCGGCCCCAGAGAGTCTTCTGCGATTGCCCAATTCTTCCGCGAGCAGGGCTGGGCTGCTAAGTGAAGCAAGTTCGAGTGCTCTTCGAACCAGACGGCGTCGTCGTCGAGGGGCAGGCAGGCGAGTTGCTGTTGGACTTGGCCCTGACTGCCGGGCTGCCATTGCTTAGCGAGTGCGGCGGTCAGGGAACCTGTGGCTCATGTCGGGTACAGGTGCAGAGCGGGCGCGTCCGCTTCTTGAATCGCTCCGGGCTGGAAGAGCAGATCGCCGCTCCGCAGGAGGTTCTGGCGTGCCAGACCGCGGCGGCCGGGGACTTGGTGGTCCACGTTCCGCCCGAAACGCGCTTATGCCCACCCGATGAGCGCATCACTGGATACATGGGCCCTGAGGCGGCAGCATTTCTGCGGCCCGGCCGTACTGGCTTTGCCTTGGGCGAGAGAACCCCAGTCCAACTCAGCCCGCCCTCCTTCGACGATCCTACCCCGGACTGGGAGCGCCTCCTGGAGGGGCTCAGGCAGGCGCGCTACGGACGGCGAAACATAACTGCAAACCTGGATGTGTTGCGCGAAATACCGCCACAGTTGCGGGCGCTTGACTTCTCGGTATCTGCAACCCTGGTGGACGAGGGCTGCCACCACCGCCTCATTGCACTAGGCCAGCCCGAGCAGGAAGAAGCACTGGGTCTGGCGGTGGACATCGGCACCAGTAACGTCAAGGCCGAACTGGTGCAACTCCGCACCGGCCGCGTCCTGGCAGGCGCCGCTCAGTTGAACGCACAGGTGCGCTATGGTGAGGATGTCATCTCTCGCATCATCTGGGCACAGGAGCACGAGCGTGGCGCAGACGAATTGCAGGATGCCGTCACCTCCACCGTCAACAGTTTGATTGAGGAACTGCTGCAGGAAACGGGCGCAAGTCAGGACCAAATCATTGCCGTCTCCTGCGCCGGCAACGCAACTATGATTAGTTTCCGGCTCGGTATTCCCGCCGACGCGATTCGCCGGGCCCCGCATATCGCACCAGTCGGGCTGCCGCCGATGATCTCGGGCGCCATCCTGGGGCTGCAAGTCCATCCGCAGGCCGCCGTTTTCTGTCTGCCCGCCATCAATGGCTACGTCGGCGGCGACATCACTGGCGGCATCCTCGCCACTGGCCTGTTCGAGGCCGACAGCCTAACGCTTCTGATTGATGTCGGCACTAACGGCGAGATAGTCATCGGCAGCAAAGACTGGATGGTGTGCTGTTCCTGCTCGGCTGGACCCGCCTTTGAGGGCGTGGGAATTGAGTGCGGTCTGCCGGCCCGGCCCGGGGCCATCGAGTCCCTGGCCTACGATCCGGACCAGGACCGCACCACCGTGCGAACCATCGGCGACGACCCGCCCGTCGGACTCTGCGGCAACGGACTTGTGGAGACCTTGGCCAGTCTGCTTGACGCCCGTGTTATTGACCGTGTAGGGAATCTGGTACCCGATTTTCCCTCGCCACGGATGCGCGAGGCCAACGGCGAACCGCAGTTTGTGCTCCTATGGAGAGAAGACACCGCCACCGCCAAGGATCTCGTTCTGCGCCAGGGCGAGATTGACAACCTGCTGAGGGCCAAAGCCGCGGTATTTGCCGCTGTCAGCACTTTGCTGGAGGAGTTAGGGCTGGACATCGCGCAGATTGATCGGCTCTACCTGGCCGGGGCCTTCGGCAGCCATCTCGACGTGAGAACGGCGGTCGAAATCGGCCTGCTCCCAGACCTGCCCGCTGAGCGCGTAACAGTGGCGGGCAACACGGCGCTTGTAGGCGCGTACATAACGCTGCTTTCTTCTGAGGCCCGCGAGCAGGTCAGCAGTCTCGCACGGGCCACGACATACGTAGATTTGAGTACCGCCTCCCATTTCATGGAGGAGTTCGTAGCCGCACAGATGCTGCCCCACACCGACCTGGAGCGCTTCCCATCGCTCGTCTCATCAGAGCAAGGTCGGGCCGGGGGCAGCAGTTCCAACACATAGGTAGGTGGCAAGGTATGGAACTAGAGCTTCCCATTGAGCAGTGGTCAGATAGCGTAAGCACAGTGGTCCTCGGCGCTACCTCCGAAGATGGTGGCACGCGCACCAGTACCGTTACGCTGGGAGGGGCAGCCACACTCCCATTTCTCGACTTCGAGGGTGAGGCACCGAACCCTCCCGTCCTGGCTATGGAAGTGCTGGATACGGAGCCGGAGGGATGGCCTGAACCACTCGCAGCGCCCTTCGGAGACGTGCTTGGCGACCCGGCGGCATGGGCTGCCAGGTGCGTCGAGGAGTTCGACGCCGACCTCATCTGCCTGAAGCTGATAGGCGCCGATCCACTGCGCCGGGATGCGTCGCCGGATGAGTGCGCTGAGACCGTGCGAAAGGTACTGGATGCCATAGGCGTGCCGCTGATTATCTGGGGCTGCGGGGACTATGACAAGGACAACGAGGTAATCCCGGTGTGCAGTCAAGTCGCCGCCGGCGAGCGCTGCCTGCTGGGCACGGCGCGGGAAGACAACTACAGGACCATCGCAGCCTCCGCACTCGCCGACGGGCATCTGGTCATCGGCGAGTCCCCCCTCGATATCAGCATTCAGAAGCAGGTTAATATTCTGCTTACCGAACAGGGCGTACCTGGAGACCGCATCGTCATGTACCAGGTCACCGGAGCTGTCGGCTATGGTGTCGAATATGCCTATTCGATTCTGGAGCGAACCCGTCTGGCGGCACTCACCGGCGACACAATGCTGGGGATGCCGATGGTCTCCATCGTCGGCTCCGAGGCGTGGAAGGCGAAAGAAGCGTGGATGGAGGAGCCTGCCTGGGGATCCCTTGAGCGACGCGGGATACTATGGGAAGCAGCGACTGCTGAACTATTCTTGCTGGCAGGAACTGATATGGTCATCTTCTGGCATCCCGAGGCACTGAAGCACACCAGATGGTTGGCTAAAGACTTATCGAAGAGTTGATACCGGCTGCGGCTCGGCTTCACTAGAAGCTGTTTCAAAACCCGGTGTGGATGGGGGGACTGTCCCCTGGGTAAGAAGCAGCAGCGTCTTTCCAGCCTGTGAGTCTCCGCGAACGAGGTTTTGAAACCGCTTCTAGGCCGCGATGCCAACGATACCGCTATTCTGAGGAGGACTCTGGATGCAAGCCATAGGCGAACGAATAAATGGCATGTTTCGCAGCATTGGCCGGGCAATCGGCGAGCACGACAAGCAGGTCATTCAGGACTGTGCCCGCACCCAGCTTGCGGCAGGCGGTGATGTCCTGGACGTGAATGTCGGACCAGCGGCGGCAGACGAGCAGGCGGCGATGGCATGGCTGGTCGAGACCATCCGGGAGGTCACCGATGCGCCCCTGTCGTTGGACAGCACCAAACCGGCGGT
The DNA here is from genome assembly GCA_030604405.1 of bacterium. GTDB lineage: Bacteria > Armatimonadota > Zipacnadia > Zipacnadales > UBA11051 > UBA11051. The sequence continues at coordinate 2,349 of JAUVVY010000036.1, read as the reverse complement.
AATCCGTGCGGGCCTGGAAGTCTGCACCGGCGAGAAGATCATCAACTCAACCACCGGCGTGCCGGAAAAGATGGCGGAGATGTTGCCTCTGGCCGCCGAATACAATTGCCCCATCGTTGGCCTGTGCATTGATGCTGATGGCGTGCCGCGGGATGCCGAAGGCCGAATGGAGATCGCCCTCAGCCTCGTCGCCGCGTGCATGGAGCACGGAATCCCTACCGACCACCTTTACGTTGACGCGGTAATCCTGCCCGTCAACGCACTTCAGCACGTTCCGCCGGAGATCTGCCGGGCCATTGGCATGGTCTCCGCGCTCGCAGACCCACCGCCCAAGACGATTCTAGGGCTTTCCAATGTCTCCCAGGGCGCCGCACAACGCGAGCTGCTGAACCGGACCTTTCTGGTAATGGCTCTCGCCCACGGACTCGATGCCGCCATTATGGATGTCACCGACCAGGAACTGATGGAGGCCATGATTACGGCGGAGGTGCTTCTGAATCGCCAGGTGTACTGTGACGACTTCGTGAGCGCCTATTTGGCCAGCCGCCGCTGATGCCCAGCACGCCTCCGCCCCGCACTATTCATGACCCTGGGGCAGAGGCTTCCAGCCCGAGGCCTTTTCCGGAGCACACAATATGCAACGCCCTTCTGTGCAGATATTACACACCGGCGGCCATTATCCCGGGCTGGTAGAAGACTATTTGCGCAGCCAGGGAGCCCCCGTCGCAACTCACCAGCTTCCGGCCGACGCGTTCCAGACCTTAGATGATCCGGAGCAGTGTCTCCCCCGCGAACTCGGCCAGGCGGATGTGGTTATCGCCATCGCGCTGCCGCCGGGCATCATCACGGCCTTGCCAGCCTTCTTGGCCGACACTCGCTGCCGGGCACTCCTGGTGCCTGTTGAAGACCCGTCCTGGGTACGCGCTGGCTTGGAACGGCAGCTCCAGGGGTTGTGCAGGGCCGCCGGGATCGAGTGTGCGGTGCCCATGCCGTTCTGTGCGCTGGCTGGCGGCGGCGACGTCATTGGGGCCTTCTGCAAGCAGTACCATGTAGGACGCCCGAGGCTGGAGATAGAAGTCTCCGATGGTTTGGTGACAACGGCGCGCTGCGTGCAGGGAGCGCCGTGCGGGCTTACGCACTGGGTCGCCCAGCGACTGCCCGGGACAGCTATCGAAGAAGTTGTGGAGCGGGCCAAGGTCTTGCACCACAGTCGCCCTTGCATGGCCAGCATGGCGCTGCTGCGCGAATCTGGCGACACGCTGATGCATGTTTCACTCGACATAATGGCGCGAGCCGCTGCCAGCGCTGTGCGGCGGGCAGAGGGCGACTCGGTGATACGCAACCGGCCCTGACGAACCCAGGAATGGAAAACTGACGCTATGAAGGTAGCAATTGCCGGCAAGGGCGGCATCGGAAAGAGCACAATCTGCGCCGGGCTGGCGCTGTGGCTTGCAGAGCAAGGACGGCAGCCCTGGGCCGTGGATGCCGACCCCAACACCACGTTAGGCTATGCTCTTGGCTGGCCTGAGGAACTGCTGGCCGCTATCCGGCCGCTCTCGGAGATGCGCGACATGCTGGCCAGGCGGGCTACCGGGGGCGCCGAAGGCCGGGCTCTGTTCGCTCTGTCGCCACCTGTGGCTGATCTGATTGCCGACTACGCCGTCGAGCGCGATGGCATCAAGCTGATGGCTATGGGGACAGTGACGGAGGGTGGTGCGGGGTGCCTGTGTCCGGAGAATGCTACCCTCAAGACGATCCTGCGCGAGCTGGTGGAAGAAGACGCCGACATTCTGGTGGACATGGTCGCGGGCCTGGAGCACCTGGGACGCGGAACTGCCACCGCGATGAACGGTCTGGTAGCCGTGACCGAAGCAACCGCCCCCGCACTCAGAAGCGTTGGCCGCATCCAGCGTCTGGCCGAGGATCTGAAGCTGCAACCGGTAGTCGTGGCTGCTAACCGCGTACGCGCCGAGAGCGAGATAGACCAGATCGCACAGGAGGTAGCGCCTCTGCCGGTAGTAGGCGCTATATCGTACCACGAGGCCATCCGGGCGGAGGGGGTCTTTTCGGGTCCGGCTGGGGCGGCTTTCCGCCGGGAGATCGGGGCCCTCGCCGAGGCGATAGACTCCGCACTCGCCGAGTAGTCCGCACCACTCACCAACGCGTAGCTCGGGCTTCGACTGTAGTTATGCAAATGCTGTTAACGGCTGGGCCGGATTCTCGGCGGAAGCTGCGCTTCCGCCTCGTATGCGGCCCCTCCTATGGGTTATTCTGTTGGGTGGAGGGGAGTGGGGGATGCAGGTGGAAAAGGTCTGCGGTGTAGTGGGGCATGCCCCACCACACCGCCTG
>JAUVVY010000046.1 GCA_030604405.1 bacterium | reverse complement strand
CGAGCGCGAAAAACTGCGAGCTCTAATCAAGATTTACGAAACGACCAACGATATCGACCAAGTCTTTGCTGCCGCCGGCTGTGCATAGAACCTACAAAATTTGCATAACTACAGTTCCAGCCCGACTCGAGATTGTGCGGCCTCACGAGGCGCAACCTGCGCGAGAATCGAGTCAAGGCAATGGCCAAAAAATCCCGTAGGTCGGGCTTCCAGCCCGACTCGAGATTGTGCGACCTCACGAGGCGCAACCTACGCGAGAATCGAGTCAAGGCAATGGAGTCGGGCTGGAAGCCCGACCTACGCGTTGGTAAGTAATTCAGGGAGGAGTGTCTGAGATGAGAAGCGATCTGCTGTTACTTGCTACCATCTGCGGAATGATATTGTGCAGTGGCCTCCGCGCCGATCTGGAAATCCTGGACAAGCCGATATGGATATTCCCCGGCCAGCAGTTTCGGGTGTGTCTGCAACAGCCGGAGGCATCGGGGGAACTGAAGGTCGAGGTGCCGGACACGCTGGAGGTGTTCGACCAGTGGGACCAGGACGCCATCCAGCGATACTATTTCCGGGCACTGGAGGCGGGCGACGCGACGCTGAAATTCTCCGGCAAGGGCGGGGAGCTTGAGATGGCGCTGACGGTGCTGGGATGGAATGAGGTGTACGAGGCGCGCAAGTACAAGGAGGTGGAGTTGCCACGCATCTGGCCGCGGGATGAGCTCGAGTACAGTGAGTTGAAGTCGCGCCGGACCATGCACTCCGAAGAGGACGTAGCACAACTGCGAGCTAAAGGCCAAATCGTGGGCCGGGCGGGACGATGGCTGACGACGCCGGATGAGGAAATCTACAATATTATCCCCGGGCCCAGCGTGCCGCGGACGTGCCTGATCGTGTTGGGCAGCAGGGAGGCGAACAGAGGTATCGGCAAGGGCTGCCCGGTGTGCGGGATGAAGATCTATGAGGGCAGGTCCGGGTTCTACCCGTGGAAATACGACACCGCGAAGCAGCCCTGGAAGGTGATATGCCCCGAGTGCGGCACGGCGTTCCCCTCGAATGACTGGCGGGCGGGAGACATGCACTCGGGACCGTTCCCGGATGACGGCTTTGGTTGCGAACCTGTGGATCCGCCGATCGCGCCCGACGGCGGGAAATGGCGCTGGCCGTTCATCGCGTACTATCACCAGTGGCAGGCGTATATGGGGGAACTGACCCCCGGCATTATCGAATCGGCCCGTACGTTCGCGGCGACCGGTGACAAGGCGTATGCGCACAAGTCGGCCATCGCACTGCTGCGGATGGCAGAGGCGATGGTGGACATGTCGCTCAATCTCAACCACCGCAAGATCGCCAACCGCGACGGGATACTCACGTGGCCGGTAGGCGCGCCGTTGGCGAGCCGTGTAGGCAGGCTGGGTGGGAGCTTTTTGTATATCCAGTGCAACTGGGGGAACCCGAAGATCGAAAACGCCGCACGGGCGTGGGACCTGATATTCGACCAGCTTGATGACGACAAGGAACTGATCGAGTTCTGCCAGACGCACAACCACCCTGAGATCCAGAGCATCGAGGATTTCAAGCGGTTCATCGAGACGGGTATCCTGCGGGTGCCAATCCAGGCGGCGATGGACAATGCAGTCGCTCGCAACTGGCCGCAGCAGGAGATAATGGCGGCGAACCTGGCGCTGTGTCTGGGCACCGAGAAGACGACCGAGGTGGCCGACTGGCTGCTGAATGTCAGCGGCATCCGGTTTGCCCTGACGAACCTGTTTTACAGGGACGGCGCGGCGTATGAGTCGCCGGGCTATAACTACGGCCACATCAGCAGGATGGCCGGAATTGGCGTGATTCTGGACGATCTGCAGGCACTGCATCCGGATATCTGCAAGCCGCCGAAGTTCGTATCTGCCACCAAGGACCCGAAGTTCCGGCAGATCTACGATTTCCCGCTCAACTCGGGGCTGATAGGCCGGACCTATCCGCCGGTCGGTGACGCGGGCAAGGGCGGAGTGCCAGGTGTGCTGAGCCCGGCACAGGGCCTTCCGTGCAAGGCTGGTGACTGGATGATTGCGTACCGGGTGACTAAGGACCCGCGCTTTGCCCAGGCGATGTATGGTCCCGGCGGGTCCCTGGCGGGAAGCATAACTGACCCGGAGTTGAAAGCGGCGGCGGAGGAGGCCGGCAAGGAACTCGGCTGGCAGGTGAAGATTCCGAGCAACATCTGCGATGGGTACGGGCTTGCGATGCTGCGGTCGGGCGAGGATGCCGACCAGCGCGCGCTCTGGATGCGGTACGCGCGGAACCTGCAGCACACTCACTCCGACATGCTGACATACGGCATCGCGGGTCTGAGGCGGGAGCTGTTGCCGGAATTGGGCTATCCGGAGGGCTGGACTTTCTGCGGGCACTGGGAAAAGAACTGGGGAACCCACTACGGGACAAAAATAGCCGGCCTGGGCAGCACCAACTTCAACAGGGCCGAGCTGACCACCTTTGTCGGCCGGCCTCCGGTGCAGGTCGCCGCGGCAGAGAGTACCGTGCCGTTCGGAGACACAACGGCGACCAGGCAACGAACCATCGCCCTGATTGACCTCGGGCCTGAGCGGTTCTACTGTCTCGCCGTGGAGCGAGTGCAAGGCGGAGCGGAGCATCACTTCTCGTTTCACGGCCCGGACGGTGAGGCGAGCCCGGAGAACCTGAGCCTGCAGCCGTACGAGGGCACCGCGTTAGGTGAAGGCCTGGAATACAAGGATTTTTCAGCACTGAAAGGCAAGGATGGCGAGCTGTCGTGCCTGGCGTTCATGCGTGATCCGGCCAGAGCTACTCCCCAAGGAGTGTGGTCGCTTGACTACCTGCTGCGCAATCAGGATGACGTGCACCTGCGGATGACGAGCGTTTATCCCGAAGGCGGAGAACTCGTTGTCGCCAAAGGCAAGCCGCCCGGCGGCAAGAAGCTCTATGACATGACGTGGGCGGTGCTTAAGTGCCAGGGCGACAGCCCGCTGACGCGGCAGTATCTCAATGTTGTGGAGCCTTACATTGAGCAGGCGGGGATCCACAAGGTCGAGCGCGTACCGGTGAGTGGCGGCGATGAGGCAGCGCAGTTCCCGCCCCTGGCAGTGCGCGTGACCACCGATGAGTTCGTTGACACGATCATCATGCAGCACAACGCCGGGCCGGAAGTAAGCGCCGACGGCATCACCTGCGATGGTGAATTCGGCCTGTGGCGGGAGCAGAATGGCGAGCTTCATACTGCGACGCTGGTGCGCGGTACGAAGCTACTGAAGGACAAGCAGGGCATCACCCTCGCTGCGGCGGAGTACACCGGCGAGATAACGGCCTGTGCCTGGGAGAACCGGACCATTACTATAGAGCCGGGGCCCGCGGATCCGAGCGCTCTGGTTGGGCGGCATATTCGAATAACAAATCCGCAAGGCAATTCGGCATCGTATCAGGTTGAGAAAGCCGAGTTCGTTGAGGGAGCCTGCCGGGTGAGTTTCGCTCTCGACCCGCGCATCGGTGAGGGCTTTGTCAAGCAGTGCAAGGACGGCGTCGTCACAAGCAGCATCTATCTGAAGCTGTATCCGTATGGCTACTATGCCGGTAAGACGCTGGCCAATGAAACGGGTGAGGTATGCTATCGGCTGCGGGACGTGTCCAAGCATGACTGCCTCATCGCCAGGAACGAGGGAGCAGACGTCAGCGCCGCGAAACTGCAGTCGGAGTTTGGCGATGTGGATGGCGACGGGCTGAGCCGCTTTGTCATATACGACTACGGCCCCGGTGACAGCGTGACGATGGAGAACTACGCTACGCTGAGCAGACAAGGGCCGCACACGTTACGACTGCAACAGGGCGGCGGCGCAGAAGAGATTACCGTAGTCGTGAAGAAATGAACATAGTGGCTGCATTTCGGTGACATGAGAAGGGAGCGTTGATAATGAGTGAGCGGCTTGCGATTCTGGGCGGAGAGCAGGCTTGTCCCACGGGAACAGTGCAACCGTGGCCGCCGATTGATGACATTGACCGCGAGATGGTGATGGCGTCACTGGAGCAAGACAGGCACACATTCGGGCCGAACTGCGAGGCGTTTGAACGAGAGTTCGCTGAATGGAACGGCAACAAGCACTGCGTAACCACCAACTCGGGCACCGGATCACTGCACATGTGTGTGGCCGCCTGCGACTGCGGGCCGGGTGATGAAGTGATCGTGCCGGCGTACTCGTGGTCTTCGTCGGTAACCTGCGTGCTGCACCATAATGCCATCCCGGTCTTCGTGGACCTCGACTTCGACACCATCAATATTGATGTGGACAAGATCGAAGCGGCCATCACGCCACGCACCAAGGCGATTATCGTCGTGCACCTGCACGGGCTGGCAGTCAACATGGATAAGGTGATGGAGATCGCCGGGCGGCACAACCTGAAGGTGATTGAGGACGCGTGCCAGTCGCACGGGGCCACCTTCAACGGCCAGAAAGTCGGCACCATGGGCGACTGTGCGGCATTCAGCCTGAACCAGAACAAGTGCCTGTGCTCGGGCGAAGGCGGGATGTTCGTCACCGATGATGATGATACGGTGTTCAGGGCCAGACAGCTCTGGTCGTTTGGCGAGACGCGCACGCCGGCCGAATCGCGCGATTATCACGCCTACGCGCTGGGATGGATGTACCGCAATAACGACCTGAGCGCGGCGTTCGGGCGGGCGCAGTTGACTAAACTGGACGAGTACCTGCAGCAGCAGAAGGTCAATGCCGCGCGGCTGACCGAGTGCCTGCAGGACGTGCCGCATCTAATCCTGCCGACCGAACCGGAGGGCCACGAGCATATCTGGTATAACTACACGCCTCGCTTCGATATGGCAGGACTGGGCCACGTTGATGATGCCGCGGACTACCGGAACAAGATACTGGCGGCGCTAAAGGCCGAGGGCGTGGACACCGGCGTGTGGCAGAGCTACATCCTGCCGAGGATGACCGTCTTCCAGGCCAAGAACGGCTACGGTTTCGGCTGCCCGTGGAGTTGTCCACACGCGGCAGAGGTTGACTATTCCCCTGAGCAGTATCCAGTGGCCGAGAAGCACGCCAACGCGCACACCGGCATGACGACGCCGCTGCGCTCGCCGAATGGGCCGGGGGTGGCCAAGCTTACCGCCGCCGGCATCAGCAAGGTCATGAACAACCTCGACCAGCTCGACGAAGTTGACTGGGAGGCAGTGAAATGAAGATATCCATGATGACGTACACCATGGCGCGCGGGATGAAAGAGGGCGAACAGTTCGATGCCAAAGCACTGTGCGAGTTCACGCGCGAACTTGGCCTGCACGCTATTGACTGGGTGAGGACGTACCAGTACACGCCGCAGCAGATACGGGCTATCACCGATGACTACGGCCTGAAGAATATCTGCTACACGTTCTCTTGCGACCTTAATTTCGCCGCTGCGGATGAGCGCGCTCAGGGCCGGGACGATTTCAAGAAAGGTATCCGGGCGGCGGTGGTGCTGGGCGCTGACAAGGTGATGCTGCCGGTCGGCGGCAAGGAGCAATTCACGCGGGATGAATCGCGCGCCAACGTCATCGCCGGCCTGCAGGAGGTCATAGCCTTTGCCGACGCCGCCGGCATAACCGTGACGGTGGAGAATTTCCCGCACTATCTCAGCCCGTTCATCGTGTCGGCAGATGTCAACGCGGCAATCGCTGAGATACCGCAATTGCGCGTCACCTTCGACAACGGCAATGTAACCACCGGCGGTGAAAGCGCGCCGGACGGCTTCATCAACAGCGCCAGGTACATTGTACATTCGCACTTCAAGGATTGGACGCTGTGCTCGCCGGATGATAAGGGCGCTATGGTGGGGATGGACGGCAAGCACCGGCGGGCGGTGCTGGTCGGCGACGGCGATGTGGACCAGATCGGGTGCATCAGGGCGATGCATGATTACGGCTATGACGGGTACATCAACTTCGAGTATGAGGGCTACGAGCTAACGCCGCGGGCGGCGACGATCGAGGGTGTGCGCCGAATGCGGGAGTGGATTGCTTCTGTCCAGTAGGAATAGGCTGTTTTTACGGTATAGGTTTCGACCATCAAAGCTGGACAAAGCTGCAAATGGCGAGTTTAGAAATGAAAATGGCGCCCGACCGGATAGAGGTCGGACGCCATTGCTGTTTGCGGCGCTCACGCAGCAATCGCTAGGCCAAGCCGAATACGGCGGCGAGTGCGGCTATGAGGCGGACAAGCGGATTCGCCGGCTGCTTGGCCTGGCCGCCTGGTGCGCTGGTGGTGAGTGACTTCAGTTGCTCATCAGTGAGCTTCGTTTCGCCCTCATCACCGATCTCGATAACCTGGTTGTTGAGTATCACCAGCAGCTTCTCCCCCACAGCCATCTGGCTGTTGAGCTGCGGGAAGTTGCGGCTGAGCTGGAAGTAGGCTTCCGAGTAGGCCTTGATCTGCATGGCGATCTTCTGGTCTGGTTGGTAACGAGTGTCCTCCCAGCGGTCGGCGCGCTGCACGTAGCCGCGCTGGGCCACGTTCTGGATGTTAGCGATGCGCTGCAGGTTGCCCTCCGCATCCAGATAAGTGTTAGTGGCGTTGACCGCCTTCTGCTGTTGCATGACCTGGGCGTTCTGGGCGCGGGAGGTCGCACCGGCTCCGGCGACGACCTGGAAGCTGTCCTCCATTGCCTTGCCAGCGCGGTCTCTGGCCTCGGTTGCGGTTATTGCCCGGTCCTCGTTGGCGAGGAAGGCGGTGTACTCGGTCAGTATCCCGTACTCCATACTCAGTTTGACGATTTCGTCAACCAGTTCCTTGCTTTCGCCGTGGAGGCGGATCTGGTCGAGCAGGTAGCCGATCTTGCGGGCTCCCCAGAGCGTGGCGATATACTCGGTGCCGCCGCGGGCCTCGGGGAAATCGCACGCAAGCTCGAAGCTCTTTGAGCCCTGCCTCGTGCTACCGCTCAAGGTGAGGGTCGTGCTGCCGGCGCTGGCCTGCTTGTAGCGGCCAAAGACCTCGAGCTGCGAGCCGTGGAACAAGTCAGGCAGCTCGCCCGGGAAAGTGTCGTAGGTCGCGACGCTGCCGTAGCCCAGCGCCAGGTCGGTCAACAGCGGCCGGGCGATCTTGGCAAAGAAGCTGGACACCTTGACCTCGATGTCTTCAGTGGGGCGCACGTAAGTGGTGAGCCCGCCGTTGCCCTGTGCCAGCTTATCAAGCAGATTGGTGTTGACGCTATAGCCGACGCCGAAGACGAACAGGCGGGTTGTGCCCTCGATCTTCTGGGCATGTTCGGCCACGTTCTTGATGATCTGCTCGTTGTCGATCTCCCCCACAGTCGCCTCGCCATCGGTGAGGAAGCAGATGTAGTTGACCTGCTTTGCGAGGCGGCGCTGCAGAGCCTCGCGCAGGGCAGTGTCAATGTCGGTGCCGCCGCGGGCGTCGAAGCTGTTGATGAAGTCGCGCGCTTCTTTGACGCGGGCGGCATCGGCCGGCACCAGCTTGCCGGCGAACTCCTTGACGCTGTCGCTGAAGGCAACTATGTCGAAGCGGTCCTGAGGGTTGAGGCTGTTGACGCAGAAGGTGAGAGCGTCCTTGGCCTGCTCGATCTTCTCGCCGCTCATGCTGCCCGAGGTGTCGAGCACAAAGACGATGTTCTTGGGCACGACTTCGCCCGGCTCCTGCTCGACGGTGGGTGCGGCCAGCAGCAGGTAGAAGCCGTCTTTGCCTGTCTCCTTGAAGGTGATGACACTTAGCCCCACCGGGTCCTGGGCGACGTTGTAATAGAGGAGTACGTCGCGGTCTGGCAAGGTGTCTTTCTCCTCATACGACACCCGCACATGCTTGTCCGTGAGCTTGCTGACCGACACGTCGTGGCTGGGGGAATAGACGCTGCCGACCGGCTGCTGGGAGTGGATGTCGGCGACGAATACCACGCTTTCGATAGGGCGGTGTGAGAGCTTCTCGGGGCTGAGCGGATAGACGTACCCGATCAGGCCACTGTCATAGGACAACAGCTCGGTGTAGCGCAGCTCGATGCGCCGCTCGCCTTTGGGTGGTATCGGGTAGATCTTGGCCTGATACATGCCCTCGCCTGCGTAGGTAAGCAATGCGGGGTCCTTGCGGCGGCGGACGATGTCCTCATAAATCTTCTGGGCCTCGTCCTTGCCCAGGAGATTGGCCTGGATCTCCTTGCCGTCTGCGTGGAGAGTGAACTTCTGCACAACCGCACCGGCAGGCAGCGGGAAGATGTACGTGGCCTCCATCTCCCGGCCGCTCTCGTTGACGAATACCTGGTCAACATACGTCGTCGCCACCTGGTCCTGGATGTCGCACTTGACGTGGTGATACTTGACCGTGAAGTACGGCTCATCGGCGATGATATGCATCGGCCGGCCGGGGATAAGCATGCCGTCGCCAAATGCCGCAACGGCCGCCAGTACGAATAACGCCACACTCATCAGCAGGGCTTTGCGTAACACTCGTCTCACCTCCGGAGAGTTTCAACTATGTTGTGTAGTTAGACGTAACGGAGACGCTGTGGGTTCGCTGGTGGAAGCGGCTTTTTTCAAGAGGCAGGAATATGGCGAGTGCCGACGAAGGCAACATCAAGCCGGACGAGCCGTTTTGAGAGTGAGCCGGACGGCCACATGCCGGATACCTGGAGGGTGGTGCGATGAAGATTCTGGTGGCGTACGAGACAGGCCATGGCACGACCGCCGAAATAGCAGAAGCAATTGGTGAGGTAATGAGAGAGGCAGGGGCTGAAGTGGACGTTGCGCGATGCAGGAAGGTGGAGGACGCCTCAGCCTACGACGCCTTCGTCGTCGGCAGCCCAATATGGGCGTACAAGTGGCTCAAGCCGGCAACCGCCTTCTTGAAGAAGAATGCGGAACTGCTTTGCCAGCGACCGACAGCGATATTCCTCACCAGCGGGGCGGCGGCTGAGGCAAAGGGCAGGCAGATGGCAATGGACAAGTGGGTGCCGAAGATACTCTCGGCGGTGCCGGACCTGGAGCCGGTGGCAATAGGCAACTTCGCCGGCGTGCTGAGCTTCCCCAAGTACAACATTCCCATGCGACTGGTGATGATGGCCATCTGCAAGTCCCAAGGCGCGCCCACCAGCGGGACCGTGGACTACCGCGACTGGGACGAGATCAAGGCATGGGCAGCGGAGGTGCACGCCGAGTTTTCCCGAAGATGGGGGCAATAGACGCTTTTAGTGAACAGGCCGATGAGCCTTCAGACACCCTCGGCAGGGAGGCCCTTGACATCGTGGGTGGGCTGCCCTATGGTAAAGCTTAGACCGAGACTATTGCGGCGCAGGTGCCGTTGGCCGAGTACCGGGTTGAGCCGATGCGTTAAGAGATGCGCGGGGCCTGAGCCCAGGTAGAGCAAGTCTAGAAAGCGAGTGAGATACATGCCACTATACGAATATGAGTGCCAGGAGTGCGGAGAAACTCAGGAGGTACTGCAGCCCAACTCGAAAGCAAAGCCGCCGCTGTGTTCCAATTGTGGCAGCAAGAAGACCAAGCGCCTGCTCTCGGCGGCCGTTAGTCACTCCGCGGCCGGCTCGTCTGCGGCAGGTGCGTCCTGCCCGACAGGAACCTGCCCTTGGTCGTAAACGAAACTGTTGCTATTCTTCGACCAGGCGATCTCCCCCTGCTAACCCCAGCATTAGCTCAGCAGCAGTGAAGAAGGCCAGCTATGCGACGCACTCGTAGTGGTCCCAGCATAAGAGAATTTCTCCACTACTATGTGCTAGTACTGCTAGCCGAGCACAGCCGGACTAGACGTGAACTCATCGAAGAGATTAGGGAGCGTAGCATCGGTAATCGTTCCTATCGGTCCAGCGGAGTCTTGTGGGTCGCCAGTGTTGAGATGGACAAGGTGTTGTCGAATCTCCTGGAGAGAGGATTTATTAGGCTGGATAGCCCGCGCGGCAAATGGGCTATAACCTGGCACGGCCGGCGCGCGCGTCGCCGAATGGAGCGGGAGAAGCCGTCTAAGTCAGACACTAAGGAACGCGCTGCTGAGAAGATACTAGCGCTGCTGGAGGATGCGCCCTCCAATAGTTACATCCTTGATGTCGGCACTGGCGAAGGATTCCTGGCCTTCAAGCTGGCCCACGAAGCCTTTCGGGTACTGGGGATTGATTCCTGCTCACTTCAGTATTCCAAGGACAGCATTGAGAAGGCCCAGGAGCAGGCTCGGCCCGAAGGCGGGAATGTCGAATTCCGCCAGGCAGATATAAGGCACTTTGACCAACCAGATGATACCTTTGACTACATAGTGTCCAGCCAGGCCATGCACTGTATGGAGAACCCGCCAGAATGTCTGAAGGCTATCTATCGGCTGCTGAAAGCTGGGGGTAGGTTTTTGTGCATAGACTTCTTAGTCGGGTTGGAAGGATTTCTTGCTCACGGCTTTCACTGCTTCTTGGCCGCCTCCCGCGAAGAATGGACCGAAATGTTGGTGGAGTACGGATTTGGTAACATCCGTATGTATGAGCTAGATGACTATCTACTCGTAGAAGCAGAAAAACAGTAGAGAACTCGTGCGAAGACTCAAGCTCCAAGTGGAAGTGGGCTTTGATCGTGCCGAAGCCGACTGCGATAATCAATTACGATAGATGCAAACCCGAAGAATGCAGCCCCGACGATGGTCTCTGCCCGGCGGCAGCGGCGTGCACTCGGGGCATCCTGACCCAGGAGGCGCCTTACGAGGAACCCTTTGTCTTTCCGCCGAATATGTGTCAGGGCTGCGGCGACTGCGTTCCCGTCTGCCCGCTCAATGCAATCCGAATGATGTGATGCCACGCGACAGTCGGTAGCGCTCCCCGTCGTGGGTCCGCCTGCAATGAGACTTTTCAGCCTGTGGGACAATAGATTTCGTCCCTTTGTCGGGCCGTCTATCGCGGTACGATGAGTTGTGCCACGGCGTTGGTGTGGACCTCATAGACATTGCTATTGCGCTGGCAAACTGACACGCAGGATGGGACGACCAACTCGTCCCCCACGCCGTAATCGTAGATCGTGAAATGTGCGCCGGTGCCAAAGGCGGCTTCCAACTCCGCCCCGCTCTGCGCTTCTCCAGGCACAAACTGGATATTATTACCCCCGTTATGCACTCGGGTCACGCGGTAGTGGGCCGAGCCATCATCATTCACGATGTGCTTGCCATGATAGTAGAGCCAGCCGGACATTGGCATGATGGCGGTGGTGCGGACATAGTTGTCAGCGAACTCGTTGGCGACGCCTTCGCCAATGGCGGCGTCAATGTTGAAGGTCAGGCGCGTGCGGTTGTCGCCCGCCGGCTCCGCTGCTTCGATACGGTAGCGGCACTGGTGGTCATCATCGCCGATGTGGGCGTAGTGGCCGACCAGTGCAGGGGCTCCCTCCAGCGCGGGCGCGACGATCACCTGGTTCGCGTCGTAGTCCACCTCGACGATCTGTGCGCGCTGTTCGGCGGCAGGCAACATAACCCGCAGCCGGCCGAACTCAAAGCTGGCGGCACCCGCCAGGAACAAGCTTTCGACCTGCCCGCCCCGCACTGTGGCCACCGCGCAGCGGCCGACCAGCGACGGCCCGTCGGTGACATCTACGCGGCCATCCACTTCACCCGTGTACAGCACATAGTGCTCGGCATCGCCGCTGGTTATGCGCAGGGCGACTGGATCGAAATCGGCCCCCGTATCCGTAGTGGGGAGAGCCTCGATACTGTCTATGAGCGATGCTTGCGCATAGGGCTCAAGCACGCTGACATACTGGGTGGTATGCGGCGCCTCCCCGACGCTTTTGCTAAGCAGGAAATCAAGCTCGTAGGGGCGGCCCCCGGAGGGTGAGTGGCCCTTCGCCATAATCAACTCGGCGTCAGCGGGCTGCAGCATGGTCAGCCGTATGTGCACGTCGGGGTCATCGGCCATCTGCCAGTCGGCGCTGAACTGACCGGAGGGCGTGCCCCGGCGCACGTCATGTAAGAAGGCCCAGGCGCGCTTCGCCGTATCTTCGACTTTCTCGCGCTCAGCGTAGGCCACGTCAGGACCAGCCAGGGTGCCCTGCTGCTGCACCTCCCAGTCTTCGACACCCGTGGTCTGGACGCCGCCCTCGAAGCCATGGAAGGCATAGTAATGCTCGCCGCCCATGCGGATGCGCCAGATATCCACCAGGCAGGAGGCGCTTTCGTTGAGGTCAAGCATGACCACGGCCCGGCGGTAGGTCTCATCAAGATGGAGCGCATACCCGTTGTCGTCGTCAGCATAGCTCCAGGCCCGTCCCCAGGCATCGCAGAGCGCCGCGGTGTGACCGGTGCCAAACTGGGCGATTTCGCCCTTCAGCGTGCCTACGTGGGATGGGTCGGAGACCCCAACCTTCCAGTGAGTTGCCCAGTTGCTCTCCCAGTTGCCGCAGAAGTGCCACGAGCGCGGATAGCCAAGCTGGTTGACCAGGATGCGATTCATGCCATAGACGGCCACATCAAACAACTGGTCATGACCATGGCCGCGTGGTTGGCCGTACAAGAGAGATATGTCGCGCTGCTGCGGGGTGTTCTCCGCACGGCGGACGAGAGCAAGCCCGTAGCCGTCCTGCAGCGATGAGCCCCGGATGATGTCGGTGCCCTGTTCGGCGATGATCTTCTCAATCTCTTCATGCGGCGGTGGCAGATAGAGCGGCGGCGTAGGTATCCTGCCACCGGGGCCGTGGAGGACCTTGGCGTAGCGGGCGGTTTTGTATCTGCGGAACATGTCCAGGTACAGTTCGCGGCTCCGGTTGTTGGTCAGATTGCGGCCCAGTTTCCCCCAGTAGGGAGTGCTTCCCGTGTCGCCGATCCACGGGTAGGTGGACTCCATCATGACAACGTCCACCGAGAAGTCGAGAATCTGCTTGAATTTAGGCGTGCCGAAGATGTCAGGGTACTTGTCTTGCGGATAAAGCTCAGGATGCAGCCGCCGCAACGGCTCCATGTGCTCGACCGAACCAATCATATTGACGACATGTCCGGTGTTGTAGCCGGAGGTGCTCTCGTACGGCGCACCATCCTTGAAGAAGTAGTTGACAGGGTGATGCGCTATCTGGCCCGGTCCGTAGTAAACCCAATCAACCAGATCGCGGCTGCGCTCGTAGCCTAACACGGCTGCGACCGTCATCATCGCCCGCTGGTGCATGCCGTCGTTGCCGATGATGGACTTGTCAATGAGGCCCTGCGCCGCAACACGCAAGTACCACTTTTCGAAGAAAGCGCGTAAGTCGTCAATTGACTTGATCTCCGGATCGAGTTTGCTGCAGAAGGCGACCAGCTCATCGTCTGCCTCCAGGCCGGGGAAGATATAGTCGTAGGCTGTCGCCAAAGATGTGACGCGGGAGTTAGTCCAGATCTGGTCGGTGATCATGCCGGTGTAACGAAGGTCCTGCTCGGTCGGGTGCCTGACGGAGTGCCCGCCTGCGAGATTGTTGCGGTCATCGAGGTGCACCGAAAGATGCTTGTATTCCTGCGCTACGCGGAACAATATCACCGCAGACTTGTGAGCATAGCGCTGGTCGCCAGTGTAGAGATAAGCCGCTGCCAACTGGCTGGCGGCCGGGACCGCGTAGCCCAGGTAAACAAAGTGCACGTACTCGCCGAGAAAGCAATACCTGGTCCCGTCAGGCGCAGTCCAGCCGTGGCCGTCGTCAGGATACTCGCCGCTGGTCAGATCGCCGCTGGCAAAATCATTCGACGGATACATCTCGCCGCCCACCGGACAGATCATCTTATACGGATGATTCTTCGGATCCATCTTCCAGGGATGGAAATGGCCATGCTGCTTGATCTCCGTACCGTGGACCGGGCAGCCCTTCATCTGGTTCACGTAGCAGGCGCGGGGAATCTTGTCCGTGGGCGGCACCAGCGAGGCCAGGTATTCGTCGCTCTCATTGACCCAGCGGTCGCCTCCGCCCACCGCGGCTCGAACAGCGCCTGCAGCCCAGTCGAACTGCTCGACATTCTTCCTTACCTGAGCCAACTGCTCGTCGGTGAGCAGATACCGCCCTGTCTTGTGCTCCGAAAGCTCCTCACCCAGCGGCCAACAGCGCGGCGGATCGGCAAGCTCTTCTGCCATGATCATCAACCCTCCGACACCGAAACTAAGCACAATGGTCAGCGCAAAGATGACGGGTCTAATCTTTCTCATTGCCAAAATCACCTTGCCCTGGAGTCTGAGATAACCCGCGAGCCTGCCGTGGCTACCATTCTATTCTGCGGCTGCGGGGCAACATTGTAGGCACTTCTCAATGATGATGTCAACCATATTGGGATAGTGGCAGGCGACGGTCTGCACCTTTGCCCCTGCTCACGGGCACCGCTATTTCTGCCGCACGCGCACGTAGTCAATGCTCACCCAGGTGTCGAGTGAGGAGAAGCCGATGTGCACAGGCGCGGCGGTTGTTTTCCTTGATATGGAAACTCGGAGACCCCGTAGTCACAAGGGATTCGCAGACGAGGCAGGGAACTGCGTGGTAGAGCGGAGGGAAGACCGATGGCAATGGTGCACGTACTGATCTCAGTTCACACGGAAGACTGTATCAACCCCGAGACCGACGAGGTGCCGCTGCGTCTGGCCGAGATCTGCAACCGGCACGCCTGCCAGGCCGTCTTCAAGGTCACCACCGAGAAGGCCACAAGTCTGCAGCGGCACGGGCGCGAAGACGTGATCGAGGCCCTAAAGACCCAGGACCTCGGCTTTCACATGACCAACCACAGCTACCCGCCGACGGTGCCTGTCTATACGCAGAAGATGAGCTGGGACGAGGGCGTGCGCGCATTCGAGCGTGCCGAGCGGCTCGGCTACGAAGAGTGGCGTGAGGTCTTCGGGCGCGATGCCGCGACATATTGCCACGGGACAGCGACGCCCTTTGCGCTTCCCATATTGCGCAAATGGGGGATCCCCACTTATGCATGGTCGTGCTACCCAGGCATAGAGGGCCTGCCGATGCACTACATGGGGATGTTGGCACTGCCCGCCGGGGAACCGAATGGCTTCCACCTGGGTTTCCGACTTGGCGAGCAAGGGATGGGCGAGCAGTTCATAAGCGAATTCAACGCCATCGCCAGTCATCTGCGCGCGCAGGGTGGCGGAATGTTGCACATCTCGTCGCATGAGTGTGAGTGGGTAGCACGCGAATTCTGGGACGCGCAATTCCGACAGGGCAAGCTCGTGCTGCCGCAAGATTTCCGAAGGGCCCCGATCAAAAGCGCAGCAGAAATCGCAGGCGGCTATCAGGACTTCGAGGAGCTGCTGGGCCACGTCTGCCAGAGCGAAGAAACGCAGGTCATCACCTCGGGCGAGTTCCACGAGCTGTACAAGGATCGGCTGTTGGGCGAGGAGCTTGCGATTGATGAGCTCCTTGGGCTTGCCGAAGCTGCTGCCGAGGAGATTTGCTCTCATCCCGTGGGCGGGCAGTATGTCTCGGCGGCTGAAATATTCGGCGCGATGGTAGCTGCCCTCAGCTACTACTTTAGCCAGGGGAAAATGCCGGAGCAGGTCAAGCTCCAGTACTATGGCGGCCCGCCACGTCACACCGCAACAGCAAACCAAGCGGACACGATGAGTGCGGACCTTTTCCGGCATGTGCTGGCCGACGTTGCTGACTACATCCAGTTCGAGGGGCGCGTGCCGGCGGAGGTCTGGCTCGGCAACTACCCGCTATGCCCTGGCGACTTCCTTGCGACGATGTGCAGGGCGTTGATCGCCCTTTGCAGCGACGGCGAACTGCCGGACATGATTCAACTGGCGAAGGGCAATGTAACCTGCACCAACTACGCGCCAAAACAAGCGCAGGTCAGCACATGGCCGGCATTTCCGCCAGACTTCGCCGACCATAACGGAGTCGCGATGGCACGCCTGCAGTGCTGGACGATCAAGCCGGCCGTGCGCGCATAGCTGTGCAACTGACGCCAAGAAAGTGAAGCAGCCGATATGAGATTGCGAACACTTTTCGCTGTGCTATTGCCATTGCTGGCCGCCATGCCGCTCTGTGCGCAGGGGCAACTGCCGGCATGGGATGAATTGCCGAAGACCGCACAATGGGAGCTGCGGATGCTGGGTGTCACCGGGCCGGCGCGTTTGGCAGAGCTGCGCGAGACGGCTACAAAGCGCGTGGTCACGATTGCCATCGTCGGCCAGGGCGGCATGAGTAGGACTAAGATCAGGCCACATCTGCCTCCCGGCAGCAGCTTCGTGTATCGTTCCTGCCCGGACTATCCCAATTGTGAGCCGGAGAAGCCCACCCACGATAGTGGGCAGGCGCTGGTGATACTCGATTTGACCGCCGCGCTGGGGATGCGGGTGCGGCTGGCCTCTTATCGGCCGGGTGTGCTGTGGCAATCAGTGGCAGAGGATATGGCCGACGCCGGCAAGCGCTGCGACATCGTGGTCTGCTTCCACTCCTTCTGGGGCCACAATGTGAGCATGATTACCGACGCCATCGCAGCAAGTCCCGACGCGCTGTTCGTGGCACCGTACGCGGAGTACCAAGAGCGCCCCACAGGCACGTCCGTGCAAGCGGCCTCAACCAAGCCGTGGGACGGCGGGCTGCCCAATTTCATCACCTGCGCGCCACTGGCCAGGAAGTCCGATGGCAGTATCCTGCAGCCAGCCAACCGCGATGCCAACGACACTGAGATTATCAACTTCATCGCGCCATCGCATCACGCCAGCGGCCCGGGGGGCACATGCCCGGCAGCGGCGACGACTGCAGCGGCAGCAGCGTTGCTCTACGCAGCCGCGCCGCACCGACCGACCCCCGCGCAAGTCATTGATCTGCTGCGGCAAGGGGCTTGGGTTGATACGGAAGCACTAACCTCGGCCCCACCGTTCACAAGTGAGCATATCGAGAAGCTCCAAGCGTCCATTGCGCAGTTGATGCATTCCCATCCCCAGGGAATGGCGAAGCTGGATGCGGAGGGCGTCATCTCACTGTACGCCTCCTGGCAGATGCTTGACGACTAGACGCTTGGGGCTTGGTGGCACGTCGGATAGGTGCGCGGCCCCCGAGCCGGCGTCTTGGCAGGAATTCGCAAGCCGCTGGCGAAGTAATAACCAGCACCGTACCGAACGAAGGGAGTGGGATGCATGAGATCGAGCACACTTCTGTTGGTCTTGCCAACTGTGCTTCTGACCTCCAGTCTGGCGGCTGCCAAGACTGGAACGGTTATCGAGACTGCCGCTACCCATAGTGTCCAGCTAACCGACGACGGCCGCAGTATCAGTGGCGCATTCTCTCCCGACGGCTCCCAGGTCGCTTACTTGAGTCTGGTCAAGCATTTCACCCCTGAGGGTGCGTACTACTTCAGCGGGCGTGTCCGGATCTGGGACGGTGCTCTCACCCGCACCGTGGCGGTCTTGCCTGACAGCAAGCCCCGGACCGAGGTAGAGCGGTGGTCCTCGTCACCGCCTTACGGCGCACCGAACTGGCTCCCCAGCAGCGACTACTTGCTGCTCAGCAGCAATCTCATTCGGCTTGCCGATGGCGCACAAACGCGTATCGGCAAGCACAAGCGATGGTTCGTGATGAACGATGCGTGGGAGTTGCCGAAAGCCGACGCCCTGGCGCTGAATGACCGCGTGCACGGGCGTGGCTGGCGAGCAGGAAAAATGCGGCCAGACGATCTGCCCGCGTGTGTCCCTCGCGAGAGCGAAGACTGGGTGTACGGGGATCTCTGGCGCTCTCCCAGTGATCCGAACCAAGCCCTGTACATCGGCTCCGACAAGCATTTTGACGGCTGCTGTTGTACCTTGGGCCGAAGGAAGAACTACCTGGGAGTAGTCAACCTCAGCACTGGAAAGCTGCGCCGACTGACGCACGGGAGCACGTATCGCATTGATCGATGGCGGACAGAATGGTCCCCTGACGGAAAATGGATCTCCTACGTGCGGCAGAGCTTCCACGACATTGACACGCCTCTTAGATGGTCTCACCTGCACGTTGTTCGCCCCGACGGCACGACAAACCGGCGGTTGGTCAGAGATGTTTACGGCGAGTACTCCTGGGTCTCACCGACTCGGATCGTGGCGGCTATCGGCCGAGCTTTCAGTTGCGATAAGCCACCGAGCCCGCAGCAGTTGTCGCTAGTGGACGTAACGACCGGCCACGTCCGCCGCTTAACCAAGGGGAATTTGCAGCACAGCCTGTGCGATGTCCACGGCGACCGCTACTTAGTGCTGGAAAGGGAACTGTCGTGGAGTAACTGTATAGGTAACCTCTACGTGATTCGTCCTCGATAGGGCTACGTTTAGAGTCCCCGATGTCTCTGGCGCGCCTTCTATGGGGCCTAATCCGCGCCCAGGAGATGCTCGCGGATGAATTCTGCGGCCCTCTCTCGGGCGGCCGTGATGTCCTCGCGCTGCCCGCCTTTGAAGCCTCCGTGCCCGCCGCCCTCGATGCTAATCAATTCGACCGCCACCCCGATTTCCTCCATGCGGTCCCGCAGTATCGTCGCCTGGGTGTAGGGCACAGTGCGGTCCACATCGCCATGCAGCAGCAGCGCCGGCGGATCGTCCGCAGATACATGGGTCACGGGCGAGGCCTCTCTGTAAGTTTCCTGGTTTTCCTCATACGGCCCGCCCATGAAGGCTACGAGGTGCCTTTCTGTTTTCATGTCGTCCAAGGCTGTGAAATCGCTCGGACCGGATTGCGACACCACGCACACCACGCGATTGCTGATTGGCTCGCCGGCAGTGTTTACCTCGTCTTCCCCAGGTTCGAGAAACGCCATCATCAAAGACAGGTGCGCGCCGGCCGAGCCACCTTTGACTGCCATACGGTCCGGGTCCAGGTTGAACCTCTCGGCATTGGTGCGCAGGAACCGCATCGCCGTGATGCAGTCATCAACGGCAGCAGGATATGTCGCGACACTGGAGAGGCGGTAATTAAGCGAAAAGGCCGCAATGCCGTCCTGGGCGTAGGAGACGGCCTCGCGGGCGAAGCCGCTCTTGTCGCCGGCGCGCCAGCCGCCGCCGTGGATCAGCACCACCGCCGGATGTGGCCCGCCCTCTTCAGGCAGGTACGCGTCAAGCTGCAGTGACACGCCGTCCACATTGCCGTACTCAATATCACGCTCAATACGGACGCCTTCGGCTTGAATGTCCCCTTGACGGCCGCCTGGCCTGCCGGCCTGTCCCAACTGCTGCGCCAGCGCTCCCGGGTTGCACCAGAACTGCTTGGCGCTGATCTTGCCCTGCTGATCAATGACGAAGGCGGAGTTGGGGCGCTTTCCATAGGCCTCCCAGACAGCGTTGGCCATGCCGTCAACCAGTATCGGCAAAGAGACGCCGAATTCGTCGGCGGTGCGCTGCGCCAGAGCCACGCGCTCATCGTAGGCGGTCGGCTGGTTGACCAACAGACCCTCCTCCACGTTCTTCGGGTGCACCCAGACGCGATTGGCGTAGGGACTGTTGACGTCGGCCGGATGAGCTTCGAGGGTGTACACGACTATGATGTGGGCCGCGTCGCCGAGATGCTGACGGAGCCGCTCCATGTGGGCAATCCTGGCGCGAAAGACCGGACAGGAGATGGAGCCGAACTCCAACACTACCTGCTTGTCCTGGCAGAGGTCGCTCAGCGACACCTCTTCGCCCGCGGTGGTCTTCAGAGTGAAGTCAGGCGCATCCTCCCCGACCCGCGGCGGAGCGTTCTGAAATTTCTCGGCGGCCGCCCTATCGCGCTGTGCCAGCGCCTGGCTCCCAAACGTGCTGATAAGCAGTAACGCTGCCACGAACAGGCCAGCCGCAAGAGCAGTTGATTTCCTCACAATAGCACCTCCACTGTTTGTTCTTCATCAAGGACTCCCGCCGCGTACAGCTTATTCCGCGAATCTAGCGCGCCGGGCCGCCGGGTCGGCTAGTCCGGGTACTTGCCGATGAAGAAGTCGTCCACCAGGATGCGGGCGTCGGGGGTCTGCCTGTCCACGAACACGTACAGCCGTATCGTGCGAGTGCCGGGCGCGACGGCGAACTGTATCTCGATCTTCTGCCACTCGCCGGGCTTTTCGGGCACCGATACCGAAGTCCTCGGCAGCATCGCATCGCCCCGCGGCAGGGCGTCAATCTTATATGCTGCGTCGGCGTCGTTGTGCTTCACCCATACCGACATTAGCAGCTTCTCGCCGCCCTGGACGGAGATGCCCTCCGACACACCGGCGTGTTGCGTCTTCCAGAAGGCGAAGGAGTACTTGCCGGTATGGGCGTCTTCGTCGGTCAGCGAACAGCTCATCGGGGAGCCGGCGCCGCACCACACGCTTACTCCATCGCGCAGTTGGTGTTCGGGCGGCAGCTCTCCTGCCGCGGCGGTCAACTGCTTTGCGCCACGTTCCTCGAAGCTGGGGTCGGCGATCGTGTTTTCAAGCTCCTGGCCACTGGCATGGAATTTCGCGACATCCATGAGCTCGCTCAGGATCGGCCTGGTTTCGCCTTTCTGCTGCTGAACCCACCACGCTACGGCCTGCTGATTGCCCTGAGATTCAACCAGAGAGCTTGAGACCTTCCGGAGGCTCGCCGCGATTGTGCTCAGTACCAATGGGTCAACGACACCTCGCTCCAGGCCATTGTAGAAGGCATCCCTGTCTCTGTGGTCCTCGTAGTCTTTGGCCGGCGACTGCTCCATGACCGCGAACTTGTAGTCGGCCAGGGCCAGAGCGTTGTCAACAGCCTCGCGGGCATCGGAGACAGCCTGCTCTGCGGCCTCGAGACTATCGAATTCGCCGGTCCGCAGCCGGTCCATCGCCCAGTACATCTTCACTCCCGGCACCGCGAAATCATAAAGCAGCTTGATTAGCTCTATCCGCTCGGCGACCAGTTCGTCGCCCGCCGCCGCTACCAGCGCCTGTTCAATATGTTGAGATGCCTTCGCGGCCCGCTCCACCGGCAGGACGTTGAACTGCTCGATTGATTTGCTGTTCCATATAGAAGAAGCGTCCTGACCGTATGGGTGCGGCAAGCCGTGCTCGGCCAGCCACTCCTCATAGCCCGCCTCGAGTTCGTCGTAGAACGCCTGCATCGGCTCGGCGGCGTCGCGGAAAAAGCCCTGGTAGAACTCCGCCAGGATCTCATCCGCGTCCAGTCTCGGATTCCAGATAAGCTCCGTCTCCACATACCCGACCATGCCGTCGAGCGGGTAGATGCCATAGAACTCCTGGTAGAAGTGCCGCGGCAGGTTGGTGCCAGCAATGTACCGAAGGCGCTTGGCCGACTGGTGGATGTCCATCTTGGGTATGATGAACCACAAATCGTCGTGGTACAGGTAGATGCCCATGCTGGCGGCACCGGTGGCCTGCCAGGCGTCCCACATCTCAAACGCATTCCCCCCCACGCACAGAACCGGCACAAGCATCGGGTGCAGTTTTACGGTTGTGGGCGGCTCGCGCATCGAGCCGTAGGCGATGAAGGCCAGGATGCGGTCGGGGAACTCCTCGGCGACCTTAGCCGCAATGCCGTTGGAGAACTTCACATAGCGGTCGCACAGGCCGATACGGTTGAGCGGGTCGGCGTCAGGCGCGTCCATGGCCCGGCAGGCCTCACAAGTGCAGTCGCCGTAGCCGTCATTAACAGACAGACTGGTGGCGATGCGGCCGGGCTCATTGCGGAAGATCTCCAGGATCGATTCGGTCATGATCTCAGCGACCCGGGGGTTGGATACACACGGCTGCCAGCCGTGGGCGACACGCCCGCTCTCGTCCACCTTCGGAATCAAACGCTTGTCATTGATAAGCGGGAAAAGCTCCTGCTCATCGAGGTGCTCCTTCGTCTTCATGAGTCGGTAGTAGCTCTCGTTTGAGGGAATCGTGTAATTCATGCGCCAGAAATCGGCGAACCTGACAAACCTGTCCACTTCGTTCGTCGGTCCGCGATCGTCCAGTCCGCTCATGATGCGGCTGATGAAATACGGCCAGTCACGCCACTCCAACTCGGGTAGGGCAAGCGTGGGCTGCTGTGGCACGACATCGCCGATGCCTCCGGGCGGCCCCGGCCAGTAGCGGCGCACTCCCACGTAACGCTTCAAGAGGCCCACTGTGCCCAGCATCGTGGCCTGGGGCGTAGCGCCGCGAATGACCAACGTCTGCGGATCGAGCGTCTTGATCAGATAGCCGTTGATGTTGGGCAGCTCGACGTCGCCATAGCGCACCGGTGGCAAGTCGAGTGCTGTCGCCTTGCCGATGGCCGTTTCGCCGATATGAATCTGCGCCAGGCCCTCAGGCAGTGTACCAGTCTCCCTGACAATGGCAAACTTCGCACTGGTAGCCTTCTCGAAATAGAGTCGCAAATTGCGCGCGGCGCGGACTTCCTCGGTTGTAGCCTTTTCCGGGATCACCAGGCAGGCCCTGGCTTCCCCATCAGCGGCGATAACGAAGAAGTCCGGCTGGCCCTCCTCTGCCGGGGGCGGGTAGTTGAAATTCACCTCAGCAGGCGGTGTAATCTGGCCGAAAACTCCCACGGTGAGAGTACAGACCAACAATGCGGTCAGAAATAAGTAGCCAGAGCGCTTCATTGTCACATCACCCTCTCATTAAATTGGGGACAGTCACCTATTTCTTCAATTTACATGCCGTAGCCAAGCCCGGGGCCGGCAATTGACTTGCTAGATACCTGGCCGTCTTTGACGGTGAACAGGTCGGGGTGCAGAGCTCTTACCTCCGGCGCCGCATCGGGGAGGTACTGGCGGGAGTTGTACTCAAAGCCCATCAGCGTGTCAATGCGCGCCGCGAAGCCGGCCTCGTGCACCAGCGAAAGTCCGGGATTGGTCAGGTCCTGGAAGGTAACTACCAGCCCCTGCTCGACGGCCTTGGCCACGTACAGGAGCGTTGATGAGTGGCCCTTGCAGGTCTTCAGCCCGACGCCGGACCAGCCCAACTCCGCGGCCAGGTCCATCATCTCCAGGCTCGTCACACCCTCGTCAACCACCACCGGCTTGATCCTCGCAATCGGCGACATGTCAAACCGGCTCAGGGTCAGGTCGCGTTCGGTCGGCTGCTCGAGGTACAAGAGCGCATCGCAGGCGGCCGGTGATAGCTGCTTGAGCTTGTGCAGATACTCGACGACACTTTCGGGGTCGGGGTTCTGCTCGTTGGAGTCGGTGGACAGGTAGAACTGCCCGTCAATCCCCAGCCGGTCGTAGGTCTCCCGCACGACGCGGGCGATGTCGGCGGTCCGCTGCACGTCGCAGTCATTGTCATGGCCGGTCAGCTTGACCTTGAAGCAGCGGATGCCGTCGCGCTCGATCCACTGGTCGAGACTCACCGGCAGTCCGTCGTCGGGGTCGTCCTCGGTTACCTCCGAGGCCGTTAGCTTGTCCAGGCCGCCAGCGAGATGAAAGATTGGGAGATAGGCTTTGCAGGCGCTGTGCAGGTAGTCGCCCGGATACTTGCCGGCGAATTCTGGCCCGCACCAGCGGCTTAGATCGTAGTCCATGAACGCCTCGGTGTAGCCGTCATAGGTGCAGATGCCGTTGGCCTTGCCGAAGGCATCGGCCAGGGCCGCATCAGTGGGAGAGGCGCACACCAGCGCGCCCAGAAGCGGCATCGAATCAGCCATGCCCAGGCCCTCGTCCACTTCTGCCGCAAGCCCCGCCAGCTCCTGCTTGGCCTCCAGGTAAAGATCGAGCGGATGACCGTAGTCGGCGGCCTCCAGCATCAGCCGGCAAAAGCGCACGGACACCTCGCGCATCGCCTCGTCTCTGTCCTCGAAGGCAACAGTGGCACTGGGGTAGCCCCAGATGACGCTGAGCAGGATATTGCCCAGACCCTCGGCCCGCCCGCCGCACCTGTTCTCAACGGTGGCCTTCACGGTCAAAGACGTAGTGGCATAGACGACGCCAGTGCCGAACTTCAGCGGCGTGCGCAATTCCAAATCCTCGAAGCCCGCTTCTATGTCAACAAGCTTGATGTCACTGTTCACGGTCCATCATCCGTTCTGTGTGTTTGGATGGAGTACCAGACAACACCTCCGCCCGCGTGCCGACAAAGATACTTCATCACACTTGATGTGCAAACCTGCACGCGACGGTGCAACCGCGCGAGGGTTCTGCAAGCGCCCGATCCAAGGTTTGCGTCGGTACTGCAGTTCCATATTTTTCTGGTAGTGTGGAAGGACTCCCTTCTACGGCCACGAACAGTCCATACGGTTACGGTCTAAAGACGTTCCCGGTAGGACACGTTTTGGCGTGGCCGGGAAGTAGGAGGGATCCAGATGCCAGTCGGAGTATTTCTACAGCGGTCGCCGCGCATCACATGGCTCGTCGTGGCAGTTGTCTTCCTCAGCGTACTCGCCGGCACTCCAAGTGCCGACGGGGACAATCCCTTTGAGGACCAACTGAGGCTCGGCATGACATGGGTGTACGATGTGGTCACCGGGCCCCCGGGACGTAATGGCACTGTCGTATGGTATCGTGTGGGGGAGCTGAATACGAGCGGATACTCTTCGAGTCCTGACGCGGGCTCGGAGTACCCATCCCACATCGTGGTCCAGATCGTGTCACTGATCGAAGAGGACAAAACGGACTACAGGTTGTCCGTAAGGGACGAGAAAGGGCGCGAAGTCGTGACGGTTCCACGTTTTGGGACTAGCTCTGCGGCGGCGGTGCAGTTCATAGATGGTTTGGTGACGGGCGAAAACGCCGGCCCAGAGATAGCCACATTGAGCCTCCTGAAAACCTCACACGACGCATTGGTTGGCAACTGGGTGGCCGTCATCGCTGCGGTGCCATCAGAGACCCTTCATGAGAAGACATGGGTCTACGGAGAGACGGGACCTCGTGGTCGTGACACGTTCGCATTCGACGTATTCAGCCTGCCGGGGACGGACACCGCGGACGTCCCCGCCGGCACATTTGAGCACTGTCACGTCACAGAAACCGTCTTCTTTTGGTTCGGCGAAACCAACACAGAACGCAGCTGGTTTGCTCGCGGTGCGGGCCTGGTGAAGTGGCAATGCTGCGACGGAGACGGCGGGATGGTTGTCGAGTTGCGCCTGCGGGAGTACGGGATGCGTCCCCTACCCAAGAACCACACGCAGTAGCAAAGCACATGCAACTGCTTACTGTACGCATAGGGTGCTGCTATTGCTGTGCAGCTTGCCGTCGCGGACCTTCACATTGATCTCGAGTACGGCCTCCTGATCGCCGCCCAGCAGCGTACCCAGATCCAGAGACAACGTCTGATCCATGTTCATGGTGATGTCGGCGGAGGATCTAACGATCTGCCCGAGGTCGAGGTCCAGGCTAAGCTCGGAGGTCATGGCGATGTCGAGAAAGTCCAGTTTCGCCATCAGGCCCTGCATCACCGAGCCAAACAGCGACGCATCGGTTGGCCGGGCTTGTTGGTTCTCGATCTTCATGTACGACTTGCCCTGTATCCTTGCGACCTGTCGGCCCGCCTCATCGCCGATGCTTGCCAGCGTCATATTGGACCTGACCAGCACCTCCTCGCCGGTCCGGCCGCCCTGATACACATTCTCCCAGGTGTCCCCGACCTTTACCGGCTGCTCCGGCAAGCCCGTAACTGAGCGTGTGAACCCACGGTAGTCAACTCCGGACATGCTCTGGCCCATGGTCTGTTGCCATATTTCCTCGAAGTCCTCGCCGATTGGCTCCACACCGCCGAGCGGGTCAAGCTTAGCCGTGTACTCCTTCTTGAGCATCTCCTCGAGCTTCTGGAGCTTGTCGGCTGTCATCCCCTGGCCTGCGGTCCCCGAGGTCGTCAGTGTTCCGTCTTGAAACTCCATGCGGGAAGTCATGGTCTGGTCGCCGGCCCGCGTGTTCGTGTCCACCACCATCTGTTCGACCTTGATAGTGACCGTGGCAACCCCGTTCTCGTCAACACTCCCGACTGTGATTACCCTGATGACTGTCGTCTGAATCCCGGTATTGAGCGTCATGTTCTCCGGAATGTCCCCTCCACCCGGCATGTTGGCAGGTGCTGCGAAGTCCATTTCCGTGGGGATGTTGCCCTTGACAACCTCAACGGTCTTCAACACCTGCCCCGGCTGGAACTTGTAGCGCAGCAGCACGGCATCATCACCCTGCGCGCAGACCACTCCTGCAGCCACCAGCAGAATCACAATTGTGCACAATGTCACTCTCTTCATCTTCCTTACCTCTCTTCTTATTGCACGGCGCGGGCTTGTCGAAGGGTCGAAGCGTCGAAGGGTACCGCGCCGCTCGTGTAATACCTGCGGCCTACTGCGACAGCCACATCGGGTTGCTCCACGCCTTGTTGCCCACCTCATCTATACATTCAATTCTGATCGGGTCGGTCTGCTCACTGATTTCAAATTCGACTTCGGTAAATGGCGGCTTGTGTCCGGTGCGATACGTGGTCGTGCCGCGACCGGGCAGCGGGCACATGACGCGTATCTCCCAGCACGGCGAACACTCCACCAGCAGCGTGTTGCCGTCGCGCTGGAGGTTGTTAATCGTCGGGCCATTGGAGGCGTAGAAGCTGCCCGCCTTGATGGCGGCTATGATGTCGTCGTATTCGCACTTTTCGGCCTTTACCATAGTGTACCCAACCCAGCCGTCGGCATAACCGAAATGGGCGTCATCAACCCCGAAGCCGTACAGCCTTTTTCCGCGAGCCAATAGGTCGTCCCAGTGCGGCCCCGAGTCGCCGCGTCCGATACCATAATGACAGGTCGTGTTGTACACCTCAAGGCCGATATAGCCCTCCAGATCTATCATGTCAGCAAGGGTCAATGAGAGCCAATAGGGATGGGCGATGAAGACAAACTCGGCGTTTTCATTGCCGTAGTCAATCAGCTCCTGGGCGCTCCATTCCGGGTCGTAGGACATCGGGCCCTTGGCACCCATAGCGACTATGTGATATGAGCCGCCGATGTCGGTTTGGCCTCCGTCCATCTCGATACCGGGGATCATCAACATGCCCTTGTGATCGAGCCCGTCAATCTCCGTCACCTGGCGGTGGTCGGTAATGGCTAAGAAGTCATATCCGTGCGCGGCGTAGCTGGTTATCGCCTCCTGTGGTGTCGTCCTGCCATCGGATCCGGTGGTGTGCAGATGCAGATTGCCCTTGAACCATTGGCCTTCGATTGAAAACGGATTCGGCATTTACATTCTCCTATCGTGTGGATCAGATCGCCGTCATTGCTCGCGACGGCCTTCCGCGTCTAGTCGGGCAACCACATCGGGTTGCTCCAGGCCTTATTGCCTTCTGCGTCAATACATTCGATTCTGACAGGGTCAGAACCTTCGAACAATTGCAGCTCGATTTCAGTCAACGGCGGCTTTTGCTCGGTCCGCCAGTTGGTCCCGCCGAGGCCCGGGGCCGGACATACCGCGCATACCTCCTGGCACGGGGAACATTCAACAAGCAGCCTGTCGCCCTCACGCTTGATATTGCTGATTGTCGGCCCGTTGGATGAGTAGAAACTGCCGGCTTTAATGGCCTCGATGATGTCATCATACTCGCAGGCGGGCGCCTTAACCATTATGTACCCGATCCAGGCATCCAACTCCGCGCCGTGGGCGTCATCAACAGCAAACCCGAGCATCCGCTTGTCACGCGCAAGCAAATCGTCCCACAGCTCCCCTGATTCGCCGCGGCCCACGTCGTGGTGGCAGAATGTATTGTACACTTCCAGGCCGATGCAACCATCCAGATCTATCATGTCGGCAAGGGTCAACGAGAGCCAATAGGGATGGGCCATGAACACAAACTCTGCATTTTCAGTACCATAGTCAATCAGCTTCTGGGCGCTCCATTGCGTGTCATACTCCATCGGCCCTTTCGCTCCGATGGCTACCATGTGATAGGAGCTGTCCAGATCGGTCCTCCCACCGCCCAGTTCGATGCCCGGAATCAGTAGCATGCCCTTGTCATCAAGCCCGGCAGTCTCTGTCACGGCCTCGTGGTCGGTGATCGACAGGAAATCATAGCCATGCTCCGCGTAGCTGGCCACCGTCTCTTGTGGTGTCATCCGGCCATCGGACGCGGTGGTGTGCACGTGCAGGTTGCCCTTGAACCATTGGCCTGCGATTGAAAACGGGTCAGACATCTACGTTCTCCTGTCGTGAAGTCGGCTCTAGTGTCGTGTCCCAGAGATAACTTCACACAATTCAAATAGCTCACCAAACGCGTAGTTCGGGCATCCCGTAGGCCCTGAGCAACGTCGAAGGGCAGCCCGAGTCCGTTGCCGTTGCCGTTGCCCTTGTCGTTGCCTTTCGGAGGGGCCAAATAGGGTGGATTTTGCGAAAGCAAAATTCGGGTTCCCTATCCGGCCCAGCCGTTGCCGTCTCTCCCCTCTCCCTCTGGGAGAGGGGAACCCAAGGGGTGAGCGTGCCCTTGTCGTTGCCTTTCGGAGGGGCCAAATAGGGTGGATTTTGCGAAAGCAAAATTCGGGTTCCCTATCCGGCCCAGCCGTTGCCGTCTTTCCCCTCTCCCTCTGGGAGAGGGGAACCCAAGGGGTGAGCGTGCCCTTGTCGTTGCCTTTCGGAGGGGCCAAATAGGGTGGATTTTGCGAAAGCAAAATTCGGGTTCCCT
>JAUVVY010000082.1 GCA_030604405.1 bacterium | reverse complement strand
GGAGGGGCAGGCCCTACCGGCACCGTGGTTCAGGCGGTGTGGTGGGGCATGCCCCACCACACCGCAGACCTTTTCCACCTGCATCCCCCACTCCCCTCCACCAAACAGAATAACCCATAGGAGGGGCGGGGTACCCACTCCTTCGGAGTGGGTCAGGATGGATTTCGCGCAGCGAAATCCGGGTTCCCTATCCGGGCCAGCCGTTGTTGTTCTCCCCTCTCCCTGTGGGAGAGGGGAATTCAAGGAGTGAGGGTCCCGTTGCCCTACGCACGCGGCGCCCTTTCTCATCGCGTAGCTCGGGCATCCCGCAGGCCCTGCCTGCCCTGAGCTTGCTGAAAGTCCTGAGCCTGTCGAAGGGCCGAAGGGAGCTTGTCGAAGGGCTGCCCGACTCTGTCGTCGTTGCCGTTCTCCCCTCTCCCTTGGCGAGAGGGGAATTGAAGGGGTGAGGGTGCTGTTGCCTTACGAAGGGGGCATCCGCCTGACCTGCCCGTGCTGAGCTCAGTTGAACCGTGCTTGTCGAGGGTTGCCTCTGCCATAGTAGACTATACAGAATAGCTATTGAATAAACCAACAAGAAACCTGCGCAACAAGATCGGTGATTGAGTTTCCTCGCCGCAGGCGCTTCGTGCCCACGCAATCGCCGCCCAAGCATCCGACTCCGGCTCATGCACCAACAAAAAGACGCCCGCCAGACTGCGGCGGGCATTTAATTCTCGCGGCTATTGCCTCAGCGCCACCTGCTAGACAAACCGGTCCTCCGGGTTAATCTCGTCCACAATGCGGCTCAGGTCCTCGTCATCATAGTACTGGATCTCGATTACCCCACCGCGTTTGGTCCCGGGCTTGATGGTTACCTTGGCGGCCAGCACCGACTGCAGCCGCTCCTCCGCCT
This sequence comes from bacterium, assembly GCA_030604405.1. Taxonomy (GTDB): domain Bacteria; phylum Armatimonadota; class Zipacnadia; order Zipacnadales; family UBA11051; genus UBA11051. The sequence goes on along the minus strand of JAUVVY010000082.1, from coordinate 5,148 downwards.
CGATCAGGTGCGGGTCCCTGGCCGGCTTGGCAGCTCCGCTGTCCCGTACCACTGGCTCCTCGCGAGAAGCAAGCTCCACGAAATCCCGAACCGCCGCCTCCGTGTCTCGCACGGACAGGTTCTTGGCCACGACATAGCTGGCGAACTCGCAGACATGCTCTTCGCGGCTGCCAAGTCCCAAGAGAGCCCGGCCATGGCCCCCCGACAGCTCTCCCGTCCGCACCAGATCCTGGACCGCGACCGGCAGCTCAAGCAGCCGCAGTGTGTTGGTCACAGCCGAACGGCTCTTGCCTATCCGCTGTGCCAGATCCTCCTGCGTCAGGCCGAAATCATCCACCAGGCACTTATAGCCATCTGCCAGTTCGATCTCATCGAGGTCGTCGCGCTGCACATTCTCAATCAGCGCGATCTGCAGCGCCGTTGGGTCATCAATATCTTGGACCAAGCAAGGAATTGTCTCCAGCCCAGCCAGCCGTGCGGCCCGCCACCGCCGTTCTCCAGCTACCAGCTCGTAGACATCACCGCGCCGCCGCACTATTACTGGCTGCAACACCCCGTGCACTTCGATTGACAGTGCCAGCTCCTCCAGGGACGCCTCGCCCGCTCCTCGCCGTGGCTGTCGCGGGTTCGGCTCGATATCATCAAGCGCGACCTCGACCACTGTACGGCTGAGCGGAGGCGCATCGCCGGAGAGTAGTTGCGACAATCCTCGACCCAGGCTCCGTTTACGCATCACTGAATGCCTCCTTGTACAAAGCATAGTATCTCTTGGCCCCACGCGACGAAGGCGCATATATCGCTGCTGGCAGGCCGTAGCTCGGCGCCTCGGCCAGCTTAACGTTACGCGGTATCACGGTAGAATACACGTGCCCCTGGAAATGCGCACGAACTTCCTCAGCCACTTCGGCCGACAGCTTCGTGCGAGTGTCGTACATTGTCAGCACAACTCCGGCCACTTGCAGGTTCGGATTGAGCTGACTTTGAACCAGGTTGATTACACTCAGAAGCTGGGAGAGGCCCTCCAGAGCATAGTACTCGCATTGGATGGGGATAATCACTCTATCCGCCGCCACCAGGCTATTGACGGACAGAATCCCCAGCGATGGTGGTGTATCAATAATGATAATATCGTAGTCCCCGCGCAACGGCTCCAGAACCTGTTGAAGCCGACGCTCACGAGCGATCATGGTAGATAGCACCATATCCGCCCCGGCCAGCTCAATGGTTGCAGGGATGAGGTGCAGGTTATCTATTGAGGTAGCCATTAAGACGTCATCAACCGTCAGCGCCTCTGCGCCCCCATCGTCCGCTAGCAGGTCGTATATGCACGCATCAAGACTCCGCCTGTCAACTCCCAGCCCGCTGGTCGCATTGCCCTGCGGGTCCGCGTCAACCACCAGTACCCCCTTATTGTCCAGAGCCGCCCAGCATGCCAGGTTGATGGCTGTTGTCGTTTTCCCGACCCCGCCCTTCTGATTGATCAACGCATACACTGGAGCCACCTATGAACACCTCCCGTGGGAGAGAGCAGCCGCACCGCGCACACACTTTGCCGAGTTATGTGACTGTGCCTGCGCCGCTGCTCTTCTGATAGATGTCAAGCCAGAGCTCCGGCAAATTCGTCGCCTCATGAGCCAAATGGCACAGTTCCCGATCGGCGGCGGATTGACTCTCAGTCTGCAACACGGCAATCCGCCCCTTTGCAGATAGGACGTCGGATAGATAGCCGAACAGTTGCTCCGCCGGAGCAACTGCACGGGCCACTATCAGATCGTACTTTGGCCCGTCCGCTGGCACATCTCGCATGTCAACGCATACGATCCGGCAGTTGGCAATTCCGAAACGTCTTGCGGTGATGTCAAGGAAATCGCAGACTCGCTTCCGGCGGTCAAGCAGATCAACACCGAGATCAGACCTCAGCATGGCGATACTCAGCCCGAGAGCACCGCTTCCGGGCCCGATTTCGGCCAGTGAACGTGACTCGTCGCCGATATGGGGCAGCAGGTAGAGAGCCGGGCCTATCAAGTTGGCCGCCAGGTCCACCCCGGTGTCAAATTGCGTCAGGCCAAGCTTCCCCGCCGCAGGCGCCAGCCAGTCGGCAAGCGCAGCGCAAGCGTCAAGCCGAGATGGCTCCACGAATACCCCCAACTCACCAACAAGGCCGGCGATTATGTCTCTGGCGCAATGTTTCACGTGAAACACTACGACAATTATAGGGGATTAGGCGCAAAATGGCAAGGCCTGGAAAGAAAAAAGTCGCGAGGCAGTGCAACGGGGAGCAAAGTGGAGTATGCATTATCCATGAATGGGCGGAGGGCGACAGCGAGCCGAAGCAGTAAAGGGCTCACTTATGTCGCGTGGGAGGCGCTTGGCTGCCATTTTGATCGCTTCTCGTCCGCCCAGGCCTCGCCGAACGCTGCAGCATTGCTCAAAACCCTGCCGCGTGCGCGCTGGGTCCGCCGAAGGGAGCCCGCCGAGGAGTAGATGCACGCACGACACTGTACTTTGGAGAATGAGGCTAATGGATACTGGCGTAGATGAGGTGTATAATCGCTGGAATGTTTCACGTGAAACATTCCAGCAATTATAGGACATTATACCCATGACAAAGAGCCGGGTGATCACGTAATCTGCACCAATCAATGTGCGTAGGGACGAGTGGACGACGCCGGGGACAATACGACAAGGCACGCGGCAGAGGCATCTACGTTTCACGTGAAGCAGCTTGCCAATTGCGCAACGCGGCGGCGATCGTCGCGATATCGGCTGGCGTCACCCCGTATAGCTGCGAGGCCTGCTGCAGATCGCACGGCCTCGCTGCGGCCAGCCGTTCCCGAGCCTCAGCCCGAATCGGCAAAGCCTGATAGTCAATATCGGGCGGAATCTGGACGTGAGCCAGCCTTTGCGTCTCTTCGGCCCTCCTAAGTTCGCGCCCGGCATACGTGTCGCACTTGATCTGCGCATCCAGCAGCCGCGCGCCGAAGGTCGTAAGTGGCCGCGGGGCCGGCCAGTACCGAAGAATTGTGTCGTATGCGGCCTGTGGCTGACGCAGCAGGCTCGCAGCGGTCAAGCCCTCAGTGTTGCGCAGCCGCACTGAACTCAATTGGCGCCAAATCGGATGCTGTGGCGGGACAATTATGGCATTAAGGCGCTCGCGCTCGGCTGCGACCGCGTGCCTGATACTCTGCACGGCCGCGTAACGGGCCTGGCCAATAAGCCCATGCGACCGGGCCAGCTCTGTGAGACGGTCGTATGCCGTGTGCTGGCCGAGCAATATGCGGTACTCGGCGCGCGATGTGAGCATCCTGTAAGGCTCCTCGGCCCCCTTTGTGAGCAAATCATCAATCAAAACACCGATGTAGGCTTCCGATCGGCTCAATGTGAGGGTCAGGTCGTGCCCCAGGGCGTAATGCGCGGCGTTCGTACCGGCAACCAGGCCCTGAGCGGCCGCCTCTTCGTAGCCGGAGGTGCCATTGATCTGACCCGCCAGATAGAGACCGGGCACTTTGGAAAACGACAGATCGGGATTCAGCACCCGCGGATCGCAGCAGTCATATTCAATTGCGTAGCCTGGGCGCATCATGTGAGCATTCTCCAGGCCCGGCACACTGTGGATCATGGCAATTTGCACGTCATACGGCATAGAGTTATACAGGCCCTGGGCATACATTTCCCCGGTGTCCCAGCCTTCTTGCTCCATGAAGACCAAATGCATCTGCTTGTCGGGAAAACGAACCAGTTTCGTTTCAATTGACGGGCAGTAGCGCGGGCCCGTTGCCTGGATATTGTCGGCGTAAAGGGCCGAACGTTGCAGGTTTGCCAGCAGGATGGCATGCGTTTCAGGAGTTGTGTGAGTAACGTAGCACGGCAGCAAGGGCCTTTGCGGTCGCTCGATGGGATCTATCGAGAAACGCAACGGGCGGGCGTCACTGGGCTGGATGCGCATGGCGTCGAGGTTCAGGGAAGACTTGAGCAAGCGGGGAACGGTGCCGGTCTTGAAGCGCCTGAAAGCAATGCCAAGCTCTGCGAGGCTGGTGGTGAGCCTGCGTGCCGGCACCTCTCCCGCTCGTCCGGCAGGCAACGCATGCTCGCCAATGTGGACCACACCATTGAGGAAGGTGCCGGTGCATATTACCACTGTCCGCGCGCCGAAGGCCAATCCGGTATGTGTCTGAACCCCTGCCACTTGGTCCCGGTCAACGATGATGTCGGTGGCGAGATCCTGGTACAGGCGGATGTTGGGATGCTTTTCCAGGGCCTGCTTCATTGTAGAGTGATAGAGTGCCTTGTCGGCCTGGGCGCGCAGGGACTGGACTGCAGGGCCCCTGGAAGCATTGAGAACGCGGGCGTGAGTGTAGGTGCGATCGCAGTTGCGGCCCATTTCTCCGCCGAGCGCGTCAATTTCGGAGACCAACTGGGACTTGCCCGGGCCGCCGATGCTGCAATTACAGGGCATTTGAGCGATGTTGTCCAGGCTGATCGTGAGGAGGAGGACGCGGGCACCAATGCGCGCCGCGGCCAGTCCTGCTTCATAGCCAGCGTGCCCGGCACCGATTATAATAACGTCATAGCTATCCGCAAAGCTTACGGTATTGGCCATGCTGACAAGAGCATAGGCGATGAGGGATGGATTGTCAATATACATTCCATACTTGGCTTGACGGCAAATAGAGCGTATGCGTATGGCGGACAGCGAGAGGGTTATCTATTGGGTAACCCAATAGATGCTGGCACGCGAGACGCCTATCGCACCCAAGGGTTGCCGAAAAGGCGCCCCTCACCCCTTTGGTTCCCCTCTCCCGTAGGGAGAGGGGAGAACGGCAACGGCGAGTCGGGCTGGAACAGTAGTTATGCAGATTCTTGGTTTGTGACCAGCGCACGGCTGATCGCAGGCGATGGCCGGATGACAAGCCGTGGGCCGGATGGCCGTGAGTTTGCAGGCAAACTCACGGCCATCCGGCCCCTCCTATGGGTTATTCTGTTTGGTGGAGGGGAGTGGGGGATGCAGGTGGAAAAGGTCTGCGGTGTGGTGGGGCAAGCCCCACCACACCGCCAGAACCACGGTGCCGGGAGGGCCTGCCCCGCCGGCCGCTCGAAGGCCTTTTCGGACAGCCCGCCGGCACCGCGGGCGGCGCGCAACGGCCAATC
>JAUVVY010000022.1 GCA_030604405.1 bacterium | reverse complement strand
GTTGTCTTGTGTACGTCCATCGCAATGTAAGTCATTGTTACGGCCCGCCTTTCGCGATCGGTTTAACGGCTAACTGCTATCCCTTTCGCCATAAGGCGGGCCGTTTCATGTTAGCCCCTCCAACGGCTTCGGAAGGCTGTTTCCCGGACGTAGGCGCCTCTGGTGTATTGCAGTACTGGAGGGGCCTGCCGCAGAACGCTTGGCAACGCCAAGCGTTCAAGTCTGGCCCGCGTTCGCTTCACAAACCAAGGCTGAACATGTCACGACGGCCTGACTTCGCGGGCCGGGCGCACGGCGGTTTGATTGCCTCCAACAACGCAACCGGTTTCAGACGATCTTTGGTTCGGCGCGGCCGGAGAAGGCGAAAAGAGTCCCCTCCCCCATTTCGAACTTGACGGTGAAGCTGTAGGTGCGGTCTTCGTAATCGAGCATCAGCGTATGCGCGGGCGCGCCCTGACTCATGAGCTGAATCAGATGGCTGTTCAGATTCTCGACATCCCCGTCGCTCGCGGCGCGGAAATAGCCCTCAAAGCGATTGCGCATCATCCGCAGCCGGTCAGTCTGCTCGATTAACTTCACGCTGCACCGGCCGGCCGCGACCTCGGCTCCGGTGTTGAAATCGTATATGACACATTCGACGTTGTTGATTACTTGCGGCAGATCCATTGTTATCACTCCCTCTATTTGTGGAGCTACGCGGACGCCACAAGGCTGAGGCCGCTGCAACGCCTTGAGGACGACTCGGGCTGGAAGCCCGAGCCACGCGACGTAATTTGAGCGTGTTCGAGCTACGCGACGGTGATTCGAGGATGCCCAAGCCACGCGACGCAAGTAATTCAAGCTCACGCACAGCCGCGCCGATTGACATTACGCTACTGTTGCGCGGCTCTCTCGGTTTCGGCAGCGCGGGTGTGGTTGGTTACCTGTCTGAGCAAGCTGTTGGCAAGGGAGATCTCGCGGCCGTCGTTGGTCAGCAGGCGCGTTCGCCGCAGACTCATCTGCACCACCTCGCCGGTGACATCGCCGACGGTGATGCGATCCCCGACGCTGAACAGATCGTCGTAGAGAATGAAATAGCCGGCCGCCATGTCTGCCAGAGTGTTGCGGAAGATAACAACAGCGGCCACGAGAAGAACCAGCCCGATCGGCAGGACCTCGGCGGCGACATCGAAGCCCAGATAGCGCAGCATGATCAGCACTGCGACCGTGATGAGGACAGTCTCGCTGATGAGCAGAGGCAGGCCCAGTACAACGCGGCGTCGCAGAACCCGCATGGTCGCGTCACGGTGCAGGTCGTGGGCCAGCACCCTCTTGAAGGCATTACGCAGCCGCCGTTTGGTGAGCAATATCAGCGCCTCGAACACGACCGCGACCAAGATGGCGTGCGCCAGCCTCGTTGGCAGTGTGGACTGCCAGACGCCCTGAATGTAGTCGCCCATTGCTTCAAACAATTTCGTTGCTCCTCTCTCCTGGGCCGCACTCCATGGTCCTGGCGCGGCTCCTCCGACGGCTCAACAACAGCTTATCATACTATTCGTCGAGCAGGCGCTGAAGCTCCTCCTCTTCCTGCAAACGGAGGCGTATGGCCGCGCGACGCCGGCTCTGAATCACAACGGCTACTATGAACAAAACCGCCATTGCACCGAAGATCAACAACTCGCCCGACAGCGGAACTCCTGCGCTGAGATATTGCGCCCTGGTCTGCGCCAGCCACGTTGCTTCGATTTCGGCCTTCGTCTTGCCATAGGTGCGGATGAAGGCGCGGTCGAGATCGCCGGTAGTGCTAAGGTTCGACACCAGCGCGGCGATTCCGCCCTCGGGCCGCAAATGGTGTAGATATTGCACCAGGGTATAAGCCTGAGCGTAGGCGAGTGCAACCTGCTCCGAGGTGCCGGCAAAGGCCTGCTCCATCTGCTGAATGTCCATCAGCTCGTCTGCTACAGACGCCCGGCCCAGTATTCTGCCCTGGTTCACGCTGAGCTTCTCGGAGGCGATCTGGGCGACACCTTCGTGCAGCCAGCGGGGCTGGTCGGCGGGCATTTCCGAGCCGAATTTGCGGTAAAGCATGATGTGCGCCAGTTCGTGCGCGGTCGTGCGAGCCAGCGGATCATCGCCGACGATTCCCAGCAAAATCTGGCTGCGCTGGGGCAGTGCCAGGCCCATCACATAGGGCCGCGGCTCAGCGCCAAATGTCGCAAACATCTCGATGCGCGAGGTGAAGAGCCGGATCTCAACGATTTCGTCAAACTCGATGTCCAGGGACCCGCACAGCGGGTCAAGGGCGGCTTCGGCGGCCTCTGCGACCACCTGTGCCTTTTCGTACTGCCCCTCGGAGTACAAGATGCGGAAGTGCTCGGTTTGCATGGCGTACTCCGTCTGGCCCAGCAGCGCACCAGCAGCCACCAGCAAGATCAATCCGACCCAGACAAAGCGGCATTTCATCGCTTCCATATTTCACACCGGCTGCGCGCCCGGCACCAGCGGCAGTACTTGCCCTTGCGCGGCGCGAAATCCTTCTCACGGCGCATTCGCGCCGCTCGCGAGCTCAGATCCCGGCGCAGATAGTCCACTTGCTCCGGCGCTATTTCAACCTGGCGCAGTTTCCCCGGCCGCAGACAGTAATAGCCGACCCACACCCGCTCGGGCGACAAGTGCTCCTCGGCCAGCAGCAGCAACAGTCCGGCGGAGATGTCGTGAGCCAGTTCCGGTTCTGTGGGCGGGCGGCGGCTGGAATTGAGCCTGATAACCCGCAGCGGCCCACCATCAGCCTCCGCCGGCAAGACCAAGTCCGCCACTGCCGCGAAGTTGACCCCATCAACTTCTCCCGACAGTGACAGGTCGGCATGCAGTGCCGTCGGATTGTCGGCCACCCACGAGGCGGCGAAATCCGTGAGGATTTGGCGGCCCTGCTTGTGAAGGTTTTGCTCCTCCATTGTGTCGGCGCAAAGCTCGCCTTCCCACAGTTCTTCGAACAATAGAAGGAGTTTGCTTTCCGCCTCGTCAACAGTTGCAGCCTCGCGGTAGAACTGCACGATCGCGCCGCGCAGAGCGTGGTGCAGCGCCGCCGGTCCGCCCAGGAAACGACGCGTCTGTTGCCGGTCAACGAAGTGCGACAGCAGGAACTTGTGCGGGCAGTCGGCAAAGTCGGCCAGCTCGCGCCCGGTCAGCGGCCGCTCGAAAAAACCCTCCGGAAGGCGAAAGTTGTCATCCTCTGGCACCACAGTCTCACCGCTTTGCCTATACCACACGTCACGCTGGCTACCGCACGCCTGCGTCCATTATACCATAGGCTGGCGGAGCATGAGAAAAGCAAGTTGCCTGGCGGCATTCTCGGGCAGGTATCTGACAGGATATGCAGAATAGGTGTGTAGTTGCGATTGTCAAACTGCATCTTCGCAGCCCTGCCAACGATGAATGACCACAAGCCGGACAAATCACTTGATGACAACGAGAGGGCGCTGCGGGCGGCGCTTGTGTGGGACGCGGGTGTCGGCCCGGCCGGCTTTCGCAAGCTAGTGGCCCACTGCGGCTCGACGGCGGCGATCTTCGAGGCACACGCCGGCCAGCTTGCCGCTGCCGACTCGCGCTTGAGCGCAGAGCAGATTGCAATCATCATCGAGCTGGGCCCACGCATAGCGGAATGCGCCGGCCGCATCAGCAACCTGCAGGCTAATGACACCCACGTCATCAGCAGTGAGGATCGGCAGTATCCCGAGGCCTTTTGCGGCTTGCGCAACCCGCCGCCGCTGGTGTGCGTGCGCGGGCAGATACTGCCGCAGGACCGCGCGGCGGTGGCGATGGTGGGTACACGCACCCCCACGCGCGAGGATTTTGATAGGGCTTTTGGGCTTGCAGAAGCGTTCGCGCGTGCGGGCATTACCGTGGTTTCGGGGTTAGCTCTGGGCATAGACAGCGGTGCCCATCGCGGAGCGATGCAGGCCGCCGGGCGCACCATCGGCGTACTGGGCAGCGGCATCGAGCGGATCTATCCGCCGGAAAATGAAGCATTGGCCGAGGAGATCGCCAGCTCCGGGGCTTTGCTTTCTGAGTTGGCACCCGACGCCGCACCCGCTGTCGGGACGCTCATGGCCCGCAATCGCCTCGTCGCCGCGCTTAGCAATGCGACGGTCGTGGTCGCTTCCGGTGCCAGGGGTGGCAGCCTGGTTACCGCCGAGCAGAGCCGCAATCAGGGCAAGCCGGTCGCGGCAGTTGACTGGGCCGATATGAATTTGAAGCGCCTGGGAAATCAGCAGTTGCTGGCAGAGGGTGCGATGCCACTGGGCAATGACGAGGACCTCAACAAGCTAATCGAGTTAGTACGGCAACCGGCTCCGGCCCTGCCGCGATTGCTCGAGGAGCAAGCGCCGCCGAAGCACGATGACGACGGGCAGCAGCTCAGCATGTTCGACTGAGTGCGTCATCTATCAAGCGGTCGTATTACTTACACATCGCCCTCGGAGAACGACCTCTAGGTCTTGCTTTTTCAGCCTCGATTTCAGGACAAATAGCCGCTCACCAGCGGCTATTTTTCATCTTGCGGGGGCAATAATCATATTGACATATTGTATTGACAAGCTGTGAAGCGTGCGGTATAGTGGGGCCAATTGAATTAGGGCCGTCTAACTTCTGCACGAGGTACCGCCGTGAGCGAATTCACCGCCACCCAGGAAGACTATCTGGAAGCGATATTCCGCGTTGAGATGCAGCGTGGAAAGGTGCGGGTCAAAGACATTGCAAACATTCTCAATGTCAAGATGCCCTCGGTGACATCTGCCCTCCAGACCCTGGAAGAACACGGCGTCATCGAGCACGAGAGGTACGGGGCCGTCCAGTTCACCGCCGCCGGGCGTAAGGTCGCGCGCGAAATCTACCGCCGCCATCAGGCCCTGCGGGAATTCCTCGCCGATATTCTCCAGCTTCCTCCACGGACCGCTGATGAGCAGGCATGCAAAATGGAACATGGGCTAAGCCCCGAGACACTGAAGCGTCTGCTTGCGATGCTTGATTTTGTCAAGCGCTGCCCTCGGGGCGGCCACGATTGGCTGGAGCACCTCAAGGGCCGCTGGGAGGGCCAGCCCTGTGCTGGTGACTGCGCCGCGTGCATCGCCGCTATCCAGCCACTTGAGGGCTCGCCGTTCGCCACTACACCAGACGAGGGCGACATAATCACACTTGACCGCCTCGAGCCGGGTCAACGCGCCGTTATCGTGCGCCTCGGCGGCTCCGGTGCTGTCAGGCGACGCATTATGGACATGGGCTTCACACCTGGTAGCGACCTGGATGTGGAGCGGCTGGCACCCCTGGGCGACCCGATAGAGTTTAAGATTCGTGGGTATCATCTTTCCTTGCGCCACGAGGAGGCTGCCAAGATTTATGTTCGGCCGAACTGATCTGCCGCCTCTGCAGCCGGCGCTGCCGCTGGTGTCGGCCGCGCCCGGCCGGCCGCATCAAGTCGTAGAGCTCACAGGCGGCCGAGGCATGTGCCGACACCTCACGGATATGGGCTTTGTGCCCGGTGCGGTTGTGACTGTAATGGGCGGGCATGGCGGCGCATTGATCGTAACAGTCCTGGACAGCAGGTTGATGGTCAGCCGTGGAATGGCGCGAAGGATAATGGTCCGACCGCTGACATAGTACAACCAACCGTTGTCCTGTAAATTCAACAAGCTCATCGGCACAGCCAAGTTTGACATCCTATGAGCATTTCAGAACAGGACCAACCGATCGTTGTTGCGCTGGCCGGTAACCCGAATTCCGGCAAGACCACCGTCTTCAACAGCCTGACCGGTGCCCGGCAGCATGTTGGCAACTACCCCGGTGTCACCGTCGAGCGCAAGGAAGGCCACGCCGACTTCGACGGGCACGAACTGCACGTGGTTGACCTGCCCGGCACCTACAGCCTTACCCCCTACTCGCTCGAGGAACTCGTCGCCCGCAACTTCGTCATAGACGAGCGCCCCGACGTAGTCGTTGATGTTGTGGACGCCTCTAACCTGGAGCGCAACCTCTACCTGGCCACCCAGTTCATCGAACTCGATATCCCCGTGATCATCGCGCTCAACATGATTGACATGGCCGAGGCGCAGGGCCTGCGCATAGACGCTGAACTGCTCACCCAACTGTTCGGCGTCCCCATCATACCGATGGTCGCAACTACCGGCTTCGGCAAACGCGAGCTGCTGGAGGCAATGGTCGAGGTGACCGCTGAACGGACCAAGCCAAGGGTCACCATTTCCTTCGGTTCCGAGCTGGAGCCGCACATTGCCTCTGTGACGGAGAAGCTGGACGATATCGGCCTCGATGATCAGATGGGCATCTCGCCGCGGTGGCTTGCGATCAAGCTGCTCGAAGATGACGCCGAGGTGGTAAAGGATCTCCGGGAACGGATTCCTGAGGCCGAAGAATTACTGGAAGGTGTCGCGCGGGCGAGACGCCATATTAAAGAAATCCTGGGGGAAGACCCCGAAATAGCCATCGGCGACCGCCGCTACGGCTTCATTGCCGGGGCGTGTCGGCGCGCGGTTGTGACTGTCAAGCGCCCCAAAGTTGATATTACCGGCCTCATTGACGACATCGTCACCAACCGCATCGTTGGCATACCGATATTCTTGCTGCTGATGTGGCTGATGTTCGAGATGGTCTTCACCCTGGGCGAGCCGCCGATGGGATGGATCGAAGCCGGCTTTGAGTGGCTTGGCGCGGTGGCAGCGGCGTGGCTTCCCCCCGGCGAGTTACAGTCGCTCATCGTTGACGGCATTATCGGAGGCGTCGGTGGCGTCCTCGTATTCATCCCTAATATTCTGCTATTGTTTCTTGCCATCGCATTCATCGAGGACACCGGCTACATGGCCCGCACGGCCTTCGTTGTTGACCGGCTCATGCACTACATCGGCCTGCACGGCAAGAGCTTTATCCCGATGCTAATCGGCTTCGGCTGTACGGTTCCCGCCGTGATGGCCACCCGCACCATAGATGATGAGAAGAACCGTCTGACTACCATGCTCGTAGCACCGCTGATGAGCTGCAGCGCCCGGCTGCCGGTTTATCTGCTGCTGGCAGGGGCGTTCTTCGCCCCCGAAATCGCCGGCAAGGTCATATTCGGCATATACCTGCTGGGAGTGCTGCTGGCGATTCTGGTGGCACTGGTATTGCGCAAGTCTCTGTTCAGCGGGGAGACTACACCATTTGTCATGGAGCTGCCCCCATATCGCCTGCCGACGCTGCACGGTCTGCTGGTACACACGTGGGAGCGCACCTGGCTCTATATCAAGAAAGCCGGCACCATAATCCTGGTCGCCTCCATCATCGTCTGGTTCGCCCTTACCCATCCGGCTCCACCACCAGAGCTGAGTGCGGGCGACTCGCCCGAACAAGCCCCCGTCCACGCCGCAGCGTATAGCTACGCGGGCCGCATCAGCAAAACGCTTGAGCCGCTGCTTCGCCCGCTCGGCTTCGACTGGAAGATTGGCACCAGCCTGATCGCCGGCTTCGCGGCCAAGGAGATCGTCGTCGCCACTATGGGCACCGTCTATAGCCTCGACGAGGCCGATGAACAAGACCAAGGGCTGCGCGAAGCTCTACAGTCCGACCCGCAGTTCGACCCGCTAGTGGCAGTAACGCTGATGGTGTTCGTGCTGATATACGTCCCCTGCCTGGCCGTCATCGCAGTAGTGAGAAAAGAGACCAACTCGTGGAAGTGGCCGCTGTTTCTGATCGGCTATACCTGCGCCCTGGCATGGATAGTCAGCTTCATCGTCTATCAGGGCGGCCGCCTGCTGGGCTTCTGAGGCCGTTGGACAACCCGCTCGTAGCATTTTCGGTTGCATGAAGCTTCCAACAGATTTATAATACTCTTGGCATACACGCTGAGATGTCGGCAATTGAAAGGGAGGAGTGAGCATGCAATCCACACAGTCGAGAGAGGGAGTGATTGGCAACGTCATCATTCAGGTCAGCGCCGCGGCAGGGGTTGCCTTCTGGGGCGTGAATGACCCCTTCTTCGCCCACTTGGTGATCCTGTCGCTCTGGGCTGGAGGAGTCTGTGTCGCCATCGGCTTCTTGCCTAAGCAGGACAACAAGCTGGCCGTCCTCGGTGCGCTGGTCTGGATCGCGGCCATGCTGGCGGCCTGTTCCGTCCTGTCCGCATGGACCGGGTTGGGGGTACCGATGGGTATCATGATCGGTGCGGCTGTGATGACCAGCGTAATGCTGCGGCGGCGCGACGAGGCCCTGGAGGCCGCTGAAGAGGCGCCTGCAGCGGGCGCTGATGAGGCCTAAATCAATCTGCGGCCTGCATCAGAGACGTTCTCTCGAAGGCGGGGGCCATGCCTCCGCCGCTGTTTTTTTGCTGCGTTGATCCACACGGGCATTCGGAGAAGCCGGCATTGTCTTTTGACCCAAACAGTGGCAGGTGTCGGGTGCTTTGTCGTCCAATATAGAAATGCTTATCCCTCACCAGTACAGGGGGTATTGGTCTTATGTTGGCAAGAGTCCACAGCGCGACGCTCATCGGTGTTGACGCCCATCCCGTGCAGATCGAAGTTGACATCACCCGGGGCATGGAAGCCTTCAACCTCGTGGGGCTGCCTGATGCCGCGGTCCGCGAAAGCCGCGAGCGCGTCCGCTCGGCCATCCGCAACTCCGGCTTCCGCTACCCCAGGGAACGTACTACCGTCAACCTCGCCCCCGCAGACATCCGCAAGGAGGGGCCCTCCTTCGACCTGCCGATTGCCATCGCGGTACTTCTGGCCAGCGGTCAGATGAGCGCCGATGGCATTGATGAGACAGCCATGGTTGGAGAGCTGGCATTAGACGGCCTGGTGCGCCCGGTTTCAGGAGCACTCCCCATCGCTCTCGGCACCAAGGACGACGGCAAGGTGCGTCTGCTGGTCCCGGCACAAAACGGCCCCGAAGCCGCCGTCGTCAGCGACTTCGAGATCTATGCCGCCGACAACCTCTATGACACCGTCCGCATGTTGGAAGAGGGCTTTCTGCACGAGCCGGTCACGGTCGCCGAAGAAGAACTCGACCCCCAAACCGCCCATTACGACATTGACCTGGGCGATGTGAAGGGCCAGGAGCACGTCAAACGTGCACTCGAAGTCGCATCCGCCGGCGGGCACAATATGCTGATGATCGGCCCGCCCGGGGCCGGCAAGACGATGCTGGCCCGCCGCATGCCCAGTATCCTCCCCCCAATGAGCTTTGACGAGGCGCTTGAGGTAAGCAAGCTCTACAGCGTTGCAGGGCTTATGCCGGAAAAGACAGCCCTGATCCGCACCAGACCCTTCCGCGCGCCACACCACACCGTATCCACCGCGGGTCTGGTCGGAGGCGGCAGCATACCCCGGCCCGGCGAGGTCAGTCTCGCTCACAATGGCGTGCTCTTTCTCGATGAGATGCCGGAGTTCGGCCACGCCAGCCTCGAGGTGCTGCGCCAGCCGTTGGAGGACGGCACCGTCACCATAGCGCGGGCGCAAATGGCCCTCACCTTCCCGGCCAATTTCCAGCTCGTTGCAGCCATGAATCCTTGCCCCTGCGGCTTCCGTGGCGATACGGCGCGCCAGTGCACCTGTAGCCCCGGGCACATCGCCCGCTATCTCAAACGCATCAGCGGCCCGCTCCAGGACCGCATTGACATCCAGGTCGAGGTGCCGCGGCTGGCCGCCGAGGAGGTCATGGCCAAAGAGCCAGGCGAGCCCTCCACCCGCGTGCAGGAGCGCGTCATCGCCGCCCGCGAGATGCAGCAGGCGCGCTTTGACGACACTCCCTTCCACAACAACGCCGCGATGAACACCAAGGCCCTGCGGCACTTCTGCCCGCTGAGTGATGAAGTCGCATCGCTGTTGCGCTCGGCGATTGACCAGTTCCAGCTCTCGGCTCGCGCTCACGACCGCGTCCTCAAAGTCGCCCGCACCATCGCCGACCTCGAAGGCGCCGAAGACCTCAAGGTCCACCACATCGCTGAGGCCGTGCAGTACCGTTCCCTCGACCGTAAGTTCTGGGGGTAGGCGATTCTTATGGCAACAATCCTCGCCGTCTTGACCAGCGGACGCAAGCACGGTTTCACTGCACAGCTTCTGCAGAGCGCCATTAGCGGCATTGAGAGCGTTGAAGGCGTCGAGGCGGATTCTCTTCACACCCATGATTTCACCTACGGTCCCTGCACGAGCTGCTTTGCGTGCGTGCGCAGTGACGAGCATGTCTGCGTCCTGGATGATGACATGGGGCGCAATGGCAAGGGCCAAGTCTTCCAACTACTCACCAGGGCGAACGGGATCGTGCTCGCAGATCCCGTGCACAATTGGAGCCCGACTGCATCCGCCCGGCTGCTGATTGAGCGGTGCTATCCCTTTGTGTGGAGCGCCAAGCTCAACGGCATGCCCGCCGCCTCTATCTCCTGCGCGAGCAACCAGGGCATGCACAGGCTGGCGAGAGCCGAAATCTGCAAGTGGCTCTTCGGCCTGCGTACGCGATATCTCGGAGGCGTCGCCGCCCATGTTGCATTCTTCGAAAAAGCGCTGGAGGAGGCCGAGGCACTTGGCGAGACGCTGGGGCGTGCAGCGCTGGTGGATGAGGCCGAGGGCAGGCGGTCGTGGGATGATGCCGAGTGCTTCGCGTACTACACTGAGCACGCACACTGGACGCCGACGGAGCCCTACATAGATAACCTGACAGACGGGACGATGCTGGCCGAGAGTTCGATCGTGACCACGGCGCTTCAGAGCGGCGTGTTGCAGAAACCCGAGGCCATAGAGTACCTGAGCAAGGCGCAAGAGGAATTTGAAAACACCGTCAGCCTCTACCACGCCGGCGAATTTGCCGAGGCTGCGAAGTCCCTGGCCGAGGCCAGCGCCTACTGGACCCATGCCACGTGGAAGCAATTCCTCGAAGATGAGGTAATCGGTGTCAAGCAGCCGCAAGCATACCGGCCCATTTCAGAAGACGAGTGACTCCTACATGGAAGGATCAATGGCTATGGCAAGCATACTGATTGTGTATCACTCTCAGACGGGGAATACCGAGAAGATGGCTGAAGCTGTCGCCGAGGGGGCGCGCGGTGTCGCAGGCATAGAGGTGGAGATGAAGCCGGTCGCTCAAACGACCCCGGACGACATGCTGGAGCCGGATGGCATCATCATGGGCTCGCCGGTCTATTTCGGCACTTGCGCCGCTGAGCTGAAGAGCCTCATTGACCAGTCAGTGGTACACTTCGGCAAGTTAGAGGGAAAAGTCGGTGGAGCCTTCACCACCTCAGGCGCGCCGCACGGCGGCAACGAGACCACAGTGCTGGACATCCTCAAAGCTCTGATGATCCACGGTATGATCGTCAAGGGCAGTTCCAGCGCCAATCATTACGGCGCTATCGCCGTCGGAGACCCGGACGACGAAGCCCTGAGCCAGGCTGAGGCATACGGCAAGGATATCGCCGAACTGGTGGCAAAGCTGTTCGGGAGTTGAGGTTGCCGACGCTGAGGGAAACACTACTATCGGTGCAGCGAAGTCTGAGCCGAGTGTTTAGCTGTGCCCCATTTTCCGGCGGATGAGCTGCGGCAGGTCAATCACCTGTGATTTCTCCACACCGGCCTCTTTCATCAGCCGCACCACGTAGTCGAGATTGCCGACCGCACCTGCCGAACGCGCGTCACTGCTGACGAGGAACTTCACGTTGCGCGCGGAGAATACCGACAGCAGGCCGGCATACTCGCGGGTGAATTCATCTACCGACAGTTCCGGGAACCACCAGTGCATCTGGTTAGTGATTTCAAAGGCGACCTCGGACTCAAACATCGCCGCGGCCAGCTCATCCAGCCCGGAACGCGGCAGTTGCGAAGGCGCCATCGGTGCGGGGAACTGGCCGATGTTGAAGGGGCGTGCCAGCGCGGTAATCACCGGATCGTTCACCGCACCCAGCAGGGCCTCAAAGATGTTTGCCAGGTAGCGGTATTTGCTGGCCGGCGGGTCATGGGCGATGCCCTGGGTGCGGCCGCCGAAGTGAGCATAAACCACCGGCGCCAAACTTGCCAGCTCCTTGCTCAGTGCGATGGTGCCTGCTGAGTCGAGTATCGCTGTCTCGATCGCAGGGACGATCATCACGCCGGTGGTGGCATCGGCCTTCACGATATCCCTGACGCGGTCGCGTAGATCGTCGCCGGCAAGCTCGTAGCTATCGGCGACCACCGCCAGTTGTAGTTGGGCGGCCTCGGCTGCGCGGATCATCTCGCGCAGGCTGTCCCGCCCCTCGGAAACATTAGTGTGAATGTGGGCATCGTAGGGAAAAGCGCTCATCGTCTATTCACTTTGGCCCGCTTAAACGAACGAACTAGCTCTAGTCTTTCTTCCCAACAGGTACAGAGTCCTTGTCGGTCGGCGCGTTATGCCTATACGTCCCAGCCGTATTGCCCTAGCAGGGGCACGAACACACAGCCGATGCTGCGCACAGTCTGCAGGCTGTCGTCTTGTTTTTCCGCCACGGTACAGACCTGGCTGTGCAGGCTGCCTACCGGTGCCACTATCCGCCCACCTTCGTTGAGCTGCTCCACCCACGCCGGCGATATGTCAGGAGCGGCGGCGGCCACGATGATGCAGTCGTAGGGCGCTGCCTCGGGATAGCCTTTGCTGCCGTCACCCACGACTATGTACACATTCTCGTAGCCCAGTCGCCGCAGTGTCGCCTCTGCCCGGCCGGCCAAAGTCGGTATCAGCTCGATTGCATAGACCTCGGCGCCCAGTTGCCCGAGTACCGCCGCCTGGTAACCGGAGCCGGCCCCCACCTCAAGCACTTTGTCTGTCGGCGTCACTTCCAGGAGCTCCACCATCAGTGCTACCATGTACGGCTGAGAGATGGTCTGCCCCTCACCGATCGGCACCGCGCCGTCGTAGTGGGCGTCGCCACGCCGATCGGGGGGCATGAATTCGTGCCTGGGCACCTCTACCATCGCCGCCAGCACTCGCGGGTCTTTGATACCGCGGTGGATGAGCTGCTCTTCCACCATCCGACGGCGGAGGTTGAGGTACTTGTCATGCCCAGCATTCTCATCATGCGTCATACTCTTACCCCATTGCCGGCATCAGGCCCGTAGCATGCGGCAGGTGCATGCAGACGCCGCGTCGAATATGGCTCAGGGACAGGGCCGGCCTATTGCACCAACCGACGCTTAAGGAGGTGAGCTTTTTGTCGGCAGACTTTCGGCGTCCAATTGAAGCACGACAGCGGGTCGAAGATACCGACATCATTGTGGCGCTGATACGCGCAGCGGTCATCATTGCGCTTCTCGTGGTCCCCCCTGAAACCCGAGGGCTTCTCAATGCTCCCCCATTCATGCAGGCGATGCTGATAATCGGCATACTATTCACATTCCTGCTGGCCACGTTGTTTTTCGGCAACTACAGCATGCATCCCTACCGGCCGGTGGCTCTGCTCATTGACCTGATGTTGGTCACCGCGATCACGGTGACATTCTCAGAAAGCTGGCGCGATCTTTCTCAAATCTACTATGTCGTAGTGATCACAGGCGCTATCTGGTACCGCCGTGGAGGCGCCATCATCACTGCCGTGTTGGCCATCCTGTTGAGCTTTGCAGTTGACCGCATCACCACCGGCTACGACTGGTGGGTGCTGGCCACTGAGTTATCCTTCACGCGCGTGCCGCTGCTGCTGCTGGTGGCCGTTATAACCGGCTATCTGGTCCGGGCCCGTGACTCCGAACGCGCACTCAATATCGAAATAGATCATGAGCTGCGGCTGGCGCGGCGGCTGCAGTCCGCGATGCTGCCCGACCAGGTCCCCGAGGTCCCCGAATTAGACATTTCTCTGACGTTCCGGCCCGCGCGCTATGTCGGCGGCGATCTTTACAGCATCCGCATCCTCGACGAAGGGCGCTTGCTCGTAGTCCTGGCTGACATGGCCGGTAAAAGCGTCTATGGCCTGGTGCATCTGTCGGCCCTCAATTCCCACCTCGTCGCCGCCGTCCACGAAGGCCTCTCCCTCGCGGAGATGGCGCTGCGTATCAACCGAGGCATCTACCCGGCCCTGCAGCCTGACTGCTACGCGGCCCTGTTCATCGCCACCATCGAGATTGCCACTGGTAAGATTGAGTTCGTCAACTGCGGCCATCTTCCTCCTTTGTTGATCCGCGCTGGTGATGTTGAAAACGTCGTGGAATTAAGCTCGGGCGGGATTCTCATCGGAGCCATCGAAGACCCCGATTACGAGATGGTGACCGAGCACTTGGAACGTGGCGACATCGTGGTCTTCTATACGGACGGAATCTCGGACGTGCGAAACAAGAATCGAGAAGAATGGGGGACGTCGGGGGTTCTGCAGGCTGTCGAAGCGGCGATAGATGAGGACGCCGCGACTATCGCCCAGAGCATCATCGCCGCCCACGAGGCCTTCTCTGTCGCTCGCCACAACGACGACGCAACGCTAATCGTGCTCCGCAGGCAGCGCCCGGAGACAAGCGATGATTGAAAATCAGGCTAGCCGGCGCAAGACGCCGCAGACGCGGCCGACGATCTGCACGTCAGAGACCTGGATCGGTTGCATCTGGTCGTTCTCCGGCCGCAGCTCGACGTGGTCGGAATGCTTGTAGAATCTTTTTACGGTTGCTTCGTCCTCGAGCAGCGCGACTACAATATCGCCGTTTTCGGCGGTGTCCTGACAGCGCACGATCACATAATCGCCGTCCAGAATGCCGGCGTTGATCATGCTATTGCCCTTTACTTCAAGCATGAAAAGGTCTTTGCCGGTAAACAGATTATCGGGCATGGGCAACAGCTCTTCGATGTTTTCGGTGGCAAGTATAGGCTCGCCGGCAGCCACTCGTCCGACCAGTGGGATGTGGCGACCTGCCGGGCGCACCTCGGGCGCCTCTTGTCTCGGCGCACTGGGGCGGATCGCGCGCGTCAGCGAACCGTCGCGTTCCAGATGGCCGGCCCTTTCCAGGGCCTTGAGGTGAAAGTGCACTGAGGAGCTGGAAGACAGGCCAACATCCTGGCCGATTTCCCGCACCGTCGGCGGGTAGCCGTTCTCCCGAATATGCTGTATTATGAAATTCAAGATCTGCTGGCGGCGCGGTGTAAGCGCTTTCTTGACCATGGTATCACCCTCCATCCTGAGGCTCGCTGCTGCGAACACCTGTACTATAGCATAGCAGACACAAAATTGCAAACATAAGTTCGACAAAAAGGGTCTTAATCGGACTAATGCCCACCAGAGACAGCGACGCCACTCGCCAGATGCACCCTAGAGAGTTCGATGAGTTGTACCGCCTCGAAGACGCCTATTGGTGGTTTGTGGGCCGCCGGCGACTCGTCTGGCAACTCATAGACACGTACGCCGTCCGCCGTGACAACAACGCCGATCTGCGCATCCTCGACGCCGGCTGCGGCACCGGCGGCACCATGAAGGCCGTCACCGACCTGGGCGAGGTTCACGGCTGCGATGCCGCCTGGTCCGCGCTTCAATACTGCCGCAAGCGCAGCTTCAGCAATCTAGCCTGTAGCCGCGTGGAAGAGTTGAGCTACGCCGACAATTCTCTCGATGTCGTCACAAGTTGCGACGTGCTGGAGCATATTCCTGATGACAGTGCGGCCCTGCAGGACACCTATCGCGCTTTGCGCCCGGGTGGAATCCTGGTAATGACTGTGCCTGCACATCCCTGCCTGTGGAGCGAACACGATGAGGCGCTGGCGCATCTGCGCCGATACACGCGCAGGGAAATTATCGGCAAATTACAGGAAGCCGGCTATCGCATAGAGAAGTTCTCTTCTGCAGTCAGTTTCGTGTTCCCCATGATATTCACCTTTCGCATGTTGCAGCGGCTCCGCACCAAACAGCCGGACGAGCCGAAAACCGATTTGAGAATACTGCCGCCCCTGTTGAATAACGCTCTGATTACGCTGTTGAGAATAGAGATGTGGCTGACACGCTACATCAACTTGCCGCTAGGCACATCCTTTGTCGTTGTGGGCCGTAAGCCACAATAGCTATGCACATGGCAACAATGCCGTAGCACGGGAGGCACGGGTTTTTGATGGATGTCGGCATCTGCATCGCTGGCGGCGTGGAAGAACTCGAGCGTGTGGACATTGATCTGCTCTACAAGACCGGGATAAGATCGCTGTTCGTCGGCTGCTACGAAAACGAGATGCGCTGGCACGCCGAGGAGGTGGCTGCATTCGTCAGGTCTGCCGCCGCTGCCGGTTTCGAAGTGTGCATCGTGCCGTGGGGCTATGGGAAGGTGGTTGACCCGGACCCGGCCATTGACAGCCTTTACGTTGACACCCACCGCGAGCAGTTGCAGATTGACAGCCGCGGCCGGCGCTGCTACAAGGCGTGCCCCAACAACCCCGGTTTCCTCGAATGGTTTGCCTCCCAGATGCGCACGACGGCCTGGATGCTTGAGGCGCATGGCTTCTTGTGGGATGAACCCAGCTTCTACTACTCCCGAGGCACCTGGGCCTGTCGTTGTGAGTACTGCCAGCGACTCTTCTACGCCGCTGAAAACTACCAGATGCCCCGCGACCTCAATGAGCAGGTCCACACCTTCCGCCGCTTCAGCATAGTGATGTTCGTGCTGGCCGCGGCCGCTGCAGTGCAGGCCGTTGACGCCCGCTTGCATTCGCTGGTCATGCCCAGCCCCACTCTCGATACCACTCAGGATAACACCGGCACCGCCGACTGGAGCCAGTTAATCGAATGTTCCGCTGTGGACGGCCTGGCCCTGTACGTGCCGTGGCAGGAACGGGGAGCCGAACCGGCGCAGGCAATCAAGGAGCTGTATAACCTCGCCTCCAGGGGGCAGAAAACCACCATCAAGCCCTGCCACATCTGGATAGCCGCCTCACCGCGGCCCCAGGACAGGGTAGTGGAGAACCTGCTCAGCGCCTACGAGGCCGGCGTGCCACGCGTCGTACTCACCGACTATACCACCATCTTCCGCGCTCCCGGTGCGGACCGCCTCATCCTCCGCCTGCAAGACACCATAGCCAAAACCAGCGAATAGACAGAGACTCTTGCAGAACGCCTTGCGAAACGCGGGGAGGGGTGGTATAATGTAGTTGGTGCATTGGGTTTGAACTAAGAGAATCGGGCAAGCTTGTAGAGTCAGGTAGGACGGGCATCTCGCCTGTCAAATCCAATCATTGTCCAGTATCGCCTTGGACAGGCGAAACGCCCGTCCCACTCCTCTGGAGTGGGTACCCGGCTGATAGTGCAAAAAATAAAGGAGGTATTGTGATGCGAAAGGGATTTACACTTATCGAATTGTTGGTGGTCATCGCAATAATCGCGATTCTGGCGGCGATTCTCTTTCCTGTCTTTGCCAGGGCGCGAGCAAAGGCGCAGATGAGCAGTTGCATGAGCAACGTCAAACAGATCGCACTAGCCATGATCATGTACGCCGACGACAATGACGAGACCTTCCCTATCATGTACCCGGCACCGTACAACTATGCCAAAGTCTGGACATTCTACGTTACCCCGTACATTAGCACCCAGGCGGCCACGGTTTACGAGGTTGACGACGTGTGGCAGTGTCCTGTCAGGCTTGGCTATACGGGCAACAACGCTTACACCGCTTACGGCGCGGTGATATACGCGATAATCGGATATGGACCCTACTACGCCACAGAGCAAAACCGCCCCGGCGAGTTCAGCGATTTCAAGAATCCTGTCAAGCAGCTCTTGCTCACAGAGACGTGTTACAAGCATCCCAGCGTGCCGGATCCGGACGTATTCTACGGATGGTACTACGCATCCCGGGGTAACGTGGCAGGCAGACACTTTAAGGACACTATGGACCCCCGGCTGTCCGGCATGGCAAACTGCGCGTTCGTGGACGGGCATGTCAAGCCATATCACGCGGTCAAGCTCAACACCTGGCCGTATCCAGACTACTATTGGAATGAGCCCTGGAACGCTCGCAAGGAAAATCGGCCGGACGTGTATCCACTCTAGCGTTCAGCGTCACGTTATGCATCGTAAGAGGGACGGAGCCTTTTTCGGGCCCACAGAAATGGATGGAGCCCCGCTTCTCGCTGTTTTGACAAAAAGGGCTCCGTCCGCTTTTTTTGAAGGAGGCGAATGGATATGCGCAAAGCCATCTGCTGTGTTTTCGTACTTACATTCCTGGCGGCGACCATTTCGACAGCGGCGGTTGATGTCGCTGAGTGGGATGCCTTTAGACTCACCGAAGCTGCGCCGAAGCGCTTTGACGGGCCGTTTAAGTGCGACGCGACGGCGCTCTACTTCGTGCACCACGGCGGGCCGCTGAAGGTCACGCTGCAACTCGACTCGGAGACCGACACGGGCAAGCTGCGCAAGGCACTGGTGCGCTTCCTGGATGCCGACGAGCATTACGTCGGCTGGGACTACCAGTGGTTCCCCGCCGAGGGCGTCATAGACAAGTCCTGGGACTTCGCCGTCGCTGACGGCAAGCCGGGCATCTACCAACTGCGCCTGGCTTTGGCCGGCGGCTTCACGTTCGATGTGACCACCGAGCCGGAGGTCTCCTTCGGCGTCATGCCCATGCGCACGCTCTTACGGGCCACCACCCCTGAGCAGTTCTCCGAAGCGTACATCTACGTCCCGCCCAATTCGGAGAAATGGCAGGTGTCGGCTTATGCCGACACCACCTTGACCGTCACCGAGGATGCCGAAGAACTCCTGCACCTTGAGTATCCCGAGGGCAAAGGTGAGATCATCGTCAGCAAGACACCGTCTTTGTGGAGTGTCAACCTCCGCATGGCCGGCAGCGCATTTCTGCGGTCCTGCGGGGTGCCGACTATTCTGTGCCCGGATCAGGCCACCGCCCGCAACATCCGTGGCAGCGCCGAGTTTCTTCCTGACGGCACCCAGGTGTGGCACAAGTTCCAGAAGCAAGTCTGGGAGCAGATGCGGCAGCTCTCCCCCGCCGACCTCGAATGTGAGGCCGACAGGTCGTTCGCGCCGCTGCTGGACGAGCTACTCAAGGAGCCGGTGCGCAATGCCGGCCTGTTCCAGAACTACGGCGCGCTGTACCACACACGCTTTACGCTGGAGAGCCAGAACCTCGACCGTGACAGCATCTGGTTCGGCTCGCTGCACAGATGGAAGAAGTTCGAGGAGCAGGGCGTGCGCTGGGACCAGTGGTCGTCGTTTCCCGACTTCTGTCTCAGCTCTACCGGCCTGCCCAACAACCTTGCGGCAGCTTACGCTGTGCCTGCCCGCGTCAACCCCTTCGGCGGGGACGAAAAGCTGCGCAACCGCTGCATATTGGCCGCTTTTGCCGACCTCTTGCGCATTCACGAGGATGACACCTGCAAGAACGCCACCGACTCCGACATGGACCCCTACGCCAGTTCGACCGGCTTTCCGATGAACCAGAATTACGCCTTCCCCTACGGCCTGTGCGCGAAGGACCTCTCGCCCGAACTGCGGGCGCTCTGGACTGAGGCATATCGGCATCCCATAGATCGCTACCCGTTTCACCGGGTATCGTGCGAGAACCAGTCCGCGCACTGGCTCGTGGCGCACTACGCCCTGCATGTCGTCGGCGAGGTGGAGGCCGATTACGACAGGCTCGCCCACGATTACTGTGTGATGATGTGCGACCCGGAACTGAACCCCTTCATGAAGACCGGCTATCAGCAGGAGGCCTACGGTCCGGACACCACATACCAGGGCCTGACCTGCTCGGGGATTGCCCAGTACTATGCCTGGAGCGGTGACGAGGCGGCCAAAGAGGGCCTGCGCGTTATCTACGAATTCTTCAACCACACTGTCGCGCCCGAGCCGGACGGGCACGTGTGGGGTGCCAGCAATTTCGCCCACCGTACCCAGTACGGCTGGCAACATCCGCAGTACGGCGCCGGGCTCACGATGATGGCAGCAGCATTGCCCGAGGCCGGCCTGTGGCGACACAGCGCCGACCCGACCGATGAGGCCAATATCGCCCAGGCCACAGCAGCCGTAAACAGCGCCGTCAACCGCGTGTACGACCAAGCGCCGTACGATTCGGGACAGTTCATGGGCGGAGCCGCAGGTGCCATCTACACCGGTGCCTTCCTGCGCTGGCTCAACTATCCGAAGAGCGTTGACAAGAGCGGCGTCCTGCCGGTGGTGCGCGAGGACAATTTCACAAAAAACTTCAACGACGAGTTCTTCGCCATCCGCCGCCCTGCGTATTATGCGCTGATCTACACGGGACACACCGCCGGCGAATGGGTTAAATCACGCATCAGCTTCACGGCTAATCAGTATTGGCCGCGTACCGGCGGCGGACTGTCGCTGTTCTGGACGCCGGACTACGGCAGCACCATTGTCTCCATGAACTACACCGCCTACATGAATCACCAGGTGCTCGCAGAGCTCGGCGATGGCAAGCTCTCCTGGCCCGATTATTGGAGCGTGGCGCACGAGTGGGACGAAGCGGCCGGTGCCCTGACGGTTACCTCGAAGATGTTCGACTTGCCGATTAGTATGGTACGCAAGCACAACTTCCTGGCTGAAGGTATCAAAGAGCAATTGACAGTCACTTTCGATGAGGATGTCGCGGTGGAAGGTCTCTTCGAGCAAATCCCGCTATTGAAGAACAAGCCCGGTTTCGAGCTGCAGGTCATCGGCTCGGAAGAAATCTGCACCGGCGTATGGACGGGGGCAGAAAGCGGCGAAGGCTGTTTGATTAAATTCGACGAGCCGGTGAAGATATCGTTCGGGGGCGACCAGGAACTCAAGTGGTATTCGGAAGTCCAGACCAACGGCGTTCTCAACATAGACCTGGGAGCAGCGCACAGCCAGGGCGACGAGGTGCGCATCAGCTACCTGATAACAGGCTGTCGCAAACAGGAGCTGCCTGAATAGCTTCGGCGCGGCACAGGTCCGCGCCCTACATAACGACAACGAAATAACAACATCTTGACACGGTGGGCAGTTAGTAAGATAATATCCATATCGAACGACATATCGTATTACGGAGCACTGAAATGGCCCAGACAACCGTATCAAGCAAGTACCAGGTCGTAATACCCAAGGAGATCCGCGAACGCATGCGCATCGAACCCGGCCAGAAGCTGTCGGTCATTACCAAGGGTGGGATAATCTACCTGGTGCCGGTGCTGGAACTCGACGAATTGCGCGGTATTGCCGCGGGCGCAGACACGTCTAGCCTCCGCGAGAAGGTCGACCGTGTATGATTCTTGTTGATTCATCGGGTTGGATCGAGCATCTCACCGGAGGGCCGCAAGCGGACGCCTACGAGCAATATCTGTACGCGTCCGATTTGCTAATACCGACGGTGGTGCTGTATGAGGTCTACAAATTCATGAAACGTGAGCTATCTGCACAGGATGCTATTATCGTAGCGGGGAGAATGCGCGTCGGCCAGGTGGTGCCTCTGGATGACATGCTGGCACTGGAGGCCGCCGATTTGAGCCTGCAGCACGGCCTGGCGATGGCGGACGCAGTCGTCTATGCCACAGCGCGCCACTACGAGGCAACGCTGGTAACCAGCGACGAGGACTTCGCAGAGCTGCCGGGCGTGGTGTATCTGGAGAAGCCTGAGCAGTAGCGAGCAGCGCACAGCCAGGGCGACGAGGTGCGGGTCAGTTACCTGATAACAGCCTGCACCAAGGAGCAGCTTGCCGAGCTATTCCAGCCCTAATCCCTCCTCAAAGCGTACGTCGCTCATCCCAAATATTCTCGCGTGGGTCAGGCTTTCCAGCCTGACAATGCCTCTTCTATCCCGTGAGTCGGGCATCCTGCCCGACTCCCTTGCTGTTGTTTTTCGGCTTATCCGCCGTCCTGCACGCCCTCTGCAAACAATCCTCTCAGGTGGGAAGGTATGGCCCGGACGGTGGTTGAAAACAATCAGCGTCGGGCGCTACGCTTTCTCAGAAAGGGTGATCCTGTGGCTACAACACCATCAATCAAGTCCATACAGAAGACCTGGCACTCGCACGCTGACTTCGAGGTATGCACCCGCGATGTCGCGATTGACAACACCAGACCGGGCGTGCGGCTGGCAAAGTCGCTGATGCTTCAGGACGAGCGCGGCAGGACTCATATCAACAATGTCGAGATGCTCAGTGACAGGGTCTGGGCGCGCAAGGATTTCATCCTCGATCCCGGCGACGTCGCCGACGGCAAGCTGTACTTCTACAGTAGGGCAAACCGGGCCAAAGAAGACGCTCTAGACAAGCCAACACAGGTCAGCGTTAACGGCCGGCAACTCAAGCCGGTGAGGACGCTGCCATCAACGGGCTGGAGTGTCGTCACCGTGCCCGCGAAGGCTCTCAAGCCAGGGCTCAACAGCTTCGTATTCTCCGGCGGCGGCAAGCTGGTCATCGAAGACAGCCTTCATCCCAACCGCTCGGCTCGCAGCGTAGATGGCGGCGCAACCTGGGACTACGACGCGCTGGGCATACAGGGCATGAATGACGGCGAGTACCTGGTGCGGCTGCGGCTGGCGCGCTACCCGTCCGAGGCCAAGCTGACCTCGGAGGTAGTTGACTTTGCCGCACTCGCCGCCGAAGACGGGATCTTCCCCCACGTCAGCAGCGTCAAGGTCCGCTTCCAGGCCGATGTTGACAAGCCCAAGGGCACACTGCTGCGCTTTGAGGCGCGCACGTCCGACAACGGGGCGGACTGGAGCCCCTGGCAGGCGATGAGCAAACTCACCGGCAGGGACAGGCTCCCGCGCTATTTCCAGTGGCGGGCGGTGCTTGGCTGCAAGTCCGGCGATGCCACGCCGACACTGCAGGAAGTGGCACTGAAAGCGGATGTGCGGGTCGCGCGGACTGCTGCGACAGAGGCGGTGCGGGTAGTGGACATGACGCCGGTCAGCCTCGCTGTCAGCTCCTATCGGTTCGCTTACCAGGAGCCGTTCGACCGCCTGGAGCGGCTGCGCAAGCAGTACGATCTGAAGAAGGTGACTGCCGGGCACAAAACGGAACTCGAAAGGCTCGTCGCCTTGCGCAACTGGTGCCGCTACAGCGCGCCAAAGGGCTGGGACAGCGGACGCACGGACTGGTGCCCGCCGTGGGATGCGCTTATCCTCCTGGAGACCAACCAGGCGCCTCTGGCGCTCTGCATGTGCACGCATTACTCGACGCTGTTCGTGCAGACCGCGGTCGCGCTGGGCTACACGGCCCGCCATGTCATCCTGGATCACCACTGCGTGGCGGAGGTCTGGTCCAATCAATTCGGCAAGTGGATACTGATGGACACTGGTAATTTCCACGACCCGAGTTACAACTGTCATTTCGAGCGCAACGGTGTGCCGCTCAGCGCGCTGGAAATCCGCCAGTTGTGGAAGCCCAAGCGCACCAACGAAGTACAGGTCGTCTATGCGGAGCGCGAGAGTATTGCCCTTGACAGAATAGATCCGAAGAAGCATGGCTGGGCCGACTTGAAGCTCTACCGCCGCTTCTGCATCGCGCTGCGCAACAACCACCTGCTCACGCCTTTCCCCGGCGAGCTGACCCACGGCCATGGCGAATACTTCTGCGACGTCTATCTGTGGTGGGAGGACAGTGCGGTCCCCGCCGAATCGCCGGAATATGGGCTGACCAGCAATCGCCCCGCCGACTACTACTGGCCGGTGAATGAGACTGCCATCGAGTTGACGGCAGGCAAAGATGCGGGCACGCTGATCCTGGACCTCAACACCATGACCCCGAACTTCGACAGGTTCATGGTGCGGATTGACAGGAAGAAGTGGCAGCAGAAAAAGCCGGGGTTTGTCTGGAAGCTGAAGCCGGGCCGCAATGTCATCGAAGCGAAGACCGTAAACACCTTCCGTATGCACGGTCCCATCAGCCGCGCTGTAGTCGAAATGACGAAGTAACTACGCCACCAGGCCTGAAGGGAGCCGGATGGATGGCTCAGTTGGCCGGGAATTTCAGACATCTAAGCATCTACAAGGCCCCGCCCGGCAAGTCAGCGCTTTACGCCAGCCTCGTGGACCTCGGCGGGGGAGAAATCCTGTGCGCCTTCCGTACCAGCACGATGGACGAGGATCCCAGGATGAAAGCCGGCAACCCCTGGACCAATCTCGATGACGAGATCGTGTGCGTCAAGTCTTACGACGGCTGCAAGACGTGGGACGCGGATACACTACGACCGATATTTGCGGACCCGGAGATGTACGATTATCTCGATGTCACCTCCGCCCCGCTTTTGCGTAACGGCAGGATCCTGTTGCCGTTCTATCAGTGCTCTCCAGACCACGATGAGGCAGACCCAAGCACGTGGAAGGCGCAGTTATTCCTGACACGAAGCAGCGACCGGGGTGCGACCTGGACCGAGCCGGCCCTACTCGATCCTAGCCCGCTGCACAGTGCGGCCTCGTTTGGAGGCATCATCCGGCTGCAAAACGGCGACCTGTTGCTGTCATGCTACGGCGAAACCAACCGCGACAGGCCGGATGTCGCGCGCGGCTTTGGGGCTTCTGGCGTGTTTAGGTCGCGCGACGAAGGTGACACCTGGGGCGATTTCACCTACGTGATCTACGACCAGGAGGCTGAACAAGCTAAGGGCTGTCGTGGTGTCAATGAAACCTCCATCACCCAACTCGGCGATGGCCGGCTGCTGGCCGTGGCGCGGAGCTTCTACCACCAGGAGAACTATCCGCTTTACCAGTCGGTTTCCACCGATAATGGGTACACATGGACTTTCAGGCGCATTCACCTGCATGGGCTGTGTCCCTGCCTGTTGTGGGTGCCGCAGGGGCCGCCGGGCGGAACAACGATCCTGGCTTACCACGATCGCTATCTGGACCACCAGCATCGCGGCGGCATATACCTTGCATTCAGCCACGATTGCGGCGAGACGTGGGGCTATCAGACCTATGTGGACACTTTCGCCTACCCGTGCCTGCTGCAACTGGCTTCAGGTGAGATGTTCCTGGCCTGGTACTCAGCCGACCACACCGAGCTAAAGGGCGCATTCTTCGATGTGCCGTTCCCGACCGGAATAAGGGCCGAGGTCAGCCCTGGCGCGGTCGAGCTGCAGTGGGACGAACTGGCCGGTGACACGCACACCTACCGCATACACCGCGGCCTGCATGCTTCCTTCGAGCCGCTCCAGGATAATCTCATTGGCGAGGTGGCGTGTGCCTGCGCTTACCGCGATGCGGCTGTTGAGGGCGGAAAGACCTACTATTATGTGGTGACTGGCTGGCGCGGCGACAAGCAAGTCGGTAAGTCCTGGGAAGTGGCAGTAAGCGCCTGAGTAGTTTCCCGATGTCTCTGAAGCCCCACCCGCGTGGTGGCTAAGATGCCTTGTCGGGCAGGAAGTGGCCGAACCATTCATAGACCAGCCCCTCATGCTCCTCCGGCAGGCCGTGGCCCTGGTCGTGGAGCAAGTAGCCCAGGTTCTGTGCTGCATCGTACAACTCATAGGCGGGTCGCGCCGCCTCCAGGTAGTTCCACGTCTCGAGGCGGTCGGCGCCGGGGCTTGTGGCCTCGGGCCTGTTGCTCGGCTCCGCTCCGCCACCAATGACAAGCAGCGCACCGGGGGCGGCGAGGGCCACAAGTTGGTGGTGCTCAAGGTCCTGACGCTTGTGTATCTGTTCGCCAAGATACCAGGGAGCATCCCAATTGGTGAACGGCAGGCCGACACCTCCCTCGCACGAGATGCCGGCATTGAGTCGCTCGTCGAAGGCCATTGCGTATAAGGCTTCCTTCGCGCCCAGAGAGTGGCCAATACAGCCGAGCCTGGATCCATCAACTGCCGGGATGGTGAGAAGATAGTCCACGGCCCGCAGGCCATCCCAGACCATCTTGCCCATGCCCGTCCATTCGGGCCACGTCCGCAACAGCAGCTCAGTTATCTCGATGTACTGCGTCCACTCGCCGGCTAACTTGCCACGGTAGTTCCAAATGAAGTTGCGCGGCGTAATGGTAACGTAGCCGCGCAGCGCCAGATTGAGGGCAAATTGCAGCGGCTCCCTGGTGCCAAGTCCAGCCGGCTGGTCAATCGTCGTGTCAGTCGTCGGATGAAAGACCACGATGCCTGGGAACGACCCGTCATCCTTAGGTGCCATCAAGTAGGCTTCTACGCGGCAGCCGTCTTCAACCTGATAGCTGACCAGTGTGCGCGTGACCTCTCCGAGGTCTTCCCCCCCGTGGATCTCCGCGTCCAGTGGCACCTGCTCGGGGCCCTGGCCGAGATACTCCAGCCAAAGCCGACTGACCTCTTGGCGCTGCTGGTTCCAGTCGGCAAGAGCAGGGCCGATGTGCAGCGCAGGAAGCTCGATCGCGTCAGGATCGAAATCGGCGGGTGGTCGGCTCAGAGCTTGCAGGTCTATCATTGCTTGCGCCTCCTGAAATTGGGGACAGTCACCTGTTTGTTGACACTTCTCTAACTCCCACTCCTATTCCTCTGAAATAGGTGACTGTCCCCAATTTCATGCAGGAAACAGTAGGGCGCAGCAGGAATTGGCTATGAGCGGATGTGGCCGGGCGGGTTGGCTGCGGGTGTGCCGACAACTGAGACCGAAAGAATGTGCCCAATGGCCCAGAGGCTACTGCAACCACAGCTCTTCATGGTGCGGGCGAATCTGGATGACCTGCCGGAGCTGCAACTGCCTGACGGCTACGCCGTGCGATGTTATCGCGAAGGCGACGGGGCCGCCTGGGAGCGGATAGTGGGTGCGGCATTTGAGCGCGAGGTCCAAACCGGCGAATTTGAGAGCAGCATCAAGCAGCGCGAGGCGTTCAGACCTGAGCGCGTTCTCTTTGTGGTATGGGGTGATGTGCCGGTGGCGACGGCATCGGCATGGGATTCGCCAGGATGGGGCCCGCAGACCGGCCAGTTACATATGGTCGGGACCAAGCCGGAGCACCGAGGCAAGCATCTCGGCTACTGGGTGAGCGTGGCGGCTCTGCACCAGTTCCGCACGGAGGGCCGGCGGGACGTCATGCTGTCCACAGACGATTTCCGCCTGCCGGCCATAAAGACGTATCTGCGGCTGGATTTCGAGCCGGTGCTCGTTCATGAAAACCAGCCCCGACGCTGGAGCGATGTCTTCGTCGCGCTGGGTCAGCCCGAACTATCAGAGAAGTTCGCCGAGATACTCGATGGGTCGATCTTCAAGCCGAGAGCTTAGCAGACGGGCAGCTTTCCGCAAGCTGAGATCAAGCAGATGGCCAAGCCACGCGAATTCGCTCTGTTGCGCGAACGCGCATTATGCATTATGAATGGGTGATGATAATGGCAGATCTACTGCGTTTTGGAATTGTCGGCCTGGGCATGGGCCGCGCGCGGGCGAACCTGATCCCCAACATACCCGGGGCAGAGCTGATTGCCGTGTGCGATGTCTGGGAAGAGCGCGGTCAAAAGGCCCAGGAGGAACTCGGCTGCGAGTGGATCCGCGATTATGACGAAATGCTGGCGCGCGATGATATTGACGTCATCGGCGTCTCTACGCCCAGCGGCATGCACGCCGAATTCTCCGTGAAGGCCCTGCAAGCCGGCAAGCACTGCTTCAGCACCAAGCCGATGGACATCACCGTGGAGGCCTGTGACTCGGTCATCAAGGCCGCCGAGGTGAGCGGACTGGTGTTCGCTGTGGATTTTGACAGCAGGTATAACAAGGTCAATTACCAGATCCGTGACGCAGTGCAGTCCGGTGCCATCGGCGCCATCATCCTCGGTGACCTGCGCATGAAGTGGTTCCGCGCTCAGGACTACTACAACACCGGCTATCCCGAGGGCTGGCGCGGCCGGGTAGCGACCGAAGGCGGCTCACTGGCCAACCAGGCCGTCCACTACCTCGACCTCCTGCAGTGGTGGCTGGGGCCGGTCGCAAGCGTCTTCGGCAGGCGCGGCACCTTCGCCCACGACATCGAAACCGAGGACACCGCCGCCAGCATCCTACAGTTCGCTTCCGGGGCTGTTGGCATGGTCATCTCCACCACCTGCAGCTTCCCTGACCTCGGCTCAGCAATCGAGATAACCGGCACCACCGGCACGCTCACATGGCTTGATCAAGAGATTATCCGCTTTACTGCGGCCAGGAGCGCCAACGTTGGTGTCGGCGGCCAGCCCCAATACGTGCTGCCCGAAGACGCTCCGACGCCCGAGCAGGTGGAGCTTGATCCCGAGGATTTCGCCGCTCCTGACGACCTTCCGGCCAACATCGTCGAGGACATGCTCGCGGCCATCAATGAGGGCAAGCCGGTGCAGTGTGATGGCTACGAGGGCCGCAAGACCGTGGAGCTTTTCGAAGCCGTCTATAAATCGTCGGACACGGGCGAGCCGGTGAAGATCGGATAACGCCTCGACGATCCGTCTAGAAAGCCCCTTTGCGGCCGGATCTCTAGGTAATCTCGACCCGGCTGCCGGACTGTTGGCTCTCGTAGGCAGCTAACACAGTTCGCAGGGCGGCCTGTGCCTCCTGGACAGTCACCACCGGCTCTTCTTCCTCGATGATGCACTCCACGAAATGGCAGAGCAGTTGCCTGGTCGCATACTCGCGGATGTGCGGCGGGTTGTGTACCGCTATCGGGAAAAACATCCTCTCCTCGAAGCCGACCAGCGGCAGTTCGTCCTCCGGGTCGTCGCGGACCAACAGCGACCCCTTCGTGCCAACGATGCGGCGCTCCGCGGTTGGCTCGTCATCGGCAGACGCACAGGTGATAGCGATCTGCCCCAGCGCACCGGTGGCCATCTCCA
Source organism: bacterium (assembly GCA_030604405.1). Classification (GTDB taxonomy): domain Bacteria; phylum Armatimonadota; class Zipacnadia; order Zipacnadales; family UBA11051; genus UBA11051. The sequence continues at coordinate 38,750 of JAUVVY010000022.1, read as the reverse complement.
TGTTGACCAGCGCGGTGTCCTCGACTTCAGCTTCAGGCTCAGCTTCACTAGCGACGCACCGGGCGGTCATGCTAACGGAAACCGCCGGCCCCAACCACCGCTGCAGCACAGCGACCACCGCATAACCGCTTTGCATCATGACGGGGCTAGCGAGTGCCTTGTCCATCACAAGCACGCTGGCCACTAGCAGGTCGCCGAGTTCCCCCTGCTGGATAAATTCGTGCGCCTTTTCATTAGCCGGGATCATCAACTCGGAAATCGCCACAAACAGACGGCCCTTGCTGACCTCAGCGGCAGCGAGCATGGCTTCGAAGTCGGCCATTGTGGTCGCCGGCGGCTGCTCGCAGATGACGTGCTTGCCAGCCTCCAGGGCGGCGATGACGATCTCGGCACGCAAGCCCGTGGGAGCGCAGATGTCAATAATGGCGACCTCGGGGTCCTCAAGCAGGGCCTGATAGTCTTCGTGTACCTGCTTGATGATGCCATATTTGTCGTACAAGCTGCGGCGGGCCGGCTCGTCGGCTTCTGCCAGCACAACTGCCTCAACTCCGCGCGCGGCCACATAGCCTTGCATGTGCGAGGATGCCAGAGCGCCAGCGCCAACTTGTCCCACAGTCAAAGCCAATTCTCTCACCCCTGTGACACAGCGGATATTACCGAGGCGGGGGCGGCGGCACGTCGGCTGGAATCCCAGCCGGCAGCGGAATCGGCCCCAGGCCCTCGCCGTCGCTTGTGTCTGACGCGACCTCGGCGTCAGGCGGCAAGCCGGCATAAAACGGCAATAGCACGATGCCGGTCACGATAACAAGCATCACCAACACCGTAATGATGATTAGAGTCCTGCTGGCTCTGCCGTATAGAAATTCCGCCTGCTCATTCATTGAATTGCAACACCAGTTCCGCGTCTATCTGCCCGACGATTTCCCCGTGGCAGTTGATCACTTGCGGGCAGGCAAAATCGGCGAGTCGCTCGTGCTGGTCGTCGGTGAGAATGTCAAGCTGGCGTAGGGCGGCCAGCACTGCCGGGGCCTGCGCCCTGCCGCCGGCATCGCTCACCTTCACCGCCAGGCCCATGTTGCGCCCCCGCACGCCCAGCGTGAACAAGCCCTCCGCCCCGCCCTTGCATGTGACGGTATCGCCCGCAACCTCCAGCACGGTGCTGGTAAAGCTGCCTTGGCCGGCGATCATGACCGGCGCGGCGGCCATGGCATCGCAGATGCGTTCAGCCGCGCTTGCCAGTTCGCCGCTGAGGTCCTGCGGTATGGTCAGACCGGCAAAACCAATTGCCATGTTGCGAAGCGGCATCCCGAAGGTCGGCACTCCGCAGCCGTCTATGCCCAGGCGTATCTCGTCCGCGACCATATCGCAAATCGCAGCGATGTTCTCAAGAGTTGCCTTTTGCACCGGGTGGTCACGCTGCGAATAGCCTTCAGTGGGCACACCCATTGCCAGCGCCGACGCGAGCATGCCAGCGTGCTTGCCCGAGCAGTTGTTGTGAGCCGGCCCGGGCTCTTTACCTTCACATGTCAGCCGGTTGCGCTCGTCGCTGTCGCCGGGCGCGTGCACGCCACACTCCAGGTCGGCTTCGCTCAGGCCGAGCTTTGCCAGGATGCTCAGGACGGTCTCGACGTGCTCGGCCGACCCGCAGTGGGAGGCGCAGCAAATGGCCAGCTCCTGCTCGCTGAAGCCGAACTGGTCCGCCGCACCGGTCTGCACCACCAGCAACGCCTGCAGCGGCTTGCTGGAAGAGCGCAAGTATGCCCAGCGTTGTGCGTCGCCGGCGAAAGCCAGCACCCGCCCGTCGCCATCGGCCACCACCGCGTCGCCGTAGTGTGTGCTTTCGACGAAGCCGGATCTGGACACTGTCGCCATTCTAGCCAACTTCATTATCAGCCTCGATCTCTCAGGTGCGCTGTATGTAGTTCATCTGCAGCGTGGAAATGAGATTGTCCAGCTCGCGCTTTTCGGCTTCCTCCAGGTCATCTTCAAGCTGTTGGCAGATGAATCGCAAAGTGTCTATGGCGATCTTTGCTTCCGTCAGCTTGACCTCCGTTTCCTCCTCACCCGGGGCTAGCTGAATGCCCAGGTTGATCCAGGCCTGCTCAGAGACCATACCCACAAACAGCCGCAGTATCTGGTAGATGTCCAGATGCAGGGCTTCGGGGGCCTCGGCTTCAGCAGCCGCTTCCTCAGTCTGGTCTTCTGCCTCTGCGGCAGAGGCATCGCAAGGTTGTCCGGGCGTAGCTTGATCGTCATCCGTCTCTTCGGCGTCTGCCTGCTCAGTTGGCGCATCTTCGGCTTTTGCGCGCTTGTCCACCTTCTTATATTCAAATTCCATATTATTGTCTTCTTCGCGGTCATCGGCGTACATTCGCTGTTTCCTCCCCAGCAGTCCCTGCTAGAGAATTCGCGGGCTGGAAGCTGAGAATGCTGTCGCATTCTCACCTGAGCTTCGCAAGAAACGCAAAGCTCAGGCCGCGCTACGCGTCTTTTTAACGTTATGTTGCCGGCATCGTGTGCGGCATGAACTAACGGCACTCACGGACTCGAAGCAAGTCCCACGTCCTGCACTGTCACCCAGCCATCTTCCGCAATATTGATCTCAGCGCCCGTAAGCTGCCTGGCCACCGCAGCATTGGTGCGCAAGTGCTCGGTAACCTGGGTCGTACGAAACTCGGAGCGGCCCTTAGCCATCACCATGTATAGCAGCAACTGGTCGGCAAGGCGGCAGTCAACTGTCGCTTCAGAGCGCATGAACTCAATCGCTTCAGAGGCCGCCTGGCTACCTACTTTCTCAGCAGGCACGCCTCGCTTGCCGAGAGCAGTGAAGCCGGCATGGCCGCTTTCATACGATAGGCTCACGACACACGACGTGCCAGGAGATTCCGAGCACAGATAGTATTCTTCGCTATCCACCTCAGGCCCTTCTGCGACCAGCAGTTTGACGGCGGCGGAGTTCTGCCGCTTGAGGATGTGCTCAGGCAGCTTATCGGCGACAGTGCTGGCAACGACAGCTCTCTGCAGTTCGCCCCGCTGCATCAGACCGATCGGCGAAAGCGTGCTGGCCGGAGTGATGTCGGCCTCGATGCAGCCCTGTCCGATCGGATAGAAACCAGCACCAGGCCGACGGAGAGCAAGCCCGACACCGAAACAGGACAGTGCCGGGGCGAAGGTGTTGGCAATGTAGGCATAAGCGGGACTCCAGGGCACATCGGTGCCGCCTTTGATGACAATGTACGATGATTGCGGCGCGAGGGCCAGCACCGGCAGTACGCTCTGCAATACCAGGCATGCAGAGCCGGCGCTGGGACGCACGCGTGCGACATCGAATTCGTACTCGCCGCCTGTTATCGCACCGGGCGATAGCCGCACCGTCTCAGACCCCATCTCGGCGCCGTGGACCCGGCCGCCGCACACTTCAGCCACTGCTACACAGCACGTGACGTGCTGAGCGGCCAGGCCGGGCTTTTTCCGCCCGGCGCGTACGTTGTAGATCTCAAGCTCCTGACCGGTAATAGCAGCCAGAGACAGCGAACTGCGCAATATCTGCCCGCCGCCCTCGCCCTGTGAGCCGTCTATACGAACCATTTATCATCACCCTGCAAAGGGAATCGGCAGTTGCCGGAGAAACTATACACGAGTGCGCACCCGAATCAGTATAAACCATATCTCCACATAAGCACAGGAGCTGAGGTAGATGAAAATGGATGCTCTGACTACCTGCGTGTTGATTGGCCTGCTGCTGCTGGCTGGCTTGCCCGGGCAGGCGAAAACCGAGCGGACGCTCTATACCCCGGACAAGATACAGAATATCCGCGATAACATTGCGAAACATGACTGGGCCAAGGCAATCCGCGACAGCGCTGTGGCCAGTGCGGCCAAGTACCTGGAGATACCGGACGAAGAGCTGGCAAAGTACGTGCCCGACCCGCGCATACCACGCTCGATCTACGTCCACGAAACCGGCTGTCCTAACTGTGGCCTGGAGATGCGCAAGACCGGCAACTACTCGTGGATTATCAGCCAGGATATGCCGTACAAGGTCAAGTGCCCCAACTGCGGCAACGTCTATCCCAGCAACGATTACCAGGCGTTCATTGATTCAGATTTCCAGGACCGGTCGCTTCTGACCGGAGACTACCCGGACGACGGCTGGGGCTGGGAGTCGCCGAAGTACGGCGAGAAACACAAGTACTGGTTCGTAGGCTGGTACAACCACTGGATGACGCAGCGACTGCTTCACCGCGCGGTCAATAGCCTCTCCCAGGCCTATCTGTACACCGATGATCCGAAATACGCCCACAAATGCGCGGTGCTGCTGTGGCAGCTTGCCACGTATTACCCGGATTATGACTACGCCAACCAGTCGCGCATCGGGCTGGAGATTAATCGTGGCTATAATGGGCGACTGTTCTACCACACGTGGGAATGCTCGACAGTGAGGAATTGCGGCCCGGCCTATGATGCGATATTCCCGGCGCTAATGGAGACGGACGCCGAGCTGGAGCAGTTCACCGGCCAGACTATGGAGGAAATCCGCCATCTCGTCGAAGAGCAGCTCTTGCGCTCGATGGCCAGTGAAATCGTAAATGAAACCATGTACATCGCCGGCAACTACGGCAGCCACCAGGTCGGACTGCTGCAGATAGCGGCGGCTCTGAAGGACACGCCCGGCGTCCCCAGCAGCGAAGAGATGATAGATTGGATGCTCAATAACGAGGAGTACCGGGTATATACGATGATGCCGGTGTACGATGCCCTCTACAACCTCGTCTATCGCGATGGAGTGCCATTTGAATCGCCGGGCTATAACCTCGGCTGGGTCAATAGCCTGACTATCATCGCCGAGTTGCTGCGGGTCAATGATGTGGACCTGTCAGAGGTACCGCGCTTCAAGAAGCTGTATGACTGGACCATAGACATAGTCTGCGCAGGAAATTTCACGCCCGCCACCGGCGACTCCGGCAACATGTCCAACCGGGGGAGAATGTGGCGCGAGAACATTTTCGTGCCCGCGTATAACATGTACAAGGACCCGCTTTATGCCAAGCTAGTGTTCGGCCTCAATCCCAACGCAGGGCGCGACATCGCCGCCGCACCGCTTACTGAGGAGCTCCAGCAGGCCGCTGCCGAGGTCGCGACTGAGCCGGGCTACGACGATCAGCACCTGGCCGGCTACGGGCTCGCAATACTGCAAAACGAAAACCGCGAACATCCGGTAGCGATGTCGCTGTTTTACGGGCGATTCTTCGGCCATTCGCACCTGGACAAGATGCAACTGGACATATTCGCCGAAAACTGCTCGATGATGCCTGACTTCGGCTATCCGGAGACGGCCAACGCTACCGATCCGCGCCGTGCCGGATTCTTCGCCCACACCATATCCCACAACACGGTACTGGTTGACAAGCGCCCGCAGGCCGGTGGGCGTGGGCGATGTCTCGCATACGATACCGGCCCGGTGTGCCAATATGTCGAGGCGCAGAATGACAACGTCTATGCGCAGTGCGACATCTACCGGCGCAGTGTGGCGATGGTGGAGGTGTCGCCGGACCAGAGCTATTTCATTGACATATTCCGCGTTGAGGGCGGGCAGCAGCACGACTGGCTGGTACACGGCAGCCACGCTGACTTTGCATCGAACATGGGCCTCTCGCAGCCCCGAAAGGGCACCCTGGCCGGGCCCGATGTGGAGTACGGATACTTCTACGATGACGAGAAGTACGCAAACGCTCCGTACGGAAGCCTTTCCTACTGGGGGTACAAAGGCAGTTCGTTCCAGTTTCTCGATAACGTCCAGGAGGCCGACCTGCCGGCAAATGCCTACGCAAAATGGAACTTCATTACCAGCGGCGACCGCGCCGTCGGCATAATGCGAGGCAATGAAGGGGCGTACCTTAAGGCCTTCTTGGTCGGCCAGGACGAGCACATCTTCGTCTGCGACGGCAAGCCACAGCAGAATCAGAAGGGCACCCCGGACAGCGTGAAGTTCGTGGTCAGACGCAGGACCGCCGAGAATCTGAGTAGCACGTTTACCACCGTATTTGAGCCGGGCGCTGGCGACGAAATCATCAGCAGCGTCACGCCGCTTGCGACGGACAACCAAGACCTGGTCGCACTGAAGATAGAGCTCAATTCCGGCGCTACCCATTACTACTTCAACGCCACCGAACCGGTCGCGGAAACCGAAATCGCTGACGGCATCCGCTTCGCCGGACAAGTGGGCTACCTGGCTCTGGACGCCCAGGGCGAGGTGGAGAAGGCATATCTGCATAACGCCACACTGCTGGGCACAGGCAAGTGGCGGCTTGAAGGCGATGGGCCGGCCCGGACGACGATCGCCTCATGCGATTATGAGGAGAACTCAGTCACGCTTGCGGATCCGGTGCTGGCCGAGCGCGAAGCAGTGGGCTCCACGGCAATTATCAACTGCGGAGCCTACGGCAGTTCGTTCGTAGTAAAGGGCGTCGAGGGCGATAACAAGCTACTGTTCGGCGACCAGGAGCCGATCTGTGGCCGCGCATTTGTCAGGGAGGTCAAGGCCGAAGAGAAGCAGCTACTCACGCCTACCACCATGTCTTTCGTCCGGCCCACGATGCACGTAGTCAATGAGGCGTTCGAGCCGGTAGCAAAGATGGCCAGCTTCAGCGGGGGCGTACTGACCACAGAGGGTGATTTCACGGCCGCACAATTCCCGGACGCTGACGGCGACGGCGTCATACGCGCCTACATAATGGAGTACGGCCCCGGAGACTTGGTCCTCCTGTCCTCCGCCATCCGCTACCAGCGCAACTAGTCGCCGAGCATCCGGATGGCGCTCTGGGCCAGTAGTGCCGCGCCGATGGGCAATGCCTTCGCATCATCAAAATCGAAGGTGGTGCTGTGCCCGGGTGAGGTGAAGCCCTTTTTCTCGTCGCGGATGCCGAGGTGAACCATCGCAACCGGAATCTTGCCCTCGGTAGAAAAATAGGCAAAATCCTCGCCGCCAAGTCCTGCCTTATTCTCGGGAACCACAGCAGCTTTCCCCACAATTTCGACGGCCGCGGCCTCAACCGCGTCAACCAGCGGATCGTCGTTCACCAGCGGCGGATAGCCTTCCATAATGCGCACGCTCAGACGCCCACCCATCGCCCCGACAAGCTTGCGCAGATCGCGTTTCAGGAAGTTGAAAATCACCTCGCGGCCCTCCGGCTCCAGGGTGCGAATTGTGCCCTCAAGATAAACGCTGTCAGCCAGGATATTGCGCCGCGTGCCACCCTGGATGATTCCGAAGGTGACCAGCTTGCGATCGGTAGAACTGGTATGGCGCGCGACGAATTGCTGCACGGCGATCAGCGCCTGACTGGCCACCGCAATGGCGTCCACCCCTTTGTCAGGGGCGGCGGCATGTCCGCTCTGCCCCTGGACCGTCATATTGATGTCATCGGTCTGGGCGCACACGTACCCGCGCGGGATGCCGATAGTCCCAGTCTTCAAATCAGTCGAAACATGCAGGCCTGCGATGGCCGAAACCTTGGGTGACTGCAGGCAGCCGTCCTGTATCATCTTTAGCGCCCCGCCGGCTCCCTCTTCAGCCGGCTGGAAAATCAGCTTCACGTTGCCAGACAGCTTATTGCCCATGTTCGCCAGGATCGCACCCGCACCCAGCAGGCACGCCGTGTGCCCATCGTGCCCGCAGGCGTGCATCAGCCCCGGCTTGCGCGAGGCATATTCGACATCGCTTTCCTCTTCAATTTCCAGCGCGTCCATATCGGCGCGCAGGGCCACGGTCTTGCGGCCCCTGGTACCGCGCACCATGCACGTGACACCCGTCTCGCCGACGCCGGTCCTGATCTCATCAAGGCCGATTTCGCGCAATTGCTCGACCACATAGGCCGCCGTCTCGTACTCCTGCATGCTCGGCTCCGGGTACTGGTGCAGGTGACGACGCCACTGCACAAGCTTGCGCCTGAGCTTCACCGCAGCGGCCAATGTGGGGTGTTGCTTGCGTGACTTGCTGGTGCGTGCTCGCTTAGCCAATCAAATCCCTGCTTTCCGGTCATTGTCGTCGCGGGCGTCTTACTTAGCCGCCTGCATCGCCGCTTGTGTTGGCCCCCAGTAGAGTTCAGGCGCCGCGACGCCGACGGCATCAGCCACCTCATAATGATACGAGAACTCGCCGAATTCTACTTTGCGGTGTGCATCGGTGCCGGCGGCCAGCGCCACGCCTTGCTCGTAGGCCAGCTTGGCCATGCAGATATCTTCGTCCCGGCACACGTTGTGCGAGTTGATCTCCAGCGCAATATCATGCTCTCCGGCAACGTCCACGACCCATTCGATCAAGTCGTCGCTGATGGCGTAGTTCTTGAGCCGCAGGGGTCGAAACGGGTGAGCCAGAACATCTATCTCCCAGGCTACAAGTCGCCGGATCATGAGCTTCAGTTCCGCCTCGACCTGTTGCGCGTCAGCCTCCTGTTGGAGAGCCGGGAAGGTGTGGGCGGCTCCCAGCAATATGTCAAAATCGCCCAGCCGCTCCTCGTTGCATACTGGCGTGCCGTCGAGGAAGATGTCAAGCTCGATGCCCAGAAGCATCCCGCCGGTCTGTACCGAACGCACCTCGGCAATATAGCTGTCTATCTCCGCCTCGGCGTAGTCCTTATGCCGTTCGAATATCTCACGGGCCTCATTGGTCCAGAAGCCCCACTTGGCATCTTGCGGGTAGCAAATATGGGCGCTGTGGTCGGTGATAGCAAATACCTGGGAGCTGTTACGAGCAATCTCGGCATACCATTCCAAGGTTACGTCCTCAGCGCAATCAGACCGCTCGGTGTGGCAATGACAATCGAATAATTCCATCTTTTACCTCTTCGTACTTGCTGTGTACTTTGCCGCGTAATTAGTACGATGATAGATGATACCGTATTGCCATGGCGACGGCAAGGTCGGGGAGGGAAACATGGGCAAAGCGAAGAAGTTGGCCTTTGGGAAAACACTCTGATAGTATGAGACCCCTGCAGTAGCCCGAAGTATCTTTCCATTCCTATCGAGGTGTCAACAATGATTCAAGGCAACGAGGTCATATCCGAACGCGGCGGGGTGGCGGCTGGGCCGGCAGAAGCAGCTAGAGTGGGCGCGCGAATCCTCGAGCAGGGAGGCAACGCCGCCGACGCAGCCGCAGCTACCGCGATGGCATGTTGCATGCTCCAGCCGGCCAGCACCGGCGTCGGCGGCTACGTGGGCTCTGCGGTGGTCAAGGACGCTGCGACCGGCAACGTCTATTCCGTGGACGCAAATGCACAGGCCCCGGCCGGCGTCACCGAAGACATGTTCAACTCGAGGCCAGCCGACGAGGGCGTCAATGGACTGAATGAGAGCGAGTATCGCTGCTCGGTCCAAGACAACGAGAACATACATGGGGCGAAGGCGGTTGCCATTCCGGGGATGGCGGCGGCGATGGGTACGATCTGGGAACGCTGGGGAAAACTGAAATGGGCCGACATCGTGGCCCCGTCACAGAAGCTTCTCGAAGACGGCTTTCCTTATGCGGCTACTGCCGGGCACATCAAGGGCCTGCGCGAGCAGATCCGCCGCTTCCCGGATACCGAAAAGCACCTTATGCCTGAAGGCAGAGAGCCTACTGCCGAAGACCTCTGGCACCGGCCCGACATGGAATGGACGCTGCACCGGCTGGCCGAGCACGGCTGGCGGGATTTCTACGAGGGCGAGATAGCGCAGCGGATTGCGGACCACATTCAGCAAAACGGCGGGGCATTGACGCTAAGAGATTTGGCCGGTTACGAGGCACGCGTGACCGAGCCGCTGAGTATCACTTATCGCGGTGCGGGCGTACATACGCCGATTCTGCCCAACGGCGGGCTGTCGGTGCTGCAGAATCTGAAGATGTGGGAGCAGTTCGAGATACCGGAGCAGGACTCGACAAAATTCTGGCACCGCTTCCTGGAGATCTCGAAGCTCACGTGGCGCGACCGGCTTACTTACCTGGCCGACCCCGATTTTGCCGATGTACCTGTGCAGCGTCTCCTGTCCGCCGATTATGCGCGCGGTCGTACCGAGACAATCCGCAACTTCCCCCAGCATGTGGACAAGCTCAAGCCAGCGCCCAACGAGGAGTTTGGACACGGCACCCTGCATTTGTCAACCGCCGACAGCCAGGGCAACCTGGTCTCGCTTACGATCAGCCAGGGCGCGGCTTTCGGCTCGCTGGTGACGGTGCCCGGCACCGGTATCATCCTCGGGCACGGCATGTGCCGGCTCGACCCGCGGCCAGGGCGGGCCAACTCCATAGCCCCGGGCAAGCGGGTGCTGAATAACACTGGTACGCTGATGATAGCAGCGCCGGATCGCGACATCGCCGTCGGGCTGCCGGGTGGCAGGAAGATAATCTCTGCGGCGTCCACGATAGCGATTCGACTAATAGACTACGCGGCAACCGGATACGAGGCAGCGACGGCTGCGCGCGCAGATGCCGAAATAAGCGAGCCAGTGCTGATGAGCGAAGCGGTCCCTGATCATGTGCGAAAATCGCTTTTGCAGATGGGGCACTCCATAGATTATCCAGCGGGCGTGGCAGGCGCTTGTCATGCGGCTGAACGGCTGGCGAATGGTACCACTCGAGCGGGAGGCAACACGTGGGCCACGGCCCCTGGATAGCCAGCGGGAAAAAGACTCCGTCTCCTCTTTTGCAAAAAAGCTCTTGCACTCCTGATACATCTACTGTTAAACTGTTAACAGAGGTAGTAGCTGTTTACTACCATGATCGGCTGTTGACTGCTGTTCCGTGAGTGCCATATGGACATCCGCCATAGGCTGCTTGATGGGAATCTGCAGTAATGCAGCCAAAATCCAAAATTCTTACGGAGGGTATCTGTATGGCGACCGGCAAGATCAAATGGTTCAATGATTCGAAGGGTTACGGTTTCATCGAGCGCGAGGACGCGGAGGATGTCTTCGTACACTACTCGGCAATCGCTGGCGAGGGCTATCGCACACTGCAAGAGGGCGAGGAAGTCGAGTTTGACATCGAAGAGGATTCTAAGGGCCCACGCGCTGCCAACGTAGTCGTAACCAAACAGGCTCCCCAGAAGGAAGAGCCTGAGACCTGGTAGAGCTTGATGCTCGCCATCCACGACAGGAACCCGGCTAACAGCCGGGTTTTTTTCGTCGTCTAGCTCCGCGAAGGCGGCATGTCCGCCTCAAATGCCGAACAAGGGCGAGCCGAGCATCGGCGCGCCCGGACGCAAATACCACAGCGCGACCACTGCCAATAGGCCCAGCACAACCCACCAGAGTGTCCAGCCAATCTTGCTGATAGATGATCTGTCCTCGCCAGCATCACCAGACTGCCAAAGGCTCCACCAGCCGGCGGCAAAAAGCGCGGCCAGCGGCCCGATCGCGGTGAATAGATAGCGCGCTTGGGCCTGGTAAAATGTCATGTTGAAGCGCAAATACATCAGTCCCACAAGCAATAGTGCCACGCCGCATAGTAGCCAGGCTGCAGCCATCGGGTGATCTTCTCTGGACGTTCGCCATCGCCACCAGCTCTTCCCCAGCCCCACCAGCACCGCGACGGTGAGGGCGAGCCCCATCTGGTAAAACCAGATCGGCATAAAAATGATGGCCTGACCGAACACACCCCAAAAGCTCAGTATCGTACCCAACAGGACCAGTTGCAGATAAACAACCGGCGCAAACCCCCGTTCAAGGAACCATTGCGGAGTTGCCCGGTCGTGGCTAAACAGCTCCACGAACACCTTCTGGGCCAGGGGGTCGCCGTACAGCATCTGATTGCGCACCAGCCACCAGCCGCAGACCAACAACGTTGCGCAGAGCATAAGACCCAGGCTCTGCCCCATTTGCCGCAGCCGATACGACCGGTCTTTTTCCTCTTGTGTGCCCAGGACCACCGCAACGATCGCGACACCCAACATAAACAGCGAGTTTGACTTCACCAGCATTGCCACGCCGATCAACAGTCCAAGAACAACAGCGACCCTCCGCTCCGGGCTGACAGCCGCCTTAAGCGCCCACAGCAGGCACACTGTGACCAACAGTTCGCTCAGGCCGTCATTAGTCACGCCCGCCAGGTTGACAAAATGCATTGGCAGTAGCGCGGCACAACCCGCTGCCAGCAGTGCCTTCTTTCCATCCCCGGAAAACAGACGCAGCGCCAGAGCATAGACGGCCCAGATCACAAGAGCGCCTATCAAAACACACCAGGCTCTCAGCGCCAGGGTGATAGCCGCTCTGTGGTCAGGCAGATTCAGCAGGTCGCCGACAGCAGAACCAAGCAGAAGCGCAGGAATGCAGGATATGTAGAAAAGCGGCGGCTGATGGGCCTCGTAGCTCGCATCCGGGTCGGAGAACACCGGCAGGCGGCGCTCGTTGAGCAAATACTCGATGTACTCGATGTGGGCTTCTTCGTCAGGGGGGATGTACTTTTCCAGGACGTTTCGAGGCCGGCGCCCATCATCACGCGACAATGGCATGAACCACGCAGCCAGAGCCGCGCACACGATATATGCCCCAATTATCAGCCACAGCCACTTAGCGGCCGGTTCATGCGCCTGCCTATCCAATGACAAATCATCCCCCAAGCAAGACCGAATCAGTGCCCGACATACCACATCCGCCATGCGACCCCAGTCCAGCATCCGATCGCGAGCAGACTGAGCAAGGCCACAAAAGTCGCCCGGCCTTTGAATTTGCCGAGGCCTTGCAGGCCCGTGCAGATCAATATTGCAAAGACCGGCAGATAACAGAAGAAGTAGCGGGCCTGAGCCTGGAACACCTTCGTATTGAAGCTGATGAACCCGGCCAGCAACACGGCGGCTCCGGCGGCCAGACTCTGCAACAACAGACTCCGACGCGCATCAATCTCTGAAGTTCGCCAGCGAATTACAAAGCCGACCAGCGCCAGACCAACCGGCAACAGCAATGCCAGGTACCACACCAAAGGCATGAAATCGTCTTCGTGGATCAGGTGGTCGTAAGCGCCCCACAGAGTGAACCAACACACCCGCCCAACCCATCGCAGCCAGTATGTCATCGTCGGGTAACCAACGTGCGTCGGTGGCGGCCCAGCCGCTACTGTAGCAAAAGCCCCGGCGGCGATCGGATCGCCGTACACTATCGTGTTGCGCACCGCCCAGGGCCCCCATAGGATAGCGAAAGCAGCCAGAAACGCCCACAGGCGCTTTCCCGCCTGTCCCGTGCCGCGATCTCTTATCAACAGCACGCCGAACCACACCAGGCACACCGCGACGAAGGCCAGCGCTGTTGACTTCGTGAGCATCGCCAGCCCGGCTATCGCGCCCGTAATAGCGGCACTCAGCACCGGGCGCTTGCTGTCGCGCGAAGTCCACATCTGCAACAGCCCCAGCACAACCAGCAGATTCACAAGCGGGTCGTTGTTGACCGCGGAGCAGACGTACAGGTTCATCGGAATAAACGCCAGCACAACTGCACAGGCCCAGTGAAAGCCGAATTCTCGCTGCGGAAACCAGGCTCTTGCCAGGGCGAATGTCGCTGCAATCAGACCGAGGCCGCAAAGCGTTGAGATCAGACGCAGGCCGTACACTCCCGCCCCTGCCATATTCATCAGTACCGCGCACACGGCGTAGTAAAGCGGCGGCTGATGCATCTCGGTCCCACGGCCCTCAGCGCGAAAATCCACCAATGTCCATGTCTGCGCCAGGTGTTCGATGAACGCAAGATGGGCTTCTTCGTCAGGAGCATCGCCTGGCGGGATGACTGTCGTGAGGAAGACCGAGCAAGAAAGCCACAGCGCCAGCGTCACGATGAGGATAGCCCACTCCAGGCGCGTCAGCGCCCGCGGACTGGCGCCGGCTGCGTCCACTTCCGCAGCGCGGGCATCGGCCTGTTCACGCCTCTTCCTGGCTGCGCTCATCTGCCGCTGTTGATGTTGCTGTTATTCCCGGCCTCTGGCCCGATCTCGCTCAAATATGCGTCCAGGACTTCGTCGGTGGAGCCTTCGGCCCGGATCTTGCCGTCAGCCAGCCAGATAACGCGGTCGCAATGGCTGCGCACAGCATCCATTTCGTGGGACACCAGCATAACGCCCGAGCCACTATCTCGAAACTCTCGTAACCTGCGGTAGGCCTTGCGCTGAAACGCCTCGTCCGCCGCCGCCATAACCTCATCCACCAGCAGCACTTCGGGATCAAACGCCATGGCTATGCCAAACCCGAGACGGAACTTCATCCCGGACGAGTAGGCTTTCACCGGCACTTGCAGGAACTCCTCGAGCTCAACCATCTCCGCCACACGTGGCAGCGCCTCGGTAATCTGCGTTCTGGAATAGCCCATGAGCGACCCGCTGAGGAAAATATTGTCCATGCCGCTCAGTTCGAGACTGAAACCGGTCTCCAACTCGAACAGGGCACCAACCTGGCCATTCACAACCACATCGCCCTCGGTAGGCACGTAAATGCCGGCGATGACGCGCAGCAACGTGCTTTTTCCTGAGCCATTCACTCCGATGAGGCCGACGATCTCCCCGCGCTTCACACTAAGACTGACGCCCTCCAGCGCCCAGAGCGCCTCGTGCGGATACGGTCTGAACAGCCGCGTCACAACGCGCTTGAGCGTCGCTGCCTGCTCGCGGCGGACGTTGAAACGCTTGCGCAGATTGCTTACCTCTACGAGGTATTGGCCATCGTTCATCTACAGCAACTCCGGAAGCTGCCATTCGTATCTTCGCCACACGACCAGGCCCACCAGAAACACCAGGCCGGAAATAACCGCAGACACGCCAAGATAGAACCAGAAATCTGCCAAAGGCCATACGCCGCCCTCTAACAGCGCCGACCGGTAGCCGATCATCAGCGGCGTCAGCGGGTTGAGTAAGAGATAAAGCTGCTTATGCAGCGCCGTCAGCCGCTCGGTCTCCATGACCATCTGGATGTTGTAAAGCAGCGGCGTCAGGAAGAACCATAGCCGCAGGAGCGCCTCCAGTATGAAGCGGATGTCATCGTAGTACATCCGCAGCACCGCGACCATCATCAGCACGCCGAGCATGAACATGAGCTGAATAACCAAAAACAGCGGCACCCAGGCAAAAGAGGGCAAGACGGCGACCCGCAGCACCACAAAGACGGCTACGAGTACGGTCAGGCCCAGCACCAGGTGGACGAAGTTGGAGATGATTGTTGACATCGGCAAAACGATGCGCGGGAAGGGGAACTTTTTCATCAGCGGAATGTTCTCGGCCACAGACACCGAGCCGTCGCTGACCGCCTGGGCGAAGAATTGCCAGGGCAATAAAACAGTGAACAGGTGCACCGAGTAGTTCTCTATCTGCGAACCCATGATATAGCGGAAGGCAATGGTCATCACGATGACCTGCGTCAGGGGGTTGAGGAATGACCAGAAGAAGCCCAGGGCGGAATTCTTGTACCTGACCTTCAGGTTGCGCACCACCAGGCGCAACACAGCCTCCCGCCATCGCCAGATGTTGCTTAACTCCCTCACCTTAGGCCAACGCTCTCCTCTTTTTCAGACAACTACCGATGCTCCCTGGACAATAGCATAGGTGACTACTCACCTTGTGGCCATAGACTGCGTCAAACCAACCTAAGCCGGTCGGACACCCACTCCTCTGGAGTGGGTCGGGCGTCTGGCCTGTCGAGGCGTCTCCCCTGTCGGTGTTGCCGTTGTCGTTCTCCCCTCTCCCTGTGGGAGAGGGGCCGGGGGTGAGGGCAAGGTGAACAGTTACTAACATAAACAACCCGCGCGGGGTTGCAAGTTTCAGCTTGCCTCGATTGACTGTAACATTGCGCGCTGTGACGGCGTCAGTGCACGCTGTACTGCAACTGCCGCAGCCGCTCGTAAAGCGCTCCGGAGGCGATGTCATCGAGGTATTTGTCCGGCAACATTGACCGCGAGGTGCAGGCGGCCACGGCCAGCAACTCCATGTATTCGATCTCATCTTTTCTGGCCGCCGTGGGTGCAATGTAATCTGCGACGGCGAATTCCAGGTCGTCAATGGTCACTTCATCGCGGCGCAAAAATGCGGTGTTACGCTGCGCCACCTGGCAGACTTCCTTCAGGTCGGCTCCGGAGTAGTCTTCTGTCTGGTCTGCTATCGGTGCCAGGTCGAGTCCGTCGGCGGCGATGCCCAGGCTGCGCAGACTGACTCGCAGAATCGCCTCGCGGGCCTCGGCGTCGGGCAACAGGAACGGCAGCTTCATGTCAAAGCGCCCTGCGCGCATGGTGGACGGGTCAATCAAGTCAGGCCGATTGGTGGCTGCGCCGAACAGAATTCTGCCCTGATGCACCTCATCGCTGAGGAATGAATTGAACATCCCGAACACGCGCCGCGACACGCCACTGTCGCTGTCGGAGGTAACGCGGCGGCCATACGACTGATCGAACTCGTCAATGAACACGAACACCGGGGCCATCGCCTCAAGATAGTGGAAGACCCGTTCGAGGTTGGATTCGGTCGAGCCGACGTACTTGCTGAAGATATTGCGCAGCTCGACGAACGGGATGCCGGCATCGTGGGCGAAGCACTGCATGGTGAAGGTCTTGCCACATCCGGGCGGCCCCACAAGCAGAAGCCCTTGCGGCACCACCTTCACTCGCCCCTCCTGCAGGGCCTCGGCGGTGTTGACCAGCAACTGCTTTTGCTTTTCCACACCGGCGACGGCGTCGAGGCCGAAGCGCGGCTGCATGAATGAGATCAGGTCGCCGATCTCAGAAGCGATCACCTCGCGCTTGTACTCGGTTGTGTCGCGCACGGTGATCGGCTCATCGTCGGCGGCAGCCTGTTGCATGAGCCGCAATATCTGAATTCTGCTCAGGCCGTCGGTATTGGTGGCGAAGGCCTCAGGCGATACCGCCAGGCGCGCCGCGGAGCCATTCTGCTCCCCACGGCCGAGCTGATAATTGATGTACTCCAGCCGCTCCTCATAATCAGGCAGCGGCAGCGCTATCAACTTCGAGGCGCCCGTGCGGCCGTACAACTCCTCGCTCACATCCGCCAGCGAATCAGCGATCATGAAAACGAAATTGTTGCGACCCACCAGGCGCGGTTCGTTGGCCCACCGCCGCAGCGTAGTCACCAGCCGGCGCTGCTGGAAGCTCATGAACCGCTCTTCCTCACGCGGCGCCAGCTTGTCCACATAGTCAATGATGACCGCCGCGTTATCACGACTCGTCAGGAAGTTCTCCAGCAGCGGAATGCTCAGCTCAGGACGATAACTCTCGCGCCGATCAACCTTGATGCGCTCGCGATTCTGGTAAACGTCGAGGAAGGTCTCAAACTGCCTTTCGTCGTCCGGTGACGGAAAGGTCAAGCCGCCGACCAGGTCATAATAGACGGTGACCTTGTCGCCGCAAAAAGCCTGGTGCAGGAAGGCGTTGAGCGGCACATAGCCGCCGCGGAAGACCACATCGTCGCGCACGCCGTGGAGTACAAATACGGAGGATGCTGAGGAGAGGTAGCTCTGTTTGATCTCCTCAGCCCAGTCCGGCCAGGGCGACTGCTCCCTGGCTGCGCCTTTTCCCGGCTGATCGCACGCAGGCACCGTCTAATTCTCCTGGGTTTCGGTTTCGCTTTCGGTCTCGATCGCCGGCGGCTCCTGCTCGGTTTCGGTCCCGGACACTGGTTCCATCGTCCGGTCGGCAGGCTCCTCGTCAGCAACGAGACCAAGCTGGCGCTGGTACTCGCGGTACTTCTCTTCGGCCTGCAGCTCGGTGGCCGCGGCCTCCACATCAACCATCTCAGTCTCGATGTCGCCGCTTGCAACCTCGGTACGTGCCTGGGCCCTGGCCAGCCGTTCGTCAATCTCATCGGTCATGCGGTCGAGCACCTCGGTCGAATCGCCGGTCTCAAAGGCCATCATCAAAGAGGACATTTCCTCTTCGATCTCGGCGCGTTTGGCCCGCGAGATCTGCCGCATGGCCTCGTTGATCTGCTGCTTGATGCGCTTGGCGTAAGCGTCGCGCATCTTCATGGCGCGCTCGGAATTGACTTTCGCCTGTTCGAGTTGGGCCTGCGTCTCAGCCAGCTCCGTCTTGGACGTTTCCAGCGCGGCGATCAGCGTCTTGGCGGTCTCCTTGTGCTCATCCCCCATCTTGACCGCCGCCACAACATTCTGCTCCAGTGTCCCCACCTTCTGTTCGAGCCGGTCGGCCTGCATCTGCAGCATCTTCTCCAGCTTGACTACCTCGGCGACCTGACGGTTCAGTTCCGGGACCTTCTGGCGCAGGTCATCCATGTGCTGGCGCAGAATCAGTTCCGGGTTCTCCACGCCCCGGACCATCCAGCCAAACAGCGAACGAAATATCATCTTTATGCGTTCCCACATCACTATCGCCTCCTGAGAAAAATGCAGTCCAACAACTGTAAAATGCGTCAAAGACCCACAGCTCGCCTAGCCCTCGGGCACTTTGGTGTCAATCACTTCCTGCAGGGCTGCCACAGTTCCGCGCACCTCCGCGAGATGTTGAAAAGATTCCTGGCTCATACCCGCCGTGGCGACCAATTCGCCACTGACGAGCTTAACGACTTGAGAGTGTACGTTGCTCAGCGATGACGCCAGATTGTGCAGCGAGGCTTCCGTGCGCTGCAGCAGCAGCTCAAGCTCGTCGTACGCTTCCTGCTGCCCGGCTACCTCGGCTGCCGCCTCCTGCAACTGCGACCGGGTGAAATCATCATCACAAGCCTCGATGCGCGCCTCCAGGGATACGGCTTTGCTGTTGAGTTGTTCGATGCTGTTGGCCTGCAGGTAGCTGTAGAGTCGGCGGGCGGATTCCAGCAGCCGATGCGCGTCCAGACCGACCTGCTCGATTTCCACTTCCAGCCCGGTAATAACGATCCGAATGCTCTCGTCGGCACTGCTTATCAAGTCGCTTGTCTGGGCGACGCTGTCAGCAATCTGCGCCGCCAGCGGACGCAAACGCGGGGGCAATGACCGCACCAGTTCCTGCCGCTGCCGCAGGGCCTGCGCTTCGCCTCTCAGCCGCGCCGGACCCGTCAGATACACTACCAAAGCCCATGCTGCCATGCCGATCGGAATCATCCGCCAACCCAGATACGAAGCGGCGATAACTGTGCCCACAACCGTAGCAAGCGCGGCAGGCCCGAACATTGCGCGGAAAGTGGCCACTATCGGATTGTGCTTCACCGGGTCCAACATACTCATCACACTAAGCCCACAGCATGGTCGTCAATACTACGAGATTCGCCAATCGAACACTGAATTCCTTCTTTGGCGGGCCCGAGCATGTCGGCATTCACTTGGCCGATGCTTCAC
The DNA here is from genome assembly GCA_030604405.1 of bacterium. Lineage (GTDB taxonomy): Bacteria > Armatimonadota > Zipacnadia > Zipacnadales > UBA11051 > UBA11051. The sequence continues at coordinate 19,470 of JAUVVY010000022.1, read as the reverse complement.
CCGGCCCCGCCGGGGGCGCCCGCGTCGGCAAGCCCAGCCCAACGACAGCGGCGATTACAGGCAGAAAAGCGGTCAGTGAAATCGCATACGGTAGGTTGCCCGTAGCGTCTGACACGCGACCGACCAGCGGGGTCACGATGCTCGCGATTCCCCACGAAAACCCCATGCCAATTGACGAGGCCATGCTTATGCCGCCAGGCACCAGGTCCTGCGTCTGGGCGATATTGACTGACTCGGCCGCACGCACAATCAGGCCGGACAGAAACAGCAGCGCCAGGGCCACAATATACGGGGTGTAGAGGCTGTAGTAGAGCAATGGCGGACTGACGAGCAAGGTAAAAACGGTGATGAAGCGGCGACCCCATCGGTCGCTCAGGTGGGCTCCGATCATCCCGCCAAGAGCGCCTCCGAAGACGAACGTGAATTGGCTGCCGCCCTGATGATACACCGACAGGCCCCGGTCTCCGATCATCACCTGGAAGAAAGTGGCATAGGCGATCACGGTCATCGAGCGCAGCACCATCACGACCAGTACCGGCAGCAGCGGCCGCCAGTACGGCAGCAGGTGCTCGCGCAGGCGGAACTTGACCGCTGGCGCAGGGACGCTGTGGTCGCGGGTGTAGGCATGAAGCAGGTAGGCAACAACCAGCCCGAAAGGCAGCGCGAATATGAACCCCTCCAAGGCCCCCATACCGGCGGCGAGGCCAAGCTGGTGCAGCAGCGGACTGAGTAGGGACCCGCCGGCGTATCCGACCGCACCGCCCATCCCGAAGATGCTCATACCGAAAGCGCGGCGGTCACCGGAGGCGTGTGCGGCAAGCCCGCCGCCCTGTGGGTGGAAAAGCGCAGTGCCCAGACCACTCAGGATCAGAGCGCCTACAAACAACCACAGGTTCGGCATGAAGCCGATAGCGCAGATGAATACGGCGCTGATGAACACGCCCAGCCCAAGCACATTCCGCCAGCGCATCCGGTCGGTGAGGTAGCCGAAGATAGGCTGGCCGAAGTTGGTGGTCAGCGAAGCCAGCATCATCACATTGCCAAGGCCGCTGTCGCTGAGACGGAACATGCCACGCACTACATATAGAAGCGGCGGAACCAGGTTGACGAAGCCGTCACTGAAGGCGTGGCCGATGGTAGCAACGGCCAGGCGCGTGCGCTGGATCGAAAGCTGGGTTTGTGGGGATGGCGGGCCGGCTATCGGACATTCCCTCCGAATGAGACAAACGTAGCATACAGCGACGTGCGCGATTACGGCTCGTCGAGGGCAAACCGGTATTCGGTCTCAAGTTTGCCCAGGAAGACGGTGTCACCTTCCTGTGCGCCGGCTTCTTCAAGCTGCTCGATGATACCAGCGCCGGAAAGCTGCTCGTGAAGCCATTCGGCCCCGGCTGGTGTCTCATAGTCGGTTCTTTCCACGATGCGCTCGACAATAGCTCCGCGCACGACAAACACACCCTCGGCAGCGCGGCTTACACGCAACTCGATCTCCGGCTTCTCTGGCATGATGAAGGTAGTAGGCTCGCGGTCCTGGTCGAGGGCGAGAAATGCCCCGACTTCCTCCAACATGCCCCAGACCTTCCCCAGCAGCTCGGTGCAGCCTTCGCCCGTGGCAGCCGAGATTGCCACCGCCTCATAGCCTTGCTTTCGCAACTCATCCGCATACATATCCACGTACTCGCGACCGCTGGGCAGATCAATTTTATTCATGGCCACTATCTGCACAAGGCCCCCAAGCCACTCGTCATACAGGCGCAACTCGTTGTTGATGGCAGCGAAGTCCTCAAGCGGATCACGGCCCTCCAGCGCGGCGATGTCGAGCATGTGTATTAGCACATGGGTGCGCTCGACGTGGCGCAGGAACTTATGGCCAAGCCCAACGCCCTGGTGGGCACCTTCGATGAGGCCGGGCATATCGGCGATCACCATGCGGCGATGGTCGGAAAGTTCCACGACCCCCAGGTTCGGTTCCAGAGTGGTAAATGGATAGTCGGCGATTTTGGGTCTGGCGGCTGATACAGCGGCGATGAAGGTGGACTTGCCGACATTCGGAAAACCGATGATGCCGACATCGGCCAGTACCTTGAGTTCGAGGCGAAGCCTGTGGGTGCGACCGCTCTCGCCCTTTTCTGCAAAGTGGGGGGCCTGGCGGGTAGGGCCGGCGAACTGCTTGTTGCCGCGGCCACCTTTTCCCCCACGGGCGGCCAGCAATCGATCCCCCACAACAACCAAATCCGCGACCTGCTCGTCGGTATCTGCCTCGTAGATGACGGTGCCCGGGGGCACACTTACGTGCAAGTCAGGCCCGTTGCGTCCCGTCTTGTTGGCGCCCTTGCCATGCCTGCCGTTCTCGGCTGCGAACTTATTCTTGTACTCGAAGTCCAGCAGCGTGCGCATGTGCGCCTCCACCACGATCTGCACGCTGCCGCCGTCGCCGCCGTCGCCGCCATCGGGGCCGCCGCGAGGCACGTACTTCTCGCGGCGAAAGCTGACACACCCGTCGCCGCCCCGGCCTGATACCACGGTTATAGTTGCCTCGTCAACAAACAACTGCGATGCCTCCACATGCTGTCAGACTGGAAGCCTGATCTACGCGCCAGTAATACTAGTAGGTGAGGTCCTGATACAGAAAATGCCGGCGCTACAAGTTGCGCCGACAATGCCTGCAATTGCTAGTACCTCCCGCCGCACACCCACACGACGGTACACAGAGCCTGGCTCTTAGCTGACTAGTACGTTCACCCGACGCCTGTTGCCGGAGGTGCATTGAAACTGGACAACGCCGTCCGCCAGAGCAAAAAGCGTGTCATCGCGGCCCCTGCCGACATTGCGTCCGGGCTTGAACTTGGTGCCGCGCTGCCGCACGATGATGTTTCCGGTCCTGACCAACTGGCCGTCCGCAGCCTTCAGGCCGAGCCGTTTCGATATGCTATCGCGACCGTTTTGGGAACTACCCATGCCCATCTTGTGTGCCATCTATCTCACTCCTCATACGTCACCCGAGATCACGCAATGACCTCAGACAGAGATTTCATCAATTCTGACGGCGGTGAAGTCCTGGCGGTGTCCGCGCAGCCGTTTGGAGTGCTTCTTTCGCTTGTAGGTGAACACGCGGATCTTCTTGCCGCGCCCCTGCTCCACTACCGTAGCGACAACTTTGGCTCCCTCCACGTAGGGCTGCCCCACCTGCAAGTCATCATCGCCACGCACGGCCAGGACCCTGTCGAACTCGACTTTGTCGCCGGCCTTGAGGCCGAGACTGTCCACCCGAAGCACCTGTTCCGGCTGAGCCCAATACTGCCTGCCGCCGGTCTCAAATATCGCGTACATACCTCTGAAAACCCTTCTGCAAGCGCTCTAGCAGAACTAGTTAAGATAAAGGTGGCCGACCTGGCCGGTCGGCCCCCTGTGCAATCAAGCAGCCGTATTATAGGCCTTTTGTGTCTGGCCTGTCAACCTGCGCACTGCCGCGGGGCGTGTACGAATTGTCGGTATGACAAGCTTGTACGCCGAAGCATTGGCGGAGGCGGGGCCTCCCCAAAACATCCCGTGGGTCGGGCATCCTGCCCGACTCCGTTGTCGTTGCCCCTCTCCCTGCGGCGGGTACCCACTCGGGCACCCACTCCGCAGGAGTGGGTCAAGTGGGTGAGGCCGGGGCTGAGGGCCGCCGGCGCCCGGACGCTCTACTGGTCATCCTTCTTCTTGCGGAAATAGGCCTTGCCGCGCGAGGGCGAAGAGGCATCGCTGCTGCGAGAGCTCGATCGGTCGGAGCTGCGGCGCGAACGATCGCCGCCACCGCGCCGCTCATTCTTGCCGCGCCGGTCGCTGCTGTCGCGGGGCCGACTGGAGCCGGAGCCGCCGCCTTCCGGGCGCGGCAGAAGCGCCTTGCGGCTCACTCGGATCTTGCCCTCGTCGTCAACCTCAACTACCTTGACCTCGATTTCATCGCCCACTTTGACGACGTCTTCTACCTTGTTGACATGCTCCCAGGCCATATCGCCGATGTGCAACCTGCCGTCGCGGCCGGGTATAACCTCCACGAAGGCGGCATGCTCGGTAATGGTAACGACCTTGCCGGTGATGACCTCGCCAATTTCCACGTCGCGGGTTATGTCGGCGATAATATCGCAAACTTTGGCGACGTTTTCAGCGTCTTTGCCGAAGATGCGGACCGTTCCGTCATCTTCAACGTCTATACTGACATCATGGTCCGTCTGTAGGCCACGGATGTTCTTGCCGCCCGGGCCGATGACCAGACCGATCTTGCTCTCGTCAATCGACACACAAACCATGCGCGGGGCGAAGGCGGAAAGCTCGGGCCGCGCCTCTGATATAACAGCGTTCATCTGCTCAAGTATGGCCAGACGCCCCTCCCTACCCCTTTCCAGGGCTTCCTCCAGCACTTCCATCGGCAGACCGTGGGTCTTGGTATCCATCTGCATGCAGTTGACGCCCTCGGCGGTGCCGGCGATCTTGAAATCCATGTAGCCCATGAAATCTTCAACGCCCTGCATGTCGCTGAGCATTCTGTACTCGTCATCGCGACGAATCAGCCCCATAGCGACCCCGGCGACGGCCGCCCTGATCGGCACACCGGCGTCCATCAGAGCCAGGCTGCACGCACAGGCGGCTGCCATAGATGTCGAGGCGTTGGCCGACAGTACCTCGGACACCAGACGAACCGTGTACGGGAATTCCTCCTCGGGAGGCAGCATGCGTTCGATCGCCTTCTGGCCGATGCCGCCGTGTCCTATCTCGCGCCGAGATGCGCCCCGCAGACCTTTGACTTCCCCGGTCGACAGCGGCGGGAAATTGTAGTGGTGCATGAAGCGCGAGTACTCTTCTTCCTCCAGAGTCCGCACTAGCTTCTGGTCCCTGTAGGCTCCCAGTGTGGTGGTGGCGAGCACCTGCGTCTCCCCACGGTTGAAAAGCCCGGAGCCGTGAACGCGAGGCAACAGACCCACCTCGCAACTGACCGCCCGCATTTCATCCAGCCGCCGGCCATCCACGCGCAGGCCTTGCTCGAACGCCAGATCCTGCAGACGGGCCTTGATAATATCCTCGAAGACCTCATGCACATCGGACCCAAGGGCCTCGTGGCCCTGCTCGGTAAGCGCCTCGACGGCCTCATTCTGCAACCCCGCCAGCGTGCCGTCCCGCTCGCTCTTGTCGGCCATTGCCAGCGCCTCAATAATGCGGTCCTTGAGCTCGGAGTTGATGAACTCAACAACTTCCTCTCGCGGTTCCCACAGCGGGAAATCGCCTTTGGGTTTGCCGGCTTTTTCGCGGAGTTGCTCTATGGCCTCAATCACGCACGCGCACGCCTCGTAGCCCAGCTTCATGCCCTCGCGTATTACTTGCTCGCCAACCGCGTTACCTGACATCTCGATCTGCACGATGCCCTCGCGGGTGCCGGCTACCAGCAGGTCCATGTCGGCATCTGCCAGTGATTCGAAGGCCGGATTAAGGGCCAGTTCCCCGTCCATCTGTGCAACACGAACAGCAGCAAACGGCCCATCAAAGGGGATACTGGAGATGTGCATGCCCGCAGAGGCGGCGATCATGCTGATCACGTCAACGGAGCTATCGGCCTCGACTGACAGCGGCAGCACGATAATCTGCATGTCATTGCGCATCCCTGGCGGGATAAGGGGTCGAATCGGACGGTCGATCTTGCGACAGGTGAGGATAGCGTCTTCGGAGGGGCGGCCTTCACGCTTGAAAAATCCGCCCGGGATCCGCCCCACAGAGTACATCTTCTCCTCGAAGTCAACTCTCAGGGGCATGAACGGCATGTCAGTGGGTCTGTCGGTGACGTTGACCGCGGCGAGAACTACGGTATCTCCGTACGTTGCAACAACCGCGGCGTCGGACTGCTGGGCGAGTCGCCCTACTTCCAGCTTCAGCGGACGACCCGCAAAGTCTGTGGTTACTTCTTGTAACATATTCAGTTTTCCTCTCCGGCAATCTGCCGAGAGGCCCAGCCGCGTTAAGAGAGGGAAGCAGAGAAAATAGGGGCCGGTACAGCTCCCCTCCCCTGCTTTCTCTGATCCCCTGTCTTTGGAGTGGGAAGCATCATCCCACTCACAGCTTGGCTTCGGCGGATTGTCCGTGTTTTTGAGATACGGCTGTATTCTAACGCTGTCGGGCCAGGTACCCGTGCAAGCGCACGCCTGACCCGACCGCGCAATTAAGAGCGCGACCACGTTTCAAGATTCTGTCCTGTCGCCTGCCTCTACTGCTTCAACTTCCATGCCAGTCCAGCGAGGCCGCAACTAGCGCCTCAAGCCGAGATCCGCAATCAGCACCCGGTAACGCTCGACGTCTTTGCTATTCAGATAGTTGAGCAACCTGCGACGCTGTCCCACCATCTTGAGCAAGCCGCGCCGTGAATGGTGGTCAGTCTGATGTTCCTGCAGGTGCGTGGTCAGGTACTCTATCCGCGCGGTCAGCAGGGCTACTTGCACTTCGGGGGAGCCGGTGTCATTCTCGCTGCGCCCGTATTTCCTGACAATCGCCGCTTTCTTGGTCTTTTCCAGAGGCATCTGTGCGACCTCTTTCCGTGTTCTCAGCGCCCAGGGAACAAAAAAGATCCCTGCGAGCTGGCCGCGCCTTGAAATAGTTGCACCGGCATTTGCGACATGCCCTTTGCCCGAAGCCGAACAACCGCCGGAGATGCGTATTGTCAAGCCGGGGGAGCGCGACAAGCACCATTGTAACACAACAGACCCGCCGTGTAAAGCCTCCAACTATTATCGAGCCCAAAGCATTTCCCAGATAATGTCTGGCAGGTGAAGTCCCGCAAGCGGAGAATTGCTAGGTACAGCACTGAGCTGATGCACACAATCAGCGCATGCGTAGCCGGGAGTGATGAACTTGGCCGAAGTAGTATGCCTGGGGATTCTGGTAGCAGACGTCTATGGCCGGCCGATTGACGAATGGCCGGAGTGGGATCGTTTGAGCTTCGTCGAAGAGATCGGGATCGGCCTGGGAGGCTGCGCGGCCAATACCGGCCTGTCGCTGGTCAAGCTGGGCGTAGATACCGCGGTGATGGGCAAGGTGGGAGACGACGGGTTGGGCCGATTGGTGCGCCAGGCCATAGACGACGGTGGCGCGGATTCAACTGGGGTAGTCGTGGACCCCGACGCACGCACATCGGCGACGATGGTAATGATAAACTCTGCGGGCGAGCGCGCCTTCTTGCACCACTACGGTGCCAACGCCAAAGTCACGGTGCAGGATGTTGACATGAGCCTTGCACGAGGCGCCAGGATATTTCACTGTGGCGGGGCACTGTTGATGCCCGGCTTCGACGGCGAACCGATGGCGCAGGTGCTCGAGGCGGCCAAGGCCCAGGGAGCGACCACTTCTCTCGACACCGCCTGGGACCCGACCGGCTTATGGATGGACACATTGGCACCGTGCTTGCAGCACACGCAGCTTTTCCTGCCCTCGCTGGCCGAGGCACAGGAGCTGATTGGACTCAAAGCGCCCGGCGATCTTGCCAACGCGCTGCTGGACATAGGGATTGAAGTCGTGGCGCTCAAGATGGGCGCGGAGGGCTCCTATGTGGCCTCCGGCGACGAGGCGATCCGGGTGCGTGCCTACGAGGTCCAGGTCATAGACGGCACCGGGGCCGGCGATGCTTACGTCGCAGGCTTCTTGCGGGCGCATCTGGCAGGTTGGGACCTCGAGCGCACGGCCAGGTTCGCCAGCGCTGTGGGCGCTTTGTGTACCACTGGCCTGGGCACAACCGCAGGCGTACGCAGTTACCAACAGACCATCGAATTCCTCAAAGGTTACGAGCCGGATTACTGGAACGGCTTCTGAGGCCCTTGGCGAGCGTGTGCGATTTGGTGTAGAATAGAAAGCCCCAAGCTAATTCGTTAGCAAGCGCAAATGGAGGTGTTGATATGAGTCTATTTGATCGAGTCCAGGAAGCCCTCGAACAAGTTCGCCCCGCTCTGCAGCGTGACGGCGGTGATGTTGAACTGGTCGAGGTGAGTGACGATGGCAAGGTAAGCGTGCGGCTGCAAGGCCATTGCAAGGGCTGCCCGATGGCGCAGATGACCCTGGCCAACCTTATCGAGCGGGTCATCAAGGAACGTGTCTCCGAAGTGGAAGCTGTCGTAGCCGTAGATTAAGCTGAAGTTGGGAACCCGACGACTATGGGCGCAACATCTGACGTACTCAAAGCGCAAAGCGTCATCGTAGTATCAGACGTGCATGTAGATGAATGGCCGGGGGAAATCCCTGAGCAACACGAAGAAAAACGCCAGGCTTTCCTGGAGTTCCTCCATTGGGTCAAGGATGATAGCGGCGCGCAGCACCTGGTCATCAACGGTGACCTCGTGGACATTCCTCAAAAGGACGGCACGCCACTCTTGCCGGCGTTTCTTGACATCTTCCACGCGCTCATCGAATTGTACCGGTCCGGGATCGGCATAAGCTACGTTATCGGCAACCATGACTCCGGTATCCTCGGCTTCTCTTCCGACATTCGCCAGATTCCGCTGACGATAAACTACCCCTATCTGGTACTCGAATCGGGTGACGTTCGCCTGCTCATTGAGCACGGACATCTACTCGACGCATGGCTCTGGGCCTACGTTGAGCACCGCCTGAACTTTACGTGTGCCACCAGTCCACCAACGCCTGAGAACGCAATGCGACAGTTTATTGACCCGAATTCCGCGCCTGCAGAGGTGCATTTGCCGCCTGCACACGCAATGGCCCACGAGTTGTTCTCCGCCCTGCAGTGGGAGCCGAAAGGCCTGGAGTTCACGGAGACGGAGATGCGGCTGGCAATAAGCCTGATGGCCCTGACCCTGTTCGATGACTTCGACGACGTCCGGGCTGATGGCGAAGTCTTCTCCGAGAAAGACATCGTACTGCCTGAGCTACAGGAGCTGGGCGTGGCTCCGGAGCAACTGCGTGTGGCGGCGGAGATACCCAGGCTGGCTCTCGAGGCCTTTCGGATGATAGGTGACGTTTACTATGCAAAGATTCCTTGGCGCCGCGCCGCACGCTACCGCCTCAGACAGCTTAATAATGAGCTGGGCAATCTCATTTCAACCATAGTGCTCGGCCATATCCATAAAATAGACCACATGCAGTGGGACGAAAACGGGCAGCAGAGAGATTACCATAATGCTGGCTCCTGGAAGAACCACAACGCCGACTTCTTGTACCTGGAAAACGGACAAGTCAGCATGTACGAGCGGCTGTGGACCGATGCCCTGCCGTGAACTCGTGCTTAATGGATTCAATTGGCGCAATCTGCAATTGCTCATTATGTCGCGTGGCTCGGCCTGCGCTGTGCGCTGCGCACAGCGCAGGTGAGAACGGAGAATGCTCTGCTTTCTCCGTTCTCAGCTTCCCGTTCGACACGCTCACGGCCCTGAGCAACGTCGAAGGGCAGCCCGAGGCCATCGTCTAACACAGCCGAACATTCTTGCCCCAACTAACTCCAGCAAGCACTATCCAACAAATGGCGCACAGCATCAGCCGAGGAGGCCAAAACCGTGAAATTCTTCGTTGACACGGCGAATATTGATGAGATAAGAGAGGCAGACAGTTGGGGCATTGTTGACGGCGTCACCACCAATCCCACGCTGGTCGCCCGCGAAGGCCGCGAGTTTGAGCCAACAATCAAAGAGATATGCGACCTCATGGGCGACCGCCCGGTCAGCGCCGAGGTAATAAGCCTCGACGCCGAAGGAATGATCGCCGAGGCTCGCAACCTGGCCACCTGGGCCGACAACATCGTCGTCAAGATCCCGATGATCAAAGAGGGCATGAAGGCCGTCAAAGTGCTCGCACAGGAGGGCATTAAGACCAACGTGACCCTGGTGTTCACCGCCGCTCAGGCCCTGATCGCGGCCAAGGCCGGCGGAACCTACTGCTCGCCGTTCCTGGGACGAATTGAGGACATGGCGACCGAGGCGATCACCGTTGTCAAGCAGATGGTGGACATCTATTGTGCCTACGGATTCGACACCCAGGTGATTGTCTCCAGTGTGCGCCGGCCCGAGCACGTAGTGCAGAGTGCCTGTTGGGGCGCGCATGTCGCCACTGTCCCGTTCAAGGTTCTGGATCAGCTATTCAGCCATCCACTGACCGACCGCGGCATTGAGGGATTCCTGGCCGACTGGGAGAACCTGCAGAAGGAGCTGGGCAAGTAGCGCGTTAGGGCGCCGGCGTAATTATTATCTGGTCGCGATAGACTTCTTCGGTGAAGCTGAGCGCGCCGTTTCGGGCCACAACCTCCGAGCGCCGCGCTTGTCCGCGCTCAGGATGGATGCTCACGAGGTGGCGCGAGCCGTCCGCCACTGCATACGTTCCCCCCGGTGCGACTCCAAAACGCACACGCACCGCACTTTCAGGCCGCCTGAAGTAGTATGGGTTCTTGCGCGTGGGTGCCAACTCAGCCCCCGGGCCGGCGGCGATCAGGTGTATGCGCTCCGGCCGCAGCTCGCGGATAACCACGCTGACCTCCGCATCATACGGCTGGGCCGTGATGCGACTCAACGACAGCGATCGGATCGAGTTTGCCGGCACCGTGACCTGCACGGTCTGCCGCTCGCCACCGGCGGTGTACTCGGCGCGGTTGATGGTCACGACACCCTCTACCAGCCTGTCGCCTTGCCCATAAAAGCCGATCTTGTAGGCCATTTCCGTTGCTGAGCCATTCAATACACGAAATCTGTCCGCCTCCACACTGACCTCGACCGCCTGCGCCAGAAACGGGCTGTCGACAAGCTTGCAGTTAGCTCTTCTGCTCATCAAGTCGTAGTGCAGGGCGGTGCTCATCGGGTCGGACAGCGGCCAGTACGAATACAGCAGATGAGTTGCGAACATCGCTATACCGCGGCCGTAGCTATTGTATATCAGGCCCGAAAACAGCGGATTGCCCTCCTTCACAGTCTTCGCATCCAGTACCCCAAGAGCGACGGCGTTGCGGGTGAGGCTGGCGTAGGCGGCGTAGGAACTGATGCTGTAGGCGCGAGCCTGGTAAGTCTCTGTCGAGCCGCTGCCGGACAACGACGCCCGAAAGCTGCCGGAGCTTTTCATCCGCATTCTCAGGCTCGGCAGCTCGGGCACTTGTGCGCTAACAGTCAGGTCGCCGGCCTTCGCCTCGCCCGCCGATAACTCCCTGATCCCAAAGACCTTCTGCAGAGGCGACGGTAACCGCAGCCACGAACCTGTGCAATGCAGGCCGAGGCCCAGGTCCGCCATCAACGCGCCGCCAGATTTGACGTATTCGCCCAGGATGCGACCGTCCGCCTCAGTCACCCCCAGTGCGGCGGGCGCGATAATGACGCTGTAGCGCTGCAAATCAGCTTCCGCCAGATCGGCCGTCGTCAGGTAATCCACCAGCCCGAAACAGGTGCCGGTGCGCAGGCCCTCCATGAGATTGCTGGGTTCCCCGACGCCGAACCACTTCAGGTGCCCATAGACCGGCTGCCCGCTGACTTGAAACCCCTCGGCATAGGGCGAATATAGGATTGCAGCCGTCGGTTGCGGATGGCCGCTGAAGTCGGCCCGCGGCCACGCTTGCTGAAGGCAACGCAATGTCCAGTAAGAGATCTTCGGGAACCCGCTGTAGCGCTCCCAATTCTCGATCCCTACGCCGCAAGCACCGTGCATATCGGCCTCAAGTATCCAGTCCCGCAGGCCGCCGGCATACCCCGGCTCACCCGCCAATGGCATCCGCAAAATCGGTATCACATCAAAGCGGCCGCCGCGACGTGCCATATCCACGGCCTGGACATTGTGCGTGACGTGGTCGCCATAATGAAGGCGATCGGTGCGCATTACGTCCGGGGGCATGCTCACGACAATGATATCGTACAGCTCGGGAACCGCAGCAATACTGCGATAAAGCGTGATACATCCGGTTAGAAGCGGCCTCGAACTATCGAGCGACTTGACGGTCTCAGACCACTGCCGCATCACTTCCTCAAAGGCATACTGCCGGAAATCGGCGACATCCACTGCCGGCCGGCCGAAGCCGAACGGCTGCTGGTAGTGAAGTCTCAGTGCCGCATCCTGCTTCACATCGGCCCAGGCCCGAAACGAGGTGTCCCAGTACTGATTCATGCTGTCGAGATTGCCGTATCGCGCGCTCAGAAACTCCCGAAAATCGCCGTCATGATAGCTGATCTGCTTTTCCAGATAGTGGCCGCTAGCCCAGGCGCTGATACCGGGCTCGTCTCTCAGCCCGTTCACAGTCGTGGTTATCAGCTTCGACACGGCTTCCACATACTGTTCTGAATAGGATGATATGCGGTAGTTCGGAAAGCTGGTAGTAGGGATGCCGACGATGACTTTGCAGCCGGCGGCAGAGGCCTCCCGGATCTGTTGGCGCACCGGCTTCAGGTCCGCAAGTTCCTCTGGCCGCAGGTCAATGTAGAGGGTATTTACGCCGAAGGTCTGCAGGTCGGCCAGCGTGCCGCCCCTGTCGAGGCCATAGACAAACGTGAACGGCCCCGGCTTTTCGACACTGCCCGAGGCCCCTGCAGCAAGCCCTAGCAGCAAGATGCCGCAGATGGCGCAGTTGACTCCGCGCGGCCTGGTTTTTATTTGCGGGCGCGGTTGCATAGGAAGCTCACTTGCATAAGAACACAAGTCCGATGTGCTGACGGAGTCCATTTCGCAGCCGCACAGCCTTACTCCTGCAACTGTTCACGCTCGGGAGATGGGCAGGGCCAAATGTGTCGCGCCGAAATCGGGAAGCTGGGGCATCAATCAAGGCAGCGTGGGTATCTGACCCCTATTATTCGCAAACACGTGGCTCGCGCTTTCCAAACATATTCGCGTGGCACAAGCTTGCCCGCCGTAGCTTTAGCGAAGGCGGGGCTTTCCCGTAGGGGCTGAGCTTGTCGAAGCCCAGCCTGTGTGCCGTTGTCTCTCGGAGGGGCCGTGCCGAGCGAGCGGTTGCGCCGTTGCAACCGTTCGGGAGACCGGCCCCCGCCTTGACCCATTGCGTAGCTCAGCCTGCTTGTCCGCCGTAGCTTTAGCGAAGGCGGGGCTTTCCCGTAGGGGCTGAGCTTGTCGAAGCCCAGCCTGTGTGTCGTTGCAGTTGCTTTTCGCCCTTGCACTTGCCTTTCGCCCTGGCGGTTGCCGTTATTCCCCTCTCCCTGCGGGAGAGGGGAACAAAAGGGGTGGGGGCGCCTTTCCCAATCGCTTCACCAATAATCCGGGCTATGCGCCGTCCGTCTCCGGCAGCCAATCGTCCAGATGAGTGAGCGCGTCGCTGGCGGCGTCTTGCTCGGCTTCCTGTTTGTTGGGACCGCGTCCGGTGCCGATAACGCGGCTGTCGAATCTGACCTCGACGGCAAACGTACGCTGGTGTGGCGGGCCCAGTGTTTCGACCGTTTTGTAGGCCGGCGGCCGGCCGCCGTGTGCTTGCACAAGCTCCTGCAGCCGTGTCTTATGATCGAAGGGCAGCTTCCCAGATTTGACTTCCTCCAGCAGGGAGGCGAAATTGCGCATGATGAACGCGCTTGCTGCTTCCCGCCCGCAGGACAGATATATCGCCGCAATCAGGCCTTCGAGGCAATCGGCCAGGATTGAGGCCTTCTCCTGACCGCCGTTTTCCACTTCCCCGTGCCCCAGCAGTACGTACTGCCCGAGCCCAAGTTGCTTGGCCACGGCGTGCAGAGCCTCGGACCTGACCAAGGCTGCCTTCAGTTTGGTCAATTCACCCTCGGTCAGGCCGGGGTTATCCTCATAAAGCTGGTTGGCCAGAATTAAGTCCAGCACGGCATCACCCAGGAACTCCAGCCGCTGGTTGGAACTCAGCGGCGGCAGGTCGTGTTCGCGCACGTACGAGCCGTGACAGAAGGCCTGTCTAAGCAGCTCGAGGTCCTGTTGGACCGGAAGCCCGAGAGCCTGACGGACCTCAGTCCAATCCTGCTCAGCCATGCGGTCAACTCCTCAGAAGCGGTTGATAAAACAACTTGGCCCCACGCACGAGCATTGGGGCCGATGCTGCAAAACTGGTTCCGGCGTTGCCAACCTAGACCTACAGGCCACTGCGACTGGCTATCAGCACCGCGTTGTGGCCACCGAAGCCAAACGAATTGCTCATGACGGTATTGATGGCCTTCTCACGCCCATCGCCGCGGACGATGTCGAAGGTCATGAACTCATCCGGATTATCACAGTTTAGCGTAGGCGGTATGTAGCCGTGCTCGCACATCGTCAGGGCCATTATGATTTCAGTCGCGCCGGTCGCGCCGAGCTGATGGCCGTGGTTGCCCTTGGTGGAGCTTACCGGCGGAGAGTCTTCGCCGTACATCTGCAATATCGCCCGACCTTCCATCGCATCGCCATCCGGAGTGCCGGGGGCGTGGGCGTTGATGTAGTCAATATCTTCCACGTTGAGTTTGGCGTCCCGCAGCGCCGCCTCCATCGCCCTGATCGCGCCGTCGCCATCCGGACACGGCGCAGTGATGTGGTAGGCATCGCCGCTCATCCCGAAGCCCAGCATCTCGCCGAAGATATTTGCTCCACGCGCTTTGGCGAACTCGTATTCCTCCAGGATTACGATGCAACAACCCTCTCCGATGACAAACCCGTCGCGGTCGCGGTCAAATGGCCGGCACGCATGTTTGGGATCGTCGTTGCGGAATGATACCGCGCCGGCGGAAGAGAAGCCGCTAAGCGCGGTCTGGCTGACTGAGGCCTCGCTGCCGCCGCTAATCATCGCATCGGCCTGCCCGCGAGCGATGATAGCTGTCGCTTCCCCTATCGCGTGAGTCCCGCTGGCGCAGGCCGTCACCACGGCCAGGTTCGGCCCCTTCGCACCCGTCTGCATCGAGACCAGCCCCGAGGCCATATCTACGATCAGCATCGGCACCAGGAATGGGCTTACCCGTCGCGGGCCCTTTTCCAGCAGTATTCTGTACTGCTCCTCCCACGTCTCCATCCCGCCGATGCCCGAGCCAATCAGCACACCGACGTCCCCGCAGTTTCCTTCTGTGATCTCCAACCCCGCTTCCTCCAGCGCTATGTCGGTGCAGTACAGCGCGTATTGGATGAAGCGGTCGGCCCGCTTGCTAAGCTTGGCATCCACGCGTTCGGTAATCTCTATATCATTGACCTCGGCGCCGATCTGGCACTTGTACTCACTGACGTCGAAGTGCGTTATGGTATCAATGCCACATTCTTCGTTACACAGGGCCTCCCAGAGCGTGTCGCGGCCGACGCCGAAACAAGAGACCACCCCGACGCCTGTAATAACAACGCGCCTGCCCTGGCTTGCCCTGAGCTTATCGAAGGGAGCCTGTCGAATGGGCCTGTCCATACTTGCTTCTCCGTTGCGAGATTGGCTGCAAAGCCGCCACTGGTGTCAGTGCCGGACCGGAGCACTGCTTCACCTGGGTTCATCGGGTGGCAGGACGGTAACGCTTGCTAAACCGGCCCTCAACGGGTACAGCGTCAAGCGGCTACAGAGGAGTGCTGCTAGCGACCGATCTTTTTCTCGAGGTACTCGACGGCCTCCCCGACCGATGTGATCTTCTCGGCTTCCTCGTCGGGGATTTCGACATCGAACTCGTCCTCAAAAGCCATGACGAGTTCTACGACATCAAGTGAGTCCGCATTCAGATCGCCCTGGAAGGTGGCCTTCTCAGTTACCTGGCTTTCGGAGACAGACAGTTCACGGACGACGATTTCTTTCACTTTTTCATACAGTGCCACGGCGACAACCTCCCATTTGTTTGCAATCCAATTTCAGCGGTCCACATCCACACTACGACGCGCCATTATAGACGACTGGGCACAACGACCAAACCGTATTCTGCTACATTATCAGGCCGCCGTCAATATTTAACACCTGCCCGGTGATGTACCCGGCGGCATCTGAGGCCAAAAAGCAAACGACATCAGCCACGTCATCAGAGGTGCCGGGCCGGCCCAATGGTATATTCTGCAACCACTGCTGCCGCACCTCCTCGTCAAGCGCCTCCGTCATCTTCGTCTCTATGAAGCCGGGAGCCACCGCGTTGCAGGTGATGCCGCGCCCGGCCAACTCCTTCGCCGTCGTCTTGGTCAGCGCGATCAGGCCGCCCTTCGAGGCCGAATAATTGGCCTGCCCGACATTACCCATAACTCCGGCAACCGACGCGATATTTACGATGCGCCCGTAGCGAGCCTTCATCATCGGTCGGGCGACTGCCTTGCTGCACAGAAAAGCGCCCTTCAGATTCACATCCAGCACCAGATCCCAGTCCTCTTCGGACATGCGGACCATAAGCGAATCGCGGGTGATGCCGGCGTTATTGACCAGGATGTCAATTTTGCCGAGCCGCTCCAGTGTGTCGGCCGCCATAGCGCCCACATCGTCTGCCGAGGTGACGCTGCCCAGCGCGACCAGCGCAGTGCGCCCCTGCTGCTCTACCAGCTTTGCCACCTCCTTGGCCGCCTCCTCAGCTTGTGGAATATCGTTGACGACGATGTCGGCTCCGAGGGTGGCCATTTTCACGGCCAGCGCTCGTCCCAGCCCGCCGCCACACCCGGTTATTATCGCAACCTTGTCCGTCAGCTTCAACGCAACCCCTCCCTTGGAACTTCCGCATCTCAGGTGAGCTGGTTTATGGTTTCCCCAACCGCCGCCGCCGTCCCCGTGTTGAGGATAACCGCATCCATACCCGACCGCTGCAGCATCTTGGCCAATACTTGACCGGCTCCGACTTCCACGAAGCTGTCGGCACCCGCTTGTACCATGCAGGCAACCGACTGCTTCCACAGCACTGGCTCGGTCAACTGCCGCACCAGCCCTTGTTTCAGCTTGGCAGCCTCGGTTTGCGCCGCAGCGTCAACATTGGTGACTACCGGTATGGCGGCATCACACAACTCTACCGTCTCGAGAATGGTGGCAAGCCTATCGGCCGCCGGCTTCATCAGTCGCGAGTGAAAAGCCCCACTTACCTGCAGCGGGATGGCGCGCTTCGCACCCAGCTCCAGCGCGACCTCGCTGACTGCTGCAACGGCTTCGTCCTCACCTGTGATGACGATCTGCGACTCCGAGTTGTAGTTCGCGATTGAGACGGGCAGAAACTGCGCCAAGTAGTCCGCCCCGACAGAATCTGAATCTATTGCGAACAGCCCGCTCACCAGCAAGTGGATAGCCTCCAGCACCTTCTGCTCGTCCAGGCCGATGATGGCTGCCATTGCCCCGCCCGTTTCTGCGCCTGCCTCGGCCATCAACTCACCCCGCAGCCGCACCAGCTTGACTGCCTCAGCCGGTGCGATCGCGCCGGCAATGGCCAGAGCCGAATATTCGCCCAGCGAGTGGCCGGCGGCCATATCGGGCTTAATGCCATGTTCCTGCAGGATCGCGGCGACGGCCAGCGAGTGTGCCACCAGCGCTGGCTGGGCGTTTTCGGTGGCTGTCAGGAGCTCGTCAGGGCCCTCGAACATCGTCTGCAGCAGCGGGAAGTCCGCGGCGGCAGCGAGGCTATCCAGCATTTCTCGCGCAGCCGGATACTGCTCGTAGATGTCGTGAGCCATGCCGACGCTTTGTGAGCCCTGTCCCGGGCAGATGAAGGCAAGCATTTGCTAGCTTCCGAACTCCTCCCGAATCGCTTTGGCCAGAGCCGGGACCACTTCAAACAGATCGCCGACGATGCCGAAATGAGCCACATCGAAGATCGGCGCCGACGGGTCGCTATTGATGGCAACGATGCAATCGGATGAGGACATTCCGGCCAGATGCTGCACCGCTCCTGATATTCCGCAGGCGATGTACAGCTTCGGGTGCACGGTCTTGCCCGTCTGCCCGACCTGGTGGTAGGCGGGAATCCAGCCCGCGTCAACGGTAGCACGCGAGGCTCCCACTGCCCCACCGATCGCATCGGCCAACTCGCGAATCAGGGCGAAGTTCTCCGGGGTCCTCAGCCCGCGCCCACCGGACACGATAATATCGGCGTCCTGCAGGTTAGGCCCCTCCTCGCTGCTTTCTCTTATGACTTCGATTATCTTGGTCAGCACGCTGTCTTCGTTGATGGAGACCGGAATCCCAATGACCTCTCCGACCTTGTTTTCATCCGGTTCCGGTTTTTGGAAGACTCGCGGGCGCACGGTAGCCATCTGCGGGCGCGCATGACGGCACACGATGGTCGCCATGATGTTGCCGCCGAAAGCAGGCCGGGTCTGATGCAGCAGCCCTATTCCATCTTCCTCCTGAATCTCCAGACCGGTGCAGTCGGCTGTCAGGCCGGAGCTGATGCGAGCGGCGATGCGCGAGGCCAGGTCGCGGCCCAGCGCCGTGGCGCCGATAAGCACGATCTCCGGCTTGTACTTGTTGATGATGCCGGTGATGACATCGGTGTACGGGCCGGTGCGATAGCGCTCCAGCCCCGGCGCTTGCGCCAGATAGACTTTGTCGGCACCGTACGCAGCCACGACCTCTGCCAGGTCGGCTATCTCGTGGCCGACCACAACCAGGCCGAGTTCGACCCCGAGTTCGTCGGCCAGCTTGCGGCCCTCGCCCAGCAGCTCCAGGGTCACGTCGGCCAGCTCGCCTTCGTCAACCTCAGCGACCACCCAGACGCCCTTATACTCGGAAATGTCAATATCGCACACCTCGACGCGATCCATCTTGATGGCGTCGAATTTACAGCTTGTGGCACATGCGCCGCACTGGGTGCAGTCATCGGTGAACGTGGCTTTTTCGTCCACCATCTCGATAGCGCCGTAGGGGCACGCTTTCACGCACAGGCCGCAGCCCTTACATTCCTCTGCTACTACATAAATCGGCATTGACTGCTCCTTCGACAGCCCTCAATACAGAGCTGCAGAACCTACTGCGTGACTACTCATATTGTGGCCTGGCACAAGCTTGCCCGCCTGTGCGCCGTTGCCTTTGCCTTCCGACTTGCGCGTTGAAGCCTCGGCAGAGGCGCGCCATCCCAAGAACGCCCCGTGGGGCAGGCATCCTGCCTGCCGCCGTTGCCGCTAAGTCGTTCGGAGGGGCCGCATGGACGGGAGTTTGCCTGCAAACTCACGGCCATCCGGCCCAGGCGTTGCCGTTGCCTTCCGGCTTGCCCGCCATCTCGTCCGCCATAGCTTTAGCGAAGCCGGGGCTTTCCAGACGCTGCTGCTTCTTGAAATACGCTGGACGCGGGGACAGTCCCTGAAGGGACAGTCCCCCACTAGGTCCTGAACAGGTCGGAGTACGTGATAGCTGTTTGGCGACATTCTTGTCGTATCTGTTAGGAACTTTCAACAACCTATTGACAACAGCCGGCGTTCTGTAGGGCGGGGGCTTGTACCCCGCCGCAGGTATTAGACGACTGCGGGAGCAATGCCAAAAAGCAGCAGCGTCTTTCGAGCCTGTGAATGTCTCTCATTCATCCCGTGGGTCGGGCTTCCACTGTAGTTATGCAAATTTTGTAGGTTCTATGCACAGCCGGCGGCAGCAAAGAC
Organism: bacterium; assembly: GCA_030604405.1. GTDB lineage: Bacteria > Armatimonadota > Zipacnadia > Zipacnadales > UBA11051 > UBA11051. The sequence goes on along the minus strand of JAUVVY010000022.1, from coordinate 33 downwards.
TTGGTCGATATCGTTGGTCGTTTCGTAAATCTT
>JAUVVY010000079.1 GCA_030604405.1 bacterium | reverse complement strand
TTTCTAGCCTGTCAATGCCGTTGCCGTTGTAGGGGCGCAATTGATTGCGCCCACTCAGCGGGAGCGTGGAGGGAGTAGGGCCGGCGCGGTACAAGCCCGCGCCCTACAACAAGGCCCACTCAGGAGCCGCGTGCAGGACGTGATAAATCACGCCCCTACGAACAGCCACAGCCGGCTTTTTGCAACCTACCGACAATCTAAACTCGCACCCAGCCGTTCCCAGGAGGAAAACGAGCCCTTCATGACGAAACTATTATCAGATCAGCCAGATTTCCGTCAGCCGGTCGGCCCGTGCCGCCCTATCCAGCGAGAGGCGACGGTCATGTTTCCTGCCGTCAGGTTCACAATCTGTGTGGGAGACGGGGTTGGTGATGGTTGCAGCCAGGGCGCCGAACACGCGATGCCTGCGGATGGCAACGACATCGCTGTGCTCAGTGCCCGTTTTCTCATGCAGGTCGGCAAGACCGAGCTAGACCTCGGGCTGCGGCCCTTGGACATGACGCTGGCCGCCCTGGTGCACCAAACGCCGCTTTTGCTCCCGCAGGCGGCCCAGGACATATTCGCCCAATGGCTTTGGGCGCACAATCCCAACGCCGCAAAGCTCTACCGTGACGCCCTGGAGCAGACGCCTGATGCCCCCTCCCGAGTCGCCTGGTGCATTCGCGGACCTGCCGACATCAGCTTTCCCGACTTGCCGGTGGAGGCGTTGGCGGGCGGGGGGATCAACGCGCCCGCAGTTTATCGCGAAGTCGCCAGGTGCGCAAATCCCTTATCCACCTCTGTCGGCAGGTATCTCCCGCCGGTTGGCTCCTGGCGGGTGGCCCCGGTTTCTTTGATCCCGCGCCACCTCCTGCCCCAGCAGCGCGACCCCTCACGCGAATATGATGCCATTGCCCGCAGGCGCTCACCCACATTGGAAACTCTCGACACTCAGTACGCGCTTACGCGACAGCGACTCGACCGTCTGCTCACCCGCTTGGGCGAGACCCACGTGCAGGTCCTGCACCTGATCGCTGACACCAACGAACAACAGCAACGCATCTTGCTGCAGGATGGCGCTCTCACCCCGCTGCAGTTGGCCGAGATGCTCAGTGCCGCCGGCTGGCACGAGCTGCAGTTGATAGTCATCAGCAGTCCCGGGCCGGAAACGGCCTGTGGTGGCTTCCCGTGGGCGCTGATGAAGCTGCTGCCGATCCCAGCCATGCTCTGTTACCAGGGAGCGCCCAAGATCACTGCCGCCCTGTTGCCCTTTACCGAGCGCTTCTACGGAGCCCTGGGCGCCGGATACGGCGTTGATGAGGCGGTCAGCCGCGCCCGCGCGACTGTCTGCGAGAGCGGGCAGTGCAGTACCGCCGATGTGCTTTCCCCCGTGCTGTACCTGCGCCAGGCACGGGAAGCGCCGGCCATCAGGCCTGGCGACTCCGGGCTTGAAGGGCTCCTGGCCGCTGCTGACGCTATCGCCAGCGCCCGGGGAATCTTTGATGACCCTGATGTATTCCAGCTTGTCGGACAGGTACCCCTCCTCCTGTCGCAAATTCATAGTCGTCTCAACAACGTCGTCCAACAGCAGGTCGAGCGCCTGCGCCAGAGCCGAGCCGAGCAATCTCGCATGCTGCGGACTGCCGGCCACAGGACCCCGTCAACCTACACCGTCTCAGCGGCGGTCGCCGAGCAGTTGAAGAAAGTCATCAACATGGCTCCCGCACCTGCCCGCGGCGAAGCAGGAAGGCCGGCGGCCGCACCGCCGGGTCTGTACTGGCACTGGGTTCTCCAACACAGCCAGCGCTCCGTGGCCAACGTCATATTCCCGCTCGATCCCGGGCCAACAAAGCTGTATCGCGTGCCACCACAAGCGGCATGGATAACCATCGAACGCCACCGGCCCGCGGCACCTGTCTATATCGCTCTATCGCTGCAAGGCCAGGAGCTAGTCGAAACCGACCCCGAGGGCTCAACCGCGGTGCTGGACATAACTCAGTGGCCAACTCCGCTTCAGACACTCCACTGTAGCACCGACGAAGACGAAGCGTATTTTGCCCAACTCGAGCGTGACATCGTGGCATCCGCCGCCCAGACCGTCCGCGATCTGCTAAAGTTCCATTTTCGGGAGGTCATTGATCAGCCGCCGGCTTCGAACTTCCCCCAGGGACTTCTACCCGCGACACTTCTGCGCGGCGCACTACGCACATTAGGTCTGAAGTTCCATGATGTCACCCCCACCACCAACAATGATGTCATCTGGCCCCCAGGGGTCTGTCTGCTCCAGGAGGACAATGCAGGCCCCACCACTCTCCTCATAGTGCGGATGCAACCCCAGGCCGAGATCACGGAAGGCAGCGAGTGGAGCGCTCTGGCAGACTTCTACAGCGCCGCCTCCCAGGCGACCAATGCCCCGAGCGTGATATACGTTGACTTGTGGTCCGTTGACGAGGTAACTTTCTGGGAGCCGTCACGACTTATTGCCCCGCAGACCACAGCTTCCTGGGTCTGGGATCAGCTCCCACAGGCCATCACCGAGTACCGCCAGCTATTGCTCCAGCGACTGTGGGAATGGTGGATCGGGGCTTTGCCGCCGGAGAACCAACATGCCTGAAGAGCATCTCTATCCAATCGGCTGTCACCTGCAGGGCGTCATCGAGCTCCTGGGAACAACTCTCGGCAGCGATGACAACGCCCCCATCCGCGTCCTGTTGCGAAGCGCCTCTGACGCCAATGCTCTACGCGCCAGACTCGCGGCACGCCAGGGTCTCAGCCCCTCTGAGCTTGCTCTGGGCATCCGCGTAAGCATCGAGCCCCAGCAGCGAACCCTGACCGTCCGTGACAATGGCATCGGCATGACCGAAGAGCAGTTGCGACGACACCTTGGCGACATAGCCCGGATCGTGGCCCGGCAAACACCCCGTTCGCTGGAGCAGTCCGAACCGGACACCGAAGACGACTATATGCGAGCCCTCGCCCTCTTGCCCTTGCACATGGTCGCTTTCGCCGACGAGCTAACCATAGACACACTCTCGCACAAGCCTGGCAGCACTCCCTGCCGCTTGCGATACTGGGGTGGCGAGCAGTACGAGTTGCGACCAGGCCAAGGCGAAGCCGTCGGCACATCGGTGACGGTCTCTTTTAAGCCGCAGTACGCTCACCTATGCGATGCCGCTACTGTACCGGAGCTGCTGCGGCTTTATGGCGACTATCTACCGTTTCCCATATTCTGGGAGGACCAGCAGATTAACACGATGTCACCGCCGTGGTACCAGAGCGAGGCCACTGTGGCCGACTACGCAGCATTCCTGCGTTCCCGCTACCCACAGCTTCCGGCTCCGCTGCTGGTAATTCCGCTCTCGTTACAGCGCGGCCCCATAGAATTGCGCGGAGTCTTGTGGGTCCCGGGCCAGCCGCTATCGGTTCTCGACGAGCAGTTGGGGCGCGTGGACATTCACTGGCGGCGCATGTTGGCACTGCCCGACCAGCCGGGCATGTTGCCTCACTGGGCCAGGTTCATCACTGGCATCGTCGACTCCAACCTGCCGCCCCAGCAGTTGTGCTACTCCGATGCCACCAGCCCGGACGGCTTTTATCTACCTGCCGTCCTCGAAGAGGTACTGCTCGACGCCTTCAGGCAGATACTCATCGAGGACCCTGACAGCTTTGCACCCCTCGCCCAGCGCCATGACCAGTTGCTGAAGCTGGCGGCGCTGGAAAACGACGAACTCTTTGAGCTGGTTGCGGACCATTTGCTTTTCACAACCGCATCCGGCCGCAAGTCCCTGGCCGAATGCCTCTCCGAAGTGGTGCAGACGACCGGCAAACCCACAATACGTTACCAGTCTATGCCACTCGGCTCCGTCTGGGCTATGTTCCGCCAGCACCGCTTGTCCGTCATTGACGCCAGCGCCGGACTGGACGAGGCCATCCTGGAGCAGTACGACCGCAATAACCCCTCGGTGGAACTTGAAGACATCGAAGCAACGGAAACGCATTTATTCGAGGAGGTCACCAACTCCAGCTACCAGCCGCTCGTACAGCTTTTCAGCGAGATGGAGCCGCCGGTCACTGCTCGCCCCGCACGCTTCCAACCCGTCTCAATACCGGCCATAATCTCACCCACCCGCGATAACCCGATGAGGCCCCAGTTGCAGCAACTGTTCTTACTTAGTCAGGTTACTGGTGTGATGCCTGCCGAGGCCCGCTCGGCGATGCAGCGGGCGCTGTCGGCCGGGCCGCCCGCCACCACCCCCAAGATCCTGCACATCAATGTCGACTCCCCGGTCATAAAGGCGATGCTCCATGCCGTGATGGCTGACGAGCGCGAACTTGCTGGACAAGTCGCCCAGCTCATCTTACTCAGAGCCCAGGTAGCGGCGGGCGGCCTCGCAGATACCGGCCAACTACGCGACCTGAGCAACGATCTGCTTTGCAGGATGCTGGGCTATCGCGACGACAGCCAACCTCTCCAGCCCCAATGATTCATCGCCGTGCACGCCAGGCTTCCCCCATTATCACCCCATGGGCCGCACCTCTCACAGCGCCTTTTCCCACTCCCCGCTCTCCCAACTCCGGTACGCGCCGGCGATGATCGCGGTCGCCAGCATCCCGTCGTAGCCATCGAAACCCGGCGTCCGTCCCTCGTCAATTGCCTCCGAGAAATCCTCGATTAGCGCCTGATGCTTGATACCCTGCGGCAGCGGCGTCTCGAACTGCTCCGTCTCCCCATACTTGTCCAGCACCAGCTTCGGGCCGTCGAACGGAGTTGCCACCAGCGTACCATTGCTGCCCCGGACCTCGAACTCATCCAGCGACTGCGGCACGTTCCAGTACGTCTCACACACCATCTGCGCGCCATTGGCGAATTGGCAGATCAGCGTCTCGGTGTCAGGCGCCTCATAGTTCATCATCAGCGTATCGGCCATGCCGGCCACCTGTTGCGGCTCTCCGAGCAGATGGCACATCACATCCAGGCGGTGGCTGCCCACATCCTGCAGCGCCCCGCCGCCGCCCTGGGCCATCCGCACCCTCCAGTATTTCGGATCATCTTTGCCGGGGTCATAGTAGCCGCCCAGCCGGATGCGCGCGCTCAGCGGCTTTCCGATCGCCCCGCTGCGCATCAGCGCTCTCATCTTACGGCTTTTCGGCCAGAATCGCCGGAAGTATGCCACGGCCAGGTGCACGTCATTGCTGCGGGCCGCTTCTATCATCCGCCCGCAGTCCTCGGTGCTCAGCGCCATCGGCTTTTCGCACAGCACGTGCTTGCCGGCTTCGGCGGCGGCTATGGCTTCCGGGCAGTGGCGGTACACTGGCGATGACAGATAGACTGCTTCGACGCGCTCATCGCCAAGCAGCTTGTCCAGGTCATCGTAGGCGGCTTCGGCCCCGAACTTCTCCCGCATCTCTTCGGCGCGCTTCAGGTTATGCGAAAAGAGCGCCACCAATTTACTATGCCTATCGCCGATCATCGCCGGCGCGATGGCTTTATTGGCAATATCCCCGCATCCGATTATTCCCCATTTCAGGGTGCCCACACAATCACTCTCCTACAGCTATCGCTTCATCTGACTGCTCAGCTTCTAACTTTGGGGCGGGCTGAACCAGGACAGGAAGACGGTAGGACAGGCGTCTCGCCTGTCGCCGTTGCCCTTGTCGTACGCAGGGGCCTCCCAGTCCGACTCAACTTACGGCGCGTAGGTCGAGCCTCCCAAATATTATCCCGTGGGTCGGGCTTCCAGCCCGACTCCGCCGCCGTTGAGCCGTTTGCAGGGCCCGTGTCGAGGTGAGGACGCTGCCCGTCCTCACGAGGCCGGCCCACAGCGATCGGTTCATAGTATGCCCCTTTTCTCCGCCGCCACCCTCTAATCCTTGCCTCACACAATCCTGCCTCCCGTGCAGGAATATCCCCGCCGCAAGACAAACCCTTACATCACGCTTTCATTCACAAAGGCGGCGGACAGGGTCCTCCGACTGCCGAACACAAGCCAATGAAGAATGAAAATGGTGCAGAAACCCGAGCCATCCTGATCCGCCACGGCCAGACGCCGTGGAACAAGCAAGAGGTCTTCCGCGGGCGGGCCGATGTGCCCCTGGATGACATCGGCTTGCAGCAGGCCGAAGCCGTCGCCGCCGCACTGCAAGAGGAATCCATCGCGCTGGTGGTGGCAAGCCCGCTTTCCCGTGCCCTCCAGACCGCTCAGGCGCTTGCGCGATCCCATGATTTGCCCGTCACTGCAAATGAGGCACTTATTGACATAGACTTCGGGCGATGGCAGGGACTCCCGGCAGCGCAAGTCCAGCGGCAGTACCCCGAGCTTTACGCCGCATGGCTGACGCGCCCACACAATGTCCGTTTTCCTGGTGGCGAGGCCCTCGATACCGTCGCTGACCGCGCATTTGCCGGCCTTGAGGCCCTGGTTGAGCGCCATGTTGGCGACACGATTGCGCTTATTGCTCACCGCGTGGTCAACAAGCTACTGATCTGCCGCGTGCTGGGTTTGGACAGTTCCCATTTCTGGCAGATTAAGCAGGACACTGCTTGCATCAATCGTTTGAGCTTGGGCGCAACGGGCTGGGTGCTGGAGTGTCTCAACGACACCTCTCACCTCCGCCATCTCTCCTCCGCTACCGCCGATTTCTGAGCCCTCGTTGAGAAGGAGCAAAGCAAGCCTCGAAGCCGCGAGGCCTTGCAGGCACTGCGTACTAACCTGGCGGGTTGGACTAACCCGAATAATTCATCAAACGCGTGGCTCGGCCGTCCCCAAAATCCCGTGGGCTTGTCCGCCATTTTAATCGCCATAGCCTTGCTGAAAGCCCTGAGCTTGCCGAAGGGGCGAAGGCGATAGCCCGAAGGGCGACGGCGGGTCGGGCATCCTGAATGTGTTCCCGTGGGCTTGTCCGCCATTTTAGTCGCCATAGCCTTGGCGAAGGCGGGCGCGGAAGCTTGCCTGCCCCGCCTGCCCTGCCTGCCCTGAGCTTGCTGGAAGCCGTGAGCCTGTCGAACGGCTGAAAGTCCTGAGCCTGTCGAAGGGTCGAAGGGCAGCCCGACTCCGTTGCCGTTGTTGTAGTCTTGCGGAGGGGCCTGCCGAAGGTGTGCTGTGCTCCGCAGAGCACACCTGAGACTGGCCCGCGCCCTTTCTCATCTCGTGGCACGCGCTTGCCCGCCATCCCGTCCACCCTAGCTCTAGCGAAGGCGGGCCGGGCATCCCCAAAACATCCCGTGGGTCGGGCATCCTGCCCGACTCCGTTGCCGTTGTCTTTCGGACTGTGTATGTCAATAGGTGGTGTGTTTTTGTGTCAGGCGGCGTGTTGTCGGCGGTTGTTTTGGTGGAGCTGTTCATCATAGGATACTCGATCGCGCCACATCGCCGACAGCAC
>JAUVVY010000015.1 GCA_030604405.1 bacterium | reverse complement strand
CTGTGTCATGGCTGTGACCTCGGCTGCGATGTAGTGGTGTAATCACTAACTTATTCGCTGCCGACCACAGATCTCATTCCGCAAACACACTCATTCCTCCTCAAAAAGTGCTGAACTATAGGCTAGGAAGCCCGACCCATGCGATAAGGAAGGGCGCCGCGTGCGTAAGGCAACGGCACGCTCACGCCTCAATTCCCCTCTCCCTGCGGGAGAGGGGACAACGGCAACGGAGGTGGGCCGGTCTCCTTGCGGAATCTTCGATTCCGCAACTCGGCGCGGCCCCTCCGCAAGGCTAGGACAACCGCAACGGATTCGGGCTGCCCTTCGACAAGCTCCCTTCGGCAAGCTCAGGGCGCACACGGCAGGGCGAACACGGCAGGACTTTCAACCGTTCGACGAGCTCACGGCAGGCAAGCTCCCTTCGGCAAGCTCAGGGCAGGCAGGGCCTGCGGGAAGCCCGACCCACGGAGATATATTTGAGAAGCCTCACCCACGCCTGCGGTGCGGGTACTCGACAGGGCTTTTGGGGGAAGCCCGAGCTACGCGCCGTGAGTTGAGTGGGACTGGGAGGCCTGCCCTAAAGCCAGAAGCTGAGTAGTTACAGCGCGCCTCGTAGGACCGGCCGTAGATGTGCTCGGGTTCCTCGACGTGGCAGGTTTGCTCAGTGGGCGTCTCCGGATCGGAGGCCCAAGCCGGCCGTATCTAGCTGGCGCGCGGAGGGGATCGGTCGGCATACAAGCGGACAAGGAAGAATCGTAACGACTCGCCTAACCCCCTTTTGATTCCCCCTTCCCTCTGAGGGAAGGGGGCTGGCGGATAGGCCAAGCCACAACGTGAGTACTTACGGAAAATCGGCCCTGGGGATCAGATGATGCAGTCGGGACAGAAGTAAGTGAGAGGGCCGAAGGGGTGTGGGGGCTGGAGGACCTTGATTTGCGAGACACGGCAGAACTTGCCGCATTGGGAGCAGCGGACACCCAGGAAATCATGGTGCCCTCCAGGCAGGCAAACGGTAAGGCCAATGTCAGCGGGGATGATGCGGCCCTCTTTGTCGGTTTCCATGCCGAGAGTTTTGGTGATTTCGAAGCGGTGGTCGCCGCGCTCACCAGAGAATTCGGCAAGGACGTAAACCTCGGCATCGGTAGCTTCCATTATCTGCTTGCAGCCGGTATAGCCGAGATGGCCCTCGATGGGTCGCTCCTGCAATAGGTCAAGTTCATTGGTCTTGCTGAAGTGCAAGACTATGAGCTGGCTGTCCTGGAAGAGCTCGATCAAGTCGCCTGCAGCCTCGGGGTCGGCGTCGGAACTGAGGCCGATGCTGAGCAATGGATCGCGAGAGGGAGATGTGAGATCAAAACGGAGTGCTACAGAGTTTTCGCAGTGAAGGCTATCCACGGGAGTAATCGTGAGGCCGGCATCTGTAAGCTGTACTGGCTCCTCGTCGGCACGTAAATCGTGTGGGCGATGCGTGCCAGTTTGAAAGAGTTCTCTGTTGGAATTATAAGTGCTGAGATCCCAATAACAGCAACGGAGTAGGTCAAAGGGCTCCCGCAGGGCGTCGGTATATTCATTGACGATATTTTGAACCGGCACAAGGTCGGCGGTGTGGTCAATGTGGTGGTGGGTAGTGAGGACATGGTGGATTTCTTTGGCGTGGCAGCCCTGAGCGAGGAAGTTGGTCACGAATGAGACGCCGGGATCAATGACAGTGCCGCGCCCATTCCATTTGAGGAAATAGCCGCCGCCGCGGACAAGCTGTTGTTGGAAGTGGCTGCGCTGGGCAGGTGTGATCTCGGCGAGTGGCATAGCCGTGTCTGGCTGGTCATCGTGGTTCTCTTCTTCATCTGTCGGCGGGGGCACGGGAAGCTGGGCGGCGGCTATCCAGGGAATGGAACTGCTCCAGCCCTTGAGGAAGACCATGACATCATCAAGGTCGGAATCCTTCCCACGAAGGGCCCAGTGCTCAACTATGGTACGCTTGGTCCTCCCCCATTTGGCTACGAGGCGTGCTTTGCCGTCGCGGAGGGCCGTTCTGTCAGGTTCGATCAATAGGTCGGAAAGCGCGCTAGCGTCGTCATCCTGGTCGGCATCTATTGAGCGAAGGAGAGAGCGGGCAATTTCAGCGTTAGTGTGGGCACCGGCTTTCTCAAATTCCTCTATTGCGCGCTGATAGTTTTGCGTGGCTTTGTCAGCCTTGCCGAGAAGGCGGTAGGCGGTGCCCATGTTGTGCAGGACTTTGCCGGGCGTATCGTATGTTTCTTCGGCGAGGGCCTTTTCGTAACATTCGATTGCGCGGTCATAGTCGCCGTTGTGGTCATAGGCCAGGCCCATGTTGTTCAGGGCATCGCCGCGTCTATGGAATGTCTCTTCGGCGAGGGCCTTCTGGTAGTACTCGATTGCGCGGTCATAGTCGCCGTTGTGGTAATAGGCCAGGCCCATGTTGTACCAGGCAGCGCCAGGCGTATCGAATGTCTTTTCGGCGAGGGCTTTGTCGTAACATTCGATTGCGCGGTCATAGTCGCCCTTGTGGTCATAGGCCAGGCCCATGTTGTTCAAGGCATCGCCGGGCGTCTTATATGTGTCTTCGGCGAGGGCCTTTTCGTAACATTCGATTGCGCGCTCATAGTCGCCCTTGTCATCGTAGGCATTGCCCATGTTGTTCCAGGCATCGCCGGGGGTATCGAATGTTTCTTCGGCCAGAGCCTTTTGGTAGCAGTCAATTGCGCGGTCATAGTCGGTCTGTTCGTCGTAGGCATAGCCCATTCTAAACCAGGCGTGTCCCGGAGCGGAGAAGGTGAGGTCCTCGGCGCAGGTGTCGAAGAATTCGACTGCTTCCTCGTATTCATCAGCAAAATAGTGGGCCATGCCAGCGAAGAAGGCGGCGAGGGTGGGGAGGTCGGCTGCTGCGGCCTGCTGGCTGGTTTCCTCGGCAAGGCCGATGGCGGCTTGTTCGTCGTCCTTAGCCAAGGTGCGGATTTCTTCATAGAGCTTCAGGTACTCTTCGCGCATGGTCAATAGCGCCCCCTTGCGATCATGAGGCAAACAATAAGGAACAAGCGGGTTGATAATGGGTGTCGGATATAACATCTTTCTGCAATATGAGGCGGTATTCCTGCTATTGAATAGGAGGCAACGCCATTCACAGGCTGGAAAGCCTGTGCCACGCGAAGGACAGGACAACGGCTGGGCCGGATGGGGCCCCAAACATCCCCCATTCGGCCCCTCCGCAAGGCTAGGACAAGGGCAACGGACTCGGGCTGCCCTTCGACAAGCTCAGGGCCTGCGGAAAGCCCGAGCTGCGCGACGATACTTGCGAACCCCGAAGCGCGCGTGTACAACGCAACAGCCCACAGGCTGGAAAGCCTGTGCCACGCGAAGGACAGGACAACGGCTGGGCCGGATGGGGCCCCAAACATCCCCCATTCGGCCCCTCCTAAAAACAACTGCAACGGCAGCCCTCACCCCTTTCCCCTCCCGCAGGGAGAGGGGAGAACAGCGACGGAGTCGGGCAGGATGCCCGACCCACGGGATAATTATTGTCATAGCGGACGGGATGGCGGGCAAGCCTGTCCTCGAGGAACGTCAGGGGGCATGGGCGAGCCATGCGGGGCTAGGGGGTCAGGCGGTCGCTCAAATCGCGGGCATCAGGGTTGGTGGGATCAAGAGCCAAGGCCTGATTAATCTCGCCGGAAGCAGCCTGCATCCACTGTTGGGCCACCAAGAAATCACCGGCAAGAACGGCGGCGTAGTAGCGGATGAAAGCGCTCATCGCCTTCATGGCGTGGGCGTAGGAGGCAAGCTTGCGGGGAGTGCTGATGTTGGGGTCCTGCAAGGCCCTGTTGGCAGGCATCCTGTTGGCTAACACAATCGCATGATCCAGCCAGCGATCAGCCTCGTCAAGTTCGGTAGTGACGCCGCCAGTCGCCGCGTCCAGCAGTCGCTCAACGTATGCGTCGGTGCGGCCGCCCAGTGAGATGCCCAGGTGGCACGTGCCAATGCCGAAGGCAGCCAGCCCCATGTCGGGATTGTACTCGAGCGCCTCGCGATACTTGGCCTTGGCTGCCTCCAGATCACCCGCCAGTTGAGCTTTGACCGCCTCGCGGTACGCCGCGCGAGCTTTGTAGGCGGGGCTGTTGAAGATGACAATCGGTATGACGATTGCAACGGCTATCATGACAATGGCAGCAATGATCAGCCCGACGCGCGAGCGGGGCCTGGCAGCAGCAGGTGCATAGGTCGCGGGGCCAGCGACGGGCGGCAACTCGGTCTCGGCCTGGTCATCGCGGGGCGGTCTGATGGCAAGTCGGGCGCAGCGCGGACACTCAGTGGCCAGCGGTGGCATGGCGAAGCCGCACTCGGGACAGTACTTTTCGCCGGATTCGGGTGGTTGCTCTGCAACAGGCCGAGGCGCTGTGGGAGCCGGCTCCTCCAACGGCTCAGGCGGGGCGGATGGCGGTGAAGGCAACGGCGCAGCAGCCTCGTCATCATGGAAGACGATCTCAATGTCGTCGCCGGATGATGAGTCATCGTCCTCATCATCGTCGTCGAAGCTGATCTCAATTATGTCATCATCGTGGTCGCTGTCGGGAGCCACAGTAGCCACCTCAGTGCAGTTTGAGGCTGGTGCGCGGTCGAGTGCGTAGATAGCCAGTATCTAGTTCGCGGCGCGGCACGGATTTCCTGCTCGTGATCGGTGGGCAGCGGCTACTGTGACTACTCGCCTACCCCCGGCGGATGGAGGCATCCGCCGCCCCCTTCCGATACGGAAGGGGGCAACAAACATCATCGTCCGTCACAGTATGCGAATTTGTGCATTCGTACGGGGCGCATGCGGTGCGGCTCTACAACACAGAAAGACAACGGCAACGGCACCCCTCACCCCTTTAGTTCCCCTCTCGGAACGGGAGGGGGAGAACGGGCTTGAAACCAGTGACAGCAGAGGGTGGTAGTGATACCTACGTGCGGAAGGCCTGCAATTGTGCAAAGGTCGGTAAATCGGCCGCGGCGATGGCGAACCTCCTGCGGTACGGTAAAGGTGACGGCGGCATTGGTATCGAAGGTATTAGAAACTAATACTGGGCAACTACTCAGCTTCTGGCCGTCGGGAGGGTCGGTTCGACCGATTCAGCAACCACACACAGGCTGGAAAGCCCCGCCTTCGCTAAAGCTATGGCGGGCAAGCTTGTGCCACGCGATAAGAAAGGGCGTGGGCCTGCCGAAAGGGAACGGGGACAGGCGAGACGCCTGTGCATTGTGAGGCGCGGTACAAGCCCGCGCCCTACAACAAGCACCTGTAGAAGAAGAAGTACTTTATTGTAGCTAGATTAACATACACATTCCGAGAGGCAACGGCGACAGGCGAGACGCCTGTGCATTGTGAGGCGCGGTACCCTTCGGCAAGCTCAGGGCCTGCGCCAAGCCCGCGCCCTACAACAAGTAGTCACAATACTGGAGGGTGAGACTGTGCGCAATGAAGAAATAGGGACGGAGAACGGTACGGCAATAATCCAGCCCGATCACGAGGTGATAGCAGACGGGCCGGGGATATGGGCGATGCTCTACACCGCCGGGCCGCAAGGCATCGAAGCGGGCGGCAGCGTGCGATTTGAAATCCCCTACGGCTTTACAATGCCACAGTTTCTGTGGGCCCACGACCCCGGCTACTGCGAGGTGAGCTGCACACAACAGGGCGTGGAGCTGTCGCTGTCGTATGACCCGCCGGTGAGGCTGGAGCCGGAGTCGTTTTACTATGTCACGCGCTGGGGGCGGATGGTGTATGTGCAGGTGCTGGGGGAGAAGCTCGAAGAGGGCGAACAGATCGAATTCGTGTATGGCCGGCGGCAGGGGATGGACCCGGGCGCGTATGCGCAGCATTTTGCCGCTGAGGTGGAGTTCACCGTGGCGACAGATGTGGACGGCACGCGCAGTGCGAAGTTCTCCGGCTACACGCTGATCGCCGAGCAGCCGAAGCTGCAAGTCGTCGCCGATGAGCCGACCAACCTGGAGGTCTATCTGCCCTCCTACGTGCAGATGGGGGAGGAGTTTTCGGCCAGGATCGTGGCCGAAGACGAAGAGCGCAACGTGGCGGAAGAGCCGTCCGAGGACTACATAATCGATTCGACGGATGGGCCGTTTTTGGGCGCGGCCATCAGCAGCGGTCAATGGCACAACAGCGCGCGTCTGCGCTTCGACATGCCCGGGGAAAAGATCGTTACGGTCCTGGACCTGGACACGGCTATCACCGGGCGTTCGAACCCGGTGGTGGTAACGCCCGAGCCGCCGGAGCAGAGGCTGTATTGGGGCGACATTCACGGCCATACGCGGCTTTCCGATGGCCTGGGCAGCCCGGAGGACTACTACAGGTTCGGGCGCGAGCAGGCGTGTCTGGATTTTTGCGCGATTGCTGACCACTCGCAATACATCTCTGACGAGGACTGGGAGCAGATCCAGGAGGCGACCAGACACTTCAATGAGGCGGGGCGGTACGTGACGCTGTTGGGCTATGAGGTGTCGCTGAATGCACCGAAGCCGCGACATGGCGACAAGTGCGTGTATTACCCGGGCGACAGCGGGCCGCTTTTGCGGGCGACCGATATCCACCGCAGCGAATATGCGGAGCTGGATGATTACACCGAGGAGTGGAAGGCGGCAGGGGCGATGATGATCCTGCACCAGCACGCCCGCGGCAGCGAGACCTACTACGACGCGGAGCTGGTGCGGCTGGCGGAGGTGTACTCGATCTGGGGCGACTCGGAGACCGCAGAGGGCACGCGGCCGCTGCTACCCTCGCTGGAACGCGACTATACGGGTGTGCTGGCCGCTGATTGCCTCGAGAGGGGCTGGAGGCTGGGGTTGATGGCCGCCTCGGACGATCATGCGGGGCGGCCCGGGCGGACCGACTGGCTACGGGTGCGGCGGGCATACCCGGGCGGTCTGGCAGCGGTGTGGGCGCCGGAGCTGACCAGAGAGGCGATCTGGGATTCGCTTTACAACCGCCGCTGCTATGGCACCAGTGGCGCGCGCATCATACTGGAGTTCTTTCTCGACGGCGAGCCGATGGGAAGCATCATAAAGAACACGCCGTTCGCCCAGGCACACCGCATTGAGGTTATGGTGTGTGGGACCTCGCGGCTGACGGCGGTCGAGGTGATGCGCGGGCGGGAACTGATATATGCGCACACATGCTACGGCGCTACGTGCCGGCTTGACGTGATGGACGAGCCCGGCCCTGGGGACGCCAACTACTATTATGTCCGGGTGCTGCAGGCCGATGGGGAGATGGCATGGAGCAGCCCGATCTGGGTGAGCTGATGAGTGGCGCCATCGCGCTGCGTCAATTAGGGAAACGCTATGGCCGCAAATGGGCGGTGCGAGGCCTGGACCTGGTGGTAGAGCCGGGCCAGATCTACGGTCTGTTGGGGCCGAATGGCGCCGGCAAAAGCACCACGATACGAATGCTCGTGGGCTTGATCAGACCGACCGCCGGCGAGGTGTTCGTCTGGGGCCGGAAGATCGGTGTGAACGGAGTGGCGGAGGATGGTGGAGTTGGCGCGCTGGTAGAAGGGCCGGCGTTTTATGAGTATTTTTCAGGCTACCGCAACCTGGCGATGCTGGCGGGGCTTTCGAAGAAGGTGTCGGGGACGGAACTGGAATGGGCCTTGCACCAGGTGAGGCTGTGGGGCCGGCACCGCGACAAGGTCGGCAGCTACTCCCACGGGATGCGGCAGCGCCTGGCGATAGCGCAGGCACTGGTGCCGAGGCCGCGGCTTCTGGTGCTTGATGAACCGGCCCAAGGCCTGGACCCGCAGGGGCTGACGGAAGTGCGGGAGTTGCTCAAAGAGCTGGTGGCGCAGGGAACGACCGTCCTGCTGTCCAGCCATCTGCTGCACGAGGTCGAGCAGATCTGCACCCACGTCGGCATCATCGCCAAGGGAGAGCTAATCGCCAGCGGGACGGTCGCGGAACTGCTGGCCAGCGATGAGGGGTACGAGGTTACGGTGGCCAGTGCGCAAGCGGCGACAGCGGCACTCGCGCAGATGGCGCTGGTGCGGGAGTTCAGCCAAGATGCCGAAGACACATTCACCGTATGGCTGCATGAGGATGAGCCGCAGCAGCTCAACGCGGGGCTGGTAGATGCGGGAGTGGGCGTGAAGGGGCTACGCAAGAAGCGGACGGAGCTGGAGGATGTTTACCTGCAACTGGCTGCTGACGAACAGCCGCTTTTAGCTGCCGCCGGCGTAGGCGAAAGGGGGGAGGCGCCGTGAAGCTGGGCCGTCTGCTGCGTGGCGAACTGGCCAAGATATTCGGTCAAAAAGGCGCCTATGTCGGCTACGGCGTGCTGGTGGTGCTGATATCTCTGGTAGTGTGGGCGATGTGGCGTTACGGGCCGCCCTTTGAAAGGCGGATGGGCGCCGCCAGCAGCGATTTTGTCGTCGGCGGCAAACTTGTCACCGGCCCCTCGGTGGCGCGGTTCATTATGGAGCCGGCGCTGCTGGTGCTGGTGCCGCTTTTGGTGGCGGCGATAGCGGGTGGGCTGTTCGCCGGCGAGATGCAGCGGGGTACGATGCGCACGCTGCTGTGCCGGCCCGTGCGGCGCTGGGCGGTGGCCACCAGCAAGTATGTGGCCGGCTGGATTCATGCGGGCAGTCTGACGGCTTTTCTGGGTCTGTTCGCACTGGGGCTGGGCCTGGCTGTGTTCGGCCGCGGGGAACTGATCTCATTCATACATGGCTTCACAATTCTTACCGAGCAGGTCGGGCTGCTGCGGTTGGGGCAGGCTTACCTGATCGCTGCGCTGGGGATGTGTGCTGTGGCGTCGGTGGCGCTGTTTTTTTCGCAGCTTGTGCAGAACCCGCTCACGGCAACGGCTCTGACGCTGGCATTCCTGCTGGTGGGCGCGGTGGTGGGGGCGATACCGTACTTTGAATGGCTCAAGCCGTACCTGCTCAGCAGCCATCTGGAAGCGTTTTCGCAGGTGTTCCACTCGGAGGTGGACTTTGCGCCGCTGAGGTGGCCGCTTGGGTGCATGGGGGTCTATATGGTGGCGCCGTTCGTGCTGGGGATTATCATTTTCCGCTACAAGGATATCACATGCTGAGGAAGGCTTGTGGCATAGGACCCGCAGGGGCGCTCCTGTGGGCGATAGTGCTGACGCTGGGGTGTGCGGCTGCGGCGGCCTGGGGCATCTCGGGCGAAGAGATCATCCGCAAAACGCTGGACTTGAACAAGGAGATCAGCGACTACCGGGCCGAGGTGGCGGTAACCACCGACATTGAGGACGTTGATATTCCGGTGCGGCACATAACCGTCTATTACAAGCAGCCTGACAAGATGCGCGTGGATTCTGAAGGCGTAGTCTTTGTGCCGAAGACGGCGATAGGCCTACATTCGCTGGGCACGCTTATCGCTGAGAACAGCAGATGCGTGCTGGCCGGGGAGAAGCAGGTGAACGGGCGGCAGCTTTATTTCGTCAAGGTATTGCCGCCGGAGGACGCGAGCGATGAAGAGCGGGTGGTGGTGTGGATCTGGGGCGACAACTGGACAGTACAGAAGCTGCAGGTATTCCGCGGCCAGCAGCAGCTTTTCCAGGTGCGGTGGGTATATCAGAAGATTGCGGACAAGTACTGGATGCCGAAGTGGATAATCTTCACGGCCTCGACGGGCCGCCTGCCGGGCCGCAAGCAAGGTGAAGTGACTCTGCACTTTTCCAAGATAGAGGTAAATCTGGGAGTGAAGGACGAGATCTTTGAGCAGGAGTGATAGGCCACAGAGGGGGAAACATTCGCGGCGGGCGGAACTGGCGCTGTACCGGCGCTGCCGGCGGGGTGTGCCGGACGCGTTGCGGTCGCTATTGTATCGCAGCGGCGATTACTGGTACACCACGGCGCTGATGGTATGCGGGGACGAGCAGGCCGCGTGCGAAGCAGTGGTGGACACGTGGCACAAATTGCTCAGCAAGCTTGCCGCCTGGCGCTTTGCTGGTGGGCTGGAGCGGCGTGCGGAGAAGATCCTGTTGAATGGACTGTCCGGCCACGCCAGCTACGAGCAAGCTGAAGAGGCGCTGCAAAGCGCCAGCCAGATGGGACAGGAAGAAACGATCGCCATGCCGGAAGAGCTGTCCGGTGAGCTGCTGGCCGCCGTTGATGAGGCCAGCGACAGGATCGGGCGAGCATACCAGGCGCGGCAGCGAGCGTTGAGGATCGCCAAGGTTGGCCTGGGCACCGTTGTGGCCGTTGCTGCGACAATCGCGGTGTGGGCTGTCGTCATGGCGAACCAGATCAGTATGACACAGGTAAGCTGGGGGTGCGTGCAGCAACGAGTGATCGCCCAAGACCTGTCGGGCACGGTTGCGGACGCGGTGAGCGAATTCGTGTTCTCTGAAGCGCAGAGTCAGGAGAGCTCCACAGTTCTGCAGCGGGCCGGCCTGGTCCTCGAAGAGATAGCCAACGCCCAGAAAACGGCATCGCCACTGATGATGCGGTACCTGGCAGAGCGCAGCCGAGCAGAGCATCTGGCCGAAGGCCTGCAGAGCATCGCCGACCGCTTCCCCGGGCAAATCCGCGCGGAATTGATGAACGCGGCACTAGTTTTGGAGGAGGTGGAGAACTGGTGAGAGCGGAGCGGACAGGCGGACTTGTGCTTGTAGTTGCGGCGCTGGGAATTGTGTTGCTCAGCGGCTGTTACAGCCGGGCAGAGCGGCTTTATCAACGGGCGGAGGCGTTTCTGGCTCAGGGCGACAGCGCGCTGGCTGCCAAGGAATACCGGCGACTGGCGGTTGAACAGCCGAGATCGGCGCGGGCCGACGACGCGCTGTACAAACTCGGCTATCTGTTCCGCGAGGATTTTGCAGACCCCACCTCGGCCATTACTACGTACCAGATCCTGGCTGACAATTATCCCGATTCGCCATACGCCGACGATGCGCTGTTGTGGATCGCCTATATTCAGCGCCGGGATCTGAAGAGCCCGGAAGCAGTGCGGGCCACCTGCGAAGTAGTGCGCAGCCGCTTCCCCGAGAGCAAGCAAAAGGTCGCGCGCTGCTACGTGCAGTTGGTGCACGCCCTGTATGCTGCAGGCAAGTACGAACAAGCAATGGCGGAAGCGCAGCTCTTGGAGAAGCAGTTTGCAGGCGAGCGGCGACAGGCTGCGACCGCGGCACTGATACACGCAAAGGCGGCGGAGAAGCATCTGGGCGAGCCCAAGCAGGCGGTGGAGCACTATGAGAGGGTAGTGGAGAAATACCCGGGCAGCTACAGCGCTTGGGAGGCGAAACGCGCCATCGGTCGGATCTACTACGGTGTGCGGGCCGACGACCAGCAGAAGGAGGAGCAGACCTTGCGGGCTGCGGCGCGTGTTATCCACGGCGTGCCGCGCTTTCCAGGCAGCGGCAGCGAGCGCCGCCAGCAGCTAGCCGCGCTCAAGAGCCTGCTGGCCTTTCATAAGGTTAGCCTGGACGAGCAGACGGTGCTGGCGCTTTCCGGCGCGGCTTTCGATTTCTTCTACAAGTCAGAAGACCCGTCTGTAGGGGGTCGCAAGTTCATCCGTAATCCCTACGTGCTGGTGGCCGAAACACTCGGGTTCACGACCAATGAATGGTCCGCTCCCGACGCGGAAAGCAGCTTTAGTGCGCTGGGCCAGGCGATAAGGAACGGCCGGCCGGTGCTGGTCCAGCAGTCCAGCCCGCAACAGCGCTGGGTCATCGTGACCGGCTACCGGCCCGCTCAAGACCAGGTTTTCTACATGATGCCTGACCGGGATAGCACTTCGGTTACCACTAAGGCGAACTTCCTGAGAACGTGGTCGTCATCAAAGGCACAGGGCTTCGGTTCCTATTATCAGTTTTCAATCGTCGGACGCGAGCATACTCCCGAGCCATCGGAGATTCTTCGGGAAGCACTGCACACGGCGGTGTCAGCCATTGAGGGGCGCAGAGTTGCAGGCGTGGCCTCGGGGATGGAGGCCTATCGGACGCTGGAACAAGACCTGGCCGGCCAGCCGTCAGATAACTTGCCTAAGGTGCTTGCGTGGACCGAGGAGCAGTTGCCGGAGTTGAAAAGATGCAGGAAAGCAGCGGCAGTGTTCTTGCGGCAGCAGGCCAGGATCGTGGCCGGGCGAAAAAGTGCGAATCTGCTGCACGCCGCCGGCGTCTTTGAAGGTATCGAGCAGGAACTCGAGACGCTGGCCGGAGCGATACAGCGCGCCAGCGGGCAAGCCGAGGAAGGTGAGCCCAGCGATACTGAGGGCTGGCAACGCGCGGCCAGGCAGTTGCGATTCATCATGGACCTCGAACGACAGGCCGCAGCGTTGCTGCGACAGTCCATTGCCGGCTAGTCGCGAGCGAGAGTGCGATGGCGAGAAGCAGTCAGAGTTCTGGCCGCAGGCCATATATGCCTCTTTGTACAAGATAGTATAGGTTTAATGGAAAATAGTTCTACTCAAGGCTGAGAGGACTAAGTTGCCATGATAGATGACAATGGGCGCGAGGAGCAAGACCAGGGCGAGCCTGAGGAGGCTGCCGGCTCTGAGGACGAACAGGCGCAGGAACTTGCCGCCGCCGCCTCGTCACAAGACAGATCGCGGCGGCCCAGCATACTGGTGCCGGTGCTACTTGTGGTTCTGACATTGGGCATCGTGTTTGCGGCAGGTGCGGGCCTGAAGCTGCAGAATGACAAGGCACAGATTGCGGCGGCGATGGGCGACAGCTTGCGGCTGCTGGAGCTTGCGGGTCCGGAGGGCGCAAGCCGGCAGCAGTTGGCCGCGGCGGTAAGTGCCCTGGAGGCGGGACGCTATGAGGACGTCAAGCAACTCATGGCACGCTTGCAGGCGCCAACCGCCCCTGCGGAGGCGCCCAGCATATTACCTGATGCGCCGGAGTTGGACGGCGATAGCCCCAAGTTGCCGCCGGAAGCCTACGCCGACTTGCCCGAGGGGGCGGTGGCGTACTTCAGGCAGCGCGAGGACCTGCTTCGTGCTTTCCTGGAGGAGTGCAACTACTCGCGGCAGCTTCGCGATGCGGGCGTGGATGTGGACGACCTGCGGGCTGTACGGGATTCGCTAATTGAGGCCGCGCGTCTGGGACAGGACGAAAAGGTCAGGACGCTGCTGGCCAAGATGCAGAAGATGGTCCGCGGCAAGGGCGGCGGCCCTGAGCCTGGACTCCCTGAGGAACTGCGTGAGGGCCTGGAAAAATTCCGCGGTGTGGTGGAGGAGGCCAACCGTCAGGGGCGCGACGTGCGACCGGCTATGGAGCTGGTCCGACGGGCCGAGGCTTTAGCTGCACAGGGCAAGGTGGATGAAGCGAAGGCTGTAATCCAGAAAGCCATCAAAGCGGCGCAGAGTGCCAAGAAGGGGCAAGAACGCCGCCAGCCGGGCAGGCGGGCGATGAGACTCAGAGCGCCACAGGGACGAAGGCCTGGTCGCGCTCCGGGCGCTGAGGGTGGATTTCCGCCGTTCTTACTGCAGGGGCTGCTGGGGATGGTGGCGGCGGAGGAAGTTGACCTGACTTACGCCTACGAGAAGATTAGCAACGCCATGGTAGCAATCAGGGAGAAAAACGCCGAGCAGATTAAGGAGATACTCGACGAGGCCCTGGGGCATTTTTCGGCAATCGGCAAGCGCCGCCACGAGTTCTCCACAATGCTGAATGAGCTGACGACCGGCAAGCGCGAGGGGATGGAAAGGCGGGGCCAACGAGGTGAGAGACCGGGTGGTGAAAGACCCGGTGGGCGCAGGCCGATGCCCGACGACCGCATGCAGCAGATGCGAGAGGCCCTCACCGCAAGCCTAGTTGATGCACTGCAGCGGGCTCGCGGGCTCACCGATGAGCAGTTCGAGCAGCGTAAGGAGGCGATAGCGGAGCAGCTAGTCATGGCTATGACTGATGGCCGCAGGCCGCAACCGCCCGGAGGCGCAGAAGCCGAGGGCCAGCCCGATGCCGCTGCGCTGATCAAGGGGTACGAAACCGAGATGGAAAAGGCCGAGGCCGAGCAGCGGATCCGGGACAAGATGCAGGCCGCTCAGGAGCCTTACAGCCAACTGCGGGAAGCCGGCGAAGACGAGGAGCTCGTCGCCGAGTTGGAGAGGCTCTTCGCCCTGGCCCGCGAGGCGCTTTATGCGGGCGACTATCTGGAAGCCGAGGAGTTGGCCAACGAGGGCCTGCGCAAGCTGGGCATTGAAGTGGAGCCGCTGGCGGCGCCGGCTGAACCCGACGAGACGGTGCCAGCGGAGCAAACCGATTGATAATAGGCTGTCCAAGCAACCCACACGGGCCCTGCGATCAGCAGGGCCTGCTTCGTTTTGTGGGAGGAATTGCACGCCGTCGGGGTCAAACTAAGGCCGGGTTCCTCATTGCCGTACGAAGAGCGTCAAGGATGGCTGAGAAGATGAGGCAGATAAGATGCGCGATCGTCGGCTACGGCCCGTTGTTCAACATGGGAAAACATCACGCCGACTTCATCAACAACACTGCGGGGATGAAGACGGTGGCGGTTTGTGATACGGCCAAGGAGCGACTGGTGGCGGCCGAAGAAGAGCTGCCGGGCGTGGCGACCTACGAAAAGCTCTCCGATATGCTCAGGGATAGCGATTTTGACCTGGGGGTAATCATCACGCCGCACAATACCCACGCGAAGCTGGCGATCCAGTGCCTCAACGCGGGCAAGCACGTCGTTGTCGAAAAGCCGATGTGCATCAGCGCGAGGGAAGCCGCGGCGATGCTGCAGGCGGCGAAAGAGAATGAAGTGATGCTGTCGGTTTTTCACAACCGCCGCTGGGACGCGGATTACCTGACGATATGTGAAGTGGTCAGGCAAGGGCTGATAGGGGAGATATTCGAGGTTGATTGCTACATGGGTGGCTGGGACCCGGCGCAGAGTTGGTGGCGGGATGATAAGAAGATATCGGGCGGGGCGTTTTTCGACTGGGGCGCGCACATGCTCGACTGGGTGCTGCAGTTGGTGGACAAACCAATAATTGATGTGACCGGCTTTTTCCACAAGCGCGTGTGGCAGCAGAAGAGCAACGAGGACCAGGTGCGTGCGATAATCCGCTTTGAAGACAACGTGCAGGCCGATGTCACCATCTCCAGCATTTCGCGTATCGGCAGGTCGAAGTGGCGCATCGTCGGCGACAGGGGCGCGATCGAAGCGCAATGGAGCGGAGAGGCGATCACCGTTGTGACCGACATTGGCGGCCTGGAGACGAAAATGGAGGTGCCGAACCTGGCCACTGCGCGGGCGGAGTACTACAAGAATATCTCCAACCATCTGCGCAAGGGCGAGGAGCTAATCTGCAAGCCGGAGCAGTCGGCGATGACGATTGCGGTGATGGACGCGGCCGAGAAGTCGGCTAAGTCGGGCCGGCCGCAGAAGGTGAAGCTGTAAGGACAACGGCAAAGGCGTCGGGCTGGAAAGCGTAGTTGTGCGGGTTCCTGGTTTGTGAGCCGCGCAGGCTTAATCGTAGGCGATGGCGGGATGATAAGCCGTGGGCCGGATGGCCGTGAGTTTGCAGGCAAACTCACATCAATGCGGCCCCTCCGAACGACTCAACGGCAAAGGCGTCGGGCTGGAAAGCCCGACCCACGGGATAATTATTGGGGTGCCCGACCCACGGGATGCGAAAGGGCGCGGGCCGGTCTCGCTTCGCTCGGCCGGCCCCTCCGCAAGGCTACGGCGCCCTCACCCCCGGCCCCTCTCCCGTGGGGAGAGGGGACAACAGCAACGGAGTCGGGCAGGATGCCCGACCCACGGATTGATGAATAATCGGGCTAAAGGCGGCGATAGCTGTGGAGATAATCTTCCTGGGCAGCGGGGCCGGGGAGTTGTGGCCCTCCGTGTTCTGCAACTGTGAAGCATGCAAGGCGGCTATCGCCGAGCACGGCAAGCACGTCAGAATCGGCTCGTGCCTGCTGGTGGATAGAAAGTACCTGTTCGACCTGCCGCCGAATGTGGCTATGGCCGCCATCCAGTGCGGCATCAGCCTGGCTGATGTGACGCACCTGTTTGTCACCCACTCGCACCAGGATCATCTTGACCCGTGCGTGTTGGCCGCCACCGGCCGGGCGGACGGGCCGCCGCTGCATCTCTACTGCAACCGCCGGGTAGCAGAGCTGCTGCCGGTCTATCAGCAATTCAACCGCTTCTTCGACCCCGAGAGACTGAACCTCCATATCAATGTGCTGGAGCCGTTGGATACTGTGGGCTGCGAAAACGATGAATTCGTCCTGACCGCGCTGGCGGCGGATCATGATACTACCGGCGGCGAAGAGCCGCTGATTTACATCTTCGAGCGCGGCCCGAAGACCATACTCTACGCTTGTGACACGGGGTGGTTTCCGGAGCGGACCTGGCAGGAGATCGAAAAACGGCAGTACGATGTCCTTGTGCTCGATTGCACCTGCCACGAGCTGCAGGAGTGCCGGTACGCGCACTTGAGTACCGCGCCGTTTTTGGGGATTAAGCAGCGCTTTGAGAAAGAGGGGCTGCTGAAAAGCGGCGGGCGCTTTATCGCTCAGCACATCTCACACGGCCACAAGGGTGACGACTTGTCGCAGGAGCAGCTTGCGGCTCGCTTTGCGCAGCACGGTGTTGAGGTGGCTTACGATGGGATGGTCCTGAATATCTGATGGCGAAAATGGAGCTCGGCGTCTCGACATTGCTGTGGTACGACGAAGATGATTTACTCGTGCACCTGCCGCTGCTGGGGTCTGAGGGCGTGCGCCACATCGAGCTGCGACGCCTGCCGCAGCATCTTGATTACGCGGATGAAGACGCGATAGCCCGGCTGTCAACGGCGTTGCAGGAGTGCGGTGTGGCGGTGCACACATTGCACGTGCCGGACAAGTTCATAACCGAAATGTCGGGGTCGGATGAAGAGGTGCGAAAGGCCGCTGTAGCGGAGGCCAAGAAGATCGCCGTCGCCCTGACAAAGGTCGGTGGCAAGATACTTGTGACCCACGCCGGCGGCATACTCAAGGATGAAGCGGAGCGATCAGTGCAATTTGCGGCAGGGCAGGAGAGCGTCACAGAGCTGGCCGCGTTTTGCAGGGATATCGGCCTGCCAGTTGCGGTGGAGAACTCACTGCCGACGAAGCTGCGCGTCGGCGATACGGTGGCCGAGGTGGTCAGGTTTGTGGAAGCAATCGGCGCCGACAACCTGGGCTATTGTCTGGACACCAGCCACGCCAACATCGGCGAGGACCCGGTGGCGGCACTGGGCCTGGTTGAGCATAGACTGATGACGCTTCACATCAGCGACAATGACGGCCAATCCGACCAGCATGCGTTGCCTTTTGAGGGCAATATTGACTGGGTGGCTTTCATGGCGGCCTTGCGAGCGACCGGCTACCAGGACGTGTTCATGCTGGAGGTGCGAGCTAAGCAGGAGCCGAAGCGGATGCTGCGAGAGGCCAAGGCGCGTTTTGAGCGGCTGATGCAGATGTATGAGGGCGGATAGACGACCCTCGATCTCCAATAGCTTTTTCTCATGACTACCTTGGGCTGAACTTCGTGAGCGGCACGAAGCTTAGACCGAGCCAGTGCCTGGTGACCTGAATTCGCGTCGTTTGTCGGCTGCCAGCGGGCTGGCCGAAACGACAACGGCAAACGGCTGGGCCGGATGGCCGTGAGTTCGCAAGCAAACTCCCATCCATGCGGCCCCTCCGCAAGGCAACGGCGCGTGTGCGATGTTGCGCGGACTTGTGGCACGAAGCACCAGGGGGTGGTGAATGATGCCGAATAGCGCAGAAGCCAGGAAGCCACTTTGCTTGCCATTGCTGGATGAGCGCATGCTGATCATTAGACTTGCGGATGGGAAGCTGATGGGCAACCTGATGCGGACGGTGGACGGCGTGCAGGAGGCGGCGGCCCGCTACTCTGAGGACAACGGCCTGACATGGTCGGAAGCAGAGACGCTCTTGCAGCTTCCGGTGCACGGGGGTGAATGGCTGGGGCTGGAGGCCCTCCTGGACCGTGAGGCGGAGCTGCATCTGTTCTTTCTGAAATATGCCGACGCCGACACGGAAGACAGCGCAAATAGTGACGATATTGAGCACGGATACCTGGGCGGGTACAATGGCAAGCGGCTCGATATCTGGCACGCGAAGTCAGATAGCGGGAGAACCAGTTGGCAGGCTCCCAGAATGATCTGGAAGGGCTATACGGGGGCGTTGAACTCCGTGATTCAGATGACCAACGGTCGCATTCTGCTTCCGTTTTCCGAACAGGTCCCGCCGAGGTCATTCGGGGGCGGCGGAGAGGATCTGGCCGCATTTACCCACACCGGGGCTTTCCGGTGCACGGCGCTCTATTGCGATGATGGCGGGGAAACCTGGCAGCTGTCGCCCAGCAGTCTCAGCGTGCAAGTGCCCAGCTTTGTGCACAGCTACGGAGCGGACGAGCCAGTGGTTATTGAGCTCAAAGACGGGCGAGTGTGGATGTTGATGCGGACGCAACAAGGCCGCTTCTACGAATCGTTTTCAGCGGACGGGGCTACCTGGTCCCAACCGCAGCCGACAAGTATCATCTCTTCTGACTCTCCCGCCGGGATGGTGCGCCTGGACGATGGGCGGATCGTGTTGTTCTGCAACGTCTGTCAGAGGTTCCCGTATGCCTACGGTGGGCGGCACGTTCTGCATGCGGCAATCTCCGACGACGAAGGCAAGAGCTGGCGCGGCTATCGCGAGGTCGCCCGCGACCCAAAGCGCAATCAGCCGCCACCTCCGCGTGGTGATTTCGGCACGGCATACCCATTCCCGACGGTGGCCAATGATGACAAGGTGATCTATTGCACGGGCCAGGGAGCCGGCCGCGTGCTGCTGATGCTCCTGGAGCCTGACTGGCTGCTTGAAACATCTCAGCAGGCCGACTTTTCAGCCGAGGCGGATAACTGGTCAACCTTCGGAACCAGGGGTGTGGAGTTCGCAGTTCACCCCGACAAGCCGGACGCCCGCGTTCTCAGCATCCGCAAGCCGGATCGCGATTGGCCTGCTGCGGCGGTGTGGAACTTCCCTTGTGGGCTGCAGGGCCGCCTGGGCATGAGGCTGATGCTCAAGCGCGGGTTCGGCGGGGCTCTGGTGGGACTTACGGACCATTTCTCCACGCCTTTCGATGTCGAAGACAAGGTCCACAACCTGTTCAATCTGCAGCTAGCGCCCAGCGGGGAGCTTTTTGCCGGGGCGGCGCTGGAGCTCGGGCGGTGGCATGACGTGGTACTGGACTGGTCCCACGCAAAGCGCCAATGTCGGGTCATTGTGGATGGGTGCGAAGTCGGCGTGCTGCCTGTGCTGCGGGAGACAACGGGTGCGTGCTACCTGAGGTTGCGCTCTACAGCGGAAGAGACTGATAACGCGGGCTTCGTCGTGGAATCAGTCGAAGTGGATGTAGCGCCGGACTGACACCGGATCCATGGAACGCGAGCCGGTGCCGGTGACTGATGGCCCGGCCCTGGAGGAACTTCTATCCCTGGGATGGAAGCCCAACCCACGGGATGTTTTGGGGATGCCCGAATAGATGAAAGACATTCACAGGCTGGAAAGCCTGTGCCACGCGAAGGACAGGCAGGGCATTGTCACTTGAGACAATGTAGCAAAAACAAAGATAGGAATGATGCAAATGCAGCTTTCGCTAAATGGCGTGATACTTGGGCAGCCACTGGACTTTGAGGGATACCTGGCCCTGGCCTCTGAGACCGGCTTTGCGGGCGTTGATTTCAGTATCGAGGGCGCAATGGCGGTGGCCGACGACCGGGGTATTGATGCGGTGAACGCGCTGTTCGAAGAATACGGGGTCGAACCCGCCGCCTGGGGCATACCAGTGAACTGGCAGGGCAGCGAGCAGGAGTTCGAGAGCACGCTGGCGGATTTCCCACGCTTTGCCAGCTTTGCAGTGGCGATAGGATGCCCCAGGGCCTGCACGTGGCTGCCGCCAACGGTGGAAGCGGATGCTGCCGAACTCCGCAAGCTGGCAATAGAGCGCTGGCGCAAGGTGGGGCAGGTGGCTGAGGAGTACGGGGTGCGGCTGGGGCTGGAGTGGGTCGGCCCCGCGACGCTGCGCAAGTCAGGCAATGTCTTCATCCACCGCATGGACCAGCTTCTAGACATGGAAGAGGAAATCGGCGTGGACAGCCTCGGCTTACTGGTGGATAGCTTCCACTGGTACACGGCCGGGCATACCGCTGAGGAGCTGGCCGCGGTGCCGGTAGAAAAGATCGTGCACGTGCATATCAACGATGCCCCCGATAAGCCGCGAGATGAACAGATAGACGGCCAGCGGCTGCTGCCGGGCGAGGGCATAATTGACTTGCAGGGCTTCCTGGGCGCGCTGAAGGCCGCCGGCTACGCCGACTTCATGGGCGTGGAGACCTTCAGTGATGAGCTGAAGGCGCTGCCGGTGGAGGCAGCCGCCGCCCGCGCCAGGGCCGCCGGGGACAACGTCCTGGCACAACTGTAGTCTGGATTATTCGTGAGCGAAATGGCACAGTTGGAGAGATTGGACAGACAGGCCGCCTATGGGTACGTAGAGCGGTTCTTGCTAAGTGGCGCGAAGTGACACACTGTAATTGGCCCAAAGACCTCGGGCTGGAAGCTGAGAACGCTGACCCACGCCTCGGCGTGGGTACCCCTCGCGTTCTCACCTGACCTGCGCTTGGCGCAGGTCAGGCCGAGCCACGCGTCTTGTGAATTGTTCGGGCTAGAGCCATACCCCGCTTGTTATCCAGACTCACAGCCGCGCGCAAGCTATGGCGGCTGAACCTCCGACAGCAGCCTCTCGATATTGCCGCCGAGGATCCTGGCTAGGTCATCCTCGCGCAGGCCCCAGGTCCCTATCCATTCTATGTCGTGGCGCAGAGCAGTGAGGTTGTGAGAGTTCCACGGATAATCGTAGCCGTAGATTATGCGGTGCGGGCCGATGGTCTCGAGGATGAGCTGGCGGCGGCCCGGCGAAAGCGCGTAGATCGCCGAGCGCCCGGAGAGCTGTGTCAGTCCCACGAAGGCGTTCTGGTTGTCATGCACCACCGCCAGGGCCTGGTCGAAAAACGCGATCCCACCCATGTGATCGAGGATGATGCGCACGTCCGGGTGACGGGTGCAGATATCATCCAGCAGTATAGGCATATACCGGCGCTGGTACCAGCCGTGAACGCCAGTGTGAATGTGCACCGGCAAACGCATCCGGGCACACGCCGCCCAGAACGCCTCGGTCGCCGGATCGTCCAGCGCGGTCTGAAATACAGGCGGATGCACCTTGGCGCCACGCAGACCCCGACAGATGAGATCGCCAAGCACTTCAGCGGCAGCCTCTCGCTTCGGGTCAACCGCCGCAAAGCCGATCAACTCCGGGTAGTTGGGCAGTTCCGACAGCAGCCACTCGTTTGGCTCGACCTCTGCGTCGGTCTGAGGGGCAAACGGCGCGAAGGCGACTGCCTTCTCGACCCCGACCTCTCGCATAATACGGCGAAGCTCGGGGAGCGTGCCGGCCGCGGGATTGGTGTCCACTTCCTCACCGAATCCCTGGGCCTTAACATGACAGTGACTAATCAACATCGGCTGCTCCTTTCTGGCGGTCAACTCAGCGCCACAAACGTCTCGGCCATCGCTTGTTCTACTCTCGGTCAATGCGTATCAGACGGAAAGTATTCGCGGGCACCATCAGCACCAGGTTCGGGCCCAGCGGCGGGCATTTGGCGCCGGTGGTGGCGTCATAGATTACCACGGGGCCGCCGAACCTGGCCGCGATCGGCGCAGTCGGCGCTCGCAGCAGCAGCTTGTCGTCAGACAGATTGCTGACGGTGATAAGCGCCCTGTTATCCTCCGCCAGGTAACCGCCGACCACCAACTCCTCCGGCGCGAATTGGAACCAATCCGGCACAGCTTCAGGTGTGAACCATGTTACCGGCTGTTTGCCCAGACCGAAGTCCAGACGCGCCCTCAGCACTGGATTGAATATCGAGAAGTCCATATACTTTGGCACCGAAAACATGACGTTGCCGAAGGGCAGCAGGCGAGCCAGCAGCCAGCAGGTGTACTCTTCCCGCAGGTTCAGCGCTGAGGCCAGAAAACATGCCTGCGAACCCCACTGCCGCCCGGTACCAGTAATGTCGAGGAAGGTGCGGGTAATCTGCTCGGGTCGGCCCTTGGACTTGACGCGGAAGTGCTCGCCGTCGGAGTAGAAGTCGCAGAAGGTGAGGTTGAAACTGTTGGAGGTGCGGGAGTTGTGCTCCCAGATGATGCCGGTCTCGGGCTTGCGGCCGTGGACGACGGCATACAGGCGCTTGTGGAGATCGCGGACGGCGAAGTACGGGTGCGTCCGGGCGCCCCTGGTGTTGCAACCGTGGTCCTGGTTGGAGCAGTAATATGGTCCCGCATTATCAATGTAAACGCCGTCCAGATCGTAGTCCTCCATGATTCGGTCCACGGCCCAGACCAGCCAGTCGCTGAAGCTGCCGGCCGGGCACACGCTCGCCCAGTCGCCGATCTCGGTGCTGGCAAGGTCCACGTCGTGTGAGTCGTTGCCGAACAGGGACTTGCCGTCCGGGCGACTCATCAGCCAGTCCTTGTAATTACGCTGGAAGACCCCCGATTCCATCCCAGTGCCGGAGAGAGTGATGTAATAGACGCAGCGCATACCGGCGTCGTGGTAAGTCTGGACGGCTTGCTTGAACGCCTCGGGATCCTTGGGCTCCGGATAGCTGAAAAACTTGGCAGAGTCGTTCCACATCAATGCGACATTACTGCCCTCTTCGTTGATAACAGCCCGGGCCTGTTCGGGCGTGAATCCGACACTGCCCATGCCCAGGTGCCGGCCGTGCCAGGTTTCAGGAAGCGGCTTGCCGGGCGTGGCCTGCAAGCCGATGCGGTATTTGCGCTGCCCCTCAATGCGCGTAGGCTCGTTGATGATGTTGGCTGTCAGCAGAACGTCGCCCTCGCGCCGCACCAGACTGAACGCCTTCTCTGTCGGTCCGGTCCAGCCGCCCCACGTGTCGGTGGCAAAGCTCAGTCCCCGGTAGTCATCGCCGATCCACCAGTACGCCTGCCAGGCATTGTCAATGCCGCCCTCAGGAAGCTCGTCAATCCTGCCATACTCGTACTTGCCCCACTGGGTCGAGAGGTGATAGTACTTCGCCACCTCAGCAGAGATCGGTATCTGCACACTGAGCTGCTCGATTTCGGTCGGCTGCTCAACAGCGATAGTCAGCTCAATGTCAATCAGGCCGTCGTATTCGATCGAGCCGGGGACGCTGATGGTGACCGGCCCGGCCTGCATCGTGGCATTGAACTCAACGCGGTCCTGCGCCTCAGAGGTAATATCGAGGATTTGATCCTCAAGCTCTGTGACGTTGCCGCCGGCTTTCACCACCAGCCGGATGGGTGCGGCCAGCAGGTTCTGCCCCTGGCTGACAATCTGCACCGGGAACGGCGCATTGAGCACGTACGTCCGACCCCAGCACTTTACGTCAGTTTGCGTCTCCGTCCGCTGCACAGTAAGCGGCTCGAACGGATAGGGGACTTCGCTGGTCACGCCGACCTGCTCTTGCTTCCACGGCTCTGCAGGGTCCGATAGATCGGTGAACGACCAGACCAATGAACACAAACAGCCCGCCAACAGAAGTGACATCGTGGCAATCATTTGCGGCTTCATGAGCAACACCTCGCATCTAAGATTGATAGCATTGGCCCCATCTCCCTGTGGGAGCGGGGGTGCGGATTGAGCGATGTTCAGTCGGTAACTTCGTCTTGTTCAACAACTCCGGGTTCGGCCTTTAGCTCTTCGACCCTGGCGAAGGCCCATTTCACATAGCGGGCGGATTTCTCGGCTGTCCCCTCGAAGATCTCTGCGCCGCGCTCGGCCGAGGCGGCTTCGGGCATCCCCCATGCCCCGGTCCTGGTGACTTTTTCGAAGCCGACATAGTCGAGGAATTCCTGCCCCACAACTCCGGGGCTGTTGACCATGCCACTGTCTTTGACAAGTTCCGGGTGCAGGTGCATCATGCGGGAGGTCTCGCTCAGCCCGGAGTGTACTTCCTGCGGCGGCTGGTCGCCGTCTTGTGGATTGACGCCGCCCGACCACACGATGCTGATATCGGGGTAGTCATAGTTGAGCTGGCGGACGGTGGGCTTGAGTATCCAGTTGGCGCCATGGCCGTTATGGACGACGATCTTGTTGATGCCGTGCTCGCGCAGGCACATCACGATGTCTCTTAGCACGGCTGCCAGCGTTTCCGGCCGCAGTGAGATGGTGCCGGGGAAGCGACCGTGCTCCCAGGCGTTGCCGAAGGGCATTGCCGGCACGTAAAAGGCATCGAGCTCTTCGGCCAGCGCGCGGCCGAAAAAATCGGCCTGGAACCAGTCGGTGCCCAGCGGCAGATGATGCCCGTGCTGCTCGATTGAGCCGATGGCGATGACGGCGATTTCGACTCCCGCGTCACGAATCTCTTTCCACGTGTTTTCGACACTGTACACGACATTTGCCTCCCATCAATTCTCTTGCCCGGGCGGCGGCCAGACAGATTTCTGTCAGCCACTCTGCCAGTCTCATGTTTCAAACGATCTGCCACACGCACCGGGAGCGATTATAGCGCAATGATACGCGGCTCGCAAATCCGGCCTCCGGCCCGGGGGCGTAGCTCGTCTTGAAACAGGTCAGAATGAATCGTCGCATGAGCAGCATTAGTGCGGCAAATGTGCTATAATTCGCGCGGTGACGAGCAATATGTTTCACGGTGCAAGAGGACACGGACATCGCGGTGGGAGGGGCGGCTCGGACGACGGGCCACCGCCCCTAAGAATAACCGACAAGCGGATGCTGAAATGGTTCGCCGGGTACCTGCTGCCGCATTGGCGAAAGGTGCTGGTGGGCACGCTAGCAATGATCGCAAGCAGCGTCGCTTCGCTGGCCCCGCCGTACATTCTCGGCATGGGCATCATTAACGTGGTCATCATTGACCAGGAGCCGGGGCGGCTGAACCAGTACCTGCTGATCATGCTGGCAGCGTTCTTCAGCGAAAGCCTTTTCAGCGCTGTCCGCATGAACGTCATGCATGTTCTGGGGCAGCGCTTCGTCTATGAGCTGCGCACCAACCTGTATCGGCACACGCAGCAGCTTTCCCTGAGCTTTTTCGAGCGGCATAAGACCGGCGACGTGATGTCTAAAATATCCAATGACGTTGACGCGGTCGAAGACATGGTGGTGCATGGGACCGACACGGTGGTCAGCGATGGGCTGCGGATCGTGCTGATGATCAGCCTGCTGTTTTATATAAAGCCGGCACTGGCGCTCTGGGCGTTGCTGCCGGTGCCGATATTTGTGACGGCCATGATCATCTTCTCCCGTATCATCAGGCCAGTGTTCCGTAGGGTCAGAGATGAGCTGGGCGAGATAAACGCGCGCCTGCAGGAACGCCTCACCGGCATCCAGGTGATCAAAGCCTTTGCTCGCGAAGACTATGAGTTCGAGCTGTTCGACGAGGCAAGCAACAACTTTTACAAGGCTCGTGTGCGCACTATCTGGCTGTGGTCCACCTTTTTCCCGGCGATCAGCTTCGTCATATCATGTGGAATCCTGCTAGTGGTCTGGCGCGGTTCGATTATGGCGGCGCAGGTACAAGACCTGGACATCGCGGGCGTAATCGTCACATTTATCGGCTACCTGCAGGGCTTTTACTGGCGGTTTGGCAGCCTGATACGTGTTTACAATACCTACAATCGCGCCTTGGCGTCCGTGGCCAGAATCTTTGAGCTGCTGGATGAGAAGCCGGATGTGCAGGACGCAGAAGATGCCCCCGACATTGGTCAAGTCGAGGGCCGCGTGGAGGTCGAGGATATCTCGTTCCGGTATGCGACGGGTGAGATGGTGCTTGAGGACGTGTCAGTCGTGGCCGAGCCGGGCGAGATCGTGGCTCTGGTCGGCCGCAGCGGCGCGGGCAAGACAAGTCTGATCAACCTGATACCGCGCTTCTATGACCCGGTGGCGGGGACTGTGCGCATTGATGGCACGGATGTGAGGGAGGTCACACAGGAATCGCTGCGCCAAAACATTGGCATGGTTCTGCAGGAGACATTCCTGTTCAACGGCACTGTGCGTGAGAACGTTCGCTATGGCAAGCTCGATGCCAGCGACGAGGAAATCGCGGTGGCTTGCGAAGCTGCCTACGCCGACGAGTTCATCGAGGACCTGCCGGAGCAGTATGATACCGAGATCGGCGAGCGCGGTGTGAAGCTCTCCGGCGGGCAGAAGCAGCGACTGGCCATAGCGCGGGCGCTTTTGGCCGACCCCCGCATACTCATCCTTGATGAGGCCACCTCGCTGGTGGACACTGAGGCCGAGCAGATTATTCAGAAGGCGCTGCAGAACCTGATGGCGGGGCGGACCACCTTCGTCATCGCGCACCGGCTCTCAACGGTTCGCAATGCCCACAAGATCGCGGTCATAGATGAGGGCGGAATAGTTGAGCAGGCCGACCATAGCACGTTGATGGCCCAAAACGGCCTGTATGCGCGGATGTACGAGCAGCAGTTCCGGTACCAGGAGAGCGGCATGCCACTCGACGGCGATGACCTCTTCGGGCGGTAGCCCGGATTATTCGTGAGTGAAATGGGAGAGTCGGCAGGATTAGACAGACAGGCCGTGTATGGACACGTAGAGCGGTTCGTGGCAAGTGGCGCAAAACGACACACTGTAATTAGCCCAAAGACCTCGGGCTGGAAGCTGAGAATGGGAGGACGCTGCGCGTCCTCTACGCATTCTCACCTGACCTGCGCCAAGCGCAGGTCAGGCCGAGCCACGCGTCTTGTGAATTATCCGCGGTAGCCTTTACGCCCCCGGAAGCACAGGCTCCAAACAGCGTAATGCGGTAATACCACAAAGGCCTGCCTTAAGGTGGACAGGGCAGGCCTTGCGCTCGTGTATCACGGCGGCCTGGCGTCAGAGCCTGGCGATTATCGCGTCGGCCATTTCGCCGGTACCGACGGCAGTGGGGTCATCGCGCGTGGGCTTGAGATCGTAGGTTACATCCTTGCCCTCCGCGATGACAGCGGCAACGGCTCTTTCCAGGCGGTCGCCGGCATCGGTCTCGCCGATATGCCGCAGCATCATCACGGCGGAAAGTATCGTCGCCGTGGGGTTGACCTTGTTCTGGCCGGCGTACTTGGGAGCACTCCCGTGAGTGGGCTCAAAGACCGCGCAATCGGTGCCAATATTAGCTCCCGGCGCAACCCCCAGGCCGCCGACAAGACCGGAGCACAAATCGCTGACGATGTCGCCATACAGGTTGGGCAGTACCAGCACGTCGTAGAGTTCGGGCTTCTGCACAAGCTGCATGCACATATTGTCAACGATGCGGTCCTCGAACTCGATGCCACTGTCGGCGTACTCTTCGGCGACGCGGCGCGCACATTCCAAAAACAGCCCGTCGCTGTACTTCATGATGTTGGCCTTGTGCACCGCCGTGACTTTCCTGCGGCGATTGGCGATCGCGTAGTCGAAGGCAAAGCGGACTATGCGCTCGGAAGCCATCTCCGAAATAGGCTTGATCGAGACACCTGAGTCGGGGCGAATAGTCGCACCTGACAGTTCCGAGAGGACTTCGATGGCACGGGCACATTCGTCAGTGCCGCGCTCAAATTCGATGCCGGCATAGAGATCCTCGGTGTTCTCGCGCACCACCACCAGATCGGCTTCAGGATAGCGCGATCTTACACCCTGGTAGTGCCTGGCCGGGCGCAGGCAGGCGTATAGATCCAGAGTCTTGCGCAGGGCCACATTGACGCTGCGAAAGCCGGTGCCCACCGGCGTGGTCACTGGCCCCTTGATGGCGACTTTGTTGTTGCGGATTGAGTCGAGGACGTGGTCGGGAAGCGGAGTGCCGTAGCGGTCCATCACGTCAACGCCGGCGTTGTGCAGCTCCCATTCGATGTCCACACCGGTCGCCTCAACGCAGCGGCGCATCGCCTGCGTCACCTCGGGTCCGGTGCCATCTCCAGGTATCAGAGTAATCGTGTGCTTCAAATGGCTTCCTCCTATATTATCAAAAGGAATGGACTCGGGCTGGAACAGTAGTTATGCGAATCTCTGGTCTGTGGCTCATCCATCTGTAATTGTAGGCGCTGGTACTGTGATGGGCCTTGGGCCGGATAGGGAACCCGAATTTTGCTTTCGCAAAATCCACCCTGACCCACTCCTGCGGAGTGGGTACCCCGCCCCTCCTGACGACTCAACGACAACGGCGTCGGGCTGGAAAGCCCGAGCTACGCGATAATATATATTGAGAGGCAAGGATGCGTATTCCACGCGTGCTTAACGCTGGGTGCGTGTGGCGGCTTACGCTGAGGTAAGCGCCTTTTCGATGCGGGCTACGCCCTGCTGGATCTGTTCCACGCTGCAGGCAAAGCTGAGGCGGATATAGCCCTCAGCGCCAAACGCTGTGCCGTGGACGGTACTGACCCAGACCTCGTTGAGCAGGTAGTTGGCGAGGTCCTGGGATGATTGAATCTGGTAGCCGTCCAGCTCTGTATCGAGATAGGCCGAGACATCGGGGAAGGCATAGAATGCGCCGCCGGGCATGACACACTCGATGCCGTCTATGGCCTGGAGTGCGGGGATGATGTAGTCGCGCCGCTGCTGGAACGCCTGGCACATCTGGGCCACAGAATCCTGTGGGCCGCTAAGGGCCTCGACCGCAGCCCACTGTGCGATCGAGTTGGCGTTGGACGTCTGCTGGCTCTGCAAGTTGCCCATGCTCCTGCTAAACTCGGCGGGGGCCAACGACCAGCCGATGCGCCAGCCGGTCATGGAATAGCTCTTGGCTACACCGTCAATAACGATGGTGCGCTCTTTCATTCCCGGCAGGCCGGCAGGGCTCGTGTGGCTGCGTCCATCGTACAGAATGTCTTTGTAGATCTCGTCTGATATCAGAACAAGGTCCCGGTCCTGAACCAGAGATGCCAGGTCGCGAATTGACTGCTCGGAGAGCACACCGCCGGTCGGGTTATTCGGGCTGTTGATGCAGATGGCTATGGTTCTGTCGGTAATGGCGTCGGCGACCTGGTTCACGTCCGGCTGGAAATCGTTCTCGCCGCTGGTAGGAACCGCGACCGGCTTGCCATCATAGACCTTTATCAGGTCCACATAGCTGGTCCAGTAGGGGGCAAGCACAATCACTTCGTCTCCGGGGTCCAGCAGTGTCCCGAACAGGTTCGAAAGGGCATGTTTGGCGCCATTACTGATACAGACTTCCGAGGGGTCGTACTCGACACCGATTGAGCGTTTGGTGGCATCGCATACGGCTGCCTTCAACTCGTCAATACCGGATGCGTTGGTGTACTTGGTTTTCTGCTCGTCCATTGCACGCCTGGCGGCCTCGATTATATTTGCCGGGGTCGGAAAATCCGGCTCGCCAACAGCAAAGGAAAGAACATCCTTGCCCTCAGCGCGCATGACCTTGGCTTTCATGGCCCCCTCCATGGTCGGTGAGGCCGCGATATTGGCAACTCGCCTGGAGATCTTCATCGAGTAACGCAACTCCTTCGTGTAACGCCACGCGTGCTTCGGTCATCGGCGTGCAACAGGCATTTTGTCAGGATCAGGCGCGGATCGGCTGCGGCAGTGCGTAGTCGAGTTTGTGCAACTCAGAGTGGGCGTCTTCATACTTCGGGTCGTACTCCAGCGCCTTCAGCAGCGCTTCGGCGGCCAGTCGGATGCGGCCCATTCTGGCGTAGGCAGCACCGAGATGGTAATAGGTCTCTGCGGAATTCAACGGGCCGGCCAGGCGGACAGCTCGTTCGAGATAAAACAGCGCCCGCTTGTAGTCTCTGCTCTGGTAATAGGCCCAGCCGAGACTGTCAATGAAGGCGGGCTGCAGTGGCTCGATGTGAAGCGCTTCGGTGAGGAGGCTGTGGGCGCGGTCCAGCTCGACGCCGGCGGCGGCATAAGCATATCCGATGTTATTCATGTAGAGCGCATAGACGAAGGGGGCGATAGCACCAGACCTTTTGCGGGCGCGCGCCGCCTCGGTCGCCTGGTGAAGAACCCGGGCGCCGCCTTCACGCCGACCAGACAGCAGCAGGCAGTGGCCGAGGTGAATCTGCGTCATCAGGTCGGGGTCTGAAATGCGGCTGAGAAACGCGGCGGCCGTCGGGTAGGCTCCGGCATACATATACAACGCCCCCGCCTGCTGTGCAACAACGTCGTTGTCAGGCGCGATCTGCACCGCCCGGTCCAGCATGGCTACGATTGCGGCGCGGTCAACGGGTTTGGCAGCCACGGCGCTGGCGGCGCTTTGCAGGTATCTCATGGCAACGAAATCCCGGCGCATGGCGCTCACAGTCGCACCAATGCCCAGATGCCCCCACCCGACGCCCACAAGTGCAACCACCGTGGCGACAATAAGCCAGATACGGCTCGCACGGCGGGGGTCGCGGAGCTTCTCCGCTCCGGGGCCCGGCACCTGTGGGATGTCTCGGCTAAGGTGAGGTAGTCTCATCATCCGTGGTGGTAAACGCCGCGAGATAATAATGCTCGATACCAATGTAAAGCATATCGCCGACTATGGCAGGCGATGAGTAGATACCATACAGGGTCTTGTGTTTCCAGACGATTTTTCCGCTGCCGAGTTCGATTGCGTACAACGCGCCGTCAATCGAGCCCAGATAGACGGTGTTGCCGCAGATTGCAGCCGACGCGAGGATTTCGTCCTCGGTCTCTGCCCGCCACACGACTTCGCCTGTGTCATGGTCCAGCGCATAGACCCGCCCGTCATGACAGCCGATGATGAAGAGGTTGTCGGTGGCAGCCGCCGACGAGCGGGTGTAGCCACCAACAGGGCGCTTCCAGACGATCTCCCCGGTCTCGACGGCCAGTGCATAGACGTTTGCGTCATCGGAGCCGCAG
Source organism: bacterium (assembly GCA_030604405.1). GTDB lineage: Bacteria > Armatimonadota > Zipacnadia > Zipacnadales > UBA11051 > UBA11051. The sequence continues at coordinate 67,627 of JAUVVY010000015.1, read as the reverse complement.
CAAACGTATTCGCCCTGCACGGTTGGTGTGGAGGCGACAGGCCCGGCAGTGGAACAGGTCCAGCGCGAACCGCCGTCGGCGGCGTCGAATGCGTAGATTTCGCCGTCCCAGGAGCCAACTATGACGATGTCACCGGCTACGGCCGGACTGGCGGTGATCTCGCCACGCGTTGCGGTGTTCCAGATAATGCCTCCGGTCTCAGCCGCCAGCGCAGTAAGATTGCCGGCATGGTCACCAACAAACAGCCGCCCGTCCGATAGCACCGGCGAGGAGCGGATGCTATTGCCGAGGCGGGTCTTCCATTGCACCACCCCGCCCGTGGTATCCGCAGCATAGACAACACCGTCGTGAGATCCGATACAAACCAACTTGCCGGAGATGGCCGGCGTCGCCTCAATCTGATCCGAGGTCTGCAGCTTCCACTGCTGCGTGCCGCGAACGGCGTCAACGGCGTAAAGGTTGCCATCCCGCGATCCAATATAGACCAGGCCGCCGCTGACGACTGGCGAGCCGAGCACCGGCCCCTTGGTCTCAAAGCTCCAGAGCTGCTTCAGAGGCGGCTGCAATTCGAAATGGGACATGCCTGTGTGTTGCTTGTCGCACTGGAAGCAAGGCCATGTTTCGGTGCCTTCGGCGAGTTTGGCCTCCTGGGTAGCCAGCTCCTGCATGGCCGCGGCTATATGGCCTTCGCCTTCCGGGTCGCCGGCAGCCAGGGATGCGGCCATTTCAAGCTGCTGACGGGCTCTGTCGAGCTGGTGGGTATAAAGGTTGACCAAGCCGACGGCGTACTGTGCCTGTGCGCTGTCAGCAGAGCGTGCCACCTGACGGCCCAGCTTTGTTAGTGCCTCGTCGTCCTGGGCGGCAATCACCGCCAGGGTGTAAGCTCCGGGCCACGAAATGCGGTCGCGGCTGGCCATGCGTCGCAGAAGCATATCATAGGCGGCAGGCTCCTCAAGTGCAACCAGAGCATCAGCGACAGCATCGCGCAGTGCGTCGTCGGCAGCGGCGATCACTTCCATCAAGCGCGGTATGGCACGGTGGCTCTTAATGGCGCCGAGTGCCTTTACGGCCATGACCTGCAAGGCGTTATCGCTGCTGCCGAGCAGGTTGATCAGCGGCCGTTCGAGATCGGCAAGTATCTTAGTGGCCTTCGCTGCGAGCTGGCGGTCTTCAGATTCGAGCAAAGCGATCAATTCGGGCAGATAGTCAATGCTTGGCGCGCGAGCAATCGCGTCAGCGGCAATTTCTTTCGCGCTGTGGTCGTCCGCGTTGAATAGTGACCTCAGCAGCGGCACCTGCTTGTCGCCAAGCTCATCAACGCGGCCGAACCAGTATGCGACCTGCTCGCCGCTCTGCGCTGTGCTGCGCAGGATGAGTTCCAGCTCTTCAGGGGAGGGGTGCAGCAATTCGCGGCGGTCGTTGATGATTTTGAGCTCTTCAGAATGGATCAGCAGGCCGAACTGCCGGTAGTTGTTGAGTTCGCGGGCAATGAGGTCCTGGACATCCTTGACGCCGATCTCGGTGTCCGACATCCAGTCCTCGATTTCGTCGGTGAGGTATTCGTGGACCAGCTCGTATCGCTTGTGGCGTTCTTCGCCGACGCCGCGCAGCAGCCTGAAGTCCACGAGCCGGGCCAGCACGCGCTCGATTTCATCGCGCCCGTAGCCGAGCTGCTCGGCGATCCGCTCGATGGGACTGATGGCGAGCACCTCGGAAGAGGAGACCATGTGCTTGAGAATAGCACGGGCCACGCCGCGCTCGTGGCCGGTGAACTGTGAGAGGGCGAAGTCGAGATAGTCGCTGAGTATGCGCTCGGCGCGACCAAGCTGCTCATAGGTGTGCAGTGGAATGGTGTGCCGCCCGACAGGTTTCGCTTCATAGAGCCGGTCGCAAACGATCTGCAACTGCGCCGGCTCGATGCCCTCCCTGCTAAGGTCCTCCAGCAATACGTCCACGAGCTCGCCCTCGAAGTGGATGTCGAAATTCTGAGCGGGCTTGACGATGGCGTCCTTGGCCTGTTCGCGGCTGAGCTTCTTGAGCCGGTACATGTTGTGCAATATGCTCGGTATGCGACTGTGCAGATCGTAAAGCTCGCCGACAAAATCCTCCCGGATACCGATGGCCCAGTGCAGATAGTGAAGCCCTGCGTCAAGGCACTCGGTCCAGCCGTCCATGAACTGCGCCTTAACGTGGTCGCCGAGGCGGGCAAAATACTCCTCGAACTGGTCCATGATAATGAGGATGCGACGATTAGTGAGCGCGTGGACGCTCTGGATGAATTCGAGCAGAGAGCCCTCTTCGTCGAGGGCTTCGGCCTCGTAGCCGATGTCCTCCACGGCGGCGATGGTTGCTTCCTTGATGCTTTTGGTGGGGTCGTCGAGGCAGCGGCTATAGACCCCCAGCCACGGCAGGTCGCCCTCCTCATCGGCCCCGGCTTCTTCGCTCTTCTCGGCCAGCTTGGCCATCACCCCGGCGCACAGCAGCGACGTCTTCCCGATACCGGAGCGGCCGAAGAGTACCACAAGCGGGTTGGTCTCAATCATTTGAATGAGTACGCGCGTGTCTTCCTCGCGCCCGAAGAAGAACTCCGCGTCCTCGACATCAAAGCGGTCCAGGAAGCGATACGGTCCGCCGCGGAGCAGCGTCAGGTCCCTACGGCGCCTGTCTGAGCGGCGGCGGCGGCGAGTGAGGCGGTCGTGGAGTCTCGCCATGAACTCGTTGAACGTACCTGCTTCGCGGCAGATGAGATGCTGAGTTGAGGCACGTGCGGCAAGCAGCTCAGTGACTTCAGGCTGATAGCGGTGATACTGCACGCTGGTCGGACTTTCCACCTTGAGCTCATCGTAGTGGCGCTGCTCGGCGACAGGAACCACCGGGTTGACCCAGAAAAGGCGGCGGCCGTCGCGGCTGATATGGTCAAGAAGGGGCCGGTCTCGCTCTTCGTAGGCGACAATAACCGCGAAGACCTTGAAGGTGGCAGCGATGATGTCATGTATGTCGGCACACGCGGCGGCGATCTCTTCGCCAGTGAGCGGCAGTAACTTCGTGTTGACATCGCCACAGCACTTGACGATGGTCATACGGCTGGATTCTTCGACACCCACTCTGATGGTCTTGGCGTCATCCACGCCGACGACGAAATGGTGGTAGTCTTTCTCCGGTGTCAGATGATGGACCTGGAGCGCCTCTTCCAGCAGCCGATCCGGCTCGGCCAGAAAGATAGTGGAAAAGTAGCCGTCCTTGATCATGCGTGCGAGGCGGATATGGCCTTCGGCGGGGCGGCAATCTGACAACTGTTGTGCCAACATGCGGCAACGCCGGGCGTGATCGGGCACAGCTTCAGCCATCAGAGACAGGGCCTTGTCGGCGCGCAGCTCCCGCGGGACTTCAGCGACCTGCTCACCGGCCCATTCTACGGCCATATCTGCGACGAGCTGCTGTACTGATAGATCACGCGGCGGGATGATGACACCGCTACCAATGAACAGCGCGTGCTGACGCAGTTGGTGTCTGTGTGTCTTGATGTGATCCGCAATGGTGGTTAGCATAAGGTATTGTCATCTCGCAAGTACTCGCCTTGCGGCCGCTCGTTGTCCGCGAAATTTGTGCAGACGACCCTTGAGGCTAACAGCAATGGCTTACATAAATAGCCACTCCACACAGGTGATAGCTTGGCCCTGTTTGGGAGTGGCGGATAAGGTACTCGTGGTGGGCCCGGCCGGATTCGAACCAGCGACCGATCGGTTATGAGCCGACTGCTCTACCGCTGAGCTACGGGCCCCCCGTCCGTGATTTTGACGCCTTTTGATTATTATAGCGCACTGAATAGCTGACTGCAAGCCACATGCCCAAATGTAGTTCGCCCGCCGCCGAAGCATTTCATGCCGGCATCAGGCAACCGAGAAGACGCACTGTGAGGAAAGCGCCAGACGGTGTCGGACTCCGCGTCTATTGCTATTCGAGATAGTCGCGAAGCTCTTTGTTACGAGAGGGGTGGCGGAGTTTTTGCAGCGCCTTGGCCTCGATCTGCCGGATCCGCTCTCTGGTCACCTCGAAGATATGTCCCACTTCCTCGAGGGTGCGAGAGTAGCCGTCTTCCAGGCCGAAACGCAGCTTGAGCACCTCGCGCTCGCGTTCATTGAGTGTGCTGAGGACCTTTTCGAGTTGTTCGCGTAGGACGACGTTGGAGGCGACCTCCACCGGCGTGTCGGCATCTTCGTCGGGGACGAAATCGCCGAGATGGCTGTTTTCTTCTTCGCCGACCGGGGCCTCCAGCGATCGCGGCTCGGGAGCGATGCGCTTGATCTCGGCTACGCGCGAAAGCGGCATGTCCATCTCTGCGGCTACCTCTTCCAAGGTCGGCTCCCGGCCGAGTTGCTGGAGCAACTGACGCGAGGTCTTGGCCAGTTGGTTGATTGTCTCGACCATGTGGACGGGGATGCGAACGATGCGGCCCTGGTCGGCGATAGCGCGGGTGATGGCCTGGCGGATCCACCAGGTCGCGTAGGTGCTGAATTTGTAGCCCTTGCGGTAGTCAAATTTCTCGACCGCGCGCATCAGCCCCATATTGCCTTCCTGCACCAGATCCAGAAAACTCATGCTGGAGCGGCCGGTGTAGCGACGGGCGATGCTGACCACCAGGCGCAGGTTCGCCTCGGTGAGGGCCGCGGTCGCTTCCTCGTCCTTGAGGCGGACCGCCGTGGGATCAACGCTGGCGAGGTCGAGGCGGTGCGAGAAATAAGTCCTCAGCGACAGCCGTGGCCCTACGTCCTGGGCGTCGAGCTCCGGACTGCAAGCGACGACCTGCGGCGGCGAGCAGGTGGCTGCGCTCTGGAAGCTGGCTTCCCAGTCATCGGATAGGTGGGTGTTATTGACCGCCTTAACCCCCCTGCTGCCGCCTTTGAGGCGGATGGTATAAGATGCTTGGTTAGCAAACGGCTCGTCGGGAACAAAGTGAATAGCTCGGGCGACGTCGTCGTAGTCCACCATGCCGCTCACGGCCTTGCCATCCTCACCGCGCAACTGCACGGTGGATTTGTTGACCGATTTCGCTACGAGACGGCGGTCGAGCGCGATCTTGACCGTGGCGGCAGGCTCCACATTGCACTCGCCGTCCCCGGGGCTGCTGGTCACAACCTTCGGCGAGCGCTTCTGATGACACGTGGTGAACTTGAAGGAGACACCCCGGCTAAACTGGCGTCTGCTCTCTCCGAGCACACCGCTGGCGCCGCCTTTGAGCTTGACTTTGAAGGTCGTCCGATGGCGCAGCGGCTCCCTGGGCACGATCTCAAGTTGCCATTCCCCGGAACTCACAGTCCACTGCACGGGGACCCGGCGGCCCTTTGAATCTTCGACCACAATGGTTTCCTCATCCAGGGTCTGTGGCGCAATGACTTCGTTCAGTCTGACACGGATTACGGTGCTGACCTCGACGTCGGCTTCGCTGTCATCGGGATCTGTGGCGAGTATCTTGATCTCCTTGTCAGCGGCGGCCGTGCGAAAATCCCAGCTAAGGTCCTTCTCGAGGTACTGTCCGCAAACGTCATGGACGCCGCCGACACCGCCGCGGACGCTGACAGTGTACGCGCAGTCCGGGCCCAGGCGTTGGTACGGCGTAAAGATGAGACAGTTCCTGACGCGGTCAAAGACGATCTCGCCCTCGCCCTTTTGAACGCGCTTGGCCAGAGTCACCTCTTCTTCGGCGGAAAGCAGCGACACCCGGCCGATGTCCTGCAGATACATCCGAACCGTATCGTCAATAGGCACATCATCGAAGTCGGCGACCTCGTCACTGTCGCCATCACCGCTGTCGTTGGCCACATCGCGTTCGTCATCATCAACAACGCGAATACCGGCCTTGGCGATTAGCCAGTAGATCTCCTCAATGGCCTCGGTGTCCAGCTCTTCTGTGTCGCCCAGCGCCTCCTGAATATCGCTGTACGACAACATGCCCTGCTCACGTCCGAGCGCTATCAGAGACTGGACTTCCTCCATCTGTTGAGGATCGAGGTCCTTCCCCTCTGCCAAGAATGTCAACTCCCTTCGTCTGCTTCGGTCTCTTGAATACCGGCGTCGGCTTCGGGGCCGGTATCTCAATCATTATTGGTGACGCCCCAGTCAGCCTCGTAGGCGTGATAGCCGTTGCTGCCGGGCCCACCCAGTTCCGCACTGCGGCGTTTGAATTCCAGATACTCGGGGCTGTCAGGCGACAACTCGCCGCGGTCAATCGCCTGGGCTATCTGTCTGCTCTGCTCCTGCCAATCCCGCCAAGCGCGGTATCTCTGCAACTTCTCCATGTTGCTGTCAAGCACCTTCCGCTGATCCTCACAATCTACCTCCCGCATCCACAATTCCACTCCCCGGTCGCGCACAGCTCCCTGCTCCGGCAGCCTGTCAATGACCGTCTGGGGGGCATAGGTTTCGGCGGATTGCAGGTGCTCAAGCAGCAGGGCGTAAATGGCCCGGTCTCTTTCGTCCACGAGGTCTTCAGGTTCCAGGCGCTCGGCCATCCGCCCTGCAAAGCCCTCGTCAGCCAGCGCGGCCGAAAGCATGGCAGCTTCCATCTTCAGGCAGCCGGCTGGGTGGCCTTCGGCGGACCTTGACACAGCGTCGGTGATGAACTGCCGGTCTTTTTGACCCGCGTAGCGTGCTTGTCCATAACGGCCTCGGCCGTAGCGCCCCGGGGGCATCGCTTTACGCAGCTCTTCGGTGAGCACCCGCTGCATGGCCTCGGTGCGAGCGGGATTGTCCTGTCCCCACCAGTCGGCAGCGGCCGCGAGAAATTCGCTGCGCCGGACTGCATCGGGGACCTTGGTCAGCACCTGCGCCGCCTCGCGGGCGGCGGCGGCACGGTCGCTGCCGGTTTGCTCCTGATGGGACAGGAAGATCATCCGCAACTGGTACTCGACGAGGCTGAGGCGCTTTTCGATGACGCCCATGAAGCCTTCGGCTCCGAGGCTCCGTACAGCTTCGTCAGGGTCCTGTCCGGCCGGCAAGACGGCTACTTTGACATCCGCGGCTGCGGTTTCGAATATCTCGATATTGCGCAGGGCCGCTGCCATTCCGGCCGCATCCGCGTCATATACAAACACGATCTCGTCGGCATATCTGCCGAGCAGCCGGAGATGGTCGGTGGTCGTCGCAGTGCCCAGGCACGCCACGACATTGCCGATGCCGGCCTGAACAACTGAGATGACGTCGGTATAGCCCTCGACGACGAGGACCTGATTGGCGTCCGATATCGCCTGGCGGGCGAGATTCAGGCCATAGACCGTCCGGCCTTTCTTGAAAAGCGCCGTTTCCGGCGAGTTGATATACTTGGCGTTCTCGTCCGGGTCCAGCGTGCGGCCGCCAAAACCGATAACACGCCCGTTGACCTCGTAGATGGGAAAGATGACACGGTTGCGAAAGGCGTCGTAGTAGCCGCCGGTGGCGCGGGGCTTGACCAGGCCGCATTGGTCTGCCACCTCGCCACTGACGCCCTTGCCTGCCAGGAACCGCAGCAAGGCATCCCAACTATCCGCAGCATACCCCAGGTTGAATTTCTGCACTGATTCGCTGCTGATACCGCGTTCTGTGAGATATTCTCTGGTAGCGGCACCTGCGGCGCTGTGCAGTGTCTGCTGAAAAAACTCATCGGCGTATTCGTTGACACTGCGGATAGTGTCGCGCTGGCGGCTCGCCTGCTTGGCAGCGGGACTGCTCCGCCATTGCAGGCCTACCATGTCAGCGAGCCGCTCGGCCGCTTCCGGGAATGTCAGGCCCTCGATCTGCATCAGAAATGAGAATACGTCCCCGCCGGCACCGCAGCCGAAGCAGTGGTAGAACCCGCCTGCCGGGTCAACATAGAACGAGGGCTGTGTCTCCTCATGAAAGGGACACCGTGCACGCATGCGACGGCCGGCCCGCTGCAGTGTGACGTAGCGAGACACCAGGCTGACTATGTCAACCCGTCGCTTGATTTCATCCTTAATATCGTCGTTGTCCATCGCTGAGTCTTGGGTGACGGGTGGGCGAACACAATATAAATACTACTTCGACAGTGGTGGAGGAAATCCTGCCTGAGGCAGCAATTGTTCGACAGGGGAAAACACACAACGGCTCCACAGATCGTGGAAGCCGCCGTGCAGGCTGTATTTACGTCATACTGTGTCTATTCCCAGATATGTATGCGTGTGACGACAAAGTTGTGCAGAGTGAACGAAATATTGTTGTTCTCAGTGTAGCGCACCATACAGTCGCGGGAGTAGGTGCGGCTGACCTGGCCGAAACTGACAGTCAGAGAGCCGCCGCCAACACTCGCGGAGCCGGCAGTGCTCCAACTGAACGGCACCGTTTCGTCGGGATAGCCGTAGCGGTAGATGACACGTTTGAAACTGTCGCCCAACTTCACGTAGCGATGCGGCTTCCAGAGCGCGGTGCGGGCGTAGCCGCAGTTTTCCGCGGCGACGGCAATAACGCGCACGAAGCCATCGCGGTCGAGCACAAAGCCCATGACCACCGGCCCCTTGCGATATATCCACTCCACCTCACCTGAACGCAGAGTTACCCAGAGCGGCACCGCCCATGTCGGGAAGGGCTGGGCGCCGACTGCGCCGGCTGCTGCTGCGCCTGCGGCAGGAGCTGCCCCTGGAGCACCGGGCTCGCCAGGGAAGGCGCCGGGGCCCATCTCTGGTGGCATGCCAGCGATATCAGGTCCGGGCGGGCCAGCCATGCCTCCGGGTACCCCCATGCCGCCGGGTATCATACCCATACCGCCCAACGGGCCCAGCAAGTCGCCGCCGGGCGGGCCGAACATCGCCGGCCCAGCACCTACACCGACGCCTGCGGGCGCCTGGGCGGCCGCCAGTTCCTCTCCGACACCGACGACGATGCCGTCGGGTTGCCCGTAGATGTCAAGCAGATTGACAGCGTGGTCGCCAAGACGTATTCCTGCGAGTTGAACTTCGCGAGCACATGCGGGCGCGCAACTCAAGGCCACAATGCCCAGTACTGTAGCGAATACTATGACTCCTGTGTAGCTATGCCGCATGATGGCAATGCTCCTCTCTGCGCACATGATGCCCTTCCGGCCGATTATATCAGCAGGTGAGCGCGCAGTTACTGTATGTCAGCAGACAGACAGCGCTCCGGCGTTGCTAGACGTTCTAGAAAGTATATCAAATTGCGCGAGGCGTTGCAACATATTCCTGCGACTTTCAAGCGCCCCTGTCCCCTCGGCAAACTGCGGGCACGTCAGCCTGCCGTATTAGTTTGCAATGATGTTATACGAAGTTAGCTCAGATTCAACCGCAAGGTCCCCATCGAAATAGTCCTCAGTGCAAACCGGGCCGACGTCGGGCGCAAACCAGGTCAAACCCCGGTAAGGCTTCCCGTCCCATGTGCCGCTTTCCTGGATTTGCAGGCAGTCAGTGAACGCGCCGGCCTCTACAGCAACAGCTTCGTCCACCGCGAGTATCTCTATTTGCCAGCTTTCATCAAAAGAGGGATTCCAGGTATTGCCCGCCTCGATCGGCCGGCGTATGCGATAAGAGGGCTCATCTTCAGCCGAGCCCCTGACCAGCAGGCCGTTGGCGTCATGGCGCCAGTAGATAGTCTCGGTTTCCAGCGGGGGCTGGAGTGTGCTGGCCTCGAACCAGGCAACATCATCAATCGGCTTTGTGCCGGTGATGGACACGATAAGGACACTCTCGCCCGGGCCATCCTGGGCGGTTGTCACGCGGGCCATGCCGAGCAGCCTGCTGCCCGGCAGCAGCGGACGGTGCGCGCCTATTGCGGTGACTACACCGGAGCTGTCAACCGTATAGTCCGTTACCCTGTAGTACCACTGATTGCCTTGTGCCAGCGGGAAATACTTGCCGGCAGGCAATTCTGTGTGCTCGGACCCGCCACCGCAACCAGTGACAGCGACCGCCGCCAGGGATACGAGGGCTAACGCCAGTGGAACGGTTCGCATGAGCTGCACCTTTCCTGCGATTCTCAGGCCCGTCGCAGACGCCGGGCCGGATGTCTATGAATTTGGCTCGATTATGATCCTGGCTGCACCCGCCACTCCGGATTGAGCCGCCGACAGCGCATCGGCGAAATCGTCCAGAGGAAAGCGCGGCCCTACCAGCGGCTCTATGACTATCGCACCCGCCTCAATGAGGCGGATGGTCTGGGGCCAGCAGTTAGGACTCCCTCTGACGCCGAGAAGTTCAATCTCGCCGCCGATTATCGGAGCCAGCGAGTGCCCGTAGGGCTCGGCGGCGGAATAGCCGACCACTGCTACTACGCCGCCACGGGCGACGATGTGCAGGGCGATATCGAGCGCATCAGCGGCACCGGCCGCCTCGATGACGACACCAGGGCGGCACGACTCGGCCAGCTCAGCGAATGTATGTACCGGGTCGGCTGAGTGGGAATTGATGGTCTTGTCGGCGCCCAGCCGCTGACCGACCTGCAGGCGATCGTCATGATGGCCGACCAGCGCAACCTCGGCAGCCCCCGCCGCCTTGGCCGCCTGCACGCATAGCAGGCCGATAGCGCCGTCGCCAATGACTGCGGCGTTTTCCCCCGGGCTGATGCCGGCTTTTGCTGCCGCGTAAACCCCCACCGAGGCCGGCTCGATCAGGCAGGCCTGCTCGTGGGGCAGATTGTGTTTGTGAAGCGAGAAGGCCGGGGCCACATGATACTGCCGCAGGGCACCGTCGCGATTTATTACGCCGGTCTCAGTGCCGAAAGGGCAGAGATGATAGCGACCCGATTTGCAGAGATCGCAGGACATGCAGCCGATGCCGGTCTCGCCAACCACCCTGTCGCCAATGCCCAGCGAGGTCACTTCGGCTCCGACTTCTACGACCTCGCCAGACCATTCGTGGCCCAGAACAATGGGGTAGTGTGCGATTCCGGAGGCATATTCAGGGTGGTGGCCGCCGAAGATCTCCAAGTCGGTGCGGCATATCCCCACGGCCCGAACGCGCATCAGGGCCTCGGCCGGGCCGACTTGGGGACGCGGCTGGTCAATAATTCGGCTATCGCGCGGGCCGAAGGTGCGCAGAGCTTTCAAGGTGTCGGCTTCACCTCCCGGCGCGCAGGTCCAACGCAGACCGCCAGATCGCCGGTGTAGATGTCACTGATCCTGTCGAGCACGGTCGCCGTGACGCGGGCTGCATCGGCCCTCCTTACCATCAGCACGGCGACCAATTTGGCACCAGATTGCTCGTCGCCCCTGGCCCGATAAAGCAGCAGCCGGTCGCCGGCGGTCAATGGCACGTCCGTACGCGGCTGCAGGGTGAGTTGGTTGCCGGTCGCGGCCACGACCTCGGCAGCGCAGGCGGGTACGGTTTCGGTAATGGCGACGATGCGGCCGCATGCGTCAGCCAGCGCCTCACTGACGATGATGTCAGTCGGCCGAGGGCCCCCATCACCCCGACGAGAGGAGCCGGAAACCTGCAATGCCATGATGGACTGCCCGCAGATGCGATCAATGAAATCGAGGATCAAGTTGACCGTCACGGTGCCCTCTGCAGGGCTAATCCGAACCCCCTCAACCCGGCCGGTGACGATCACATCGGCGTTGACGCGGTGGCCGAGTGCCTGCTGGTAGCCGACGGCGAACGGCGGCCTGAGGTCCATGTCTTCGCAAGCTTGGCGCACGGCAGCAGGCTCGATGAGCCGCCAGCGGCCGGTGCTCTGCAAAGCGACATACAATGCGTCGGCGGTACGGCGGCCCAGCAGATGCCCCTGATACTCGCTGTAGTCGTGGAACTGCATCACGGCCAGCCGCGGCCTGATCCGCTCACCGGCCGTGTCGCCGGCAGCCAGACTCATGCTACCAACGGCCACGATAAAGCCCAATGCCACTGCCAGCCTAGACGCATTTGCCATCTGCACCCGTGACTCACCCTGTCTCTGACGCGCCTGTAGTCTTTTGGCCTGTATTATTCATGAGCGAGAGATGGAATACGTAGCAGAATCCGACAAGCAGCCCGTTTACGGGTACATACAGCGGCTTTTGCGAAGCGGCGCAAAATGACACACTGTAATCGCCCCGACGACCTCGGGCTGGAAGCTGAGAATGCTTGCGCATTCTCACCTGAGCTCTGTCAACGACACAGAGCTCAGGCCGAGCTACGGAATGATGAGGGCCACGCCTGTGATGATGAGCGTGCCGCTACGCCTCGATACGTGTACCGATGATATTTAACGTGTTATTGCAGACGGTGTCAAAGGCAAAGTTGGCGAATGTGCGGCCGGCGCAGCTTTCGCCGGAGGCGGTCAGCGTGCCCCGGAGATATAGTAAGTGTCGTCCTGGAACTCGACTCGATAGCCGTAGTTGTCCGCCAGGATGCGGATTACAGAGCCGCCGGGAGTGTCAATGCAGGAGTAGGTGACGCGCTCGCCGCTCACTCCGGACCCCAGCACGAGATTGACCCGGCCCTGGCGGGCGATCTGCAGCAGTGCCTGACGCAGTGGCGTCTCCCTGAAGATGACGGTTATCGGCTCACCCAGCGGGTCCTGCGGTGGCTGCACAACGCCGGTCTCAAAGCTAGGCAGTATGACCTCCATCTGCGCCTCAAGACCCGACACCGGCGTCTCCACACTGACGCGCAGCCGCTGCGTTCCCTGGTGCCGGGCGACGAGCTTGAATTCGACCTGTTTCGGCTCACCAGCCGCCAGTGGCCCACGATAAATATAGCCGTCTTCGCAGTGCAACAGCCGCATCTGGCGGCGGGTCTCCACACGCACCGCCACCTCCGGCAGCGATTTGTCGGCGGTCAATACGACCGCGCTGGTGACCGGCCGGCCAACCTGGCGAAGCTGCGGCGGGATGAAACGCACAAACAGTTTCCCGGTTTTCGGCAGCGGCGCTCGCGCTGCCAGACGCCTCGGCCGAGCGGCTCTGTCCGCACCCCCGGCAAGATATGTGACCTCAGCGTCGCGGCGCTCGGCAGCCAAGCCAAGGCTATCTGGAGCCGCGGGGGCGACTCGGGGAGTTTCCGGCCGCCCGCCTGCGAAAGCAGCAGCGCCACCGGCAGCCACCTCGGTGACAGGCGCGGGACGCTCGGCTGTGACCCCGGCGCCGCCTGCATCGGATAGCGACGGCGGAGGAGCCGGACGTGGCGCCGGCGTGACGCTCGGCGCCCTTGACGGTGACGGCGGAGGAGGCGCTGCAGGCGTGGTAGCGACCGGCTGAGGTGAAACCGGCGGCGGCTCAGGGGGGGTCTCGCGAGCGGTCTCCGCGGCAACCTCATCTCCCCTCGCGGGGGCTTCAGCCGCTTCGGCGACCGCCGCAAGCTCCTCACTTGCTTCTGAGGCGGCGGGTTCGGCCTGCGGTTGGGGCGCTGCGTCTCGCAAGACCTTGCCCGGGATCGCCGATGGCGGTTGCAGGTCGAGCGTGCCACCGGGGCGGTAGTTGTTGTATGTCAATACGCCGATGAATACGAGCACAAAGCAGGCGGCTGCGGCGAGCACCGGCCCCAGCCTGCCGACACGGCGTGCGAGACTGATCGGGGCCGGCGTCTGATCCAGCCTGGTGCGGATGTCGTCAAGCAAGCGCGCGGGCGGCACGACCGTATCCAGGCTGCGCATGGCTGCGACGGCCGCGGCGAACTGCTCATATTCGGCGGTGCAATGCGGGCAGGAGGCAATATGCCCGCGCACCAACTCAGCCTCAGCCGGGCTCAGGTTGCCGTCATAAAGATCACTGAACTGTTCACGGCACTGCTCACATCGCATTACAGACCCCAGATCCCAATGTTTTCATAAGTCTGACTGTGGCTTTACAAGAAAAGTTCCATGTCCGGCGCGATTATATCTTTCAGTGCAAGCCTGGCGCGGTTGAGGCGGCTCTTTACCGTGCCAAGTGGTATCTCAAGAGCCTCGGCGATCTCCTCATACGAAAGCCCGGTGATGTCGTAAAGCACCAGTACCGTGCGGTAGTCTTCGGAGAGCTGTGAGATGGCGCGATGGACCAGCCGTTGACGCTCCGACTGCTCAACGTGGGCCCCCGGCTCAGCGGACTCATCCGGCAGCGGCATCTGCTGCGGGTCATCCCCGTCGTCATAGACGACCTCCAGGCTGACGGTCTCGTCCTTGTGAGCACGGATGAGGTCGAGGCAGACGTTGCAGACGATGCGGTAGAGCCATGTGGAGAAGGCCGAGGTGCCGCGGAAACGATTCAGGGAGCCATATGCGCGGACGAAGGCGGTCTGGGTGGCGTCCTCGGCGGTGGCGCTGTCGCCAAGCATGCGGTAAGCCGTGTTATAGACGAGGAGGTAGTTGTGCTTGACCAGCAGGTCGAAGCTATCACGATCGCCGCTTTTCGCTTTGGCAACAAGCTGGGAGTCCGAGTTTGGCACTTAACCCCTCGAAGGCAGTCTTAGTCCGAATTATTCGCGAAGACCATCGCAGACGAGGCGAAATTGCCGGCAAAGGCCATTTCCAGCAGCACAGCGCTCTTTCCTAAAATACCTAGAAAATGACACAGTGCAATGCCACGTAGGCCAGGCTTTCCAGCCTGGCTCATGGCCGGCCCGTAACAGCGTCGGGCTAGAAAGCCCGACCTACGGGTTCATGAACAATTCGGGCTAAGTGGCCCGAAGCCGCACTGGTCTTATCCCAAGCTCAATAATGGCATCTTTCGACCACAATATTGTGTCGGCGACGACAGCCTGGCCCGGCTCAGCGGGAGTAGTACGTGCTGGTTGGAATTCGGTATGTATCCCCGGGTCCGATGTCGCTAATCCAGTACAGCCGCCTGCCATCGCCGTCAGCATCGGTAAAGATCTCGTCCAGATTCTCCTCCACATCCTCCAGCGTAAATGTATTGCCGCTGATCGAGGCAATCCTGAAGCCCTTCGATTTGTCCTCGTTGTATAGCCAGCGCCCGGCGTGCATGCCCCCGTCAACGCGACCGTAGCCGATCAGGTTCCCTCGTGCAATCTGAGCACGATTCATTTTGGTAGCTCCTCCAGTTGCTTGCTGATCTGCTGCAGCAACTCCATAAGCCGCTGTTTCAAATCCGGGGATAGCCTGGCACCCTGGTCTGCCACAAATTCCCTGCACACCGCATGCGCTTGTTCCAGATCGCCTGTCTCGCGCAAGCAGTCAGCCATCTCGTAGACTGCTTGCCAGGTGTCAGAAAGCCCCGAGAGCTCTTCAGTGCATACCTGAAGCTGTTGAAGAGCTTCGGACACACGCCCGTGCTCCCTCGCGATCCGCGCAATTTCGATTCGAGCTGTCAGTTCCAGTCCGCGAACGTGAGCCGATAGAGGGGTTGGTGCCGCTGTGCGTTGTTCGGCAATCTCTGTGGCAACTTGCTCATACAACGGAAGTGCTTTCTCGGCCTCCTTCGTCTGAAATCGATAGTATATCGCCAGTCGTAGCGTGATCTCTTGTCTGCCTGGGAACAGGTCTTTCTGTGACCATTCGCGCCATAGTTCAACCGCCTTTGCGTCGTCTCCGTCCTTGATATACAGCTCTGCTAGAAGATTCACAGCCCAGAATGCCTCCTGGCTGCCCGGAAACTTCGTTAAGATATTCTGACATTCCTTCATGGCTCTTTCTGTGCGTTGCAGCGATGCACTTACCCGTGCGATGTTATAGGATGCCCGGGCCGCGTGGCCGTTTCCCGAGACCTTTTCTTGCTCATACACGGCCAGCGCCCGTTCCAATTCCTTCTCCCGCCAGTACTTTGCGCCGAGACTGCGATAAGCCCAGTGGGTGATGTCCTGCTTCGGGAAGCGCGCTACCATCTCCTCATAAGCGCCGTACGCCTCTTCGGGCTTCTGCAACGCAAAGTAACTTCGAGCTTTGTGATATAGAGCAAGTGCCCTCAGGTCTGCGCGCGTGGCTTGCTCGCCTATCTCGTCAAAAAGTTTCAAGGCTTCCAGATGCTTTCCTTGGTCGCTGAGCGCTTTTGCCTCTACCAGGCTCTCGATGTGTCGGAGCTGAGCAGCCTCCTCGGGGTGAGAATCAAGCAAGCCGTCAAGCAGTTTGTGGGCAGCCTCTGACCTACCTTGATATGCGAGGCAGCGTGCAACACAGAACTTTGCAGCGGGTGCGAGAGCCTCATTGTGAGCTTGCGCCGCGGTCTCACTTGCTTGCCGGTAGAAGTGGAGCGCCCGGCCCCAATTGCGACGGCCCTCATACCAAGTCCCCTGCTCGACCAAGACGGTACAAGCAATATCAGCCCTCTCCGCTGAACACTGCTCGATGATCCTCTCATAGGTTCGATCAGACTCCTCGACGTAGCCCTCCTTCCTCAAACGTCTCGCCTCTTCGAGAAGGCGCTGTGCCTCCGCAGGCCACGGCGGCTGGGTGTCCTCGCCCCCGTGAACCAGTGACATCCCTGCGGCGCCGAGCACCAGGACGGTGCTCAAGACAATACCTAGGAGATAATTGCTACCCTTCGTCACAGGCTTCCCCCCTTGCGTACCTGTTAGCCGCCGGCAGGCCGGCCCGGTGCGCGTGCTCTCCGGCTCCCTGGACCTGAAGCTTGTCGCGGATGGCTCGCAGATAATCCCTGAAGGGGTTCCCAGCCGGCATCGTAGCGACTCTTTTCCTTCCTTTTCTATCGTGGACCGGCTTACGAGCCGATCAATAATTCGACCCAGACATCGTTAGCCCGAATTATTCATGACCGTGGGGCAGGCTTCCAGCCTGCCATCAGAAAGCTTTGGTGACAAAGGCGGCAGGCTGGAAGCCTGCCCCACGGGTGTAAGTGTGGAGAGTTGCCCCACGGCTAACCGGCTGACTTTGCTCAACATGTCATTTCGTTGACGAATAATGCAGGCTAAAGCTTCTTGCTCAGTGCCGTCCGGTTGTCTATGACGACCTGTAAGGTGGCCCCTTGAGGGGCATAGAAATCGGCTGTGATCTCGTCTCCGGGCCGGTGAACGCGATTGTAAAACGTCTTCTCAAGCTCCGCCTCGCCGGCTGCGACCTTGATGACGACCCTCTGCAGCGGCTGGCCCTGCGGCACAGTGACCTTTATGGTCCGAAAAAATAACGTCCGCTTGTCACTCAACTGTGCGCGACCGTAGTCCGGCCCGCCGCTTAGCACAAGGTTGACAGGATTGTCGCGGCCGACCACAGTGCCGGCAGTCGGTGCCTGCTCGATGACGTGGTCACGCGGGTTGCTGTCGGCCTTGTAAACAACGTTGCCGACCCGCAGCTTCGCCTCGCGGATGCGCTGCTGGGCCGCTTTTGAGCTATGGCCGACAACCTTCGGCACCTTAGCGTCCTTGGGACCGAGGCTTACTACGGCGTAGATTGTGCGACCTTCCCTGGTGACCTTGCCGGCTGCCGGTCTGGTCTCCATCACGCAGCCGTCAGCCGTCTTGGCATTGTGCACCTCACGTGCGACCTCAAGCTCAACCCCGGCTTCACTCATCACCTGCGTGGCCTTCTCCAGCGGCATGTTGACAACATTGGGCACCGCGACTTCCTCGGGCCCGTAGCCGAGAGCCGCCAGAACCAGCAGTGACACGATGCCGATGAAGATGGCGATGGTGAAGATGATGGCAACAATGCCCTTTATGCTGGCCCACAACACCAGGCCCAGCCAGAGCAACGGATGAATTGCGTCCTTTCTTGCATTCACGTTTTGCCTGGACATTCCCAATCAGCAATTACAAGCTATTTGTGATTCTGTAGCGCGTCACGCAAGGCGGCATCGAGTTGGTCCAGCGTTATGTCTTCGAAAACCTCTGCGCTGCCGATAGCGGTCATCAACGGCAGGCGCAGTGCCTGGTCGGCGATCTTCTTGTCACGGCGTAAAGCGGCAGTGGCCTTGTCAATGTCAACTGCTCGGATCTCGGACTGCAAGCCGGCTTTGGCCAGCAGATTCTGCAGCCTGTCGAGGTCGGACTGCTCGCACATCCCGAGCTGCACGGCCAGCCGCGCTTCTGCCAACATGCCGATGGCGACGGCTTCGCCGTGATGAATGGCCCAATCCGCGGCAGCGGCCTCCAGCGCATGGCCGACGGTGTGGCCGAGGTTGAGTAGGCTGCGAAGCCCGGTGTCATACGGGTCCTGGGCGATAATGTCCACCTTTATTTGACAATTGCGGGCGAGAAGATGTTCTAGTGTTGTCGGCTCGCGCGCATATATGCGGTCAAGGTTGGCCTCGATGTAGGAGAACAACTCCGCGTCGGCAATGACGGCATGTTTGATGGCCTCGGCCATCCCCGAGCGAAACTGTCGGTCCGGCAGCGTGTTGAGAGGTACGGTGTCTATGAATACGGCGTCAGGCTGGTGAAAGGCGCCGATCAGGTTCTTGCCTTCGGGTAGGTCCACGGCGACCTTGCCACCGACACTGGCGTCAACCTGGGCCAGGAGTGTGGTGGGCAGTTGCACGAAGGCGATGCCGCGGAGGTAGATGGCGGCTGCAAAGCCGACCAGGTCGCCAACAACGCCGCCGCCGAGGGCGAAGAGAACCGATCCCCGGTCGAACGCCATCTGAGCGAGACGGCGGCACAACTGCTCGGCGGTCTGGAGATTTTTGGCCGCCTCGCCGTCAGCCACCGGGAGCAGTTCAACCTGCCAGCCGCCGGCACGGAGGCTTTGCAGCAGGCGGTCGGCGTAGAGGTCCACCAGGTTCTCAGGTGCAATGAGACACGCGCGCTGGCCGGTGCGGGGCGGGTAGAGGCGGCCCAAGTGCTCGTGGACGGATGCGCCGATGGTTATGTCGTAACTGGCAGCGCCCAGCGGAACGTGGACCTTCGCAAAAGAGTTCACAGCACTCGCGCCTTCCGGCAGACAAGGTTGCAGATACTAACAAACGGCACCGCTGAGGAGTGCCGTTTGTAATCTGAGTGCGACAGACCGCACTGCGTTATTGCGGCGGCACGTCGCGGATGATCCTGGGCGTGACGAAGATGAGCAGTTCGGAGTTAGAACTGCGGGCGCGCTTGGAGCGGAATAGTTTTCCAATGATCGGCAACTTACTCAAGAGTGGGGTGTTCTGATACGTGTAGCTCTCATCCTTCCGTATCAGTCCGCCCAAGACGATGGTGTCACCGTCAGCGACGGTAACCGTCGTCTCAACTGTCTGCGAGACGATAATGGGCATGCTTTCACCATTAGGCCCGATGACTTCGCCGATCTGGTCCTCGAGTAGCGGAAAGAGCACGATGGTTATGGTATCATCGGCGTTAATGCGGGGCATAACCTCGAGCGTGTTTTCGATCTCGGCTTCTTCCCATTCGATCTCGGTGGCGATACGTTGGCCGAACTGGTTGTACTCGGTAGTCGAGGTGTAGTAGGGGATCGTGGTGTAGAAGCTGATCATAGCGAACTGGTTGTTGGGACATATGACGTGGGGTGCATTGATCACAGTCGCCCGGCCCTCGCTCTGCAGAGCGGCCAAGGTTGCCTGGAAGCGGCCCCTGGCATACCTGACAACATTGTTGATGGCTTCGCCGGGGGCAAAGCCGAGATTCCAGAACTCCAGCGCGCCGTTGGCAACGGTCCAATCAATGCCGAATGCGTTCGCCTCCGTAGTCAGAACATCCACGAACTTGGTCCTGATTTCGACTTGCTTGGCGCGTACGTCGAGCATTTCAACGATTTCAGTGAACTTATCAATCTCGGCCTGAGTGCCCTGGACAATCAAGGCGTTTTCGGGCATGTATGCGACAGGCGGTTCCATGTCGCCGGGGAGAAAGCCCTCGACGCCGCCTCTACCGCCGGTGTCGCCCCTACCACTAGTAGCGCCGCGGCTGGACCTGCCAGTACCGAGGCCCGGCTGCTGGCCCCAGCGCGAGCTAGATGAGGAGTCGCCGCCAAAAACGTCCGGACCGGCGTAAGACTTCGGAGTCGCGCCGGTGAGGTGTCTGCGATCCGAAAGTCGGAACGCTGGAAACTTCTCGCCGGGCGTACTGCCGCCGAAGGCTGTGCCGCCAAAGGCATAAGCCAACTCCTCGGCATCTTTGAATTTGAGCGGCAAATACTTGATTACTATCTTCGGCTCGCCGGGCGCGCCCGGAGTTACAATGGTTGACGGATCGTGGGGCGTTACGGGCGGCGGTGAGAGGGCACGCGCCGTCTCGGCAGGAGCCAACTCAGGTGTGCCGACGGCGGGCCCCCGTCCAGTAGCCCGCTCTGGTCCTGGCCCGCCGATTCCAGAGGTGAGTGCGCCTTGGCTCTCAAGCGCGCCTGGGAACGGCTCAGCGGTGACGAGATAGACGTTGTCTTTACGGTACCAATGGTACCCCTGCGCTATCGTGATCATCTCCAGGGCGGTCTCGACGGTCACGTCGCGAAGTACCACCGTCTCGACGCGCCCGGTCACGTTCTCGCCGATCACGATATTAACTCCGGCCGCCTTTGCCAGCATGCGCAGCACCGCATCTATGGCTCCGTCTTTGACATCAATATTTATGAGGTGCTGCTCATTGGGGATGTCGGCCTCTGACTGAGCAGGCGCGACTCGGCCACAGACGGCGGATATAGCCAGCATTGCGATAACGCAGGTTGCTATCATCTTCTGCTGCCAACTCTTGGAGCTTCGCATAACTCCCCTCCCTGGGGCACTGTCACGTAATGGCTGCATCTCTTGGCCCATGTCATTTGCTGTATTCAAGTGCTGTGTGCGTTAGGACAAACATCTGATGCTCAGATGATTATAAGGCTTCTAAAATGGCCTCGGGCTGCCCTTCGACGTTGGTCAGGGCCGTGAGCCTGTCGAACGGGAAGCTCCCGCCTGCGCCCCTTCGGCAAGCTCAGGGCTTTCAGCAAGGCTACGGCGGACACGCAGGGCAGGCCGAGCCAGGCGCTGTAGGTAAGCAGCCCGGGCTAGTAGCGATTGCGGCTGGAACCGCCTCTGTCGCTGCTGCCGCGGCTGCTGCTGCCACGGCTGCTGCTGCCGCGGCTGGAGCCACCACGATTGCTGCTGCCATAGCTTCCGCCACCGCGACCGCCACCGCCGCCATAACTGCCGCCACCACGGCCGCCACCACGGCCGCCACCACCGCGACCGCCGCCTCCGCCGCCGCCACCCGTCATACTCTCCTCACCACCATAGATGACCTCGCCGCCGAAGAGGGTAGAGATCATGGCGGGATCGGCGTACCTGATCTTGAGCAGTCGGATCGGCAGGTTCGCACGCTCGTCTTCTTCGGCTCCCACGCCCTCACCCGGTGTGGTCGTAGCCGCGGCGCCGGCGCCCTCGGCGGTCGGCGATGCCGGCCTGAGCGCGAAGATCGGAGCCCCATATTGGGGCATTGGCCGGTCCGCGCGGCCGGTGGCCCGCTGCGGCTTTTCGCGGATTGAATAGATATTATTATCTTTGACAAACCGCAGGTTGACCTGTCCGAGAACAATAGTGAGCGCTTCGTCCACATTGACGTCAACCAACGCGGCGGTGATACGCTTGTTCTCTGCGCCGGGAGGCAGGGTGTAGGCGAAGCTGGGATTGAAGCGCTTGAACGCTTCGAGGACCTTTGACAAGGCAGTGTCCGCAAACTGCACAGAGAATTTGGCATCGTCCTGCGCGCCGGCGGTGCCTGCGACAAGCAAGGTGGACAGCACCATAAGGCAGATTATGCCGCCGCAGATGTGAAACTGAAACTTGGTATTCATAAGCTCGGCCTCCTAGTGACCGAATTTTCCCTCCGAATTTTGCAATCCTATCGCCCGGCTGCCGCTAGTGAGTTGCAGGCAGTGTCTAAGGCCCAGGTCGGCGGGGCCGTTGGCGTGTGCCAGGCCTACCAGCGGGTGGCTCCTTCTTCTTCGGCTCGGGAGCCTTTTCGCTGAGATATACTTCAGTTTTCGCTCCGCTTCTACGATCCTCTACGACTATGTAATCCTGGCGAATTTCACTAACTTTCCAGGTTTCCACCACATCTCCGGGCCGGACGACGCCGCTCTGCATTTCGTCACCCTCACCGTATTCGTACACGGCGAGCGCCTGGCCATCCTTAGTCCACATGATGCTGGTGACCCGCAGCGGCTTTTCGGGTCCAATGACTGACGGCGGAGGCGGAGGAGCCGCTCGCGGCGGCACTTCGGGCGCTGGGAAGCCAAGCTGCTGAGTTATTGGAATGCGGGCCCAGTTGGTCCCGTAGTTGGTTACTTTCATTTCCTCAAGGGCAAGTTCCTCGGCGGTGCCTATCGCCGCGGCAGCCGCGAACGGATTGGGATTGCTAGGTTCGATCGGGGGCAAATCCGGCTTTTCTACGGCCGCGACGGCTGCCACCGCAGCTTCCATCCCCGCACCCATTGGGTCCATCCCCGGGCCCATGCCCGGGCCCATCGCTGGGTCCATGCCCGGGTCCATGCCTGGGTCCATGCCCGGGTCCATGCCTGGGTCCATCGCTGGGTCCCTGCCCGGACCGGGCGGGGGCGGCGGCGGCATTTCCTCCTGGGCCATTGACGGAGTGGCGCCGCCACGCATGGTAGGCACGACAAACAGCAGGAATACTACCCCGGCAAGCACCATTATGCAGAGTGCGCTTGCGATCATAATTTTCGCATTGCGTGGGCTAGTCACATAAGGCTCCTACGCTGCTAATTCTCCGGTTGATCTGGCCTGTCTCTGCCGCCGACAGGCTTTAGTGCGAGCCGGACATCGCGGCGGGCTGAGTTGGTCCGGTTACTGTTGATCCTACGGTGCAGCCTCCGGTGGCACACCACCGGGTCCGCCTACATCAGGCGGTATGTCGCCCGCATCAGGTGGTATATCGCCCGCATCAGGCGGCATACCACCGGGTCCGCCGGGCATACCACCGGGTCCGCCGGGTCCGATCTCACCAGGCATACCACCGGGTGCACCTGGCAGCCCTCCTGCCGCTGCCGGGGCCGCAGCGGGCGCCGGCGCAGGCGCAGGTGTCTCTATCAGCAGGTATAGACTCACCGGCACGGTGGCGTTGAGGGTATCGCCCTCGCCTGAAAGTTGCAGGCCTGATATGCGAGCAACTCTCTTATAGTTGCCCAGTGATGAGTAGAAACTTTCAATCTGCGCCAGTGTTCCGCTGATTGACAGGCTGATCGGCCCGGGCAGAGTAATAAAGCCGCCGCCGGGAACCTGCGGTGGGGCCATGTCGGGCGTTGGGAAGGTGACGTTGCTGTTAAGCGTGACGCCTGTTGAATCAAGCCACTCCTTGGTGACGCGTGGCAGGTCATCGCGGTACTCGTACCATAGAGCGATCATGGCCGCGATCGGCTGGTAGGTTGAGATCCAGAAGCTTCTCTTTTTCCGCAGTTGCGCGAGACGGTCTTGCGCCTCAAGCCACTGTGCTTGAACCTCTGCAAGTCTCTGCTCGGCCTGCGCGCGCTCAGCGGCTACCGCCTCTTCGGCGGCGAGTTCCTGCTCTATCCTCGTGAGTTCCTCTTTCTGCGGCTTGATAAACTTGAAGTGCATGAGCGCGACGATGCCGCCGACGAGCACTGCGGCGACGATGAAAATTGCAAATGTTGGCACTTTTCCGAAGATTCTGCGCATATTGGCGCGTGCTCCCTATTTGTCGCCCCCAGCCTGCCGGCACGGCAGGCAGGTGTGGTGGGCGCTGCAGCCTAAGTGGGCGACGCTTCCGGCCCTATCGGTTCCGGCGGCGGCGGCAGACCGTCCAGCATCATGTCCTCGGGTCCGCCTGCACCGGGTGCGGCGGCAGCGGCCGGGCCACCGGGCGGCTCCGGAATCTCTACGGGTTCGGTCAGAGTGGCAGTGACATTAAAGGTGATAACTTCCTCCATAGTACGCATAACCGCTGAGCCAGTTGGCTCTACCGTCTCGCCTGCCGGCATGCCGGAAATCTGAATGCCGGTGATATGCGGGCAGCGAATCAGGTTGAGCAGAAAGCGGCCGGCTTCAGTGGTATCGGCGATCTGAACAGTGAAACTCACACTGGCGGGCGGGCTGATTTCAAAGCTGGTCATCTGAGCACGAGCATATATGTACTCGTTAATCTTCCAGAGGCGGTCGAAGAACTGCTCGCCACTTGCGTCAGCAGCGTCAACAAAGTCAAGCTTGGCCTGAATGGGGGCGAGTTCCGCATCTTTGGCGGTCGCCTTATTCTTGATCTCACGAACCTCGTTGGCACGCTGCTTGGCGTCAGCCAGCTTCACTTCGGTCTGGGCAATATTGTTCTTGACCTGCTGCAGGGCCAGGAACATCACGACAGCAGTGACGACGACGGCAATCAGGCAGAACATCGCGATCGTGACGTTGCGTCGCCCCTGGACTATGACTCTCGGCAGTAGATCAACGCGTAACACTGAAACTCCTCCCGGGCAATGGCCTGGGTAATCGGTACTAGGTTGTTCTCAGTCCAGCATATCGCGGAGCGCGAGTCCGACAGCGATGCTGACCGCTGGTCCGACATCACGCAGGTAGGCTTTGGAGACCTCATCGGGATCGAACTGAATATTGGCAAATGGGTCGGCAACTTTAGCGGGGATGCGGAGTTCGGCTCCGAGAAACGCGGCCAGGCCGGGTATGGCCGCGCTGCCTCCAGACAGGATAATGGTGCTAATCTGTTCCTGCCGATGCTGTCGCTGGTAGTGCTGGATAGAGCGCTGTAGGTCGGTAGCCAGCTCGGTCAACGGGTCAACGAGGGCTTCTGAGATCCGCTGGCGGGCCCACTGCTCTTCTTCAGAAATCGGCTCCGCTGCCTCGGCTTGTTGCTCAGTGGTGGCGGGCTCAGCGGCCTGCTCAGGCGCTTCGGCTTCTGCCTCTTCGCCCGGCGGTTGTTGGTCGGCCGGCTCGGCCTCTACAGGCTGGTCGGGTGGGAGTTCGTAGCTCTGCGCGTCCACGTCGACGTGTGTGGCCATTGCATCTGTATCCCCGGCGCCTTCATCCGCCTCTTCGGCGGCTTCGGACTCAGCGAGTTCGAAAACCGAGTCAGTGTCCTCGTCAACGAAGTCGTCTTCTTCGTCTTCAGATTCGCCTTCTTCCTCTTCGTAGGCGAAAAGGCCGGTAACGTCAGCAAACTGGCGCTTGGCGCGTTCGGCGTCTTGTTCTCCGAATTGGGCGTTCTGCCTGATGGCTGCGGTAAGTGCTTCGCCGGCAGTCGGTATGGTTCTGATGAACACAGGTACGCCCTGGCAGAAAATTGAGATAAGGGACCCAGTATGGCCGATGTTGACAGTGACAACTGTTGACTGCATGGCGGCTTCGTCGCCGAGTTCTACGAGTGCGCGCCCTAATGCCAGGGGCTCAACATCAATTGCGACCGGCGTCATCTTTGCGCCCAAGATGGTCTCGGCATGGGCGTTGACCATGTCTTCCTGTGCGACAGCCAACAGGACTTCCATATTCTCGCTTTGCGGGCTAACACCGGGGTGTTCTACGGCCTCAAAATCATATATGACCTGGTCAACCGCGAACGGGGTTTGACGGTCGAGCTCCAACTGGACAGCGTCGTCGAGCTCCTTGGGTTCCATGCGAGGCAATTCGGCGATTCTTACGACCACATCGGTCTCGCCGCCAACAGAGGCGACGACTTTCTTGACGCTGAATCCGTATTCGGAGGCAGCCTCACTGATGGCCTGGCTGACTGCCTCCTCGTCCACAACACGGCCGCCGACGACGCTATTGGGCGGCGTCGGTATGACTGCAGGCCGCCCCTCAAGCACAACATCAGGCCCACTGAGGCGGAGTTCAACAGCCTTTATGGTCTGCGTGCCAATATCAAGGCCCAGCACGTGAGTTGCGCCCCGAGCCATAACACTATCTCCCTGTCTGTTGGATAGGGATCTCTACTGTATGGTGTGCTCGCTATTAAGCCTGAGTTTAATGTATTGCCAAGGCTTTGTCAAGCACACAGTAAGACATTCCGCAGGCACCAAGGATGTGGATACCACGGAACCGCTGCCGTCGCCGATATGCACTTTATGTGACAAAATATTATGCAAGTAGTTTCTTCTAGGTTGGATCGAACGATACGCTTGACATCGGCCGCTCACGAATGACCGGCCCAGCGTCCGGTGATACGACGGCAGAATAGACATCCGCCGACTGAAGTATGATCGGCTCGCCGTCAACACGAGTGCTGGAGGCGTCGAGCAGGCGCATGTCATAGACACGGCCCAGACTGGTCCAGAACAGCCAGTAGCGGACCGTGTTGGCGCCGGCAACCGAGTAAGCTTCGGGTTTGACCACCAGACGCCCCTCGGCCCCGCCGGTACGGATCGGCACCGGGGTCTCCACCGACCAGCCGGGCACTTCGTGGTATTCCACCACACCGTTGCTGCCATCAGCGCTGTCGTAGGTGACCTGCAAGGTGTAACCGATATAGCCTTCTGACACTGTGATAATGCCGCCGGCCAGTGCATCGGCATCGGCGGTGTACGGTATGGAGGTAGCCGTGTCGTAAGCGTTGACCACCGAGCCGACGCTGGCGATCGAAGGTCTGGCGACGCGAACGGAAGTCGTGTAGGTTTTGTGCATGAAGCCGGTGCGGCCGAAATGCGGTCGGCTGCTGACGGGGTAACGACGGCGCCAGAATATGGTTAGCCGGCTGGGGTCAAGATCCGCGTTGTAAAAGGCGGACGGGCAGTCGTCATCGGCACCGCTGCGAGTGACACGATACACGTATGGGTGGTAAGCGCCGAACAGAGCGACATCAACCAGGTTGACGCTGCCGCCCAATGACATGCTTTCATAGAATACGGCCAGCGGGTCGGCTGGATTATCAATATTGAAAAGCGGCGAACTGAAGGTGACGGTGCCGGTGGCGGGACTGATCTCCATTACCACGCGGCGGTTGGGCGCGGATGGGTCCTGCAGCAAGTAGCCGCTGCCGTCGGCTACACCCGGCGGCTCGCTCAGCGATGCTCCGGCGAGCGGGTAGAGCTTCGGCAATACCCGATAGACTCCGCGCGAGCGGAAATAGGTGCCGTTTTCCCAGGTGAGCCAGAATAGCTCAGTCTGGGGCCTGAGGCCGTCGTCAGGGTCATCGTAGATAAGAGCCAGACAGAACACCGGGTCCAGGTAAGAGTTGCCCCACAGGTAGTTGCCATCCGTTGGGTCGAAGCTGACGCCACCAACAGGACCCCACGGGCTGGTTGCAAAGTCGTCGCCGGCCCCGTCATCGTGACATAGCCAGTCGAGACCGCGACTGGTAAAGACCTGGCGCAAGCCGTTAGCTGAGAATTCCTCCGGCATCCTGAGCCAACTGTCCGAACTGGTATAGACAGAGGGCCCGCCGGATGCTTGTGGCCTGGCGAAGGCGAGCTTGCCGTAGTTGGGAATAGTGGTATCCGCCCCGTCCATGCCGTCGGGGTCGAAGCGCGTCCAGCAGATGTCAGCCTCGCGCTCGGAGCGAGCATAGCCGGAGAAGAACAGGTTCACATTGCCGCTGGGATCAGGGAACACAGAGGGGTCCTTGGTGTATGTGAACGGGCCTTGCGTGGGCTTCTTGATCCCCACGTTGGTGGACGTATCGCGCGGGTCAATGGCCGGGAAGGTGTCGGCGCGCCACTCGCGGCTGGCGCGGTTGGTAACCGGCACCGGCGCTTCGTTGCTATCGGTGCTGCCCAGTGTGTAGTCCCAGCGATACATCAGGTACTGTTTGCCCTCGGAGCCGGTGTGCCAGAAAAGCCAGTGCTCGTCATCGCCGTCAATAAAGCTGCGCAGGTTCTCCTTGGGCAGGCCGCTGGCATATATCCACTCGCCAGTGCCTGAGCCGCTCCAGGCCCAGGCAGCGCCAGTTGAGGTGTCATATCGCAAGGTAGATTCGGTGCCGCCAGGGTGCTGCAGGCGCCGATGCCAGAAGGCCCATCGGTCAGCATCATCGCCCAGCGCCCACGGGCTGGAGGACACCGTGCCGGCGGCGCTGTCGTTGCTGAGGTTGTAGGCGTCAACGAGCTCAGTGCCGCTCACGGGCCATCCGTATGCCCGGTAGAGCGGGTCGTCGGCAACAGCGCCGGCGTAGCTGGCTGTAGCGTAAAGCAGATTGACCGCTGCACTGCTGGAGGGGATGTCACTGATGTCATCGCCGGGCGCACAAGTGACAGGCACCGAGCCGGCGCCCGCAGCGCTAGGCCGATTGCCGACCCAGATGACCTGGACCTCGTCACCTGGTGCAATAATCGGCACTGGCGAGGAGTCGGCTGAGTAGTAATCATTTTGCGGCAGGCGGCTGCCAAAGACACGCACATCGCCCACAACCGTGTCATACACCGGCTCCAGCGGGTGGTCAGCCAGCGGGTCGAACTGCGTGCTGAAGGTGTCCGTAGCCGCGCCACCAGGGCCGCCGATTTCGAAATCAAGCGCCCCGTCACCGTCAGTGTCGAGGAAGTACAGCGTTTGCCCCAGATAAGTGCCCGCCGGCTGGCCCAATGGCAGCGGATAGCCGCTGTAGCCGGCCTGCAGCCGTCCGAACAGCTCAGTGCCGCCGGTGGAAAATGGCAGCGCCGAGGTGATGTCCCACTCCGCATCGGCCAGCAGCGCAGGATTGTAGCTTTGCAACGTCAGCCTCGTAATCGGCGTGCTCTGGGCGATGCGGGTATAGGAATAGTCGTACGCCGGCACCTCGATGCGGCTGTAGTGGGGCAGGCTCAATTCCGCACTGGCCGCAGCGGGGTCGTTCACGTTGGCGATGCGTATCGGTGAGGTGACATTACCCAGATTGAGCACCGGCAGGGCGATCCTGGGCGAGGTGTCGGACGGGAAAGCGCGATAGCCGCCGGCGATATTCTGCACATTGGTGTCGGGCCGGGTGGTGGTGACGCCCGGCTGCACGCGTCCGATCTGCACAGCCGGCACCGTGGCCCTCATCGCGGCCTTGCGCAGGACCGAGACCTGCAGGTCGCCGACGTCATACTCTTCGCACCACAGGTCGTGCTCCTGAACGGTATCGTTGCCTGTGATAACGCCCAGGGTGCCGGTGCCGCGGCAAAAGCCGCACTGGTTGCCGGCCTGGCTGAAGTCACCGTCGTAGTTGCGTGGATACTCAGCGCCGCAGAAGGGACAGAGCTGGTGGCCGCTGCTGCAGACGTGACTGGCAGGATCGGGCGTCAGTCCTCCGCAGTCAGGACAGCGGTAGAAGACATCCCAGCCCCCGCTAAGCCCCGAGCTGCCGGACGGGTAGTTGCGCTGGTCGGCACACATGATCAGGCCGCCACGGTAACCCTCATCGCCGCTGAGGTCGTTTTGGTAGTTGGCTCCGGCAGCCGCCGGAACCGAGGGTGGCTGATACTTCGGTATGTCAAAGTGTACCGCCAACTGGCCGGCGGTGGCGGAACTCACCTCGATGGGATACACGTAGCGGTTGTATTCGTGATACTTGAAAGCCGCCTCCGGCAGGACATGGCGGGTGGGGGCGGTTCCGCCGGTGCTTTCAACCTCCCCCGACACCGCCAGCTTGCGACACAGCGCGGCGCTGGCACGATAGTAGGTGGTCAGGGCGCTGGTGTTGTTGCGGTCGGCATGAAACGGGCAGATGGCAGCTTGGGTTATGTAGCCGCAGAACTCGCAGCGTCTCGGATTCGTGCCGTCGTCAAAACGATTATAAAGGTAAAAGGGTCTGGTGGCCGTATTGGCCCCAGGGCCGTACTCGCCCGCGATGTTACCCGAGCCGTCAGGCTCACCAACCACGATGCGCGGGTAGTCCGCATTGGGCCAGCCGGGGGTTGCCGTGCCGTCAGAATGGACCCATGGCTCGCTGGGAGGAGGCAGCTCGACGCGGGACGAGAAGTAGTGACATTCGCCGAGGTGCTGCACCCACTGCTGGTGGGTGTCGGTTCCACCACTAGTAGCCCGGAAGTTGCCATCAGAGGGAGCAGCCGGCGGGGCGTCCAAGTCTTGGGCCTGGGCTACTTCCTCGTTGGTCACAGTTTCCTGGTAGTCGTACTGCCATTCCCAGTTCTTGTAGAAGCGCCAGTCGCCCGACCCATCGTGCGGCAAGCCGACATCATCGCCCACGTTCGAATACTGCGCCGCAGCAATGCCCACCCCGACCATATTGGCGGGTATCACATAGGGCGTTGGGGTGCCGGCACCTGCATGCACGATAGCACTGGTGTCGGTGATCACCCCGCCTGTGGGCGTGAGCCAGCACTGCTTGGCATCTGTTAGCACTGGGAACAGATCGCTCCAGGCCCAGTCGGTCAGGTCGTCAGCGTCACTAATAACCGACGGGAAGCCCACGCCGCCCATGTCGTCGAAGCAGTGGCTGGGCATGATGTAGGCATTGCTTTGCACGGTGAAGTGGAAAAGCCACGTTTCGGAAGTGCCATCGGTGATGTCAAAGCTAACGTTGTTATGATGCAGTGTTACAACCAGACCGCCGGAGTTGGTTATGTAACAGTTGTTTCCGGCGGCAGTCGGATTGGTATCGGTGATATCCAAGTCGAAGCCGTAAAGCAGGCTGGCGACCTGGACTTGCACGGATGTGAGGTTCCCGCCCGCGTCCTCGGTTCGTGTATAGCGAACGAGCCATTCGTCGCCATTGTCCACGCGGTAGGGGTTCAGGCCGATTTCAATATAAGTGTCCTTGATGGTGGCAGCGTCGTCATCCGCGTCAAAGAGGTCGCCGCCGCCCTCCGAGCTGATGTTGTCCAAGTCTATCTGAGTAGCGCAGGGACGGGTGACGCCCGGCGGCATGATGAAAAGCCGCAGACGGCTAGCAGCGCCAATGGTATCCGCGGGGTCAGCACCGGCCACATCGCAGGTTTGCAGGTGCAGCGTGGAGCGGTCAGCGTTGGTGCCGTCTTCGGGGTGGAAGACCTTGCCGAGCATGGCGCGGCCGATGATGCTGCCGGCGGTGTTGGTGTATTCGTAGTCGCGGGCGCCGGCTGCCATTGACTGCAGCGTAGCGGCCAGCACACGAGTCTTTCTGGCCACGGCCACGAGGTTCATAGCGGTTGAATGGCCGGTAACTCCATAAGGGTTGGGACAGTCCTCACCCTCGCCATGATAAGACGAGTACCCGCAGTGTGGGCAGACGTACGTGGCGCGGATGGTGGAGAGGTTGAACTGCCTGGTGGAGTCAGTGGTACTGTCCACATAGGCGCGCATCTCGTAGGGGCAGGGCGGGGGGTCCAACTGCGCCCAGACCAAGCCCAGTGCGCCGATAAGTGCAATAAGAACAAGCGCAGCAGTCACAAGTCCCCGCATAGGTCGCCCCTTTGTCTTGGCGCTGTGTGGTGCCAACACGCAATTGTGATATCTCATAATAATCGCCTGGTAATTGATATTTGCAGTATTTACCAGCCGGAAAGCGGCCCACAACTCAACGGGCGGCGTGTGTCGGCTGTGCCAGCGGGTCGGGCCAGTCGGCCTCGTTGGGATTGGGAGTGACCAGCCGGCGGTCAATGTCGAGTGTATCGTCGCCCGGATAGTTGTCATTAGCATCATCGGTCTGCACTACAATGACACTGCTATAAAGTGAAGCGGGAGCCGAAGTGTCATCGATATTCTCACGCGTCAGGTTGGGTATCAGGCCGGCATAGTTGGTAATCAGGTGACGGTGGTAGCGCTCCAAAGTGCCGTCACCGTCGGCATCCATCGGGCGGGTGTCACACGGCAACCGTACCGCCGAGACCGGGAACCAGGGCATGGTCTGCCAGTACGGGTTATCGTCAACGTCAAGGTAGCGGATGTTACTCAAGTCGCGGCGGACGCTAGCTGCCGGATACGAGTATATGTAGTCTTCGCGGGTCATGTACCAGATCGGCGTGTCGGGCGTGGCGATGCCGGCACCATCTACTGCCGGTATCAGAGCCCAAGTGCCCGCAGCGCCGCTGATGTCCACGCAGAACTCAAAGATACCATCGCCCTGAGCCGCCAGTGGGTGCAGGTTGTTGGCCTGCACGTCCGACAACCGTCCAGCATACTGGCCGCAGGTGACGGTGATGTAGAAGTCGTCGCCCTCATACGAGGTTTGCAGGTCCCTGATATTGCGGAAGATCAGCGAATCAGGCGGGCCATAGACAGTGTCGCTTACATCCTCGTCCCACAGCCATGCCAGCCATTTCCAGTCGCTGCCAGCGGAACCGCCATACGGCAGGTTTGTGGAGGGCGGGTTGATGGCCAAGGTGTTCTCTTCGACCACCACGAGCTGGTGCAGATTTGAGGCGGCGCACAGGTAGCCGATGACGGGGTGGACGATGCCGCCGACGGCAGTGCTTGAGGGATCGAATATGGGCCTGACGGCGGTGTACGCTATCCGCTGCAGCGGCGCGGTGCTGCCGGCAGCCTTGACGTGGCTGGGTGTTTTGACATGGACCGAATGAGTCTGCGCACCGGAGGCGCTGACTTGGGTGACGATGTCAATGACGCGGCCATTGCCGGCGTCAGCGATGACAGTATGCGTGGTAGTTGAGGGCAGCAGATCGCCGTTGGTGGAGTTGTAATTCACTCCCGAGTCGGTGATGGTGTAGTAGCGGAATACATCCGATGGTGAGTCAAGACGCAACTGGGTGTTGGTGGCGCTGGTGTAATAATCATAGCCCGCCGCAGACAGCGGCCACTTGACAACGCCGTCCCGATCAATTTCGACCACGCGGTTGTTGCCGGTATCAACTACCAGCAGATTGCCATTGGACAGCGGCACAGCTTTGGCCGGGCGGTTGAACGGTATGGCGATCCGCCCATCGGTGCCCCGGCTGACGTCCACGGCTTCATTGGGCATCGCAGACAGCGTGCCATGACAGACCCACACCGGCGTGTCTTCGACCACCTCGATTATGCGGGTGTCATCACAGATGAACGTTGAGCGCGACTTGAGCGCACTGACAAAGCCCACGCCCGCAGACACATATCCCGGGTCGATGCCGTCGTTGGCGGGCTGAGTGATTTGGCCGACCATCTTCGAGCCGACGAATACGCGGTTGTGGCCGAGCACCGGCGATGACGAGACAGCCGGAATCACGGGTGTACCCAGCACGTTGTAGGAGCCATGCGGGTTGGCGGGCTGGGCCATGTGACCATAGACCAGATTGCTGATCGGGTCCCACAGCAGCGACAGCAACGTCTCTTTGATGCGCTCACCGACCAGAAACGGCTTCTGCGCGTGGCTGTCGTTATGGGCCTCGGTTAAGTTGAGCGTATTGTCGCGGTTGGGATCGAAGCCTTCGGTGCCGACATGCAGCACGCGCCCGCCAAGCGCCGGTGATGAGATCGACTCGCCGATGTTGTAAGGAACCTGGTGAGTTTCGGAGGCAGGCAGAGCGCTCCCCGTGGTCTCATCGAAGTAGTAGTACTGCACCACAAAATTGCAGCCGGGCTGCAGGGGTATTTCGGTGACCGCCTCTGTGGGTATCTGCAGATTGCGGATGTCGAGAATGCCGCGCGGCAGTGCATCGATCCAGCCGCCGGGCAGAAGACCGGCGGCGTCGAACTCCTCCTCACCGATGCCCAGCCCGGCAAGAGCCGTGCCATTGGGCAGACTCACGAAGACGTTCATGGCGTCGGCGGAGTCGTCGAAATTGTGATAGACGAAATTGTGGTGCAGGCGGATGAAGCCGGGCATGTACTGGAAGCGCACCACCTCGGGCAGTATGTGCAGCTCGTCGGTTATGGTGGTGTCATCGCCCGGGTCAGTCGGGTCGGCTGGGTCGCAGAAGTCATAGTCAACCCATACTGGCTTGCCGTAGAGCGAGCCGATGGTGGAGAGCCAGCCAGCCTGACTGCGATAGAAGGTGATGGTGTGATTCTCGTAGTCAACTTCGTATGCAGAAGCCGGCACCGCGACCTCAACGTCATAGGATGTGTCGAGCGTGGTGATGCTGACTGTGCCCTCGCGGATGCGGGCATCAGGCTCAGGAGTGACGCCGTCCACCGGCCGGAGAGTGATGCTGAGGTCGGCCTCGGTGGCGATGCCGATGACTTCAGCGACACCTTCAAGTGATGTGTCATTAGATGGGTCGGGCCGGGCATGGTTCACGACGACATAAGCAGTGTCGGTGCTGGTATCCACGGCAGGCGCCGATTTGTATAGCGGCGCATAGCCGTAAGGGCTGTAGGGCTGATCAAAGGGTGGGTCGGACAATGTTGACGCATTGGGCAGTGTGGTGTCGGCATGGAACTGCCACTGTTGGCCGCCACTGTACCGGCTGCGGGACCTGAGTGCGCCGCCGCTCGCGCTAGCAACGTTCCGGCCAGCGTCTTCGGCCGCATCGGAGACGGTTATCATGCTATCAGGGCCGGTGATGACCGGAGGCGTGACGCGGCGACGGTTAGCACTCTCATTAGGGCGATAGCGCATCGGCCCGCGCAATGTCTGCGTCTGGGTATATTGCGTATCCGGCGTACCGTCGCCTGTGGTGTCCACAGTATAGGTGATTTCCACGGGCACGCCGTACAATGATATATTATGAGGTCTGCGAGAGCCAGCAGTGTCCTGCCGGGCGGGCAATAGCAGCTCGCGAGCCTGCCCACTGGTGAAGTACAGACGGACAGTAGTCCCCACATTCACGAGCGTGGCGCTGACATCAATGCCGGTATCGTCCTGGCGGGTAAGGCTATCCAACCTCGTGTACGCAGGATCAGTCGGCCCTGACACGCCGCTGGCCAACCCGTAAGTGAGGAGCATATAGCTGTAATAGCGGAGGTTGAGTTGATCCACTGGCGGCGTGCCCGGCGTAGTGGGTGTGGGGATTAGCGCGAAGTCGTAGCCACCTACGGTACGGTTCAGCAAGTCGGTCCAGCCGCTTATGCTCATATCCCAATCAGGGGCGTTCCAGGAGAACGTGGTTCCCACCGGAGTGGCAATGTTGAGCAGAACTTGCCATTCGCTGTCGGCGATGACATCCTTGCCGGAGTGTGGCACAGGTATGGCGCCCGGTGTGGGCGGCAGCAGCGGGCGAGGCGCCGGGCTATTGTACGGAGCGATGCCTGCCACCCATTGCGGCTCATGGAACGGTGGCAACATTCCCTGCAGCTCTGCGAAGGCATGGTCATCGGGCGCGCCGGAGTCGCTGGCATCGTCACCGTCTTCGGCCGGGTCGGTATTGGGATCAGGAAAGACCCACTTGGGCCCGTTGGTGTCCACATCCCATTCATAGCTAAGCTGAAAGCAATGGGCGCGGCCGTAGGTGCTGTTGACGGTGCTACCGTCCAGGCTACTGTCAAACTCGCTTGCCAGCACATAGACATAGTTCTGATATACCACCGGCGTTGACAGGGCCACGACGTCGGAGTCGGTGTCGTAGCCATCTATATCGTAGGTCCACATCAGCGCGCCGGTGGTTTCGTACGAGACATTATAGCCCGAGCCCGACACCCATCCCAGCGTCCAGGGATCCAGTGAGGCATTGTAGCAGCGCACCTCGCCCGGACCGGAGCCGTCGGGGGTCACCAGGCTGACCAGCACTACCTGCAACGGCCGGGCACCTGGCAGACCAACCAGGTTGGCCACACAAGGCGAGGCATAGCGCGGCGTCATGGCGCCGAGCGAAGCCTCCCAGACCAGGTCATAGGGCGCGCCGGCCGAGTAATCCAGGATTCCGTCATCGGCAGTACCATCGCCGTCAAGGTCCTGGGCGGGATCGGCGTCGAAGCAGAGCAGGTACGCGTCCTGACCGCCCTCGCCGTCAATGTCGGGCGAGCCGAGCGTGACAGCGAAGACCATGCCGCCGGCGCAAACCGGGCTGCCGACGACGGGGCCGATCTTGTTGAAGGCGAGGCTCTCAAACTGGCCGGGGAACTGCCACTCAACCTGGAGCGGCGCGCGCACCTCGACAACGCTCTTGGCGTCGGCCCACGGCCCACGGCGGGCCTGTGACCAACGACTGGTCGCACCAAGGATGTTGTAGGCGAACTTGAAATCAGGCAATTGATAGCGCGAAGGCCGGCGCAGGCGATCCGCGCTCCACCAATAGCCGGTGGCCTGCCACCAGCTTTCCAGGTCCCAGCCGACCTCGCCGGCGGTCACCACGATGGCACCGGAGCCGTAGGGCGTGACGGTGACGTTGCGATAGGTGTTGCTGCCGTCGTTATCCCGGAGGATAGGCTGGCAGTCGAAGCCGCCTCCTATGCCGTCGCAGGTGGGGCCGGTGGTGGGATCTGACGGCGTCGGGTACCTGCCGATATATGGCACTTCAGCGGACGAGATATTGAACGGATTCTGCAGCAGCCAGGCATGGCTGTTAATTGCTCGGCGGGTGTTGCCGGTGTCTGTACCGCCGGTGGAAAAGGTAAAAGCGGCGGCGTTGGAGTTGGCAGAGCCCGGCGGTGCGAACCCGGTCACAGTGGTTCCAGCGCCGCCCACATCGGTCTGATCCACCCAGATGATAGTGCCGCCGCGGCAGGCCTTTATCAGCGCTTCGCGCTCGTTGGTGTGGCCCAGGTCTGCACGCAGAAGAATCTCCGGAGCGCATATATAGACGAGGTCCATGCCCTGGAGACTGGCCGCAGTCACATCGGTGGAGTTCACGATCCAGTAAGCCGCATCGGCCTTGGTCAGATTGCCGAGGCCGCTGACGATCTGAGGGGCAGCCAGAGGGTTCTCAAAGTCCCAGCCTGCCGGTTTTTCGGGGCAGCGGCGCAGGCCTTCGAATATCAGCGGGTGCGAGTTGACATACGAGCCATCGCTCTGTTCGACAGCCAGGGCACACACCTTGAAGGTCCGGGGTGTGCCGGTGTACTCGAGCGCAACCTGTGCCGCCTGCGCGAAACTCAAGCAGCCAACAAGTATGATTGCAACCACTATGCGCAGGTATTTTCCGGATACCCGCATAATACCATCAACCTCCACAGTAATGGACATACAAGTCGAAAGGCGATACGGCTCCTGCCCGATGTCGACTCGGGCTGGAAGCCTGACCCACGCCTTTGGCGTGGGTACCCCACGCGACACATTCCGTAATGGACACACACGTAAAGCGCCGAGGTAGCTTTCGTTCGAAAGCGTCAGAACGCCTCGCCGTAGTACAGCAAGGTCGGGCTCACGGGTAAGAGCGGCAGTTTAGGCAGATTAGCCTGGGGCGTGTAGAGACTGGCAGCGGTAGAGCGGACATTAGTGGCGCCATCCAGAGTGGTTCTGCCCTGGTCTCTGTTGGCCCGCAGTTGTTCGTCGAATTCGTATTCAATTGTGGCCCAACTCAACTCTGTAGCACTCGTGTAAATGGGGTATGCCCACTTGTTGGACCAGTCCTGCGCGTCCTCAATTTGTGCGGTATGGTCTTCAGTGATGCAGCCTCTGACGGTGATGCGGTAGTTGTAGCGGCGCATGCGGGCGGCCCAGAGGCTGTCGGCGGCGTCTGTGTCGCCGTCGCCGTCAAAGTCCACAGTGTAAGTGCTTTCATCAAAGTAGGCGCCGGGGATTACAAACCAACTTCCGCGCTGGGCGTAGATCAGAGCGTTTACCTTGGCGTTGATAGCGCCGCGCGGGCGGCTGATGGCGGTGTCGATCTCCTCAATCTTCCACTTCTTGACCAAGTACTCGGTCGCCGCAGTGCCCAACTGGGGATCGCGGTGGGCGAGCGCCGCCGCGTTTTGCACAGCGACTGTCCCCGAAATGCCTGCACCGATGTTCCACGGCAGCGTCGGCACAACGGAGCCACTGAAGGGGCCGATGTTGGCTGTCGGCTGCCACTGTGGCGCGATGGCCGTCGAGCAGTACGCTTGAGGCGCGGGAATCGGACCTGACCCCAAATCCCACAGCAGAGCGCCCTCGGGCGCGAAGATGAAGGTGTAGGGGTCCACCGGATTGCCGAAGCTATGAGCGGTGATTGCGCCGTCGTCAGACAGGATCAAGCCCACGCCGGCCGGGCCCGGGCTGGCGGCAGTCTGCTGGACGGTCAGGTATCGTGCGACGCCTGCCGGCACCGTCTCGCCAAACATCCAGCGGATATAGACCCGGCCGCCGGTGTCGGGATCGAGCTCCCAGTGCTGGCCCAGCTCGGGGGCCATCTCGTCATCAGCCGCGGCAGGGACCAGCCCGGAGGTCAACTGCGGGACCAGTTGCGTCGGATTCAGGCAGACAAAATCATGGGCCAATAGCGCCACGGCGGTGTTGTTCTCATCTATCACTCCGGACGGGCCGTTGATGTCAACGCGCCGGCCGGAGACATCCTGCGGCGAGAGTATCTGGCCATCTATATAGATGGTGGCGTTGGAAACAATAGTCATGTTGTAATCGCGATTGAGCGTGTACGGAGATGTCGTTTCGCGGTCCGCGGGCGGCAGAACACCTTTGACGCGGATATTGCCCTCCGCGAATATGACCTGGTTGGGATACGCCGGATAATCAACGACCATAACATTTTCGCCGGAATCGTCGCCAACTTCGGTGGCGTCAGCGGGATCGCCCAGCGCCCAGCGGTGGTCATGGCGCGTAATCTTGATACCTGGCTCGCCAGCCACATGGTTCGGCCACCACAGCACACCGGGATCGGTGGGCGCGGTGCCCGAGGACGAGTCCGAACTACAAGTCGCCAGCACATCAGCCTCGCTGGCGAAGAATTCGACTTCAACCGCCGGCGGCGTATAAGTAGTGCCCAGAGCGTTCCAGCCGCTGTCACCGGTCAGCACGCCCAGCGAACCGGGCTCACGCCAGTCCTGCACCAGCAGCTTCAGGTCACCGGCGCCGCCCGCCTGCTTGAACTGGATGTCGGCGAAATTGTCAATGTAGACGCCCGCACCGTGCCCGTAGCTGCCGGTATTGACGGCCCTGCCGGCGGTGCTATTGTACACAAGGACGCCGGAGTCGCGGGTGAGCACGCGATAGCGGTCCAGACCGGTGGTGGGGTCAGTGGCAGTCATCTCCGGCGCTTGCAGTGGCGGGACATCGCGATGGCCGGTAGCTACGCGCGGAATGGTAGTGGTCTCAGCCGCAGCCAG
This sequence comes from bacterium, assembly GCA_030604405.1. Taxonomy (GTDB): domain Bacteria; phylum Armatimonadota; class Zipacnadia; order Zipacnadales; family UBA11051; genus UBA11051. Next base: position 28,914 of record JAUVVY010000015.1, on the reverse strand, counting down.
GGATGTCGGCAGTGTGCCTTCGTCAATCCCCTCAACAATGACTCCGACGCCGTCACTGACGCTGTCCACCATATAGATGCCTTCGGTGCCCTCGATCATGTCATCGTGCAGATAACCGTCCTCACTGGGCGCGGTGAGAAGGTCAAAGTACGTGGATGGGGTGCCGGGGCCGGAGCCGATCGGCTGGCCGAGCATGTAGAGGGCCGTGTCGGCGCGCACCGGGCCGGCGAAATCAATCTCCAGGGCCTCGTCATCGGTGGCAGCGCCGCTGTTGTCGAGATCTATGTAAGGACGCAAGCCGAGATATGCGCGTTTGCCAGACCTGGTCTTGTCGGTGATCCAGCGCAGATGGTCGGTGAGGCCGATGGGCTTGTAGGCGACCAGCCGGCGGAAGACGGTGCTCTGGTCGCTGACGCGGCCGATGGCTTCGATGCGTATGCAGTTGCTGAGGTTAACCTGGTCGGTGCTGTCTCCCGGCTCGTAGGGTGGGTCCGGGTCGTAGGTGACTTTCAGCAGGACATAGCCGCGGCCCAAGGTGGGATTATTCGTGGCCACCGAGGCAGCGGCACCCGGGTTGGGATCGGGATAGCGATGATAGCCGAAGCGGATGAATGCGCCCGGGGCGTCAATAGTTCCGGAGCGCAAGGGGCACCAGGCGCGAATGACGTCAAAGTCGCCGTAGTAGTCGTCCTCAGTGCCCTCGATGCCGTCAGGGCCGTAGAAGTTGGGGTCCACGTCGCCGTTTTGGTACATCGCGGGCGGGCTGGGCCAGGTGGACGGATCGTCTACGTTATATGTAGGATAGTTGGGATCGGTCCCCGAGGGCGGCACATAGGCCACAAAATGCGGCCGCCAGTCGGCGCCGAGCGGGCTGGTCTGCAGCATCCTGTCAGCATAGCGGACGGCGGCTTCAGCCAGAGCCTGGGCGGTAATCACATCCACATGGCGGACCGACTGCTGCTGATTGCGCGAGACCAGCGCGACAAACAGGATGCCGACAAGCAGTATGACCATCATCAGCAGCACGGCGATCAGCAGCACCTGCCCACGCCGGCGGGCCCCAATGGGCGCCAGCTTCATCGCGCTGGGTGGCCTGTTTCTCATTATCCCTGCTGGCCGCATATACGAACCTCCAACCGGCTGTCACAAGGGCCAAACATATCGATATTTCGGGCTATTGATGATTGCGTGCTACCTGATATTACGAACCTCGACCTGATCGTGCATGGTGACCTTGTTGATTTTCACATCGGCCGGCACGACCAGGTTGTCCTCGCCGGACTTATACGGCTCCGGGTCTGTGAACTTGTTGAGGGTGAGTGTCACATTCATAAGCTCGGCGGTGGAATAGTCCACGACGACCATATCGTCGCGGTTGCTGATCGCGTCAAAGTTGCGCCGGTAGTAATAGAGAATCTCGATTTCGTAACTGGACAAACTGCCGAACATCTCCGGGCTGGGCGGATCCCAACGGTTGAATCTGACCTCGCACTCGCGGTCGTCTGATGCCTGATACTGAGCGAACTGGAATTGGCCGATCTGATCCTGGTCAAAAACGTCAGTAAGGGTGTACTCGGCACGCCGCACAGTACCGTCGGTCAGCGTGGCGGCGATCCTCACATGCACACTATCAGGCACTACCTTGGCATCTACAGGTGAAGCGGCGCCGTCCGCGTCATCGGGATATATGGTGAACGCGATCGGCATCAGCGGGTCCTGCCACGCACTGGGACTGGCCCCGTATATCGGCACCACACTGGTGGCGCGCGATCCACTCAGTGAGCCAGCGGCGTCATAGTTGTCAACATTAGCGTCGTTTTGATCGGTGATGGTTATTTCGTAGAAATCACTGCCGCCACGCGTAGGGGGCGAGGCCAGGTCTGCTGCTGCTACGGATATCAGGACGATCTCATAGTCGCCAATGCGCACGGTGCCGTCATGAGCGTTCCAGCGCAAATTGACGTCGGACGTCGCAGTGCCGTAGGTGTCCAGAGCGACTTCGCTGTAGCTGCCGCCAGTGCCATAGCGGTAGAGCCTGATGCGGGGGTGGACCTGGGATGTGAAGGTGGTCCAGTCAATATCGTCCAAGAAGGTGCTGCCATCGTTGGGATAGCCGCGCCAACTGCCGTGCCTGGCGGTGTATAGGGTGTTGTATTCCGATGCGCTGAGGGTATCGCCCTCAATGCGCTCGGGAGCGAACTTGGTGCCACTGTGCAGGTAAACCAGGTCGTGTTCCGTGTCGCTGCAATCCCCAGGGCAATAAGTCAGATAGCCAACTGCTGTAGTGCCACAGGCTTTGCACACGGTGCTGGTCGGTGGCATGTCGGCGCCGGTCTTTGGCGTCAGGATGTTTTCGGTTTCGGGCACTCCGGGTTCGAATACGCCCGTCGCGTCTCTGCTGCCAAAAACGTACTCCTGCTGCGTGTCGTCCCACAAGTACACGCCTTCCTGGCGGTACAGGGCGAACGGATTATCGGAGTACCAGGTTACCTCCGGATCGATGAGCTTGACCAGGTAGCGGATGGCCACCATGTCGCCATCGCTGTCGGTCATGGGTCTGATCGGTGTGAGCAGTTGGCCGTTGGCATCGCGCTGAGTTTTGACGAAGATAACCTGCGAATAGTCAGTTACGGCCTCGTCGTCGGCGGTGCCGAGGCTACCGTCCTCGCCGGCCAGAAGAATAGTCGGGATCTCATACACGTAAACGCCGTCCGACAATTCGCGGCAAATCTGCTCCATGGCCAGACGCACGGAGTCCTGCATATTAGAGCGTATGCGCGCCTCCGTAGCCATATCCAGACCTACCATCATAGGCATAAAGAGCAGGCCAAACAACAAGACAAGTATTGCCAGCACTACCAGAACTTCAACCAGAGTGAAGCCCCGGCGCGCGGCAGTTCTTGTCATCAAGGCCCCTGGTGTCGGATGACAGCGGGACCGTTTGGCAGATTTGTTGGATAACATTTCAGAATTGCCTTATCAGCTATTGATTGTCTTGCGCCCTGTGTGAGAGCGGCGTTTGCGCACGGCTACGAATCAATGTGCTGTGTCGTTGGGGCCCACCTGCCATGCGGCATCAGGAGCGACCGCATCATCCCTGAACAAGTCACCGTCGAGCGGTTTGACCGCGCCATCCCAAAACAGGACCATGTATTGCCCATAGTCGTCGCGGGTGTATGAGTTATAGTGCGCGTCACACCAGGTGACGATTGTGGTGTCCGCCGGCATGACCCCGGCGTTGGGGCCGACGATCTTGAAGTCATCGCCATCGATGTCAACCGTATCGCCGGGCGCGGTATCGAGCTGGCGGCGATAATCATCGAAGTCCGTATCAGTCACCCAGCGATGCGGCATGTACTTGTACTGATTCACGTTGATGTCACTTCCGCCGTAGTCAACCTTCGCAAGCGGATCCTTATTGGTGTAGCTCTGATAATACTCTCGACTGTCATAGGCATCTTTATCGCTTTTGCTGACCTCGACATCGCGCGGGCAGTGAAGGGTCTCGATATTTCCAATATACCCCGTATCGTACAAGACCATGAGTCCGGGCCAGCGATTAGTGTCAATTTCGGCGTCGCTTGTGGGATCGCCACTGCCGTCAACCGGCACTCCCAGCGGCGGAAAGCCCTGCTCGTCCATGTAGTAGGCTTTCAGGGCCGTGCCGATATGCTGCAGTTGTGCCTGGCAACCCATCGCGGCGTTGCTTTCGCGCAACCCCTTGCCCACCGGAACCACTATAGCCATGAGTAGGATCGCTATGCCGATTACGACCAGTAGCTCAATCAGTGTAAAGCCAGCTTTTCCATTCGCGTAGGTCGGGCTTCCAGCCCGACTCCGCTTGGCTGGGCCTGACAGCAACCGAAAGGCTCCAGTGCCGGCTTCTTCTTGGATATTATTATTGTGTGAGATTTTGCGCATTTAACCTTTGCCCCTCATCGGATGCGATGAGTGAACCCCAGCACGCCCTTTAGTGTATAGGAATCGATGGCGACATGCTGCTGCCTGCCCTTACGCGTGAGCCACCAGGCCAGGGCACGGGCCGATACGCCGCGTATGGCGATGATTTCGGCCGACGGATAGTCGTCGCTGCGATGATATGAAAAGTACTGCAGGGCGACGTTATTTCTGCCGGGCGGCACTGTGTGCATCTCGCCATAGACATAGTGCGGCATGTCCGCATCATCGTACCAGACATAGTCCACGGAGATAGTATGGCCCTCGACAGCCGCCGAATCTACCAGCACCGGGTCCGTGCCAGTGTCGTCGTCATCATCAAGGTAGGCCACAAACGCCAGCACGATGCGGTCCATATCGGTTACATTAGTGTCGGTCTGAGCCAGCACCTGGTAAGTCCGGTAGTCCACCTGGACCAGGTTGGACGGCTCATCGGCGACATCGGCCAGATAGGGGCCGGTGTAGCACTGTGCGGTCAAGAGGTCCACAAAAGTGCGGGCCGGCTTTTGCAACTGCACGTTGTGATAATCCAGAGTGGAGTAGTAGAAGCGCATGGTGCGGCCGACATACGGCTGCTGTGCGCCCCCAATCTCGAGCCGGACGGCCACCACACCGTCGCCGAAACCGCGCTCCAGCTTCGGGGACAGGGTGTTATCATAAAGAGTGATGTTGTCGCCGCTCGTGTAGATTTCGCCGGTGGTCAGATCAACGGCCAGCAGATAGACATCATTCAGCGCAGTGCGGCTGAGGTCCTGTGAGAAAAGCGGCACCTCGCCGTTGATGTTGCCGGCCGCCAGCTTGACCTCCCCGTATCTGTCGCCGGTCACGTCGTCGGTCCGCACGGTTTCGTTGTTGATGACGTGGTCTTCGATCATCATCAGCTTGCGACGGCCGCTCTCAGCAGAGATCCCGTTGGTGTCCTCAACATCGCGGAGGCGGTAATCCACATAGGCGGTCAGGCCTGCGTCGTCGCGGTGGAAGCGCAGTTCGACACCATAATCGTTATTGAGCGCATAGCGGCCGCAGTCGTCAGGTAAAGCGTCGCCCCACTCCTCACGGTCAAAATAGACAATGGCCTGCGCCGCAGTTCTGCCCTCAATGAGGCATGAGAAGTCATTGTCTCCGCCGGAACGAGCAGTAGCGCGGACGGAGAATGTACAGAGCCCCCCGGAAAGAGTATAGTCAATGGCTCTTTCGTCCTGGACATAATGTGTGGGCGGCCGATCGTCTACGCCGCCGGTTTCGGCCCAGGCGTAGTTGACCAGCAGTTCGTCCACCGACCAGGCGACGGTGTCCGAGCCGTCATAGGTATATGCGGTCGCTGGCACAACGATTTCGCCATCGGCCTCGTCCACATAGAAGCTGTTTGGCAACATGGGGTTGCCGGCCACTCGCGGGTCAACGCGCTGCTCGGTAAGCGGGACCAGGATATAGACAAACGGATAGCTGTCAGTCGCCGGGTAGTTAGACCACTGCGCGGGCCCCTGCTGCAGCACATAAGCGGAGGAGGCTTGGGCGCCGGTGCCGGCCGCGTCGGGCTGCGCGCCGGGGATCCGAAAGGCCTCGCGGATCACATCAAGCAAGTTCTCCTGAGCGTTGGCAGGGCGCGAGGGCTCAGTGATATCTTCAGGCTCGGAATAAGGGCTGATGGTCGGATCGCCGGCGATCACCCACGGCAAGGCACCTTCAGTGTCTTTGAGGCGTTCCATGTTGCGCTGCACCAGGCGCGCCATCTCAGTGCGCTCGCCCTCGGAGTTGATGCTGGCCAGCAGTTTGGGGAAGCCCGCAGCAATAGTCCAGATGCCTACAAGCAGCACTATCATGGCAATCATCAGTTCGAGTAGCGTCATACCCCGCGAACCAGGCCTGTGCCAGGTTGTAGATTGTCTTGCGCTTATCACTTACGGCCTCCGTACTCGCATTGCAGATAGGGCAACATTGTGTCGGGTTCGGCAAAAGGGGCTGCATAGCAACAGCGCGCTACAGCAGCCCCGGCGCCGCAGTACACTATTGGCCAGGGCGCTAGTCGCGCTGCTTGACGAACTTTGAAACCTCGCCGGCGCCGTACGCCTGCCACGCCATTCTGTTGACTTTCTCGGTACTGCCGCTAAGTCTGAGTATGAGATCTATTTGCTCAGTGTCCTTGTTGTACTGGCCGCGGTGGTGGATGCAGTGAGTGACGATGGTGATATCGGGTGCGTGGCGGTTGATCAGGCGCGGATAGTGCTTCCGCCGCAGGCCCTCGTCGGTAAGCCACAAGGGCAGACTGGTCATGTACGGATAGTAACCCTCATTGGCAGGGTCGGAGTTGTGGCAATCCACACCACTGTTTTCATATCCGCCAAAGTTGTAGGTGCGCGTGGGGGCGCCAGCAATGGTGGCGCCGGTTTCGATGTGGATATAATCGGCCTGGTCGAATTTCCAGGTTTCCTCATCGGTAATGTCTATGGCGGTGACCTGGCCGTTGTAGCTGGAGTAATTGCGTTGGCGCGCCTCCTTCGGCGCGCTATCAATATTGCGGTCGTCAGGGCAGATAAGCAGCGACTTGTCATCAACATAGTCAGGGTAAAGCGCGGAGAACCCGCCCTGGTATTTCTGGGTGGTGGTGTTATAGAAAGGGGCGAGCGGGTATTTGCCGTGGTCAGTGCGGTAAGCCTTGAGCGCCATACCTAGCTGTGCCAGATTGCTCATGCACTGGGTTTGTCGGGCCTGCTCACGCACCGGGCCGAACACGGCAAAGAGAATACCGACCAGGATCGCGATGATCGCGATGACCACGAGCAGTTCGATCAACGTAAACCCACGCCGACTAGAAGGCACATTCATAGGACAATAACCCCCTCAGATGATTGGGGCAAAAAGAAATCAGTAGCGGAACCGCCCCTCCGACGCCTGCGCCCGTTGCCTGTCCGCTACCAACGTTCAATTTCTACCCCCATTACAAACGTATCAAACCTTTTTGAACGCTTACTAACAAAGTAATGACGGAGCGCGGCAGCAACGCCTGCAGCACTCCCAAACGAGCCGCCAATGGCATTACGCTGTGCAGACTACGCTAAACGGCGGTCTAAGCTGTATTATTGATGAGTGAAATGGAATATCTGGCAAAACTGGACAGGTAGGCCATTTATGGGTACATAGTGCGCCTTTTGCCAAAGGGCGCAAAATGACACACTGTAATCACCCCAAGGACCTCGGGCTGCCCTTCGACAAGCTCAGGGCAGGCCGAGCCACGCGTTTGTGTGAACAATGCGGTCTAAGCTGGGATGGCAAGCCACTCGGAGCGCAACGGCTGGCCTGTGTGTCAATATCGGCGGCTGACATCGGTACGGCGCTGGCGGCTGCTGCGCGGCCGAGGCCGACAGCCTAAGCTGGGGCCGGTTCGCGTCACGTGTAAAGTCGCACGAAAAACGCCGTCAATTCGGCCGGAAACAGCAGCATCGCTGCCCCGGAAGTCGCCAGCATCGGGCCGAACGGTATGTAGCCGCGGCGCTTTTTTCTGCGAAATGCCATGGCCAGCAATCCGGTCAGAGCACCGGCGAAAACAGCATACAGGAAAAATGCCAGAAACTGATAGCCCGGTCCCAACAATGCTCCCATGGCCCCGGCCAGCTTTACATCCCCGCCGCCCATGGTCGGCCGCCCGATGATCTTTTCCGAGCTCCAGCTTATGAGAAGAAAAACCCCAGCCCCCAGTACCATCCCGACGATGCTCCTCGGCAGGCTGATTGTGTAGGTGGCCAGCGCGGTTCTCTCCGTAAACAGGATAAGCTCACCGACCTGTGCCCGCCAAATGCCCAGCACGTTGAGAGACACACCGAAGCCGACCAGCACCAGCACCATTTCATCGGGAATAATCATCCAATCGAGGTCAATGAAGAAGATGGCAATGAGAATGCAGATCATGGCGAAGACCGAGACGGCGTACAAATTGGGGCCGACGAAGGTCAGGCACGCCACGGCGGACAGGCCCGTAATCACCTCAACAATCATGTAGCGAGGGCTGAAAGCGCGGCCGCAGTGGCGGCACTTGCCCCACAGGAATATGTAGGAAAAAACCGGCACCAGGTCCAAGGTAGTGAGGCCAGCGCCACAGCTCAGGCATTTTGAGCGGGGACTGACTACGGACTCGCGACGTGGGAGGCGAAATATGACTACGTTGAGAAAGCTGCCCACCGCCATACCGATGAGCAGCACCATGATTGTGAGGCCCCAAGAGCTGGACATGAAGGGCGACTCCCGTTGCGAACAAGGCGCAATCGCCATTGCGCCTTCTCTGACTCTCAGGCCGTGACTGTGACTATGATAGGAGAAGACGTGGCGACGCAGATGAGGCAATGGGGGCCGACACGTTATGCCAGCCCCTTTGTGGCGACCTCAGTTCATGATGACAGCTCGCCGATGATGCCAATCAGCGGCAGAAACATCGAGATAACGATAAAACCTACCACACCACCAAGGAACACGATGAGGACCGGTTCCAGAGCTGCGGTAAGACTTTCGAGGGCCGCGTCCACTTCACCCTCGTAGAACTCAGCGACCTTAGTTAACATCGTGTCTAGCTGGCCGGTTTCTTCGCCGATCGCGATCATCTGCACAACCATGGGCGGGAACATCTTCGAGTCACCCAGTGGCGCTGCGATGGTATCACCCTCGCGGATGCTGGCTCGAGACAGCAGAATGGCGTCGGAGATGACATCATTATCGACAGTGCCGGCAACGGTTTCCATCGCCTGCAGAATCGGGACCCCACTGGCCAGCAGGGTGGCAAGCGTACGGGAGAAGCGGGCGATCGCAATCTTGTGGGTGAGGGCCCCAAAGACCGGCATTTTTAGCATCAACATATCCCAATACCGCTTGCCCGTTTTGGTTGCCTTTATGCGGTTGATGGCGGTTACCATACCAAAGATGATTATCGCAGCTAACCACCATTTGCTGGTCAAGAAATTACTGGCGTTCATCAGTAGCCTGGTAGGCGTAGGGAACTGGTCGTCACTCATCCCCAGCTCCGTGAACAGAGCCATGAACTTGGGCAGGATGAAGGTAACCAGGAATGTAACGATGCCGATGGCGACGATCATGACGATGATCGGATAAGTCATGGCCGACTTGATCTTGCGGCGCAGTTCCATGTCTTTTTCGGAGAACATCGCGAGGCGGTCCAGGGTTTCGTCAAGAACGCCGCCGACCTCTCCGGCGCGTACCAGCCCGACCGCCAGATTGGTGAAGACCCGGGGATATTTTGCCATTGAGCGGGACAGTGTTGCGCCGCCCTGGATCTCGACCATAAGGTCGCGGATGATTTCCTTGAGGCGAGCACTACTGGTCTGCTGCTCCAGAACGTCAAGACAGCGAATCAGTGACACACCGGCATTGATCATAGTGGCGAACTGGCGGCAGAAGATGGAGAAATCTTTCATGCCGACTTTTCCGCCGAATAGCCGAAAGCCTCCGACCTTTTTCTTGGCTCTGGTCTTCGCCTTCTCTTCTTGGACCGAGTCAACATTCAGGCCTCGGTCGCGCAGTTGCTGGAGCAGAGCATCCTTGCTGTTGGCCTCTGCCGTTTCCGTGATTACCTTGCCCGTGCTGTCACGAGCAGTATAGGCAAAAGTAGGCATTTGGCGACACCCTTCCCTACTGACGCGATGCGCTATTACTCATTAATGAATGTAACAACCTGTGCAGTTACTACTAGATTTCCCCGGCGCAGAGCTTTTCAAACTCTTTGGGGTTCTGGCTGCGATGCATGCCCACCTCATAGGTTATCAGGCTCTGCTGATACAGATCGCGCAGCGCCTGGTCCATTGTCTGCATGCCTTCGCCGGCACTGGTCTGGATGATGGATGTTATCTGGTGGGCCTTGTTTTCACGGACCAAGTTGCGGATAGCCGCCGTGGCAACCATGACCTCGACAGCAGCTATGCGGCCCGGTTGTCCGGCACGCGGCAACAACTGCTGGGAGGCGATTGCAACGAGGTTGTTGGAAAGCTGCACGCGGATTTGCTCCTGGGCATCGGCGGGGAATACGTCAATCATGCGGTCAACCGACTCGGCGGCACTGTTGGTGTGGAGCGTGGCCATGACCAAGTGGCCGGTCTCCGCACAGGTAATGGCTAGCTGGATCGTTTGCAGGTCACGCATCTCACCGACCAGCAACACGTCAGGGTCTTCGCGAAGCGCCGAGCGCAGTGCGCTGTTAAACGCATGAGTATCCTGCCCCAGCTCGCGCTGGTTGATGATGGACTTTTTGTGGTCGTGCAGGTATTCAATGGGGTCCTCAATGGTGATAATATGCTCGGCCCGGTTTGTGTTGATGTCGTCAATGATCGCGGCCAGTGTCGTTGACTTGCCACAGCCGGTCGGCCCGGTTACGAGGAAGAGACCGCGCGGCCGCTTGGCTATCTTTTCGAAAACAAGCGGCAGGCCGAGGTCACGGATGGTGGGGATCTTGCGCGGGATCAGTCGCATGGCAGCGGCGACAGTGCCGCGGTCGCGGAAGACGTTGACGCGGAAGCGGGCTACGTTGCGCAGTGAATAGGAGCAGTCAAGCTCCAGTTCGGTTTCGAAGCGCTGGATCTGCTCGTCGGTGAGAATGTCGTAGATGATGCGCTGGGAGGTACTGGGGTCCAACTTCTCGTAGCGCAACTGCTTGAGCTCACCGTCAATCCGCACCACCGGCGACAACTCGTTACAAAGATGCAGGTCCGAGGCGTCTTGTTGGACTACGATTTCCAGCAACTCGTCTATGTGGACGTCTACAACAGGCAGCACCTTTGGTCTGGACGGCTTCTTCTTCACAGCCCCCTGCTGCGGCCGAGCAGTCCTGGTTTCCTCTGAGCCTGCCATTTGATTGCATTCCTTTCCAAGATCTGCTCTGATAGCTATTCTTTGGCGCGATATTATGCAACAGCAGTCAGGCTGCGCCCGCGGTGAAGACAACCCGGGCGAGCTCGTCAACGGTGGTTGTGCCGGCTTTGACCTTCTCGAGGCCGTCCATGGCGAGAGTGATCATTCCGGCCGCCAGAGCAGCCTCTTTGATCTGGCCTGCCGAGGCGCGCTTGACGATAAGCTCACTAATCTCGCGGTTCATCTCCATGAGCTCAAAGATGCCAATGCGGCCGTAGTATCCAGTTTCACGGCAGTGACTACAGCCGACGCCGTGATAGAACTTGACGCCGTCGTTATCGGGATCGTCGGGGTCGAATCCGAATGTAAGCAGCACATCGCGCGGCGGCTGGTACTCCTCCTTGCACTCGTCGCAGATGACTCGGGCCAGCCGCTGAGACAATGAACCGATAATGGAGGAAGAGATCAGGAACGGTTCAACGCCCATGTCCACAAGACGGGTGACGGTGGAGGGGGCGTCATTTGTGTGCAGGGTGGAGAGCACCAGGTGCCCGGTAAGCGCGGCCTGGATGGCGATTTCTGACGTTTCGAGGTCGCGGATTTCACCGACCAGGATGATATCGGGGTCCTGGCGCAAGAAGTACTTCAGCGCAATCGCGAAAGTCAGGCCGGCCTTACGGTTCACGTGTACCTGGCCCAGGCCGTCAAGCTCATATTCGACCGGGTCCTCGATGGTAATGATGTTGCGGTCAACCGTGTTGATGCGGTTGAGGATGCAGTACTGTGTGGTGGTCTTGCCCGAACCGGTGGGTCCGGTGGACAGGAGCATGCCGTTGGGCTGTCGGATGAGGCTTTCGATGCGAGTGTACATGTGCCCCACGAGGCCCAGGTTCTCCATACCGATTTGTATCGAGGTCTTGTCAAGAATCCGCATGACGAACTTTTCGCCCAGCGTAGTGGGAATGACGGAGGCGCGCAGGTCGTAGTCTTTGCCCCCGTGGCGTACATGGATGCGACCGTCCTGCGGCACGCGGCGCTCCGCGATATTCATACCCGACATGATCTTCAGACGCGAGACCAGTGGCGCGTGGACGAATTTGGGCAGGGGCATAATCTCGTGCAGGACGCCGTCAATGCGATACCTGACACGTACGCGGTCCTGATACGGCTCGACGTGGATGTCACTGGACCGTTCCTCGATGGCGCGGGAGATGAGGATCTTGGTCAAGCGGATGACGGGCGCTTCGTCGGTAATGTCGGCGATGCGGTCAGTCTGGACTCTGCTTTCGTCTTCTTCCTCGTCCTCGGCGCTTACGCCCAGCGCATCTTCGCCCGCGATCTCGTCGGCGAGCTGCTGCATGTCCGGCATTCCGGCGTCCAACGCACTGGCCGCTGGAGCAGCTCTTGCCGGCCTGGAGCCCTCGCTATCCTTGTAAGTATCCTTGATGGCCCGCTCCAGGTCTCTCGGATCGGCCAGCAGTGGCTCGATAGTGACCTGCAGTATCATCTTCAGAGCGTCAATGGCCATAACGTCATCGGGCTCGGCCATTGCAACGCGGATTGTCCCGTCGCCACGGCCGACCGCCACTGCCCGGTGCTCTTCCGCGCTCCTTCTGTCGAGCAATAGCGCCACCTTGGAGTCCGGCGGCGTGGCCGACAGGTCCACATACGGCACATCAAGCTGCTCAGAAAGCGTTTCGTACAGCGGTTGCTGTTCGATGTGGCCGAGATCAACCAGTATCTGTCCAATGCGCTGTGTAGTCTGCTCCTGAGCCTGCAGCGCTTCATCAAGTTGTTCCTGGCTAATCAGGCCTTTCTCGATGAGCATCTGGCCTATCATCGTATGTCCGCGGCGTCTTCGCATGAGCCTTACACTCCAGCAGGCAAGTATATCGAATCGGTACGGTCAATTCATCCTACATTCTATGTTATTAAGCGCACCGTCGTCAAATCCTTCTGGTCTGATAAAAAACTCTCATCCGGGCACCGATAGCGCCCGGGCGAACATGCTCCTCAGCTTAGACATGCCGCCGCTGCAGCGCGTTGAGTAGCGCCCGCCGCATAATCTCGATGGGAGCTGGCTGCCCCGTCCATCGCTCAAACGCAATTGCGCCCTGGTGCACCAGCATCCCAGTGCCATCCAACGTCTCGGCGCCGCGGTCTTGTGCGGCCTTAAGCAATACGGTGTGCCGCGGGTTGTAGGTCAGGTCACAGACTAGCTGACCCTCGTGAAGCCACTCAGCCGGGACCACTGGTGCCACGTCCACATGCGGATACATCCCCACGGAGGTGCAGTCAACGACTATTTCGGCTTCACGCACCGATTCTTCAGCCTGCGGCGCGGTCAGACCGGCAGTGGTGATTTCCGCCGCCTGAGCACCAGTCAGCAGTTCGGCAAGCGCCTCGGCTTTGGCAGGGGTGCGATTGATGATGCTTAGACGCCTGGCCTTTCCGCGTAGCACGGCAGCGGCCACGGACCTGGCAGAGCCGCCGGCGCCGATGATGGTCACCGCTCGGGCCGTCGCGGCCCAGCCGATTTCCCGCATCGAGGCAACAAAGCCCGAGCCGTCGGTATTATACCCAGTCAGCTTACCATCACAAACATCAATGGTGTTAGCCGCCGCCAGCGTCGCGGCGGTTTCGTCGAGTTCGTCCAGGAATTCAATAACCGCACTCTTGTGGGGTATGGTGACATTGACACCACGAATGCCGAGGGCGCGCACTCCGGCGATGGCTACGCGGAGCTGCTCGGGTTGCACCGGGAAGGGCACATAAGCCCAGTTGAGACCTAAGGCGGCGAAGGCGGCGTTGTGCATCGGCGGCGAGAGGCTGTGCTCGACCGGCCAGCCGAAGACGCCGGTGACAGTGGTCCTGCCATTGAGGCCTGCGCACCAGCTCTGCCAGTCGGGTTGAGCGTCCATTGTCATCATTGCCTCTCCGGGCGGTCTTCGGGAGCCAGCCGCAGCCGACTGGCGACCATCCGCTCCAGGATGCGCGTCAGAGACGTGCCGGGGAATTCTCTGCCGGGCACTGGCTCCACCAGGATCGTGTACAGCCCCAGCAGGTTGCCCCCAAGGATGTCGGCGAAAAGCTGGTCGCCAATAATGGCGGCCTCACGGGGCTCTACATTGATCTGCCGTAGCGCCGCCCTGATCGCTCCGGGCAGCGGTTTGCGTCCCAGGCCCCAGCCGCACACCACTGAGATGCCGAGATCCTCAGCCACCGCGCCCACGCCCTTGTAGAAGATAGTGTTGGAAACGATACAGAGGCTGAAGCGTTCTTTGGCCGCCTCAACCCATTGGCGCTTGGCCGGTGAGACCTCCCGGCTGCACCAGGCCGTCAAGGTCTTGTCACGATCGATCAGCAGACCCTTGATCCGTGCCTCGGCCAGAGCATCGAGATCAATGTCCTCCAGGGCCACGACGTACAGGTTGGGCCGGAACGCTTCACACACTCGGCTTCACCGTCTCAGGCGGATGCTGCAGGCTGGCCTATTGAGTAGCCTGTCTTGCCTTGCCTATCGCCAGCAAGTGCTCGGTGTAAGTCTGACTGAATATATGTGCTCCGTCGGCGCCCACAACATAGTACAGGTAATCGGTCTCCGCCGGGTTGAGAGCCGCCTCCAGACAGGCCAGACCGGGGTTGCAGATCGGCCCTGGCGGCAGACCAGCGTGCAGGTACGTGTTGTACGGCGACTCGACCCGCAGATCCGAATGCAGCAGGCGCTCTTTGTGCTCCGGCAACGCGTACTGCACGGTGGCGTCAATCTGCAGTTTCATGCCTTTTCGCAGGCGGTTGTAGATGACGGAGGATATCAGGCGGCGGTCCTTGTCCACCCCTGCCTCACGTTCGATGAGAGAGGCTATGGTGAGCAACTCGTGTAACGAATAAGGATTATTCGCAATCTGCGGTTTGTTGTTTCCGACGACCCTAAGCTCAAAGTTATTGACCATTACAGCAACGACCTCATACGCCGGCGTGCCGACGGCGAATTCGTATGTGTCCGGAAACAAGTAGCCCTCGAGATCGTCCGACTCAAACCAGAACAAGACGAGGTCTTTGACCGTCTCCGCTCGCGCCGCTGCCACGAAGGCTTGCCTTGAGATCAGCAGATCACTGGCGGCGATCCGGTCGGCTATCTGTTTCAAGGTGAAGCCCTCGGGAAAAGTAATCCGACGGGCCGCAGGGCTACGCAAGCGCGAGCAGATGATCGTAGGCACCGAATCGGCGGGTGAGATGTCGAAGTATGATGCGGGCAGCTTGCCGGCCTCGCCAGTGCGCATGTACAGGCGGTACGCAACGTAGAATACCGGGGCGCTGCGAACAATATCCTCGTGCCGAAGTACCGAGGCAATCGCCCAGATGCCCTGCGCCTGCGGCAGGTAGATGAGACGGGTTTCACCGTCTGGGTCCGCGGGCTGTAATCCCCAGTGGTAGTAAAAGGCACTACCAGCGACCACAAGCAGTACCAGCAGAATTGCGATAGTGAGCAGGCGCTTGATCAACTTTGCGGGCACTCCTCGGCGGCCTGTCCTGCCTGCGGTGAGCTTGTCGAAGGGCTCGAAGTGGCCTGCCTGTCGAGAAACGACTGGAGCATGATGGCCGCGGCGAGCTTGTCAATATGCTGCTTGCGGCCTGCGCGGCTGACATCGGCCTGCAAGAGAACATTCTCAGCGATCCCGCTACTGAAGCGTTCGTCCCAGGTATGAACAGGGAGCGCCGTGTTCTGCTTTAGTAGCTCCACATGGGCCTGCACACGTTCGGCGGACGGGCCGACATCTCCGCGCAGTGTATAGGGCATACCTACGACAATCGCCTCCGCGTCCTGCTCCTTCGCAACCTGCAGGATCGCATCAACCTGGGCTTGCCGGTCTGCTTCGTGCA
Source organism: bacterium (assembly GCA_030604405.1). Classification (GTDB taxonomy): domain Bacteria; phylum Armatimonadota; class Zipacnadia; order Zipacnadales; family UBA11051; genus UBA11051. Next base: position 13,227 of record JAUVVY010000015.1, on the reverse strand, counting down.
GCACGCTGAGAGGCATGGCCAACTTGCCATCCGGGTCGGAGATGGCGAGGCCCACTCTACTTTCTCCCGGGTCAACGCCGAGGTATTTCATACGCCCTCTCTTGCCATCGCGTGGGCCGGGCTTTCTACAGTAGTTGTGCAGATTTGCGCTGCGTGAGGCGCGCAGGTCTGATCGTAGGCGATGGTGCTGTGACAAGTCGTGGGCCGGATAGGGAACCCGAATTTTGCTTCCGCAAAATCCACCCTGACCCACGCCTGCGGCGCGGGTACCCCGCCCTCCGGACGACAAAAAGCATGCACCTATTTCGGCGAAATAGCCATACCAGAAGGGCAAACTTCAACGGCTGGGCCAGGCTTGTCGGCTTTGAACGACAAAGCCGACTGCGACAGGCCCCTCCATTACGACTAACAGCTCGCAGGCCATCCCTGCATAACTCGAATTGGCCCAGATTTACATACGTACAGTTGCAGCTCGACAGCCGTTTCGGCACTAAGATGACTGATCAGCCAGTTGCTGCTTGAGCGCGTTGGCCGCCGCATCAAGTGCTTCTCGAAGTTTCTCCGGGTTCTTCCCGGCGCCCTCGGCGTACTCGGCCTTGCCACCTCCGCCGCCACCACATGCACTGGCGACGTGGCTAATCAGCCCACCAGCATTGGCACCGGCGGCGACGGCATCGGAGGATACCTTGCAGACAAGCGACACGGTTCCATCTTCCTCACAGCCCAGGATGACGGCAGCTCGATCCAGCTTTGCGGCCAGTTGATCGGCAACCTGACCAAGCAGTTTCCGATTCGCTCCCGGGACCTGAGCACTGACAAGGGTGATGCCCTCCACGACGACCGCGGCATCAATAAGCTCGTGCAGATCCACAGAGGCGCTGGCAGTGCGGGCGGCCTCGACCTGCTTGCTCAGGTCGGCGATCTGCTCTCTAAGCTGAGCGATGCGGGCGGCAATATCGTCCGGAGGACAATTCAACTCAGCGGCCAGTTCGTGCGCCTGATCCGCCAACTGCCGCTGGTGCTGCACAGCCCCCATGCCCGTGACTGCCTCGATGCGCCTGATGCCCGCCGCGACGCTACTTTCGCTGATGATGTGCAGACTTCCTATCTCGCCGGTGCTGCCGACATGCGTGCCGCCGCACAGCTCCATGCTGATGCCTTCGGTTCGGACAGTGCGGACCTGCTGGTCGTACTTCTCCGTAAAGATGGCGATCGCACCCTGCTTTATCGCTTCGTCATAGTCCATCTCGGCGACCGACAAGATGCGGTTGTCCAAAATCCATTCGTTGCAGATGAGTTCAACTTCGGCCAATTGCTCCGGCGTGACCGCTTCGTGATGGGTGAAGTCAAAGCGCAGCCGGTCAGGAGCCACCAGCGAACCGGATTGCGACACATGCTCCCCGACCACCTTGCGCAGCGCGGCATGCAGCAGGTGTGTGCCGGTGTGGTGGCGCATGATCGCCCGCCGTCGCGCAGTGTCAACTGCGGCAGTGACCTCGTCGCCGACCTGCATCGTGCCGCGCTTGAGAGTGCCAAGGTGCAGCACCTTGTCTCCATGGCTCACAGTGTTGCGGACTGCGAACTCGAATTCGGAGCTGTTGATGATGCCCTCGTCGCCGACCTGGCCACCCTGTTCGGCGTAGAACGGGGTCGTGTCCAGTATGACAGTAAGCTCCTGTTCGGCTTTGGCCAAGTCAATCTGCTCGTCACCGGCCAGGAGCGCGATGATCTTGCTGCTGGTGCTCTGTGTGTCGTAGCCGACAAATTCAGTGGCCGGCAGATGCGCCAGCGAAATGATCTCTTCCGCCGTGGCCAGTCCTGCGCCCCTGCCCGACCTAACTCTCTGAGCCGCCATCGCCTGCTCGAAGCCTTCCATGTCAACCTTCAGGCCGCATTCGGCGGCCATTTCTACCGTTAGCTCGACAGGAAAGCCGTAGGTGTCGTATAGAGTAAAGGCCTTCTCGCCCGGGATGGTGTCCCGGCGGGCCTGTTGCAACTCGATGGCTATCTCTTCAAACATATTCATGCCCTGGCGCAGCGTGGAGGCAAAGCGTTGCTCCTCGCGGTGTACCAGTTGGGCGGAGAATTCCTCTTTTTCCCCCAACTCCGTGTAGTGCTGCCCCATCGCCTCGGTGACGGCAGGGATGGCCTTATGCAGAAACGGCTCGGTGGCGCCGAGCTGGCGACCGTAGCGGAACGCCCTGCGGATAAGGCGGCGCAGCACGTAGCCGGCACCCTCGTTGGATGGTGCCACACCGCCGGCCCGGATGAAGGCGGCGGCGCGTAGATGGTCAGTGATGATGCGCAAGGCCAGATCGTGATGGCCATCATCGCCGTACGCATAATTCGAGCCGGTCTGCTCATTGATTACTGCGACGATGCGGTCCATTATGTGCGCCATCTCGTCGGTTTCTTCGAGGTGGCGGACGCCCTGCATCACCAGCGCCAGCCGCTCCAGGCCCAGGCCGGTATCAATACCAGCCGCCGGCAGCGGGGTGAGAGTGCCGTCTTCGGCCTCGGTGTACATCTGAAAGACGAGGTTCCACAGTTCCAGGTAGCGGTCGCAGTCGCAGCCGACCGTGCAGCCGGGCTTGTCGCAGCCGAATTCAGGGCCGAGATCGAGGTGGATTTCGCTGCACGGCCCGCAGGGGCCCTCCCAGCGATCCTTCGGCCACCAGTTGTCCTCGCGTCCGAGCCGGCTGATGCGCTGCATCGGCACGCCGATCTTCTTATGCCAGATCTCTTCGGCCTCGTCGTCATCCGTATGGACGGTGATGTAGAGGTCATCTTTGGGCAGGCCGAGCACATCGGTCACAAGATCCCAGGCGAGCTCAATGCCCCCCTCCTTGAAATAATCGCCGAAGGAGAAGTTGCCCATCATTTCAAAGAAGGTGGCGTAACGGTTGTGATACCCCACGCCCTCTATGTCAACGGTACGGAGGCATTTTTGTATGCTGACTGCGCGTGGTGCGGGCGGCTCCTCTTCGCCACGGAAAGCGGCCATATACGGCTGCATGCCTGCGCTGGTGAAAAGGCTTGTTGGGTCGTCGTGCAGCACCAGAGGCGCACTCGGTTGCACCAGGTGGTCGCGGTCCGCGAAATAGTCAAGAAACAGTTGACGTAGTTGCTGGGTGGTCATGATCTTACTCGTCCCCGTCGCCATCTTGCTTTTCGGCTCTAGCGGGTTGGTCATCGCCCGCCTGATGGCTTTCGGGTGTGTCTGCCTCCGGCGACTCTTGACATTCGGTCTTGGCGTCGGGGTTGACTTCATCAGTGTCGGCATTTCGACCGTGCAGTCTTTGCAGGTAGGCCCAGAGATGCCTCATGCCCTGAGAAATATCGAGCAGCAGCGGCTCTGATGGGGCGCGTACTTCAGGCCCCGGGCCGATAACGGGTATCCACTTTGCCAGGATGATCTTGATACTTGCCGCAATTGGCATGCCGATAATGACGCCGATGAGGCCGAACAGTTCGTAGCCGGCAAACATGGCGAAAAGAATGACCAGCGGATGCAGGTTGATGCGGCGGCCGATGAGCTTCGGCTGGACGATGATTGCGAAGTACTGACTCATCACCAACATCAGCCCCATTGCCAGCAGGCTTGCCAGTAGGGCGGTGCTCGGCTCAGCTGTCACGTAGGTCAAGTAGCCTGCGCTGCCCGCGCTGACCACCGGCCCGACATACGGAACCATATTAGTGATACCGGTCAGTACGCCGACAACTAGCGCATACTTGTTGCCGAAGAAGAGGCTGAGAGCGGACATGATGATGACAGCGCCGATGCCGTTAGCGAAAAACAGAACTGCGATACCGCGTAGATACTGACCGAGCATGGTGCCGATCTCGCTGCCTACTGCCTCGACTTCCGCGCTGTGCTGCCGGGGTATGAGCTTTTGCACGGTGGCCCGCAGCGTCTCGGCCAACATCATGAAATGGAAGCTGAGAATGAGCACAATGACCGTCAGGCCGAGCAAGCCCAGCGATGCGACGAGCTGGCGGCTTACCCACTCCAGCATTGCGGGCACGTTTTTGGCAAGCCACTCCTGTGCCTCGGGGATCTTGCTGTCCAGGAAGTTGGTCGTTCCCACCTGCGGGTAGAGGCGGCCTACCCAGGCGTATAGCTTGCTGCGTAGTTGCTCATAGGTAATTGTGGCCTGATCACTGTACTGTGTCCAGTTCTCGGCGGCATCCTGGACCTGGTTGACCAGTGCCGGGATAACGGCCCAGCCGGCCAGCACCATCACCAGCACTACGGCACCGAGCACCGCCCATACCGCCCCGGTGCGCGACCAGCCGGCTTTCTGCAGCCGCTGAATTACCGGCTCGAGGAAGTACGCGACAAGCACGCTGAGAGCGAAGATCCACAGCACGCGCTGCAGTTTCACCAGTACGTAGTAGGTGAGCAGGATTAACATGCCACCTACGAATACTGCCAGGACAGTGCCGCCCCAGCGGTAAAGATACCTGGAGACAGATGGCGCCGTTCGCTCCTCCGGCGGCCTGTGTTCGGTCTTGTCTGTGCCGTTGAGGGTGTTCACTGTGTGTTCATCATTTGATGCATGCGCTGCAGGGCGCGGTGCTGCAGGCGCGATACGTGCATTTGTGATATACCCAACCGCTCGCCCACAGCTTCCTGCGACATGTCCAGGTGGTAGCGCATAACGAGTATGACACGTTCGCGTGTGGGCAAGCGCTCGAGATACTCGGCGGTTTCCTGACGGTTCAAGAACTCGTGTAGTGCCGGGTCATTTTCTCCGGCGCGGTCTATGTAAGCGGCCCCGTCCTCGCTGTGGTTGGCGCCGTCCTCGATGCTGACCAACTCGTACTGACGCCCGACCTCCATGGCCTCTATGACTTGCTCCTCGCTCACTCCGAGTTCGGTGGCGACCTCCGCGTAGGTCGGCGAGCGGTGCAGATGCTGGGTGAGGCGCTGCTGAGTTGCGCGTGCCTTGGTGGAAAGCTCCTGCAGGCGCCGAGGCACTCGCATGGACCAGGTCAGGTCCCTAAAATAGCGCCGGATTTCGCCCTTGATCGTAGGCACCGCGAAGGTAGCAAACTTAGTGCCGCGCGAGGGGTCGAAGCGGTCAACGGCGTTGATGAGACCGATGTGTCCGACGCTGACGATGTCCTCGTAGTCCTCACCGGATTCGACATATTCCCGGGCGACATGCCGCACCAGCCCCTCGTGCTTGTTGATCAGGTAATCCCGCAACTTGGGGTCGCCTGATGCGCGGAGCTCTTCGAAGAGCTGCTTGCTCGTCATGTCGTCCCAGCGAGATGACATCAAATGTTCACCTCGCGCAGCGCTTGGTCATGATTATTTTCGTTCCGCTGCCAGGGGCGCTCTCAATTTTGACCTCATCCATCATCTCCTGGATCAAGTACACTCCGATGCCGGTATCATTGTCCAGCGGCTTGTTCTTCATGTCTGGCAGATGCTTGGGGTCAAAGCCGCGGCCCTCGTCTTCCACTTCGACGGTCAGTTCCCCGTCGGCGACATGGAAGGTAAGCTGTATGGTCTTGTTGCGCGCCTCTGCCTCGTTGGCAAAAGCATGCTCGGTCACGTTGGTGCAGGCTTCAGAGACGGCTATTTTGAGGTCCTCGACAGCCTCGACGGTGAGGTTGGCCCGAGCGGCGAGCCCGGCTGTGAGCAACCGCGCCGCCGCGATGAACTTAGCATTGACGGGTATGGACAGAGTGATGCGATCGCCCTGGGCGCTCATGAGTTTTCTTCCTCCTGGCATCTTGCACCGACATCCTCGCTGGCGCTCTTCCAGCCTACGATAAGCTCCTCGGCCTGCTCCCTCGTCGGCACCACATTCAACAGTTCCGTAGTGCCCGAACGGTGAAAGGTGATAAGCAGATGATCGCGGTGGCAGACGACGGTGATATCGCCGTCCTTTTCCCCAGCGCGTTTGCCGGCGCCCATGAGGATGCCCAAGAAGAAGCTGTCAATAAACTCCGTTTGCGTCAGGTCCACCAGCACCCAGCGCGCGTCCTGCTCAAGGGCTTCGGCCAGCCTGTCGCGCACCTCTGGTGATGTATATGCGTCCAGCTCACCGCTGACAACGAGAGCTACCACTTCATCGCACACCGTCAGTTCAGCTTTCATCATTCGCCATCCTCGCCAGGGCGCCCGTCACTTTGCTGTGCGTCTGGTTTTTCGTCGGGTCCCCACAACTGCCTGAGATGTTGTGCTATGCGTTGTTCCCTGGGATTGTCCTTCGGGTGATAATAACTCTTGCCTTGCAGTGCTTCGGGCAGATAGCTTTGCCGCACCCAGCCTCCGGGATAGCTGTGCGGGTACAAGTACTCCTTGTCCTCGCTGTCCACTCGGGGGCCTCCGGCCACGTGTCCGGGCACCCGGGCAGCCCCGTGTTCGCGGACATCTGCGCGTGCCTGGCTAATCGCCTCGTACGCAGAGTTGCTCTTGGGCGCAACGGCCAGATGCAGTGCCGCCATCGCCAGCACCAGTTGTGCCTCTGGCATCCCTACATATTTTACAGCATCGGCAGCGACTACCGCAACGCGTAGAGCGGTCGGGTCGGCCAGGCCGATGTCCTCGGCGGCCTGAATAATGATGCGGCGGGCGATGAATTCTGGATCCTCTCCAGCCTCCAGCATCTTCGCCAGCCAGTAGATCGTCGCATCGGGATCGGAGCCGCGCATGCTCTTGATGAAGGCGGAGATGGTGTCATAGTGCTCGTCCCCGGCACGATCGTACTTCAGCACCGGCTGCTGCAAAGCTTCCTCGATCTGCGCAAGTTCAATCTGCTTCTCACCCCTGGATATCTGGGTGTGCGCTGCCAGTTCCAGGGCATTCAATGCCGTGCGCGCATCTCCCCTGCCGGCCATAATAAGGTGCTCCATTGCCTCTTGGGAAATGCCGGCATCCAATTCGCCGAGCCCGCGGTCGGAATCATCCAACGCGCGCCTTACCAGGACCTCCACCTCCTCGGGCTTGAGCGGCTCGAGCGCATAAAGCTGGCAGCGAGAGCGCAGCGGGGAGATGATGGTGTAATACGGGTTCTCGGTGGTAGCGCCAATTAGAGTGAAGACACCGGTCTCCACACACGGCAGCAGGGCGTCCTGCTGGTTCTTGGCCAGGCGATGGATTTCGTCAATAAAGAGTATGGTCTGCCGGTCGTGGAAGTGCCGGCTATCCGCTGCCTCTTTTGCAACTCTGCGGATGTCGGATACGCCGGAGTTGACAGCCGACATCTGGACGAAAATCTTTTTGCTGGCAGCGGCGATGATGCGGGCGAGAGTGCTTTTGCCGGTGCCGGCGGGGCCGCAGAGCAATATCGAGGGCAGACGGTCCTGCTCGATGGCTTCCCGCAGCATGGCGCCTTGGCCGATAAGATGCGCCTGGCCGACCATCTCATCGAAGCAGCAGGGCCGCATCCGGGCCGCCAGGGGCGCCGCAGCCTCGCTGGCCTGTGCGAAAAGGCCGCCTGTTTGCGGTGTATCGCTCATTGCCCACTCCCGGCCGGCCCTCAGCAGGGCGGATCGCCGGCGTGCCAAGAATGTGAGAGCCCCGCTGGAGCCGTGCGTCTCGGAGTTTTCGAACCCATAACATAAGTGGGTGCCCTCCCGCCGGCTTTACGTTCGCCTGGCTATGCAGGCCGTCGCGCCGTCGGCGGAGTCCGGGCTCCCTCAATTTGGGTGTTGGCTCGAAACAACTAAGACGTCACGCACAACGCAGGGCTTCTCACGCAACTATTGTAGCACAGGCGCGCTGCCTGAGCAAGCACACTCACGCGTGTAGCTCAAGCCGCCCGAGCAAATCCACAGGCAGGTTGCCGGTGCGTTGAGGGGGAAAGAATTGGTCGCGGCTGGAAAACGGCTGGGTGAACACTTCTCCGCGTGGCAGTTGGCGCAGGTTCGTGCGCTGCCGGCGGATGACGGACACAACTTGCACAGAGCGCTTGTCCCAAGCACAGTATCGGAAAGATGGCAGCGACAACTCGGCAAATGCTCTGAACGAAGTGCAGCAAATTATCTCGTGATAGGGTCAAAAAGAAGGAAAAGCGAACAACCGCGTCGAAAAGTATGAAGAGAAATTCGTGCAACATAATTTCTCACAGGCAACAAGGCCGTTTCGCAACGGTCTCACCAGAATGAGTGCAGGTTGTCTGGAAAGGTGGTCCCGAAGGAAGATGAGCACCAGTGTCCATCGCTCTGCACCATGTGACGATGTCATGCTCTTGGCTGGGGCAGGCGCCTCAGCTTACTTGGGACTTCCAGCGCTCGCTGACCTACTCCAGCAGGCCCACGTCGGCCCCGACTCTGACGTGGCGGACAGAATCCGGCGCACTCGCAATGCCGTTGAGGCCAATTCAGCCCGCTTCGCACCAGCTGTGTTTGAGGAGGTGATCGCGCAACTCAAGTACTACGTCGAGACGGCAGTCCTGCTACGCACGGATAGTACCTTTGCGTGCGAACTTGGATCAATGCCTGCTGACGTAGTGACGGGAGTCGTTGAGCACAAGTGGAACGAAGCGCTCACTGAATGCTACCGTGTGCTCGTAAGAGAATACGGGCCTCAGAGCATCGACCCCAGGAGTGTGGAACTGAAGACAGTGGTCCGATTACTCGAGGAGTTGTGTGGCATCAATGATGGTCATCTCGATATCTACACAACCAACTATGACTGCTCGTACCAGGTGCTTGCCTCCAATTGCCGGACCATCCAATTCTTCACGCACATCAACAACACCACCGGCCATTTCAGCGAACAGTGGCATCCTGCCAGTCCGGGTTTGGCGGACTCGAGGCTGCCTTCAGTATACGTCCATCGCCTTCATGGATGTGTCGGCTGGTTCACCGATGAGGGTACGCCCTTCTCCACAGAGGAAGTGTACGGCTCGGGCGAGCACTTGGACGTCGCGGACGATGAGTACCTGAACAGAATGTGCATCAAGCTAGTCTCATCTGAGAATGTAGGAGCGAAACCTGCCTTCGCCTCGGCTTTCGAGGAATTCTCGGCCCATTTGGCGACCGCCAGGGTCTTATTGGTGTGGGGGTACGGCTTCCGAGACCTTGAAGTGCTTAGGGTCATCAACCACGCGTTCTCCGTGCGCGCCACACCGTTGCCGATTTATTATGTAGACCCATTTCTCACGGAGCCATCCGCGATCCACCGCATACGCCGGACACTACGTGAGGCGCCGGTCCAGGTTGCGCCCCAATTGCGGCCCAAACAAGTCGACTGGAGGCCCGGCGACGGCCACGACAGATTGGTACAAGCTATTGTCGAAGCTCTGACGCAAGGAGGCTGAACAATGTCAGATCGCACCGTGGAGTATCCAGACGACGAGGGAAACGAATCTGCACCCGATCGAGCGCGGGAAGTCGTCATGCCCAGGGGGCTCTATATCCGGACGAAGATGCTTGACCAGTACACGCCGAAGCGACAGATAGCGGTCCACGTTGCTTCCACATACGTGGAGGACTTCGACGCAGTTCTGCTCGATGCAGGGAGCACTGCGGAGATGATCGCGGAGGAGATGTTCGCTCGGAGACGGTTCCTTTCCGTGCTCACGAACAACATGGGTGCGTACGCCGCATATACGAGAGCGAGGGAACTCGTTGAAGAACGCGCTTCAGCGGAAGAAGATCCACCAAACAGGGGTAACGAGCTTCTGATCAGTGGCGGACGATATGTGGACGTTTATGAATCACTTCTGGGCGAGGGCGCAATGTTGAGTATGAAGGAGTTCATTCCTAACGTGATCATCATAGGGACGAGCGGGCTGAGGTGCGAGGAGGGCGTGTTCTGCCATGGCTCCGAGGAGTCGGCTGTCAAGAGGCTGCTGTGGACCAAACCAGCCGATATCCGGCTGATCGCAACCGACTGGACCAAGATCGGGAAGCGAGACGCTCATTCGTTTGGGCCAGTTGAGCAACTCCACGTGAACGCAAAACAAGCGATTGTGGTGACGTCTGATCCGCCGCGCCAGGTCTATGATGATGATCCCGAGAGAGCCAGAGAGTTCGAGAGCCAGATCAAGAAGATGCAGGAGGCCGGCATCAAGGTGGATAAGGTGGTGGCTCTGGACGCCGAAACATCGCCGGAAGCCTCGTAGGAGGCATCCGACCCGAACGTGGTGTGAACGGCGGTCCAGAAACGTGGTGGGGAGGTGGTCGAACAACGACTACTCGGCCCCCGCATAGCCCGCGTTCTAGGACGCAAATTATGCGTAGGTGCTCGAAAAAGTGAGTTGAGAAAGCAGGAGAAGTGCCGCCACATCAGGGATTATACGGTATCTGGTACCCACCCCGATGGGCGCACTTTTCCGGTAAAGGACGATTCGCACAAAAGCAAGCAGAAGCCCTCCAAGCAGCGACCGGAATATGGCCACGAGGGTTTCGACGGCGGCATCATGACCAGCTTCGGTGCCACTGGCCTGCCCACCGGCATCTGGGAATTCCCCTTCGTCATCGAGAACGGCATCGTCACCGGCGGCCATTGCGTGGGCACGGTGACGGACCGCGACACCCCTCAAGCCATCGCCGAGGTGCGCGCGGAGTTGTGCGAAACACTGAAGCAACGTATGACCGAGGCCGGCGAAGAGGTGCCGGAAATCCTGCTGGCCCAAGAAACCGACCAATAGATTGACGATGGGATAACAATGGACTGGGCAATGATATTCGGTGTGGATGGAGTAGTGGCCGATACCGAGGTGCTCAACGCGCGGGCCAGTGTGATGATGTTCGCCGAGCTCTACGCCACACAGGTGAGCCCCGAAGACTTCCGCGAGCTTGTGGGTACAGGCGACGAGCGCTACGTCGAGGGCGTAGCCGAAAAGTATGGCCTGACCATTGATACGGGGGCGGCGGTAGAGCGTCGCAAGGAGAACTTCTTCAAGCTGCTTGCCGATGAGCCACTGCCGGCCATGCCCGGTGTGACCGAACTTGTCCAGGCGGGCCGCGAAGACTCCAAATGCAAGATCGCCATCGCCACCTCCGGCAACAAGGACAAGCAGTTCCCCGTGATCGAGGGCACAGGCCTGAAGCTGGAATGGTTCGATGTTGTGATCACTGGCGAGGATGTCACCAGGAAGAAACCCGACCCACAGATCTACCTCATAACGGCCGAGCGGCTGGAGATTGCGCCGGAACGCTGTGTTGTGTTTGAGGATGCCCCGGCCGGAGTAGCTGCGGCCAGAGCAGCGGGCATGACCTGTGTGGCGGTGACCAGCTCCGTGGGCGCCGACGAGTTGCAACCAGCCGACCTGGTCGTGGATGGCCTCGCTGAAGTGAGTATTGACCGGCTGCGGGAAATGGTTGAGCATCCTGTGGCTGGCGCGGAAATGAAGCCATAGTTGCCCATTACAGAGCACGGGAGTTGAGAAATGGAGCCGGCTATTGCGATCTACAACTTCACCGAGCAGGATTTCGAGGCGTATTGCACGAACGCCGGCGCGGCAGGTTTCGAGTACGCCGGCGTCGGCTTCTGCAGGAGCTACCTCGACCTGCCGCTGGAGAACCTGTCCGACGATGATGTGGCCTACGTGCAGTCGCATGTCAGCGCCGCGGGGATGGAACTGGTGGCGATCTACGGCGGAGTGGATCTGCTCGCCGATGAGGGGGAGGAGTTGCTGACGGCCAAGCTGCATGGTGCTGCCAAGTTCGGGGTGCATACGCTCGACACGGGCAGCTTCGGGTTTGCGGACAAGTCGCCGGAGCAGATTGCCGCTGACACGGAGGTCTTCGTCGAGCGGATACGGCGCTGCGCCGAGGTCGCTGATGGTCTCGACATCACCATCTGTCTGGAGACCCACGGCGGCTACACGGGCACTGCGGATACCTGCCTGCAGGCGATGGCCGACATTGACCACGAGCGTGTGCGGCTGGCCTACGACCCGGCGAACTTCCTGTACTACGAGGGCGCGCGGCCCGAAGAACGTATCGAAGAAGTGGCGCCATTCATCGGGCACACGCATCTGAAGGACCACCGCGGCGGCAAGGGGAATCCGGATTTCCCGCTCATCGGCGAAGGCGAGACGGACTACGAGTTCCTGCTGCCGAAGCTGTGGGAGCTGGGCTACCGGGGCGCATATACGCTGGAACGCGCGCCGGGGGAGACGACAGAAGAGCGCGCCGCATCAATGGCCGCCGCGTACCAGTTGATGAAGGAATTGCTCGGGGGTTAGGGGAGCCTCGGCTACGGACCCAGGGGACAGTCCCTGAAGGGACAGTCCCCCCATCATAGTCGGCGATATTCCAGCAGCGCAGAACCCGGCCGGTCCGGTACCGTCACCTCGAACCTGGCAAGCTCGCCTCCAACCACGGTTCGCATCTCTGGCTCGTCGAAAGCAAAAGCCACGCCGGCCTGATACGTTGCGTCCTCATTGATTCCCCTGAGGGCTGCCTGCATAACCGGAAAGGGACTGTCGTGACGGCGCAGGAAAACGGCAAAGCCCGCCTCTAGATCAGGGCAATGAAACTGGTACGCGCACCAATCATGCGCGGCAAGCGTTAGCGGCAAGAGAGGGTAGAAATCGCCAAGGAAGTAAGGGCGCAGGCGCTTAAGCTCCTCAATGGCCTTCCTGGCCTCGGCGACAGGAAAGTCCTCCCGCAGGATGTCCCCGTACGGCACCACGCCGCTCGACATAGCGCTGCGGAAGGCGTACGGCGTGTAAGTCCAGACGGCGGCGGTATGCAGTGGCACCCAGCGTGAAAGACCGGCGGTCTGGCACTGGTCGCCGATCTGCAGCCCCGAGCCATGCGCAGGGCCACCCACGTCGGAGAAATCGCTGCGCCATAAGGGGAAGGAGCGCGAGGTGGTTTCGAGGTCAATCCTGCGGCCGCCGCTGGAACAGTTGTCTATTACAAGTTGTGGGTGCCGCCGGTGCAATTCATCCCAGAAAGCGTAGAGGCCCTCAATATGGCGGATTTCGCTCATACCAACGCGGTCGGGACTGTCGGCAGCCTCCCAATAGGGCGCCGGGCTCATGTTGAAGTCCTGGCGGTAGATGTCTATTCCGACCTGCGCGATCATCTTGGAAACAAGTTCGGTGATGTAAGAGCGGGCCTCAGGCAAGCCGAGGTTAAGCAGGCAGTTGTCTTCATTTTCTGGCGAGCGCAGCAGGAACTCCGGGTGCTCGGTGGCGACCCGAGTGGTGGGACGCACGCGCTCCGGTTCGAACCAGAGGACGAATTTCATCCCCCGTTCATGAGCGGCCTCCGCAATTGGGGCAAGCCCGTGCGGAAAACGCTCCG